>CAZQQN010000005.1:0-83199 GCA_964595485.1 uncultured Sphingobacteriales bacterium | reverse complement strand
CTTCATAATACTCTCCAGCAACGTCCTGAGTCCAGTTTAATAAAACTGAATTGTGGTAGTATTGACTGTTCACCAGGAGATAAAAGCAGATTAATTCCAGGAAAAGGAACAAAAAGACATTGTAGTAACGAACAAGAAATAAGATCAGGTTTCTCATGTTCCTTAACCGTCATTAGCTTAGAAGGGCTTAGCATGCCTATGCCATCATCATTGCAAAAAAAACGGCTCCAGCTAGCCCATCAAGAATTTGAACCGGTTGATATTTTTAAGGGCAATACCAGTTCCTCGGGCCACGGCTCTTAAAGGATCCTCCGCTACATGCACCGGTAATTTCGTTTTTTCTGAAATCCGCTTATCGAGTCCTCTTAGCAAAGCACCTCCTCCTGTTATATAAATGCCAGTCCTGTAAATATCAGCTGATAATTCCGGCGGGGTCTTTTCTAAAACCCTTAAAATAGCTTCCTCTATTTTTGCAATAGATTTATCAAGCCCATGCGCTATTTCTGCGTAAGAAATTGTGATCTGCTTTGGAATTCCAGTCATTAAATCCCGGCCATTAACCTGGTAATCATCCGGGGGATCTTCAAGATCTGGAAGTCCGGCACCTATCGCGATCTTAATTTTCTCGGCAGTACGCTCACCTATTAGGATATTATGCTCGCGCCTCATGTATTCCTCAATATCAGCAGTAAATTCATCGCCTGCTACCCGGATGGATTGGTCTGTTACTATACCTCCTAAAGCAATTACTGCTACTTCCGTGGTACCGCCTCCAACATCAATGACCATATTGCCATTAGGCTCCTCAACGTCAATACCTATACCAATAGCAGCAGCCATGGGTTCATGAATTAGCTTTACTTCTTTAGACCCTGCCCTCTCAGCCGAGTCTTTAACAGCTCGCTTTTCTACCTCTGTTATGCCAGAAGGAATGCAAATCACCATTCTTAAGTGCGGGGCAAAGTAACGACTGCCTTTATTCACCATACTAATCATACCCCGCAACATTTGCTCAGCTGCATTAAAATCAGCTATCACACCATCTTTTAGGGGCCTTACTGTTTTTATATCTTCATGGGTTTTCCCATGCATTAACATAGCCTCTGTTCCAATAGCTACAACCTCCCCGGTCATTCGATTCACAGCAATGATTGAAGGTTCCTCCACCACCACTTGGTCACGGTATATGATCAAAGTATTAGCCGTTCCTAAATCAATTGCTAATTCCTGAACGAAAAAATCAAATAATCCCATAATACTGTCTAATGTTTAAAATGCCTGATTCCGGTAAATACCATTGCTAATCCCTGATCATTACAATAGTCAATAGAATCCTGGTCTCGTTTAGAACCGCCTGGCTGGATAATTGTCTGTATACCCGCTTCATTAGCAATTTTTACTGAATCGGCAAATGGAAAAAATGCATCTGATGCCATTACAGCATCTTTCAACGGTAATTCGAAGTAATTAGCTTTATCTATTGCTTGCTTAAGAGCATCCACTCGAGATGTCTGACCGACCCCTATCCCGGTCAGCTGCTTGTCTTTTGCCAGAACGATAGTGTTAGACTTGGCGTGCTTTGCAATTACATTCGAAAAAGCCAAATCCTGCATTTTGTGTTCTGAAGGATTTTCCTTTGTTACGGAGGTGAACTCCTCTTCACTTTCGATGCGCTTATCCTTATCCTGCACTAAACTGCCATCCAGCACCGATTTACTCTCTTTATTGGCTTGCAGAGGTTTTAGCTTTTTCAACAAGATTCGGTTCTTTTTATGCTTCAAGATTTCAAGCGCATTATCCTCGAAGTCAGGTGCTATTAATACTTCAAAAAACAATTCATCAATGGCATTGGCGGTTTCTTCATTCACTTTTGCATTGGTAACAAGTATGCCACCAAAAGCAGAAACCGGATCGCCTGCCAGGGCAGCTTTCCAGGCTTCAACCAAGCTTTCACGATGGGCAACACCACAAGGATTGGTGTGTTTAATGACGGCGAAAGAATTGGTTGGTAAGTCTTCTATAAGCCTCACAGACGCATCAATATCCACAAGGTTATTGTAAGAGATTTTTTTACCATTGAGCTGCTGAAAATAAGTATCAAAATTACCGTAAAACCAGGCACGCTGATGGGGATTTTCTCCATAGCGTAATGTCATGCCGCCTTGAGAATCATGATTTGAAGTATAATCCTCATCGCTTTCATTTAGAAATTCATGAATTAATTGATCATAAGAAGTGCTGATTTCAAAAGCTTTAGCTGCTAATTTTTTACGCTCGCTTTCTGTTGTCTCGCCTTTTTTCTCCTGAAGGATATTTAATAGTTCGGGGTAATGATCTTTAGAAGGGATGGTAATCGTATTGTTAAAATTTTTGGCTGCTGAGCGAATTAAGGAAATACCGCCAATATCGATGTTTTCAATAATAGCCTCTTTTGTTTTTTCCCCTTTCAAAGCCTCAGCAAATGGGTAAAGATCAACAATTACCAAGTCGATCTTTGGTATGTTAAATTGTTGAATTTCTTCATCGTCTTCCTCTTCCCTGGCTAAAATTCCACCAAAAACTTTGGGATGGAGGGTTTTAACTCTTCCGCCCAAAATAGAGGGATATTCCGTCAGTGATTCTACGGCTGTAGCACTGTACCCTTGTTCTTCAATGAATCGGTGAGTACCACCTGTAGAAATCATTGTAATTTTAAGCTGATCCAGGGCTTTCAGTATTTCGGGTAAGCCTTCTTTATCAAAGACACTCAGGAGGGCGGTACGAATCTGGGCCAATACTTACATTTTTTGTTAGGAAGATTACTCTCACAAAATTATTAAAAAATCCCGCGAGAATTCCTAAAAGCGTCTAATAAATTGGTTAGTAACGATACTCATTCTTTCCCAGGAATTGATTTTATTCTTTTTCTACCAATTTAGATCAATAATCTGCCATTCAATAGCATTTTGCTATAAATGATGTAAAACTACGTCCTTGTGGGTAGATTTTCGACCACGGATTCGATCACTTGCGGATAATAACGATATTCAAGCTTATGAACTTTTTCAGCAAGGGTATCGACAGTTTCTTTGCCGGGGTTAATAGCAATCCTATACTGAGCTATTATCTTCCCGTCATCGTATGCCTTGTTCACATAGTGAATTGTAATACCCGTTTCTGTCTCCTGGTTCCTGATAACAGCTTGGTGAACTGCTTTGCCATACATGCCTTTTCCTCCATGTTTAGGAAGCAAAGCTGGATGAATATTGATGATCCGGGACTCAAAAGCATTGACTAGATAATCAGGAACCAATAACAGGAAACCGGCTAAAACAATGAAGTCAATATTGGCCTCTTCTAACCAATTCAGTACTTCTTGGCTATTGTAAAAATTCTCTTTATCAAATGTTAAGGTTTTAACATTCCATTCTCTTGCTTTATCGATAACCGGTGCCTGCTTTCGATTGCTCAAGAGCATCTGGACATCAGCAGAAGGACTGTCTGAAAAATGTTTGATTATATTGATCGCATTACTTCCCTTGCCAGAAGCAAAAATAGCTATGTTTTTTTTAACCTTATTCATTGTTTAATTAATTGATCATCTGCAAAAGTAGCTAAAACATAGCATAAACAGTAGGCGCCAAATCCGTTGAAAAGTAAATAATTTGTAAAAAAATTTATACTATTTTGCTGAAATAGCGCTATAATTATCATAAATTTGTTTTGATTTTATCGCATTTTGAAAACTTTTGTATTAGCTTAGAAGGGTGGAAGGCCTTGCAATTTAGAAGGTAAATTATTATTTGATTAATGGCTATTATAATTAACATTTTTTAATTACCTATAATGAAAATTATTGTCATAACACCAGATTGGGAAGCAAATAACCAGGTTGAAACCATTGTCAACCTATTTGAAGAGGGGCTGGAATGCTTACATTTAAGAAAGCCGAATTATAACAAGAAGCAATTCAAAACATTTCTTGATCAAATACCAGCCCGTTACCATAGGCGAATCATCATTCATTCAATTGCTAACATCCGGTTGGCAAAGACTTATGACTTAAAAGGGGTTCATTTGGATAGCAAAGAACGGTCAAATCCTAATTTAGACGCATTGAAGATCAGCTATATTAAATTACTCTACCCCAAACTTCTTGTATGTACAACATTTCGAACGCAAAGAAGCCTTAAAAAAGCAAGTAACCTCTTTGATTACATCATTCTTAATAACATATTTAAAAGCCGATCTGACAAAAAATTCAAACAGTTTCATGATTGGACAAAATTAGAAAATAACCTTAAAGAAATCCCCCATAAAGTTTTTGCCAGAGGTGGCGTTACTCGTAGCAAGCTACCCGAAGTAAGAAATTTAGGATTCAAAGGTGCCACTATCATGAATGATATTTGGAGTAGTGATGATCCGGTAGGGTACTTCAAGGAAATCAAAACAAAAGCAAAAGAAAATGCCTATTCAGTCGAACAATAGCCCCAAAGCGCTGATCACTGATCCAATGAATTAACCTTTGATAAAACCTGCCGAGCAGCTTCATGCTCTGCAAGTTTTTTCCGGTAAGCTTTGCCTTCACCCATTTTTTTACCTTCTACCCAACAGCCAACACAAAATACATCCAATTTTTCATCATCCTCATACTTATCTAATAACTCAAATAATATAGCCTTCTTGAACTTCTGGCCCCACTCTAAAAGCATACTTTTATGATTGTAATTATTCTCATACAATTCTTCAAAATTGACATACCTGTTTAAAATTTCATTATTCAGGTAATTTTTAGTGAACCTGTAGCCTTTGTCTAAAAAAATGGCTCCGATAAAAGCTTCAAAAGCATTGCCATATAAATCTTCAGAGAATTGTTGGTTTGTATCCAGGCTCGGATCGTATAGCAAAAATTCCGGCAAGCCGATGTTCTTAGCCCAACCATTTAACTGCTTTCGGCTAACCAGGTTTGACTTGATGCGAGTCAAGGTTCCTTCATCATCGTTAGGGAACTGGTGAAATATTACTTGTGATATAACGGCACCAATAACCGCATCTCCCAGAAACTCTAATCGCTCATTATTGGGCCCGATTTCTGATAACCCAGCCTGCGAACGGTAGGACCGGTGAGTGAAAGCCACTTGATAGTAATTAACATTAACCGGGAAAAAACCAAAATGCTTTTTAAACCTGCGGCTAAACCCACCGAAAAGAAAAAAATACTGGTAAAGTCTTTCAAAAATTCTTAATGCCAAAATTATTCAGCAAACTTCCGAAAGATGAGCGAAACATTATGCCCGCCAAAACCAAAGGTATTTGTTAAAGCGAAGTTTATTTCCCTCTCCTGAGGTTCATTAAATGTGAGATTCAGGTTTGGATCTATATCCGGGTCATCTTCAAAATGATTTATGGTAGGTGGCACGATGTCATTTTTAAGCGCCATAATAGTGGAAACAGCCTCTATTACACCAGCTGCGCCCAACAAATGACCAGTCATGGATTTGGTTGAGCTAATGTTAAGGTTTTGAGCATGATCGCCCAGAACGGTTTGAATAGCTTTGAGTTCTGCAACATCGCCTAAAGGGGTTGAAGTGCCATGGACATTGATGTAATCCAGCTCATCTCCGTTAATATTTGCATCCTCAAACGCGTTTCTCATTACCAGTTCAGCACCATTTCCTTCAGGGTCAGGGGCAGTAAGGTGATACGCATCAGCAGACATCCCGCTGCCGGCTATCTCGGCATAGATATTTGCCCCTCTCTGTTTAGCGTGCTCCAAATCTTCAAGAATGAGAGAACACCCACCTTCACCGAGCACAAACCCATCGCGACCCTTATCAAAGGGCCTGGAAGCTGTTTTTGGATCATCGTTTCTTTCAGAAAGCGCTTTCATTGAATTAAAACCACCAATGGCAGCTTCTATAACAGATGCTTCAGATCCACCGGTAACCATGATATCATTCTTGCCCCACTTAATGTAATTAAAAGCCTCTGCGATTGCATTACCGGAGGATGCACATGCTGAAACCGTAGCGTAATTCACTCCTTGCAAACCATATCGCATTGAAATATGCCCGGATGCAATATCAATGATCATTTTCGGGATGAAGAAAGGACTAAATTTTGGGGTACCATCACCTTGCGCATATTTGGTAACCTCGTCCTGAAAGGTTTTCAAGCCTCCAATGCCTGAACCCCAGATTACACCAATACGATCCTTGTTATATTGATCAAAGTCAATCCCGGCGTCATTAACAGCTTCATCTGTAGAAATGATAGCATATTGAGAAAAAGGATCCAGCTTCCGGGCTTCTTTTCGATCAAAGTAATCAGAAGGATCATAGCCTTTTAACTCGCATGCAAATTGCGTTTTGAATTTGGACGAGTCAAAACTTTGAATATAGTCTGCCCCGCTAACACCTTTCAGAATATTATCCCAGAAATCCTGGAGGTTATTGCCCAAAGGGGTTAGCGCTCCTATTCCGGTTATGACTACTCGCCTTTCTTGATCTGCCATTCAGGTCATTTAAAAGGTTGGTTACTCACTTTCGGTACTTCCGCTGCTCTCGTTGCTGTTGAGTTGTTCTTCAAGATAAGCAATGGCCTGTCCAACGGTAGTAATATCCTCTGCTTGTTCATCGGGGATGGAAACATTGAATTCTTTTTCAAATTCCATGATTAATTCTACTGTGTCCAGCGAATCTGCCCCCAGATCGTTGGTAAAGCTTGCTTCAGATGTTACCTCATTTTCATCTACCCCAAGCTTTTCGACAATAATGGATTTTACTTTTGTTGCAATGTCTGACATTATTCAATTTTTTTACCGTTTGCGAATCTCAAAGTTCCAAAATTCCGAAACAAATTAAAATATTTTTCAATCTGCCCCGGCAAGCAATTAGCTTTTTTTAATTTCGGATGCAAAATTATAAATTATTGCCAAAAGAAAAATTGAAAAGGAACACTTTAAACACCAGTAACAATTTTTCCTTCAAATTACTGGGTATCAGTACCTCTGCACCAGGCTACAGGCTTTGCTATTTCATCAATAAGCAATTTGCCCTTTATTTTCAGAAATGTCAACAGTTAAGTGATAATGCCCCCAACGAGGCGAAAGAAGACAATCCGTTTTATTGGGCTGAATCACTAAATGACCGTCTGAGGCTATTTTTACTACCTAATAAAATAAAGTCTGAAAACACCTACATATTACCTCGTTTCAAACAAGTAGATTTTATCTTTGTGATCGAAAATGGTGGTAGCGATAAAACCTCTGACTCATTACTGAAAGGATTAAAAAAAATTACCATTATTCAGGCAGTCTTTGAGCTACCTGACACCAATTTTAAACCCGAAAAATACTTAAGCCTTGATTAACCCCCTTTTCAATAGAACAAAAGTGATTGCTACAGTAGGCCCTTCTTGTTCGAGTAAACAAACATTAGAAAGGATGATTGAAGAAGGCGTGGATGTGTTTCGTCTTAACTTTTCTCATGGTACTCACCGTGAACATGAGCACGCCATCCAGAATATTCGCAAAATTAACAGGGAAAACAGCCTTCACGTTTGTATCCTTGCTGATCTTCAAGGCCCTAAACTTCGCATTGGGCATGTTAAAGGAGAGCAGGTTCTGCTGAAAGAGGGCAAAGAAGTAGGATTTACTACTGAGGAAATCGATGGTGATGTTAATAATTTATACATTAACTATAAAGCTTTTCCTCAAGATGTGGCTATTGGTGACCGGGTTTTATTGGATGACGGTAAGATCGAATTGGAAGTGACTGAAACGGATCTTGATAAAACCGTAAAAGCCAAAGTAATCTTAGGGGGTTATATCTCTTCCAATAAAGGTGTAAACCTTCCGCAGACAAAGGTTTCTTTACCGTCTCTTACTTCAAAGGACATGTCAGATCTTGAATTTTCCCTTCAGCAAGAAGTAGAATGGATAGCCCTTTCATTTGTACGTAGCAAAAATGATATCCAAGAGCTCCAGGAAATAATAGATGAGAACGGTAAGTTCTCAAAAGTTATAGCCAAGATCGAAAAACCGGCAGCCGTAAGTAGTATAAACGAAATCATCGATACAGCAGACGGGGTTATGATAGCAAGAGGAGACCTCGGAGTTGAGACACCCATTGAAAAACTCCCTTTGGTTCAGAAGACCATCCTTGATAAATGTATCCATTCTGCTAAACCGGTCATTATCGCCACCCAGATCATGGAGAGCATGATTGAAAACCCAAAACCCACAAGGGCTGAATCAAACGATGTTGCTAATGCAGTACTTGATCGGGCAGATGCATTAATGCTAAGTGCTGAAACATCCATTGGTAAATATCCTGTCCAGGTTATCCAGCATATGGAAAAAGTGATCAATAATGTAGAAGAGGAAGGTGATATCTACACCGTTACCAAGGAGATTGATCAAAACCAGGAATCTTACCTTTCCGATGCCATTTGCCAGAATTCGGTTTTAATGGCTGAGCAAGTCAATGCTAAAGCCATAATTGGCATGACCAAATCTGGTTACACTGCTTTTAAAACTTCCAGCCACAGACCAAATGCCAATATTTTCATTTTCTCCCAAAACAAAACTTTGTTGAATACCTTAAATTTAATCTGGGGAGTAAGAGGCTTTTATTACGATAAATTCATCAGTACCGACCAGACTTTTGAGGATGTCATCAATATCCTTAAAAAGAAGGAATTTATTCAACCTGGTGACGCTGTTATTAATACGGCCAGCATGCCAATTCATGAGAAAGGAAAGACCAATATGATAAAACTTAGCAATGTAAAATAAGAATTCAATGATTAACAATGATCCAGTAGCTTCATTCCAAAAATTACAGGCTTTAAATCCAAATAGCGCTGTATAAAACACTCCTGCTTTTCAAAACTCTGATATAATAGAAAGATCTCAATAAAATCAATTATTTCGGGTATTAGCCGTTTATCAAAATTCAGTAACTTTGCGCGGCTTTTTCCGTGAATGGTTCAAAAGAAAAAAGTTATGTCCTTGAATTTAGAACTCTTTGAGAAAATTTGTCAAACTCCCGGTGCCCCAGGTTTTGAGCATCGCATCAGAAATACGGTTATTGAGCAAATTGAATCGGTTGTAGATGACTACAAAATTGACAATTTGGGTAATATTATAGCCATTAAAAAAGGGCAAGGGAATGCTTCGGTAATGTCAGCCGCTCATATGGATGAAATTAGTTTCATAGTTAAGCATATCGATGATAATGGTTTCATTAAATTCCAGACTTTGGGAGGATTTGATCCTAAAACGCTGACCGCTCAAAAAGTTATTGTTCATGGCACGGAGGATTTAGTTGGTGTGATGGGGACCAAACCTATCCATGTGATGACTGAGGAGGAAAAGAAAAAATTACCTAAAATCAAGGATTATTACATTGATTTAGGTCTGAGCAAGGAAGAGGTGGAGAAATATGTAGCGGTTGGTGATCCGGTAACCCGTAAAGGAGAGTTTTTAGAAATGGGTAAACAGCTCAGTTGTAAATCCATAGATAACAGGTCATCAGTTTACATGCTCATTGAAACCCTCAAAAAACTAAAGGGCCAGACCATACCCTATGATTTTTATGGCGTATTCTCAGTCCAAGAAGAAGTTGGCCTAAGGGGGGCATCAACCGCAGCACACCAGATCAATCCTGATTTCGGCATTGCCATTGATACAACCATCGCTTTTGATACACCCGGCTCATCGCCACAAGAGATGATTACAAAGCTCGGAGAAGGAGCAGCAATCAAGGTAATGGATTCTGCTACTATTTGTGATCAGAGAATGGTGGAATACATGAAGAAGATAGCCGGAGAAAATGAAATACCTTTCCAAATGGAAGTATTAACGGGAGGAGCCACCGATACGGCAATGATCCAGCGCATGGGTAAAGAAGGGGCTATTGCCGGTGCAGTTTCCATCCCAACCCGTAATATGCACCAGGTTATCGAAATGGCGAATCAAGAGGATATTCAAGGTTCGATTGACTTATTAGCCGCTTGCATCCTCAACTTAGATCAGTTTAATTGGGAGCATCGCTAATGAAGCCCATAGCTGTAAGCTTTGAACAAAGCAATGGTACCTGATTAACGCGTCATCTCATAAAAAACAAGGCCAGCTGAAACAGAGACATTAAGAGAAGAGATTGTACCTTTCAAAGGAATCCTGACAAGCTCATCCACTGCATTTAACATTTCTTTTGAAAGCCCCTCCCCTTCTGCGCCTAAGATAATAGCACTGGGTCCTGAAAAATCACTGGCATCCAAAGCCTGATTCCCTTTTTCACTAATTCCAAAAACTTTCAAACCCGACATTTTGACATAATTAACAACCTTTGTCAAATTTTTTTCCCGGCAAACAGGTACTTGAAGTAAAGCACCTGCTGATGCGCTAACAGCATCCTCTGAAATGGTTGCTGAACCTTTATGCGGTATCACCAATGCATCAATGCCAAAGCATTCAGCACTTCGGGCTATAGCACCAAAGTTCCTGACATCGGTAATTCCATCTAAAATAGCAATGGTAGGGATTTGCCCTTTTTCAAAAATGTTAGGTAACAGTTGATCCAACTTATAAAAAGGAATAGGGGCTACAAATGCCACTACACCCTGATGATTACCTGAATGCAAACGATTAATTTTTTCTTTCGGGACTTTCTGAAAGGGAATTTCATAATTCGTTAACGTACCTACCAATTGCTGTTTACCTTCCCCATTCCCTTTCTGAATAAAAACCTTGCTAATAGCAGTACCATTGGCAATGGCTTCCTCCAAAGGTCTAATGCCTACTATTTTATTTTGTTTCTTGCCCATCACCTTAATTTGCTACAAAACTAACAGGAAAATAAGGGCAAAATGCTATTTTCGACCTCCAAAATAAGCATTCATGAAAATTGGCTTAATAAGTGATACGCATGGTTACATGGATAATCGTATCAAGGAGCTTTTACAGGATCGGGACGAGATATGGCATGCAGGAGATTTCGGAAATTACGAAGTAGTCACAGAACTGGAGGATGTAGCACCGGTAAAAGGCGTTTATGGGAACATTGATGGGCAGGATATCCGGCATAAGTTTCCGGAAGATTCGCGCTTCCGTTGCAATGGCATGGATATTTTTATGACGCATATTGGTGGCTATCCGGGGAAATACGATAAGCGAGTAAAGGATTTGGTTCGTGAAAAGCCACCAGATATCTTCATCTGCGGACATTCCCATATCCTTAAAGTAATGCGTGATAAAAATTTGAATTTGCTCCATATCAATCCCGGAGCAGCTGGCAAAACAGGTTTTCATAAGGAGAGAACTCTTATGCTAATAGAGATAGCGAGCAGCAAAATTCAAGACTTGAGAGTAGTGAATCTGGGAAAAAGAGGTCAATAGTTTTTTTTGAATCAGCTCGTATTATTTGTTAATCATCATTATTTTTGTTTAAATATAGTAAGTTTATAAAAGCCTAATTTTATGCAGGAAAGCCTTTTTACATTTTTCCTTCTAGCCGCTGCAGGAATTTTCCTATTAATCATAATTCTGTATTTCGTACCCATAAATCTCTGGATTAAAGCGGTTTTCTCGGGTGTCCGCATAAGCATTGTGCAATTAATCCTCATGCGGATTAGGAAAGTACCGCCTGCTGTCGTTGTCAATGCTTTAATTAATTCTACCAAGGCAGGTTTAACCATCACGCCTAATGAAATAGAGACCCATTATTTGGCTGGTGGGAATGTTGACAACGTTGTTAAAGCACTTATTTCTGCGGATAAAGCGAATATTGAGCTTTCTTTCCAGGAAGCAACAGCAATAGATTTAGCTGGTCGTAGGGTTTATGATGCGGTTCAAATGTCCGTTAATCCCAAAGTGATCAATACACCACCTGTAACCGGTGTTGCCAAAGACGGTATTCAATTGGAAGCTAAAGCACGTGTAACAGTTCGCGCTAATATACGCCAGTTAGTGGGTGGAGCCGGTGAAGAAACGATTTTAGCCCGTGTAGGGGAAGGCATCGTAACTTCCATAGGGTCAGCGACTGACCATAAAGCAGTACTCGAAAACCCTGACAGCATCTCCAGAACAGTTCTTCAAAAAGGCCTGGATGCAGGAACAGCATTCGAAATCTTATCCATTGACGTGGCCGATGTTGATGTTGGTAAGAATATTGGTGCAGAGCTACAAATTGATCAGGCGAATGCAGATAAAAATATTGCCCAAGCAAGAGCTGAGGAAAGAAGAGCCATGGCCATTGCTGAAGAACAAGAACAAAAAGCCAGGGCTCAGGAAGCTCGCGTTAAAGTAATTGAAGCCGAGGCAGAGGTCCCGATGGCTACAGCCCAAGCTCTGCGCGAAGGCAGGATTGGTATCATGGATTATTACCGTATGCAAAACGTCCAGTCCGATACCAGCATGCGTGAATCCATTTCAAAATCAGCATACCCTGAAGAAGGTTACGGTGGAGAAACTGGTGAGCAAGGAACCGGTGGCCGTCAGCAATCCGGTGATAACCAAACTGATCAAGACGAAGGAGAGGACCAGGAATAGGAGGTACAAGATCTTAACCTGACTCTGACTGCTGATTGGCTTGAATAGCTTTCACCACCTCTTCGTTATCAATTTCCCGCATGCAGCGGAAGTGACCTTCAGGGCATTTCATGAAACCAATTTTTGAACAGGGGCGGCAATAAAGGTTTTCAACTTCCATGATAGCTGATAAATCTTCTTCCTTATTGCTGGTCCCATAGTAAGGTTTCATGCCAAACTCTGGTATGGTATTCCCCCAAATAGAGATTACAGGTTTTTCCATTGCTGCGGCAATGTGCATAAGCCCCGTGTCATTAGTAATTACTTTCTCACTTTGCCTAATCACTGATGAAGCTTGATTGAGGGAGTAATCACCGCACTTGTTTAATACATAATAAAATTCACCGGCTATACGGGATCCCCTTTCCCGATCTTCTTGGGAACCCAATAATACAACAGGGCGGTTTACCTGGCTCAGGATTTCGATCACCTTATGCTCCGGGAAAGTTTTGGTGTAATGCCCAGCCCCTATAACCCATACCAAGAAGCCTGATTGAAATTCATGAGGAAATTGGTTCACATTCACCTCTTCATGTTGAGGTATAAAATGATCTAAGCCCTTACCATCATTCCTTACCCCAAGGGTTTGTATGGATTCTAAATACCGATCTACAATATGTAAATCAGGTAGTGTACCAACTTTAAAGTGCACTAACATGAATTTCCGGAGATTCAGCTTATTAAAGGATAAAACCGGTTTGCGAAGGAGAGTTTTCAGTTTTAAAGACCGCAGGTTCTTTTGAAGATCTATGACATAATCAAATTTCTCAGCTTTCAAATCCTTAACAATCTCTTTAAGGTTTGACTGAAAAGCATGAATTTTATGTAAGTAAGGGTTGGTAGCCAGCAACTCTTTATAAAAACTACGGGTCAGGAAGTGGATTTCCACGTTCTCAACTTGATTTTTCAGGCATCGTATAACAGGGGTCGTTAATACTATATCGCCAATAGAGCTAAACCGTGTTATTAGTACTTTCAATAGCCTCTACCTTTCTATTCGTGAAAAATTCTTCAATGGCATTCAATGAAAAAGTATTCAAAATCCTTTCGCTTGGAACGCATGCTTTACGAGCAACAGCCACTCCATACTCCATATCCTTTATACCTTCTAAATTGTGCGCATCAGGGTTAATACTAAGCATGACACCTGTCTCCAATGCAAAATCCATCCAATGCCAATCAATATCTAAACGCCTGGGATTGGCGTTAATTTCTATGACAACATTGTTTTCAGCACAAGCCTCTATTACCCGTTCATGATCCACTGGGTAACCTTCTCTGCGTAGCAAAAGCCGCCCGGTCATATGCCCAAGGATTGTGGTAAAAGGATTTTCCACGGCCTTTATCAGCCTATTAGTAGCCTTTTCCCGATCCATTTTAAGTGGTGTATGGATAGAAGCCACGACATAATCAAGGGTCTTTAGTACATCATTTGTGAAATCAAGGTCGCCATTATTAAGAATATCGGCTTCAATTCCCTTAAAGATTTTAAAATCTTCATATTGCTCATTGAGTTGATCAATGGCCTCAGCTTGTTGGGCTAATCGCTCTTCATCAAGCCCGTTGGCATAAAATGCCGCTTTGGAATGGTCTGCAATTCCAAAATACGAGTACCCAAAAGATTGGCATGCGTCTGCCATCTCTTTAATGGTGTTAGCGCCATCGCTAAATTGACTGTGATTGTGAAGGCAGCCCTTTAGGCTTTTAGTCGAGATGAGTTCTTGTAAGCGTTTTTCGGGTATCGTTTTCGTTACCCAATAAGCTTCCCGCATTTCCGGGGGTATATAAGGTTCCGCATATTGGTTAAAAATGGCTTCTTCCGAATCAAGGTTTTTCTCACTCAACATTTTATACTGATCGGTAAAATCAGTAGATCCAGTATTAAAAAATAAATCCCGGTACCAATCAGCATTATTACTAAAATAAATTTTGACAGGAATTCCGGTATCGGTTTCTATCCAGTCATATCCATTACTATTTGACCGCGTTAAAAGATGACATTGCTCCAGCAATGAGCTAAAAGCTTCCTGGCTTTCGGTTTTTTCTACTTGTAAATCCAAGCTTTCAATGGTTTGGCAATTACGTCTGAGTTGACCTACTGCTGAAACTTTTCCTACAGATTCTGATTTGACTAAATAAGCTTTGATAAGTTCAAACTTTTCCCGCGCAAAGGGTAAAATGATTTTTTCTTTATTTTTTTCATAAAAAGCCAGTACCTCAAGGATATTTTGCTCTGTTTTTTTACCAAACCCTTTTAGTTCACTTAGCCTGCCGGCTTTACAAGCCTCCATAAGCTCCTGCGGACTGGTAATACCAAGGATTTCCCAGGCTTGCGCTATCTTCTTAGGACCAATACCCTTTACCTGAAGTAGCTCAAGAATTCCTTCAGGTGTTTTTCCTAATAACCGCTCCAATTCATCAAAGGTACCACTATCCCTGATTTGGTGTATCTTTTTGGCTATATTGGATCCAATCCCCTCCATCGCTTCCAACTCTTCCATGCCTTTATCTACCAATGGCTCGTTCAGGTCATTTATATGGCGAGCAGCATTTTCGTAAGAACGGATTTTGAATTTGTTTTCTCCATATAGCTCTAATAACCGGCTACCTAGCTTGAAGGTTGCTGCAATTGTTTGGTTGTCAACCATCTTTTGATTGCCTTGTGCAGGCACTCCCTGGCTTTTATCTAAATCAAGGTTAAAGAATTAATTACCGTCTTCTTCTAATTCTTGCTGCATTTCTTCAGCGTTTTTCACCTCTTCATCAGGTTGCTTGGGGTCCTTGTTCGTATTGACCTTTTTACCGTTTTTGTAGGTGACAACTTTAGTTATAACACCCTCTTGGTTATAAAATTTCCACTCACTATGCTTTTTGCCATCTTTATAACGTCCGGAAATCTCTAATTGACCACTTTTATAATATTTAAAATAACGACCATCCTTCACCTTTTCTTTTTCCATGTCATCTCCTCTGCTTCTTGGGTTAAGAGTGGTCACTGTTTTATATGAATAAACCTCCTTTAATTGGGTCTTTTGGTCATCGTAATAGGTTTTCCCGGAATTACCACTCATGTGTTGAGATTTAGCAAGGAACCCCATCAGTAAAAACCCTATTAGTAAGCATATTACTTTTTTCATAGGAATTGAATTTTGGTTTCTTACAAAAAAAGCTAAAATACCATAAATACCAAAATGATTCAATAATGAAACCTTAGTTTAAGTAACTTTAAAACTATAAAGCCCCATATTCTCCTCTCATGAAATCCTGGAATTATCCTTTACACTTTCATTGAATCAATACTGTTAATGAAATAAGTATTCTGAAATTTAGCTGAATGGGATTAGCAACTGCCATTATCGCTTCAAATATTAATCTTTAGAATCTTATGGTAGTATAAGCTGAAATCCGCTATGAATGATTTTTTTATGCAGTTTTTTGTAATGGCAGCCCTTCTTCGGAAATTACAGATGCCGATTCCATTAAACGATTAAATCCCTTGACAGAATGGCGTTCTTAAAGACGGCAAATCCACTATTGCAGGGTGAGCACTTCGTTATCATTAGTATCAAGAGGCACTAAAAAAACCCGACCTTTTCGTGAAAGGCCGGGTTCTGCCTGAAATAAGGGTTATGGTAATGCTTCTTCAGGCTTTTTTATTGCAGACCAAAGCCATAATAACCTTTTGAACCATCTGGGTTAACACCTTGTATCAAAACGCCACCTTTGTTTTCCTTAAGGATGCGGAAAATATCTTCTGGCTTCTCAATTTTTTCACGGTTAATCTGTAAAATTATAAATCCTTCAGGAACGCCTACTTCCTCGAATTTTCCGCCAAACACTTCGGATACCTTTACCCCGAACTGAACACCTAATTTTTCCCTGGCTTTTTTACCCAGCGGTTTAAATTTTGCACCAACTTTATCCATTAACTCATTTGGCGCCTTGTCTGAAGTTTTTATCTTAGTGGTACCTTGGCGATTTCTTAATACCAAGCTTTTTTCAATTTCCTCCCCATCGCGCACAATGGTTACATCTACTTCATCACCTGGATGTTTACGACCTATTATGGCTTGTAATTCAGGCACATTATCAATGGTTTCCCCATTAATGGATACAATGATATCTTCAGGCTTAAGACCGGATTTGTCAGCAGCACTATTTTCCATTATATCTTCAATTTTGGCACCTTTTATCTCATCAAGCCCATATTCTTCGGCCATTTCATCATTTACATTTTGGATCGTAACCCCTAAATAGCCTCGTTTAACATCACCATACTTTATAATATCATTTGAAACCTTTTTTGCAATGGAAGACGGAACAGCGAAGGCATAACCTGCATATTGACCGGTCTTAGAAGCTATCGCTGTGTTAATACCAATCAGCTTGCCCTCTACATTAACAAGTGCCCCGCCGCTATTACCGGGGTTAACGGCCGCGTCAGTCTGTATAAAACTCTCAATATGACTGCCACCCCCTAAAAGATTGAGGTTACGAGCTTTAGCACTGACAACGCCAGAAGTAACAGTGCTGGTTAAGTTAAAAGGATTTCCTACGGCTAATACCCACTCACCAATGTTTAGCTTATCGGAATTGCCAAATTTTGCAGTTTCCAGATTTTCCGCATCAATTTTTACCACAGCCAGGTCTGTGGATTTATCAGTACCTACCACTTCAGCATCAAAAGTCCTTTTATCATGCAGCGTTACTTTAATTTCGGATGCCTTCTCTATGACATGGTTATTGGTTACGATGTGACCATCTTTAGAAATAATGACACCCGATCCAGATCCTCTTCGCATTTCAGGAAAACCTTTAAAAGGAAGCATGCGACCACCTCTACGGGTTTTTACAGCAGTCTTGATGTGAACAACGGTTGGTAAGACTTCTTTGGATACTTCAGAAAAATTAAAGGTGGGCATTTCCACCTTTTTTACCTTATAATCCGTGAGTTTAGAAATATCCTTTTCGTTTTTGCCACTACGCCGGGTTTTTATTTGATCAGGCGAATCTGGCTTAAAAAGCAAGTAACCACCCAGGCTAATCAATCCACCTAAAAAGGCCGCTATAAATACAACTAAAACACGCTTTAAACCGGAGTTCCTCATAATCTTAGTTTTTTTGTAATGGTTTAACAACAACTGTGCCTAACGCTGATAACTGAATAACCTTAGGAAAAGGCTGTAAACCTTACCTCTTTGTTGGTTCTTCTTTACCTTTGCCAGACATTGAATAACAAGGGTTATGCCATTTCATTTTGATAAGTTTCAGGGTACTGGTAATGACTTCATCATCGCCGATGACTTCCATGAAAATTTTCCAGTAAATGATAAGCAGTGGATCCAGCATCTTTGCAAACGAAAATTCGGGATTGGGGCAGATGGGCTAATTTTGCTTCAGCCACATCCAGAAACAGATTACCGGATGATGTATTTCAATGCAGATGGCCATGAAAGTACAATGTGCGGTAACGGCGGAAGATGTATTGCTCAATTTGCTTATGAAAAGGGGTATGCAGGTCTGAAACAAACTTTTACGGCAGTTGATGGACCTCATGAAGCCATAATGAAAGAAGATACGGTAGCACTATCTATGCGGCCCGTGAATGAACCCTACCACTATCAAGAAGGTTATCATTGGCTTGATACAGGATCCCCTCACATAGTGTACTTTGAAAAATACAATCAAGAAATAGATGTAAAACATAAAGGACGGTCGATTCAGAGTAATGTCCAATACAATAAACAAGGTATCAATGTCAATTTTGCTACCATTTTGGGCGATAATGCTATAAATGTAAGAACCTATGAGCGAGGGGTTGAAGATGAAACTTTGTCCTGCGGTACCGGTGTAGTGGCTTCTGCGATTGCTTACTACTTTCAAGAAAAAGATGATTCCCCAAACAATGCATTGGTAGAGGTAAAAACATTAGGAGGCACACTGAGAGTCCACTTCCAGGTTGCATCATCCAATTTGATAGAAAATATCTGGCTTGAGGGTCCTGTCGCTCATTTATTTCATGGTATTTTTAGAAATTAATTACGCCATGCTTTTTTATTGAGTGCAGATTTATCATGCTTAAATTATATTTTTATTTCTAAAATTGCACAAAATCTATATACCTTTTAATTAATTTTATTTTATTTATTGGGTTGTCGTTCAATTTAATTACTTTTGTAGGATTTACTTTAGTTTATCTACTAATAAAACTGCTAGTTATTGAACGTTCGAACAGATAAACCTTTTAAGCTGGTATACAGTTTAAGCCTCAATACGCCGGTTGGACATGTGATAGAGCCTTTTGCGGTCCAGTTGAATGAGAAAGGTGCCCCAACGCTTTCCTACCAAAGAATCCATCAAACGAATATCCAGAACTTCGATAATGGTTTATCTGAAGAGGATTATGAGCTTGTACGGCTTATGGATGAGTATTCCCACGAAACGTTAGCAAGGAAATTTAGTAAAAATAAGAGCCGTCCTGTTGATTTCCTTAAAAAGGAAATAACCGACAATTACTTGAAAGAAACAATAAGACCCTACATAGAAGTTCGGTTGAGGAAAATTCTCAAAATCATTCATCAATATAAGGGGCTTTATCTCAATGGTCGATCCGGCAATCCAACCTGGAAAAAATTGAATATTGTTCGCGAACCTGCCTCTATTAATTTCAAATTTTCCAGGAATGAAGAGGGAACTCAATATTACCCTGAAATCAACAGCAACAACCTCAACATTAAATTAGCCAGTAGACATGCTCATGTAATTGTTTTCGAACCTTGCTGGCTTTTGGTCAATCAGGATCTTTATCATTTTTCCCAAAGTCTGGATGGTAAAAAGATCAAACCTTTCCTGAATAAGCCCTTTTTACAAATTCCCCCTAAATCTGAATCAGAGTTTTACAGGAAATTCATTCCCCAAATTATAGAAAATTACCATGTAGAGGCTAAGGGTTTTGACATTCTGAAAGTGAAAGCTACCCCCTACCCGGTTTTGAAATTAGGACGAGACCTGCAATCTCAACCTGCTTTTTTACTAACATTCCAATACGGGGAAGTTAGCTTTTTTGCTGAAGATCCGAAGGGAGTGCATGTTTATCCTAAATTCAATAATAATAGGTATCAATTCTTTAAGGTGGTTCGCTCAAAGAATTGGGAGCAAGAAATGATTCATATTCTACACGATTTGGGCCTTGAATCCTATTCTAACAAGGTTTTTCAGCCCCCAGTCTCCTACAATAACAGCCACCACGACCATCATGATTTTTACACCCATTACCATAACCTCATCAATTGGTTAAACCAAAACAAGGATACGCTATTGGAAGCTGGTTTCACCATCGAACAAAACTTTGAAGAAACATCATTTTTCTTGGGTATACCCCAAATCCAGTTTGAGGTTCAGGAGCATGATAATGACTGGTTCGACATTCATGCCATGGTCTATTTTGGAGATGAAGCCGTTTCATTCAAAAATCTGAAAGACCATATCCTAACAGGGAAAAGGGAATACCAGCTGCCTTCAGGTCAAGTCGCGATATTGCCAACAGAATGGTTTACAGATTACCTGGACTTCCTTAAATTTTCCGAAGATGATGATGACGCTACCACTTTCAAATTACAAAAACACCATTATAACCTGTTAAATAGCATCAATGGCAATCAAAAGAAAGGAATTGGCAAGCAATACATAAGGTCTTTAAATAATGCACGCCCGGATAAGGATCCTCCCCCTGATTTACCGGCTAACCTCAATGTTCAGCTAAGGGACTATCAACGATCCGGATATGAATGGCTTTATTTTCTAAGGGAGAACCAATTTGGAGGCTGCCTGGCAGATGATATGGGCCTTGGTAAAACTTTACAAACCCTAACGCTTTTACTTAAGGATAAAGAAGAAAGCACTGGTTCTAATGGTGTTAAGCCGGTACCTTATCAGCAAGACATTTTTTCTAATAGCATTGAGGGAGGGAGGAAAAACACAGGTAAAAATGGCTCCCCTACCCTGATCGTCATGCCATCTTCACTAATCCACAATTGGAAAGCAGAAATCCTGAGGTTCACGCCGCAGCTAAGTTGCCTGCAGTATACGGGGAATGAAAGACTAACACTGCTTCAAAAGTTCACCCAATTCGATATCATCATTACCACTTATGGGTTAGTGCGTAATGATATTGAATACCTTAAAGATTTTGACTTCAATTACGTCATTTTAGATGAAAGTCAAATTATCAAAAACCCTTCCTCTAAAACAGCTAAAGTGGTGAAGGGGCTTAAGAGTCAAAATCGCCTGGTCTTAACTGGTACTCCCATCGAAAATACGCTTACTGACCTATGGTCCCAGATGGCATTTCTCAATCCCGGTTTATTAGGCGGCTATCAATTTTTCAAACGGGAATATGTGAACCCCATTGAAAAGAAAAAGGATGAGGACAAGCGTGAAAAGTTGCGGACCCTGATTAAACCTTTCCTATTGAGGCGCACTAAGGAAGAAGTGACAAAAGAGCTACCTACTTTAACAGAGAAAACCCATTTCTGCGAAATGGGTGAAGCCCACGAGAAGGAATATGAACGTATCAAATCATACTATAGGAACCAAATCATGCATAATATTGAACAATATGGTTTTAATAAATCCCAATTCATGATTCTTCAGGGGTTGATGCAATTACGTTTAGCAGCCAATCACCCATCTTTAGTAAACGAGGAATTCGATGAAGATTCAGGGAAGTTTAACGAGATTATTGATAAAGTAGAAAGTGTAACAAGTGAAAATCATAAGGTTTTAATTTTTTCTCAATTTGTCAAGCATTTGAATTATTTTGAAAACTTCTTTCAAAAAAGAGGTTTGGGGTATAGCCTTCTAACAGGCAGCACTAAAAACCGGGAACAAGTGATTCAAGAATTTCGAAAAGATCCCCAAAAGCAGGTTTTCCTGATTAGTTTAAAAGCCGGGGGCGTTGGGCTGAATCTGGTAGAGGCCGATTATGTCCTAATTACCGACCCTTGGTGGAACCCGGCCACCGAATCCCAGGCTATTAACCGCGCCCACCGGATAGGCCAGGATAAAAGCGTCATCTCATACAAGTTTATTACCCAAGGGACCATTGAGGAGAAAATTCTCAAGCTCCAGGAAAAGAAATCTGCCCTTGTTCAAGATATTATCACGGCCAACCAAAACATCACGAATCAGTTGACGCAGGAGGATCTGGAATTGTTATTGAATTAAGCTTCCTTAAGCATAAGCGGCAGCAAGTCAAAAAGCATGGCTTCTTAATTTTTTCATTGTTATTGTCAAACAGGGTAAGCTCAAATTTATTAGTCCACGGTAAAGAATCTTCTGATATGCCATATTGGATTTCCAGTTCGGGGCATTTTATACCAAATCCAATGAATAGCCGTTCTTTTAAAAAAAATTGGTTGTATGATTCGTTTCTTAAGCCTTTTCTTGCCGATTCTTATAATAGGGTTTTATGCATCCGCCGCATCCAACGATTCATCTAAGAAAATCAAGTGCCATTGGCAGCAAGCTAAGCAGTATTTAAACCAATTTCAATTCCAGGAAGCCCTACCCATTTTAACCCAATGTTATCAAAAAACTGATTCATCCAATGCGCTAATAGAGCAAAAATTAGCTTTGACCTATTTTAAGCTTGGTCAGTTAAAACCTGCCGAATTTCATTACCAAAATGTTTTGAATACTGACAGTGCCAACCTGGCAGTTCTTAACCACTTAGCTTTGATTAACCTAAGAACTGACCATAATGAGGAGGCCGAAACTTATTATCAAAAACTAATCTCTATAGACTCAACAAACCCCTATTATTACGGTCAATTAGCTAAGTTGGCAAAAAAGAACGATAACCGGCAAAAGGCTGCCTCCTATTACCGAAGAACTTTAGCCATAAATGAAAAAGACGTAAACGCCATCAGCCAGTTGGGTGAATTATTGTTAAACCAAGAAGCGTTTAAAAAGACTGGTAAATGGATAAAACGTGGATTGGCACTGGATAGTAATAACATGCGCCTTTGGGGCCTAAAAGCTAAACTTGCTTACCAACAAAAAAATTATAACGAGGTAGCCTCTTCCACGGCCTATATTTTTAAAGCAGGTGATACCACTAAAACCTATTTAAAATTAAGCGGCATTGCTCATTTACAATTAGGGCAATACCAGAAAGCTATTCAATACCTACAAAAAGCAAATGGGCCAAAGGTAAAATCAGAAATTATTCCGTATTACTTGGGCATGGCTTACCGAAAAGTTGGTGAAACAAGTAAAGCGACAAGCTACATTAAACAAGCAGTGGAAAAAGGGACATCCAATAACCTGGCTTTATTCTACCAGCAATTGGCCCACACTTATGGTGATGAAAAAAAATACTCCGCTGCTATTAAAGCTTTCCAAAAAGCCTATAAGCATTCAGAAAATGAACAACTCCTATATCACTTGGCTCGCACATATGATACCTATTATAAAGACAAAAAACCTGCTATTCGATTTTATCAAAAGTATTTAAACAAGCATGATACAACTCATGAAGAGCTTGTTAGGTACGCCAGACATCGTGTGAATCGCCTAAAACAAATAAAACATTTCCAACTTGATTCGCTTGCAAGTAATGGTAATAGCCGCTAAATTTTAACAAATGGCTAATTGAAACTTATCTTTAAATCAGGGATTTTATTTACCACTTTTTGCTCCAACCGCTTAACAGGATATAAAATTTTTGAATAAATAAAATGAATGGCTTTCAATAGACTACCTGTATTTCATTTCTTAAGTTCTGCATATGCCAAAGGAAACGCCACAAAAACCTATGATTTCTAATGGTACAGGAATATTCCTTATGATATTCAATTGGCATTAATGGCATTTAACGACCAATTCTCTAAAGATTGAGTTAGCAAAGCAACATGATTACAAGGCCAATTATTGATAACCTTAAAAAAGTAACTTTTAAAAGTTACTTTTCAGACAATTCAACCTCAATTTGGCCGCTACCCTCCAATTTCATCTCATCTTCCTTAAGCAAAATGATGGTAAGAACTTCTTCATCGTTTTGAGCATTCTCAGGAATTAAAGCAAGATCTTCTTTGTCATTCCGAAATTCCCACTCACCATTAGACTCTCTATTACCAACAGCCTGGGTAAAATCACCATTTTCTTCAAATGTCCAGGTAAGATTAGCAAATTGAGCTGCATCACGCCCTTGCTCATTTATGGCTTTATCAACAGTCCATGTATTAACAACCCTTTCTTTTTTTGATCTTAAACTGATAGCCGGGCCTTCTTCGTATTTACTACAAGAAGCAACGAGGAAAACAACAACTAAACCGATTGAACTCAACTTAAACCACTTCATAATTTCTCATTTTTGGTTTTCGATTCAAATTTACAAGAAATTCACCCAAAGAAGTCATTCTTTTGAATAGCCCTCGACATTTAAGTAACAACATCAGGTCTAAAGTAATGGGAATTTATGTCAAAAGGTGGGCACACAAATTGTATGTTAATACTTTTGCCATTCAAAATAAGCAAAAAAAAGCCTGCAAAGCAGTTTAAAGCCAGCCTTGCAGGCAATAATGATTCATTTAAGCTATCTATTTATTTTTCGGATAATTCCACTTCAGCTTGCCCATCCCCTTCTAGTTTCATCTCGTCTTCTTTCAGTAAAATAATGGTAAAAACATCTTCTTCCTCAGTTGGATCCTCCGGTATAATGGCCAGGTCTTCTTTGTCATTCCGAAATTCCCAAGTTCCTCCTGACTGATTTGTTCGCCCAAAAGCATTGATCTCTGTTGTGTAATCACCATTTTCTTCAAAAGTTAAGGTAATTTCACCAAAATCCGTGGCATCATTACCTTGCTCAGTTACAAATTTATCAGCATTCCAAGTGTTGACGACCCTCTCTTTTTTGGATCTTAAGCTGATTGCCGGACCTTCTTCGTATTTACTACAAGAAGCAAATACTAATGAAAAGATGACTAGGCAACAAGAACTTAATTTAAGCAATTTCATAGTTTTAAATTTTAGGTTTGATTTGCAAATATAAACTTATTTGATTGATTAATCATTGCATGCGGGCAAGATTTAATTATTTATTTAAGAATAATTAATAATGGTAAACACCCAATCCAAGTCAGCTGAATCTTAGTTGATTACCCTAATTAAACAATAGGCCGTTCAATTCAATATAGTAATTCCAATCCACCCTGAGGATCGCCCGCTTTTAGTTTCTTTTTAGTCTTATCCAACATATCAGACTTTACCTTCATATATTTTTTTTGTTGTTTATCATTCAATACAGTATTAATCCGTTCGTCTCGATCATTTTCGATATCATTCACCTTCTTGCTAATACGTTTCTTAACATCACCACTCTTCCTATTATCAGCAGGTATTTCTTCCAGGGTATTTTCTACGAACTTATTCCTTGCCTTTTCAGCTTCCAGGTTTGCCTGCTTAATTTTATTCACCTGCTCACCATTAATAGAGAGCTTATTTTTCAAGAACTTGGTTTGCATTTTAGCCCTTTTTTCAGCGCTGTGCCAGCCTTCAGCAGATACCATATTTGTAAAAAGGAAAAAAACCGGGAATAACAGTAAGCCAAATTTTAGTCTCATAACTATATAATTTTATGATTCAAGAATTTTTAAGCAAATTACGTTTTGTTACAAATATAAAATTTTTATTATTTTGACCATAGTATATACCCATACCTCTTTTTAAAAAATAAACCAATAGGCAAAATATCTGAATAAAGCCTTTTATGGCTACCTTACGGAGTTCATTTTCTCTATTTATGATTAAAGTAACCTGCCTTTACCCATTTGTTTTTCAGAAAGCGGAACTGTGCTAATCACCATTCATAACTAATTCCACCTGTATAAGTCAATTGATTACCGCCGTGCCTGGCCCAAAGGGCACCAATTGAGGAGATATTTATTGACCATCGCTCTGTTATGTAATGATTAATTTTCAAACCAGGATCAACAAAACCTTCCTCGTCCCGGTAAAGACCTGTTTGCTCGGTGTTTTTGTCATCGTGCCTACCTTCTGTCACTGGAAGCACTGCACCGGCAGTTAATATAAACCACGTAGACCTACCACTACTGCGCCTCCATTGGTAACCGAACTCATTATCGGTCACAAGGTCATGGGCATAGCCATTGCTCTTGTATCGGTAACCCAAAGAAGTAGAAAAATAGGTTTTACCCCAACTTTTACCCGCTTCCAGCTTAGGTGTTAAATACCAGGCATTGTAGCCACTACGCAGGCCTGTATTATGCTGATATGCTGCTGATCTTACTCCGCTGGTTAACTGTAAAGACCATAGTAGCTCATTGCGAGCGATTAAGTAACGGGCCCCTATGTTGATATTTCCAAGCGTATTAAGGGTACCATTGGTTAACGTATCCTTTGCAAATGGATCATTTTTAAGGGAACGAACCTTTTCACCAGCTTTCAGTAATTTAAAAGGAACATTAGCAATAACCGTTAACCTATCACTGATACCATATTCGAGGTAGCCATTCAAAGTATGATCACTAACAGACCTTTTAAGGGGTAGTTTATCAAAACCATCTTGGCCAAACAGAGAACCGTTGATCACTTCATTATACTTTAAGTAGGTGAAAGCCACATTGAAATAACCATTGCCTTTACCTTGCGGCCATAAACCTGCCTGCAGATAGTCCGCTAAAAAGGTGAATAAAAGGGTTAATAACAAGTACCTCAAGCCTGAAAATTTTTCGCTAAGATAAAGGGAGTAAGCAATGATAACTGTCATTTGATAGTCAAATCGTGTAATTTTTTATCCCTACCTAATCTTTTGTCTTCTCATAGCAAATTTCAACCTTGGCTGAAAATTTCTCACTTTTTCCCATTGCTTTTATCCCAATGCCATTTCAACCCCATATAAAACCTTCTCGGCTGCAGCGGGCCATAGGCATAGATGGTATCAAAGTTCTCCCCAAAAGGATTTTCAGGGTCAATTAAGGGGGATGGCTGGGTCCAATTCAAAAGGTTTTTGACGCCACCGTAAATGGTCAAATTATGATTTAACCCTTTCGCTACCTTTAAGTTTTGAATGGTGTACCATTTTGACTGTTCCTGCCTATTGTAAGGGGGTTGAAACTTTGGTAAATGTTCGGGACCCATAACATTACCCGTATAGGTTAAGCTTAAATCCATATTATTCCACTTGTATTGAAGGCTAAAGTTACCTGAAAAGACAGGAGTAAATTGAATAGGCTCCCGGATTTGCTGATTTTCAGATTTTTTAACCTCTTGCGCTTGTTGGTAGGTACCTCCTATTTTGACATTCAGAGGAAATTTAAAATCATGACTAACACTTAAGGAAGCGCCGCGGGAAATACCATAGCCTTCTAAATTTTTGTAAACCACCAGGTTTGGATCAATGTCATAATCGGGTATTATTTTATTCGTGAAGTAGTTATAAAAGAAATCCATACTTAGTTCCCCGGTGCCCCAATTGCTGACTTGATAAACATGGTTCACATTAAACGTTGCATTGTAAGAAGTTTCGGGGGCTAAATCTTCACGAATTTCAACTTCCCTTGCTCCTGTTAATGCAGCATGATCTTCGGTAAAAAGATGAACCCGGCGGAAGCCATTGCCTATATTCAAACGTGCCGTTGTCCACTGATCGAATTCATATTTCACGTTTACCCTTGGAGAAAAAATAGCACCATGATCACCTTGATAATCAAGACGAATACCGGTTAAAAGTTTAAAATCCTGGAAAACACCCCATTCATCCTGAACGAAAATTCCTGGTATCACGGCATCAAAATTCGTTTCAGCCGGGGAATTATCCCCATATTGTTCCCAGCGACCAGTTAATCCTGTTAATAGCTTATGATTTTGCATTCGCTTGTTCCAAACCAGGTTGGCAAATAAAGTTGATTGCTTGGCTTTGTAATGTTCTGTTCCATAATAGCTATCCTGCTTGTGTTGACTGTAAGAAAAGTCAAGCCTGATATCCTCTTGCTCTATTGGTAAATCGTAATTGCCTATGAGCTCAATTCTTTCCGTTTTTATGGATTCCCCGTATATACTATCACTTCCTCTCATAGCATGCTCGAAATCCATGGTGCCACCTAACCTTGCTTCATTGTAATAACGAGCCGCTATATTGGCCTCTTTATTATTGCCCCGATCAAACTGCCATTTATTGAACAAGCTAAGCCTATCGTTCAAAACCAAATCCATGAAATTGTCGTCATTGAAGTCATACTTTTGTTGGTTCCGGAAGTAATTAGCACTGACAGTGGTATGGACATTTTCGTTTATATCTGCAGAAGTACTAACGTCCGTGTTCCACTCGCCATGAGAAGTATAGTGAGTGTTTGCATTTACCAAGGGCATTGATTTGGGGTCTTTGGTTCTAACATTGATAACACCACCCATTGCCTCAGTACCATAAAGGGTGGAATTAGGGCCTTTAACAACTTCTATTTGCTTTACAAGCGAATTGGGTATACCATTGAAGCCGTAAACACTTGCCAGGTTACTCATTATTGGCATGCCGTCAATGAGCATTAGGGTGTAGGGCCCTTCCATCCCATTGATACGTATCGCGTTGGTACCACAAACTCCACAGTTAACCTGCTTTTGAATACCATTCACATTATCAAGTGATTCCATGACATTGTTTCCGGGATCTTTTTCCAGAAACCCTTGATTGAGTACTTCAACCTTGACAGGGGATTCTTTGACGTAACTGTTTTGCATCGTTCCCGTAATGACCATTTCCTCCATCTTGATCGTAGAGGCTTCTAATTCAAATAGTAGGCTTACCGTTTCATTATGTCCGAGCTCAACGGTTTTAACACGTGGATAAAAGCCAACCGAACTCACTTTAATTTTATATTGACCCGCACTTAAGCCCTTTAATACAAAGTAACCTTCGTCATCAGTAATTGTACCTTTCTTGGCATTTTTAATCGCTACTTCGACATTACGAAGGAGCTCACCTGATTGATTCTTTACATGGCCTTTGATAACTCCATTCTGACCGGTTCCATAAAAAGGTGATAGACAAAGACTAAGAAGTAATAAGCATTGGGTTAACATGGGAAATATTTTAATACCTCAAATATTATTTTTAAGCAAATCTAAATTATTTTTATTACTTTACTAAAAACTTCGTGCTAACTTCTTTTAACACCAGTTATTCCTGTCCCAAAGAATTGATTAGGCGGATTTGAATTAAACTAAAAAACCTATTGGAAGGTATCCTAAAATTTGAATCGATTTACGGATAGTAGATAACCAATCATAGGCCTTAAACGAGAAGAGGCTGAGAGGCTTAATTCTTAAAACCGCCTCGATACTTTAATAAAGCCATAGTAAAGTACGGAATTCGGGTACAACGAGGTAAACCAAAAATCTACAACAGGCTCAGATTCTTGAAATGAAGTATGTAGAGTGATTATAACTCCATCGGATTCTTTAAAAGGGAAACCGCTTAAACAAATTGTGGTACTCCTCTGGTGCTGGAGATTTTTGTTAATAATTAGGGAAGCTGTATAAGTGGATTAAAAATAGAATCAGGGAAAACAACGCCCCTCCCTGATCAATTATTCATAAATTAAGGCGGGTAAATTTTCCATTTTTTTGAATTAAGCCACCATTCGGTGAATAATAAATGCTTTACGAAGCAAAAAAAGAATCAGCTTTTTATGTTCTGTATGGAAGTAAAAAATACCCGGTGCTTTAAAAGCACCGGGATTAAAGGGTAAGCTAACCCCAAAAGGAGGTTCTAACTATCCATTGCTGATTTGAGTTCTTCTATGTTTTCCTTCATGTAATCAACATAATATTCCCGCATATCATTTTCCTTACCAACCTTCAAAGCTTTTTTAGCTATCTCAAGGGATTTTTGCATATCCCCTTTTTGCTTCATCAGCTGAGATTTTGTCCAGAGATTACGCCAGTTTTCTTTGATATCAATTGATTCGTTAACCCATTCTTTGGCCTTATCCAATTTTTTACCGTTTTCTACCAAATAATCAGCTGATTCATTGTAAACTTTCCAGTCATCACTGCCGGCTTGATCAATAGCTTTGTTGATCTTAGCCATCACATGGTCACTGGTATTTGTCTTTACCATGAAAGGGACCATAGTTTTCTTCCAGGCCAGAATCACTTTTGCTGAGTTATCGGTAACATCTTTAAAATTAAAGGTCATCATTTCGTGATGATGGTCGGATTTTTTAGGATCAACCTTAATTCTCAATGCATCATTGCTTTTATCATACCCGCGCGTTCCCCAATGGTCAGTTTTTTCATTGAAAATTAATGTCCACTTACCGTCTTTTTTAGGTATCGTGAAGAAAGAATATTTGCCTTCTGGCACTTTATTTCCATTCACCATTACATCATTCGAGAAGTGAAAAGTGGTATTTTTATTGGCTCCTGTACGCCACATTTCATCATAAGGCACCAAGTCTCCCCATATTTGCCGGTCTTTTACAGAAGGGCGGTAATAATGAATTTTAGCATCTGTAATGCCGATGGTTTGCATAACCTTACCCTGAGGGCTGGGTTTTGGGAACTCAAGTTCTACTTGATTTTCTTCACCATCGTTTTCTTCGTCTGATTGCTCTTGATTGGCTTCTTGGTTCTCACTTTTTGCAGTGTCTTTTCCTGATTCAGCGGATTCCCCTTTTTGGCCTTCACCACCGCAAGCAGAGCCCAAAAATAAGACCGGTAATAAATACGTCAATAAGCGTTTCATAGCGATTTTTTTTAAGTTTTAAAGTTTATCAAAATTAGAAAAAAACAAAAACTTTTCCTGTTAGCTTGCATCAATGGCCTAAAAGAACCCCATTAGGTTTGGAAAAACGCCAGAATAACCTTTAAATTTGCAGTAGAAAATTCAGGAAATAATTGATTTCCTAAGGTATACTTTGCATGGTGGAGCAGATGGTAGCGCGTTGGGGTCTTATCCGCCAGTTGGCGAACGCAGATTCGAGTTCTTGAGTAGTGAAGAAAGATTTAAAACATACTTTGCGGGGTAGAGCAGATGGTAGCTCGTTGGGCTCATAACCCAAAGGTCGCAGGTTCGAGTCCTGCCCCCGCTACCAAAAAAAGCCCACTCCTTAGTGGGCTTTTTTTATTTTGAACTATATACTTCATTTATGTTCTTTTTTCAAAACCATTTCACAAAATTTATATCGTATACAGCACCAACCTTACAGAAAGGATCAGGGCTCATAAACACCCTAACAACAATGGCTGGACAAGAAAATATCACCCTGGGAATTGGTTTATTAAGAAAGTTTTAAATGAAAAGCTAAAGCCTTGAAAAGGGAAAATTCCTTAAAATCAGCTAAGGGACGAGAATTTAGCTAAAATTCTATAATTGGTGAGATTTCATAGCTCGTTAGCCTTATTCATCAGAAGGCTAAACAGCATTCCCAAACTTCCCATGTCGTGGATAAAGCCCGGGAAATGGAAAAGTTAGATTTGAAAAAATATATTGCGTATAGAGCAGATGGTAGCTCGATGGGCGCATATCCGCCGGCTGGCGGACACAGTTTCGAAGTCTTTTTCGAGTTATAAAAAAGCATTGGAGAACTTATCAACCATGTTTGAAAATTATTTTTAAGTTAGCTTAAAAATCTCCAAACCTTTAAAACTTAAATCAGGTGTGTTCACTCAATTTTACATTCGCGTAAGTACCGATAAACTTAATCACCTAATTCTTAAACAAAAGCAGCAATTAAGTTAAATTCCCTAAGTAGGCATGCTCAATAATAACAGGCTCTGCTTAAATAGGGTGAACAATAGCAAATTAATCAAGCTTAAGATCCCATGTATAAAATAGCAATCGTACAGAATTTTGCTTTTTTTGATTGATTTAGCCAAAAAACTTTTACTTATATAGTTTAGGGTCAGTAGGAGAGTATAACATTATTTTTTAGGGTGGGTACCAAAAGTAAGCACAGTTTAAGCCTTGCCATTTAGAACATTTTTAAATATAAATTACCCAATTAAAAAAAACTTTTTATAAAAACCATTTCTTCATATTAAAATAAATGAAAATTATACCACCATTAATCAAATTAATTGAATAAGATTTTCATTCATTTTCAAATTTATTACCTTTGTGAAACATTTTTTTACAGGAGAAGAATTCAAATTACTTAATAATTATTGAAAAAAAATTTCAAAATTTAGGAACGGTAAAATAAATCATGATATGAAACTTAAAAATATTTATTGCTTAATTCTAGCATTCACCCCTTTTTTTGTAGATGGCCAGGAGAATGGCGGTGATTTATCACTCAATATAGCTGGTGGAGCAAATTATTCTTATGGTGATATAAACAGTTTATGGGCTCCAACGGGAAACATTGGTCTAAAATATAGCCTTTCAAACCAATTTGGTTTAAAAGGAAATTTCCGTGCAGGTTTGTTGAAGGGCGGCGAAGATGAGTGGAACAGGGAATTTGAAAATCAATACTTCCAATATTCGATGCAAGGGGTTTTTAACATTTCACAGATGACAAGTTTACACAAAACACTGCCTAAAATTAACTTGCTGGCACACCTTGGTGCTGGAAGAATCCATAATGATGCCACAGATACACGAACGGATTATCCGGAAGGTGAAAGTCCGAGACCTGATAACACCGGTACAGCGCTTGTTTATCCAATTGGTGGTACCGTAAAGTTTTACCTTTCAAACCGACTGGATATTGATGCTACCGTTGGCTATGTTTATTCTTCCAATGATAAACTTGACAATTATGCCGTTAAAAATGAAGGAAACCGATTTAATGATGGATATGGAACTTTTGAGGCGGGATTAACTTATAAATTTGGCGTTTCTTCATCCGATGAAGATCATAAGGATTGGGAAAGGGATAACCTTAGGAAAGAGATCAAAGAGCTTAAAAAAGATCAACGCCAAAAGTTGAGGGTTCTTAATTCTAAAGTTGATAAGCTCCAAACGCTTGTATCTACCAATTCATTGGCTTCTTGGGAAAATGAGGCAGAAATAAACCGGCTTCAGGGTCAAACCAAAGAAGAAAAAGTGTTGAAGCCAACCGAAGAAGGAGCGGATAAAGAAAGCAAGGACGTTACAAAGAAAGAGATCACCAAAAAAGATGTGGATAAGAAAATCGTAAGAAAAGGAGGTTTGAGTAATAAGCGTTTTGTGAATGTTTTGGGATCTTTTAAAACTGAAAGCTCTGCTAAAGAATTTGCAAAAGAAATTGAAGAAAAAGGTTACGACCCAGGGGTACTTTACAATTATTACAAAGGCTGGTATTATGTCCACATTAATAAAAATGAGGAATTGGATGCTGCCAGGGAAGCACTTAAAGAAACCAAGAAAGATTTAGGCATTGAAGACGCATGGATTTATTTCAGGTCAGCTGATGATCTTGAAAAATACAAGCGTTAATCAATCCTGGCTAATAAAATTCATTTAAAAAAGCCCGGTTTATACAAAAGCCGGGCTTTTTTTGTTTGCTGCTAAAACTTTGATTCAAAAAATTAACCCTCCACTGCCTCTAAAACTTGATTGGCATGATCTTCTGTCTTCACCTTTTTAAAAACCTTTTCTATCTTACCATCCTCATCAACTAAGAATGTTGTCCGGTGAGTCCCCATTTTTTTGTGGCCATACATATTCTTTTCTCCATAAACCCCATATTTATTAACAATTTCTTTGTCCGGATCAGCCACCAAGTGAAATGGGAGTTCATATTTGCCGGCAAATTTTTCATGGGATGGGACATCATCAACACTAACCCCGATCACATCAAAACCTTTGTCTAATAGATCCTGGTAGTGATCCCTCAAATTACAAGCCTCCTTAGTACAACCGGTCGTATCATCTTTAGGGTAAAAATAAAGGATTACCTTTTTACCACTGAAATCACTAAGTTTTATAGGCTGGTTATTTTGGTCATACCCTTTAAAATCAGGCGCTGGATCACCTACGTTTAAATTACTCATAGTTTAATTTATTTTGAATTTAGTCGTTAAAATGGAATCATTCCCTTTTTTATCAGTAGCCAGTATTTTCAGGCTATGTTTTCCTTTGCTCAAACGGTCAAAGTCTTCAAACGTTAAAAGGTCATTTTTCGCATCGTAAGCCATTCGCACCCATTTACCATCTACACGAGGTTTGTATTTATCTATGCCAGCTAATTCGTCTTTTATAATAACTTTTAATTGACCTTCTTTATTAAACGTTTTTCCTTTTGCAAAATTAACCGTTTTGATTTTTGGGGAAATAGTATCAATACTTACCTGGAAAGGGCCCAGTTTTCTTGTCTTTGTTTTAATAAAACCATTCTGGTAACTACCCCCTACAGAATTTAATTTACCATCTTTCTCACGATAAGCAATTAGTGCTTTATCACGATGTTTCTTGGGAACTTCTGAAGCTTTAATAGCCATTGAATAATATTCCTGAACGGGCGTATAACGATCATGCACCTGATAAACGGGAGAGAATGCTTTTTTTGATTTTTCACTTTGTTTACTTAAGGTAAAGTACACCGTATCATAAAAAGCGCCGGCAGGAAAATTAAGCCGAATACCATTTTTTCTAATTTTATTAGGTTGGTTATTTGGAAAAACCATATGCTCATTTTCCGGTTTATCAGCTGTTTTTTCACCTTCAAGCGCTTTTAAATGACCAATTTTACCAAGTGAAAAATTTAAGTGGGATACATTACCAAATACGTCCTCAACCTTAAGCTTTATAGGCTGTGAATTTGTTTCATTTACTTCTATTAATCCATTATTCTGTGTTCTATAAAACGGTAGTGGATTACCTGGCAAAAGGAAACACCTTTGATATTTGGCCTGTCTTTTTTTCATAGTTTCATAATCAATATGAGCATTAATATAACGTGTTTTCCTAAAGGGAAACTTTTCAATCACGCTTCGGAATAACAATTCACCGTTATTGTTTAATTGATACTGGTATACGCCCAGCGGATTGTTTGACCCATCGTGATAATCATACACTTCTACGCCAATCCCAACTTTTCCTTTTGCTTTTAACGATGCCACATCTTTTAAATAAAAGGCATTGCCATTGCTACCAACATCAAGCGATACAGCTTCACCCGTTGAGATTATCTCCCCTTCTTTATGGTGATTCTTCCGGACTTTTATTACACTATTGGGGCCTTTAGGATATAAGCGAATTCCCCGAATAATAGGATAACGAGTATCCTTTACATCAAAACCAAAAAATAGCGGATTAACGGGTTTTTCAGTTTTACTTTCCCTTATTTCAAAGTGAAGATGCGGAGCATTAGAACTCCCACTATTACCAGAATAAGCGATTAAATCACCTTTTTCTAGCTTAAACTTTTGTGCATTGGGATATAAGTTCAACTCATAAGTTTTGCGTTCATACTGAACTTTTTTAACAAAATCACTTATCTCAGTATTAAACTCACCAATATGAGCATATACGGTAGTGAAACCATTAGGGTGCCTAATGTAGAGCGCTTTACCAAATCCCCCGGACGATACCTTAATCCTTGATACATGACCCTTTTCCGCAGCATATAATGGAACACCTGTCTTACCTTTCGTTTTGAAATCAACCCCAGAGTGAAAGTGGTTTCCCCTCAATTCTCCAAATGAGCCAGATAATCGAAGGGGTATTTTCAAAGGCGCCCGGAAGTAATCCTGAGGGTGATCATCAGAAATCTGTGCGAAAGTGGTTAGAGAGTAAAATAGTAAAATTGGTATCAGCGCAAACCATTGTATATTGCTTTTAATACCCATTTATTTGACTTTAAACTCAAAAACCTGGCGATCATTTATAAACCCCTGCAGTGTATCACCTATACTAACCGCTTCAACACCTTTTGGAGTTCCCGTAAAAACTAAATCCCCCATGCGCAGGGTAATATACTTAGAAACGTAAGCAATGATTTCCTCAAATGAAAATATCATATCCTTGGTATTACCGTGTTGAACTACTTTGTCGTTTTTTCTGAGGCTAAAATTCATCGTTTTGTGATCGCCCATCTCAGTTAATGGTACAAACTCACCTATAGGAGCGCTATTGTCAAAGCCTTTTGCTAACTCCCAGCTTAATTTTTTCTCTTTCAGTTGATGCTGAATATCGCGAGCCGTAAAATCAATACCAAGGGTAACCTGATCATAATACTTGTGGGCAAATTGCTCTTCTATGTTTTTTCCATTCCGATTAATGCGCAGCACTACCTCAGCTTCATGCTGAATGTTGTTAGAGAAATCTGGTATGAAAAAAGGCTTATTTTCTTTCAATAACGCAGTATCAGGCTTCAGGAAAATCACCGGAGAACTTGGTGTCGCATTGTTTAGCTCAGCAGCATGTTCTACATAATTACGGCCAACACAAACAATTTTCATAACCGTCAGGTACCTTAGCTTTCAAGTTTATCAAGCTCAGAATTAAGGAATTGAGCAAGTTCCCTTAAATGGCTTTCGGAGAAATCAAAGTTGACACCAGCGGTTTCATAGAGTTCCGGGATTGTTTTGGTGTAGCCTAACTTTAAAGCCTCCATGTACTGATTTAAACCTTTTTGAGGGTCTTCACGGAAATTTTTCCAAACGCCTATGGCACCCATTTGGGCTATGGCATACTCTATATAATAAAATGGCACTTCAAATAGGTGCAATTGCTTAAGCCAGGATTTACCCTTGTATTGCTCAAATCCTTCCCAATCAACAATGCTTGAGCTCAACTCATCGTGAATACGAACCCAGGCGGCTTCTCTCTCTTTTCGTGTATGATCAGGATTGGTATAAACCCAATGCTGAAATTTACTGACAATAGCAACCCATGGAAAAATGCTAATAATTCCATTGAGGTGATCTTTTTTAGCCCTGATGAGGTCCGCTTCATTATCAAAAAATACACCCCAATGCTCCATTGACAGGAGTTCCATAGCCATGGAAGCCAATTCTGCTACTTCTGAAGGCGGATGCTTAAAAGTACTGAGCTCATAATCACGGGTAAGGAATGCATGAACAGCGTGACCGCCTTCATGTACCATAGTAACCACATCTGAAAAATCCCCTTTAGCATTCATAAAAATGAAGGGAACACCGATCTCATCAAGGGGATAATTATAGCCGCCCGGAGCTTTTCCTTTCCTGGATTCTAAATCCAAATAACCCATTTCCTTCATGGTGCTTATATACGAGCCAAAATCAGGATGCAATTGCCTAAAGCACTCAATGGTTTTTTCTATCAAGGCCTCACTATCTTTAACCGGCTTTAAGGGAGGTTTACCTTCAGCATCCACTGCCAGATCGTAAGGCTTCAACGAAGCAAGCCCCATTTGGGATTTCCGCTTTTCATGACTCCTTTCCAACAAGGGTAGCACCTCATTCCTAATAGCCTTGTGGAAATTTTCAACATCCGCTACACCGTAATCAAAACGCCCCAATTCCCGAAATTTATAATCCCGATAATTGGGGAAACCTGCATTTTCCGCTACCTGATGACGCTTTTTGACAAGGTTATCAAAAAGCGAATCAAGTTTTTCAGCATCTTGTAAGCGGCGGTCATTTACTTTTTTAAAGGCTTCTTCCCGTTTATCCCGATCAGTTTTTCTTAAATAAACGGAAGCTTGCGGAAGTGTCATTTCCTCACCTTCTATTTCCACTGTCATTTGGCCGGTAATGCTCCCATATTCTTGTGCCATTTCCTCTATTTCTGAAAAAAGCTGGATATTTTTTTCCTTGTAGAGGGCCACATCGTTTTCAGTAGACCGGATGTAATTCTTATAATAATCCTCATCCAGCTCAGCCCTGTAAGGACTGTTCATGAATTTCAAGTCCAATTCATGCTCATAAGGACTTAGCTGAGGCTGAATGGTCTTTATAAATTCAAGGTACCTTTCTTTTGCCTCTACATCCTGCGTATTACGAGTATGATTGATAAAGCGCCATCCGGCATCCTCTCCAATAAAAGACTCAAGTTCACTACGGTCCTTCATCCATTGCTTTAACCCTTCCAAGCTATCAATAGACCGATCCCTGAGTTCTTCAAAGTAAGGCTTCACTTTTTCCCAGCTGGTTAGGCTAAAATCAGCTGGTAAGAATTCGCGCTCTTTTTTAGTCAGACTTTGTGTTGTTGTCATATTTGGTACCTCAATTTCAGTTCAATGCTGAAGAATTAATTAGCCATCCTTTTGATTATTATCGCTTACGTCTTCCGCCTTCCCCCCAACTTCATCAGGCTCATTTTGTTTATCATTTTCACTTTCCTCACCGCTTTCACTTTCTTGTTCATCTTGTAAACCAAGGCTATCCTCCTCACTTAGAATATTATACCACTGAAGAATCTTTTTGATATCGGAGGGATAAACCCGGTCCGGATCATGATTAGGAGCGACTTCCTGGAAGTATTCTTTCAGCTCAGCAGGTTTCGCCTTATGACTTATACTTGTTTTCTCCCCATCCCGCTGATAAATGTTCTTAAATACATCCTTTAAATGTAGATCCGTATCATCAAGGGTGTAAATCGTAATTTCATCCAATATGGCAATTTGAAAATTGGTGTTAATTTTCATTTTGGACTTACGCTCATCCAAAGATTCAACGATAATACCATTATTGGTACGCGAAATAATACGGTAAAGACCACTTTTTCCAGTGATTGAAACAATGTCTTTTAATGCCATGGGCTACCTTTTTTTAAAACAGCAAATTTAAATTTAATACGGCAATAGCCGTTAAGTTAAAAAAGGTTTGATTTAAAAATCTTTCTGAAAAGAGGAAACCGGTTTCAGAGAATTGGGAAATATTTTTAATGTTTAACCCTAAACGAAGAAAAAAATGCTTTGTTTAGAGGTATCCTATTTAGCCAAAATATTAGGAAAAAATACATTAGCGCAGACCGTTCGAAACAAGCAGCATTTGATTAGTTGATGCCTTTTAAAAAAACCTTATTTTGGGCTATTAAAATTGTTAAATTTGTGAACAAACATAAAGTAGGTTTATGAGTGATCAGCAAGTAGAACAATACAATCCTCAGCAAAAGGTTCGCATTGTCACAGCAGCATCTCTCTTTGACGGGCACGATGCTACGATCAATGTCATGAGGCGGGTTATACAGGGAACTGGTGCTGAAGTGATCCACCTGGGTCATGACCGTTCCGTCCAGGAGGTTGTTGATACAGCAATAGAAGAAGACGCGCAAGGGATAGCCATAACATCTTACCAAGGGGGTCACATTGAGTATTTCAAATACATGTACGACCTCCTGAAAGATAGAGGCGCTGACCATGTTAAAATTTTCGGGGGTGGTGGCGGTACCATTTTACCCCATGAAATCGATGAGCTTCACAATTACGGTATTCGTAAAATTTTCTCTCCTGATGATGGCCGGGAAATGGGCCTTCAAGGGATGATAAACCGGATAATGGAAGAATGTGACTTCCAGACCATTTGTAACATCAACCAGGTTAATTTCACCGGAATAAAGGATAACCAACCGCAAGCAATAGCGCAGGCAATAAGTTATGTTGAAAATCACCCGCAACACGAGGTTGATGAGTTTCAACAAGAACTAGAAAAGAATACAGAAAAACAGGAAATCCCTGTCTTAGGTATAACGGGTACCGGCGGGGCAGGTAAGTCTTCATTGACTGACGAGCTTATCAGGCGTTTTCTGAATGAGTATGATGACCAGAAAATTGCCATCATTTCTGTTGATCCCTCTAAAAGAAAAACCGGTGGTGCATTGTTGGGAGATCGCATCCGGATGAATGCCATTCACTCTGACCGGGCATACATGAGATCCCTTGCTACCCGGCAGCCCAATATTTCAGTATCCCCATATATTGAAGATGCAGTAAATATCTGCAAGCGTGCCAATTATGACCTGATCATTCTTGAAAGTTCAGGCATTGGGCAAGCCGATTCATCGATTGTTGACTATTGCGATGTTTCTCTGTACGTCATGACTCCTGAATTTGGTGCGGCTACCCAGCTTGAGAAAATTGATATGCTTGATTATGCGGACATTGTAGCCATCAACAAGTTTGATAAAAAAGGTGCATTGGATGCTATCCGGGATGTCAGTAAACAGTTCAAGCGCAATCATCACCTTTTCAATGCTGATGATAATGAGTTGCCAATATACGGTACCATCGCCTCCCAGTTCAATGATCCGGGAATGAACAACCTGTTTAAAGTTTCCATGGACACCCTGAGTGATAAAACCAATCATTCATTCCCTACCTCCTATGATTACGTTGACGTGATGTCGGAAAAGATCTACATCATTCCGCCAGAGCGGGTCAGGTATTTGTCAGAGATTGTCGATAACAATCAGCGGTACGATAACTTTGTCAAAGAACAATCCAAGCTTGCCAGCCAACTTTATCAACTAAGTGGCACCATCAAAATGATGGAAGAAACCAATGCAGGTGAAGATCAAATCAAGCCATTAAGAGAGCAATACAAAAACCTTGAGCAAAGCCTTCATCCCGAGGCTAAACAGTTATTGGATCAGTGGCCGGAAAAAGTTGATCAATATACTGGCGATACCATCACTTACACGGTTCGTAGTAAAGAATTTGAGGTTAGCCTTCACAGGGAGACCCTTTCAGGTACCCAAATTCCTAAAGTGGCCTTGCCATCCTACCAGGATTGGGGCGATTTACTCAAATGGCAAATGACTGAAAATGTACCTGGACAATTCCCTTACACCGCGGGTGTTTTTCCTTTTAAGCGAGAGGGAGAAGATCCAACACGGATGTTTGCCGGTGAAGGTGGCCCCGAAAGAACAAATAAACGATTTCATTACTTAAGCAGTGGTAGCGGTGTTGCCAGGCTATCCACCGCATTTGATTCGGTAACGCTTTATGGGGAAGACCCGGCAACCCGTCCCGATATTTATGGGAAAGTCGGTAACTCAGGTGTTAGCATAGCCACGCTGGATGATGCCAAAAAACTATATTCTGGATTTAACCTGGCTGATCCAAAGACTTCCGTTTCAATGACAATCAATGGCCCTGCACCAATGATACTGGGCTTTTTCATGAACGCCGCCATAGATCAGCAATGTGAGCTATACATTAAAGAGCAGGGAATGGAGGAAAAAGTGGAAAAGCAAATCCAGGATCTTTATGATAAAAATGGCTGGAAACGGCCCGATTATCATGGCGAGTTACCTGAAACCAATGATCAACTGGGCTTAAAACTTTTAGGTGTTACAGGTGATGAAGTGCTGGATAAAGAAACCTATGAAAAAATAAAGGCAGATACCCTACAGCAAGTTCGTGGTACTGTTCAGGCGGATATACTGAAAGAAGACCAGGCCCAGAATACGTGCATATTCTCCACGGAATTTGCTCTCAAAATGATGGGAGATGTGCAGAAGTATTTCATCGATAACAAAGTGCAGAATTTCTATTCAGTCTCCATTTCCGGTTATCATATCGGGGAAGCAGGAGCCAATCCTATCACCCAATTAGCGCTAACACTCAGCAATGCCTTTACCTATGTAGAGTATTACCTTTACAAAGGAATGGACATTGATGAGTTCGGACCAAACCTTTCCTTCTTCTTCTCCAATGGAATCGATGCTGAGTATGCAGTTATTGGCCGTGTTGCAAGAAGGATTTGGTCTAAAGCTATCAAAAATTTCTACGGGGGTGGCTCTAGAGCGCAAAAGTTGAAATATCATATCCAGACATCAGGGCGTTCCCTTCATGCGCAGGAAATCAGCTTCAATGATATCCGAACTACACTACAGGCCCTCTATGCTATTTATGATAATTGCAATTCATTGCATACCAATGCATCCGATGAGGCTATTACAACCCCAACCGAAGACACGGTTAGGCAGGCCATGGCCATCCAGCTTATCATTAACAAAGAGCTTGGGCTGGCTCAGAATGAAAATCCTAATCAAGGCTCCTTCGTCATTGAAAAACTGACGGATTTAGTAGAGGATGCCGTTTACCAGGAATTCAACCGCTTAACTGAAAGAGGTGGCGTATTGGGCGCCATGGAAAACATGTACCAACGTAATAAAATACAGGAAGAATCATTGTATTATGAAAAGCTGAAGCACTCCGGTGATTTGCCGATTATTGGCGTCAATACTTTCCTGAGTGACTCAGGCTCACCTGCTAAAGTCCCGGAAGAGGTTATTCGATCAGATGAGGAGGAAAAGCAATACCAAATTGAGATGGTTAATAATTTCAAACAACGTAATGAAGAAAGGGCTAACCAATCACTCAAAAACCTGCAGAAAGTAGCTTCCCAGAATGGCAACATATACGAAGAACTAATGGAAACTACCAAAGTGGCTTCACTGGGTCAGATTAGTCAAGCCCTTTATGATGTTGGTGGCAGGTATCGAAGGAGTATGTAAATAGATTGCTTAAAACACTTCAAAAGGGTTGTTTACCAACTTCTTTTCGTGATTTAGGTTAACTTTAAAGAAAATTTTTCGTGTTAGCTTTTTCATTGAGGTTTGATTCCGGGTTATCTAAAAATAAATTTGCATTGCAACCTAATTTCAGTTTAGGGAGGGTATTCTTATTGACCTCCAGCAAGGACCTCTAGTATTTAATACCTACCTGGCCTGATTTTGAATCTTAAGGATTTAAAAGTACCTTTCGCCAATATTTCCTGCAATTAGAAAAAAGGTTAAAATCCCGTTTTATGAGAAATCTTAATATTACCGCCATTCTGATTGTTCTGAGTTTTTTCTTTACTAAATGCAACAATGACAAATCGGATAGTCAGGTTGCCAGCACCAATAATCAACAGGAAAAAGCAAAAAACCTGGAAGGAACAGCAGAATTCAGATTTGAAGAAACCACCAAAGACCTGGGAAAAATTCAGAAGGGTCAGAAGGTTGTGAAAGGTTTCATTTTTAAGAATACAGGGGATGAACCATTGGTTATCAGTGATGCCTCAGCTAGTTGTGGCTGTACGGTTCCGGAATATTCTGATGACCCCGTACCACCGGGTGAAACCGGCTATGTAGATGTGGAATACGATAGTAAAGGAAAGTCACCCAAGACTTTTGAGCAATCTGTAACATTGGTGGCCAATACCCAAAATAGCCCTCATAAGGTTACCATTACGGGTGAAGTAATAGATGAAAACCAGGGTCAAACAGCTCAACCTGGCAACAAAAAGCAAATTGACCTTAATCGCAAGCAAAAATCACAAGAATCATCTCCCGTAAGTTCAGGTAGTAGTGGAAAAGATAAATTTGGCAGAGGCCCCGATCATCCGCATTACCAGCATGACCACCCACCAAAAAACCAACAGGAACAAGGTCAAAAAAAGAAAGGGGATATTCAGCTTAAACAACAGAATGTAGAAAAAGGTGAAAAAGATAAGCACGGGAGAGGGCCTGATCATGAGCATTATCGCCATAACCATCCGCCAAAGGATGAATGATTGTTAGGTATCATTCTACCTATGGAATGGATTTGTTTGTGATGGGATCTAATACCTTGAAAGCCAATGTTTATTGCGAATCAAGTATTAAAGCATTTCAAAAAGAGAAATATTTAGCTCTTATAAGCGTTATGCTAAAAAGCTTATGATTCAATAATCGACACCATTCTTCAACTTCATTTGAATCTATTTTCATTGTATTGGTATCTGTCTGCTATTAACCTTTAAAGAAAGCGTATCAATCCTATGGTTAAAAAATCAGTGCTGATTTTTTGCTCCTGGTTTATACCCACTATTACCCAAGCCATTTCAATCTTCGGCACAGTGACTAACAATAATGGCAAACCCCTTCCCTACGCGAATATCATCATCAAAGGAACGACTAAAGGAACGACCACCAACATCGATGGAAAATATGAGCTTGAATTAAAACCAGGTGATTACCAGGTAGTATTTCGCTACACAGGGTACAAAAGCAAAATAAAGCAGGTCAGTGTGAAAGAGGAGCCTGTTAAGTTAAACGTTACCCTTGAGAAGCAGGCTTACAATATGGAAACCGTTACCGTAACCGGGGAAGACCCTGCTTACCGTATTGTTAGAAACGCCATCGATCGCAAACCAGCCTTCAGGAAGGAAGTAAAGCAATACCAATGTAAGGTGTATTCGAAAGCCAAAATGAAAACAGATACCCTTACAAGTGAAATGTTGCTGGATTCCTCGGATCTGCCTAAAGGCTACATCTATCTGTCCGAGTCACTTTCTAACCTCTATTATCAACATCCGGGTGAGTTTAAAGAAGAAATGATATCATCAAGGGTTAGTGGTAACCAGGTTGCGTTCAGCTTTAATTTCGCCTTCAATGAACCTGTTTCGTTTTATGAGAACTTGATCGACTTGGGTGGCAGCAGTAAACGCCCAATCGTTAGTCCCATAGCAAACAATGCTTTGTTTTTCTATGATTACAAGTGGGAAGGAACTTTCCGCGAAAACAAAAAGCGGATACACCGAATAAAGGTAATCCCCAAAAGAGAATCTGACCCGGTTTTTGAAGGATATATGAACATTGTTAACAAAACCTGGCGTATAAAAGGGGTCAACCTTTCTATCGAAAAGGCCAATGGCCTTCGACAATTTGATTCATTTCGCATCAAGCAGACCTATGTGCCTGTTACAGATAGCGTATGGCGCCTGTACAATCAGAATTTCCGGGTGCTGGGAAATTTAGTAGGCATGAATCTTACGTTGAATGCCATTTCCCACTTTTCAGAATACGACATATCTCCAGACCTGGGTGATGATTATTTCGATAATGAATTGGTAAAGATCACGGAAGAAGCTTCGGGCCGTGATGAAAACTATTGGGATACTTTGAGACCGGTAAAATTAAAACCAGACGAGCAGGCAGATTTCAGAATAAAGGATAGCTTAGAGAAAGTAAGAAATTCAAAGACTTACATAGACTCTGTCGACAGCATTTACAATCAACCATCTGTGGGAGATATTGTCTACTCCGGCTATAATCACCGCAAACGAACCGCTAATTACAGGTTTTCCATTTCCCCTATTTTAATATCCTTACTTAGGTACAACACCATTGAAGGATGGGTACCGAAAATTCAAGGAACCTTTAAAAAAACTTATGAGGAAAAGCCTGATCTTAGTATCTCCCCTTTTGTAAGATATGGGTTTGCCAATAACCACTTAAATGGAGGCTTGTCTTTACACAGAAATCCTTGGCAATTAAAAGCAGGTAGAACAATAAGACAATTTAATCCCAATAAACCTATAAGCAGGGCCTGGAATACAAGTTATACTTTACTTTCCGGTGCTAATTACATGAAGATCTACGAATCTACCTACGCAGAAATCGGCTTTTCGGAAGAAATTGGGAATGGTTTGTTCCCATCTTTCAATTTAAGGTGGGCTAAACGAGACCCCCTTCAGAATAATACAGATTTTACCCTATCGGAAGAAGAACAATTCACACCTAACAAGCCCGATCATCCTTATTTTGAAAATATAAAAAATTTTGAGCCCCATAAGGCCTTTATCTTGGATGCTAAGCTTACCATAAAGCCGGGTATGCAATACATGACCGTAGAAGGGGAAAAACGTAACCTGGGCACCGATTGGCCAACTTTTCAAATTGGCTTTAAAAAAGCTGTTCCCGGCATAGCCGGTAGCGATGCGAATTACGGCATGGCCACTTTGGGAATCAATGGTGATATCGACTTTCAATTATTGGGCCGCCTGAATTTTAAGGGTACTGGTGGGCTATTTACCAGCAAAAACCGAACGCCCTTTATGGATTATCGCCACTTCAACGGCCAAGAGATTACCTATTACAATTATAACAAAACCGGCTTTCAATTATTGGACTATTACGAAGGTAGCACTACCGAACCATTCGCAGAAGGGCATATCACCCACCAATTTAATGGGTTCTTGTGGAATAAACTCCCCTGGATAAAACAATGGCAGTGGGAAGTAGTGGCAGAAGGCAACTTACTGTACAGAAAGGATCAGCCTATGTATTGGGAATGGGGTGTAGGCTTATCCAATATTTTGAATTTAATGGGCTCAGATTTGATAAAGGTGAGTTTTTTCCATGGGTATTCCGGGAAAGCTTTCAAAAGCAGGGGATTTCGTATAGGGTTTGGATTAGGCCAATTCGAAAACCTGTAGTTTTGTAACAGCTTAACCACGGATTTAATAACCCTCCATTTGCAAAAAACAGGAGCTTTACTACTCATTTAATGGTCCAACCGTCATTCCGTTACTTAAGATTTCCAACTTTACTTTGAAAGGATTCTAATAAGCTTTCTTTCCTTTGATTATAAAGGGGAAATAAAAGATGACATGAGTTTTAATTTAAGAGAACCTAAAACTCATTAACCGTTAAGTTTATCTAAAGTATTTCAAAAAATTAATGGTGAAATCTCCCTCCAGCTGTTTAGTAAGATTCCTTATCGCTCGGAAAATCACCATTCTTTATATCTTCAATGTAGTGCTGAACCGCTCCTGTTATTTCATCATATAGATCCATATACCTGCGGAGAAAACGAGGATTGAAATCTTTACTTAAGCCAAGCATATCATGTAAAACCAGGACCTGGCCACTGACATCCGGGCCGGCCCCAATACCGATAGTCGGTATGTTAATGGATTCAGTCACCTGTTTGGCAAGTTTAGCAGGGATTTTTTCGAGGACAATGGCAAAACAACCTGCTTCTTCCAGAATTTTAGCATCCTTGAGTACTTTCTGGGCTTCTTCTTGTTCTGTTGCCCTTACTGAAAAAGTACCAAATTTGTAAATAGACTGCGGTGTAAGCCCTAAATGCCCCATCACCGGTATGCCGGCTGAAATTATCCGGTCGAGGGACTCGCGTATTTCCTCTCCACCTTCTATCTTAACTGCATGCCCCCCCGATTCTTTCATGATTCGAATAGAAGACTCCAAAGCGACACGACTACTACCCTGGTAAGAGCCAAATGGCAGGTCTACCACTATCAAGGCTCGGTCGCGACCATTCACCACGGAGGAGGCATGGTAAATCATCTGATCAAGGGTGATGGGTAAAGTAGTGTTGTTACCAGCCATAACATTGGATGCAGAGTCTCCCACTAAAATAATATCAATGCCTGCCTTATCCAATATCCTTGAAAAAGAATAATCATAGGCGGTTAGCATGGAAATCGGCTCACTGTTGTGATACATTTCCTGCAGCACATTCGTGGTGATCTTTTTGTAATCCCCTTTTTGCTTTGCCATAGTTTAGCTGTTTTGAGCGGTTGAATTTAAGATATTTTTAGCGTTTGAAGCCTATCCCGAAAAAAACAAAATGGGCGTAAAACAATAAAAATTTCAAACGTTGCTTTAAAAACCCTTATAAAGCATAGCCATTCGAAATTTTTTTGCCATTTTCCGGTTACTTCGGGGTTGCATATTGGTAATTTAGGGAGATAAAAGAATTGCTAATGAACATTTTTTAGTTTTGTGGCTTATCAAAGGCATGGCTATGAAGAAAAATCTTGCTTATTGCGCCTTTTTTGTCCTTTTTTGGGGCATCATTTCAAGCTGTGACAATACGGTTGATGTCAATGCGCCTCATGAGGAAATTACTATCGTTTACGGCTTGTTGGATAAAGGCGATACCATCCACCAGATTAAAGTAAACAAAGCATTTCTGAATAAAAATAGAAGTGCACGGAATATTGCCAAGAATGAACCCGACTCCATCTACCATAACAAGTCAATAAGGGTTAGGCTCCAGGAAATGGATAAGAACCGGGCCAGAGAAGAAGTTAGGTTAAGGGAAACCCCCTTGCAAACCAAGGGAGAAGGCTTATTCCCAAACCCAGAAATTGTTATTTACCAAGGTCAAATGGACCTGGATAAAGATTACAATTACCGGATTGTCATTGACCGGCTAAAAAGTGGGAAAACTGTTTCAGCTAAAACAGCTCTTGTAGGGGATATTAATCTCAATAATCCTTTACGGGGTCGTTCAAATACATTAAGCTTCAAAGAAAATATCAATGGTAGTGAAGTATTTTTTGACGGCAGCACAGGCCAAAATGCTTATTTCTACAAATTCCAGCTAAATTTTTATCTGGAAGAAGTAGACCAGAATGGTAACCGAACAAAAGATACTGTTAAGTGGCCATTTTTTCCAAAAAAGAGTACTGAAGGTAATTCATCGAAAAGTTTTGAATACGAATTGGATCCAAAAGGATTTTTCGAGTTCATGATAGACAAGTTCTCAACTGAGAAAAACATTCAAAGGCCTTTTTCAGCAATGGAGACCAAACTGGTAATTACCGGAGGAGGCGAGAATTTATTTAATTACATCGAAGTCAATGAACCATCCATAAGCATTGTACAGAGGAAACCTAAATTCTCGAATATTAATAATGGGCGCGGCTTGTTTTCCTCCCGCCGCAAAGAAGTCTTCGATGTTCAGCTAAGTTCAGGAACCAAAGATTCACTAAGCAACATGCCTAACCTGCGCTTTACCTACTAACCGATAGCCTGTCTTTTTGTCATAAACTGCCTATGAGTAATCATTTTTGACAGATTTTGAGGGGCAGGTTTTTTTGGCATTGCCATTGTACCTAAAGGAAGAGAAATAGTATTAGGAAATCAAAAAATAGACGATAGGTATGAGTAAAATTATCGGAATTGACTTAGGTACAACAAACTCTTGTGTATCGGTAATGGAAGGAAGCCAACCCTCCGTTATACAGAATAGTGAAGGAAAAAGAACAACCCCCTCCGTTATAGCCTTCATGGAGAATGGTGAAATGAAAGTAGGCGATCCGGCTAAGCGGCAGGCTATTATTAACCCTGATCGTACTATTACTTCCATTAAGCGTTTCATGGGTAGGAAATATGACGAAGTAACAGAAGAACTTAAGCAATTTTCTTACCCGCTTCAGAAAGGAAAAAATGATACTGTTAGGGTTAACATAGGGGATAAGGAATACACGCCACAGGAACTTTCAGCAATGGTAGTTCAAAAGATGAAGAAAACTGCTGAGGACTATCTTGGAGAGGAAGTAAAAGAAGCTGTCATTACTGTACCAGCTTACTTCGATGATTCCCAAAGGCAAGCAACAAAAGAAGCAGGTCAAATTGCCGGTTTAGAAGTTAAGCGTATCATTAATGAACCAACAGCTGCTTCAATTGCTTATGGCCTTGATAAAAAAGAAGAAGACCAAACCATTGCTGTATTTGACCTTGGTGGTGGGACATTCGATATTTCCATTCTTGAATTAGGCGATGGGGTATTTGAAGTCAAAGCAACCAATGGCGATACCCATTTAGGCGGTGATGATTTTGACCGCGTTATCATTGATTGGTTGGCCGAAGAATTCAAACAGGAAAATAACGTAGACCTGCGCGAAGACAACATGGCACTTCAGCGTTTGAAAGAAACCGCTGAGAAAACAAAGGTCGAACTTTCCTCAGCCAATGAAAGTGAGATCAACCTGCCTTATATCACATCCATCGACAATGTGCCTAAGCACCTCGTCACTAAGTTAACAAAATCCAAATTCGAGCAACTCATCGATAACCTCGTTGAAAGGGCAATGGGCCCAACCCGTCAGGCTGTAGAACAAGCCGGTAAGAAGCCCGGAGACATAGACCAAGTAATATTGGTAGGGGGCTCTACCAGGATTCCGAAGGTTCAGGAAAAAGTCAAGGAATTCTTTGGGAAAGATCCCAATAAAGGAGTTAACCCTGATGAAGTTGTAGCGCTTGGAGCAGCTATTCAAGGCGGTGTATTGGCTGGTGACGTTAAGGACGTTCTCTTATTGGATGTCACGCCATTAAGCTTAGGCATCGAGACTATGGGTGGCGTTATGACTAAGTTGATAGAAGCAAATACCACCATACCAACCAAGAAAACCGAAACTTTCTCAACCGCTGCTGATAACCAAACTTCAGTAGAAATTAAGGTATTGCAAGGTGAACGACCCATGGCCAAAGATAACAAGGCTATCGGCAACTTTATCCTTGACGGTATTCCTCCCGCTCCAAGGGGAACACCACAGATTGAAGTCACCTTCGACCTTGATGCCAACGGTATCCTTAACGTAAGTGCTCAGGACAAAGCAACCGGTAAAGAGCAAAGCATCCGAATTGAAGCTTCTTCTGGCTTGAGTGAAGAGGAAATCGAAAAAATGAAGAAAGAGGCCGAAGAAAATGAGGAAAGAGATCGTCAGGAAAAGGAAAAGGTTGAAAAGCTTAACAATGCTGACAACTTGATCTTCTCTACTGACAAACAATTGAATGAATACGGTGACAAGATACCTGAAGACAAGAAGAAGACTATTCAGGATGCCTTAGAAAAGCTTCGCGAGGCTCATAAAAATGAAGACCTCGAGACCATCGACTCTGCAACCAATGAGTTGAATGAAGCTTGGCAAGCCGCTTCTCAGGATATGTATCAAGCACAGCAAGAAGCAGGTGCTCAAGGCGGTGAAGAACAAGCTTCCGGTGGCGAAGAACAACAGGGAGAGCAACAAGGAGGCGATGAAAATGTAGAAGATGTTGACTACGAGGAAGTCAATGAGAATGACAAAAAGAAAGATGAGTAATAGCTGATCAAAATTCAGGGATCACTTGAAAGGGCCGGTAACCATTGTGTTACCGGCCTTTTTTTTGGATGAAGTCCTAGGAGATTAACATGCAATCAACCCTTTTGGCAGAAACTTATAATGATTTTAAATTTCATTTCAATGAAACGCTTAGGCAATGGCGAGTAAAGTCAAACTGGACCTGCACCCTATTTACAATAAAAGCGAAGCCATTGATAACGCATTGAACGATACCATTCAACAAGCTTTGGATGAAAAAGCTAAGATCGTTGAGATCATTCATGGCAAAGGCAGTGGACAACTAAAAAAACGGGTGCTTAAATTCCTGGATCAGAAGCACATTAAGCAACTATACGACAGGATTGACAAAGATGCCAAAAATAACGGAAGAATATTTATATGGTTTAAGCACAAGTGAGGGTTACCATTATTCGACCAAGTCAAGGTATTGCTCATGGTTTTTAATATAGTCGGATACAAAAGGACAAGTTGGTCTTACCCTAAAACCGCTGTTCCAGGCGAATGTAAGAGCACTTTCCACGATTTTACTGGCAACACCTTTACCCCTAAACTCCTCAGGGACATAAGTATAATAAAAATCGAGTAATTCGCCTTCTTTGGTATATTTCAATTGCCCTTCATTGCCATTGATCCTTATGAAAAATTTTTGGTTATCTTGGTCATGATATATTACACCTTCTTCCATAACTAATTGATTTTATCAACTTACTAAGTTACAAAATGTTAAATAAATCAGTTAAGAACAACTTTTTTCTCTTTAAACAAGAACCTTTATGCGGGATGTGATTATCATTGGGGGCGGCTTAGCCGGTTTAGGCAATGCAATCCTTTTAGCCAGCTATGGATGGTCAGTTACAGTCCTGGAAAAAGGAAATTTCCCAAAGCATAAAGTTTGTGGAGAATATGTCTCCAATGAAGTTGGGCCTTTTTTGAGACAACTAGGAGTAAAGATTCCCTTTGAAACACCTCAAATCAATAACCTCCAGGTTACCACATCATCCGGCAGTTACCTTAATTTACCATTGGATCTTGGTGGGTTCGGGATCAGCCGCTATCAACTTGACCACCTCTTAGCTGAAAAAGCAATAGCCACTGGCTCCCAAATACAAACCAAAACAAAAGTTAAATCCCTTGAATATGACCCGAAGCAGGATTTTTTTACCATGCGTGCCAGTGATGGCAGTATTTATCATTCGAAAGTTGTGATCGGTAGTTTTGGCAAATTATCCGTAATGGACCGTCACCTTAACAGGGATTTTCTCAAGCAATCCTCCCCGTATGTTGGGGTTAAATATCACCTGTCCATTGATAAACCAGAAGACCAAATAGGGCTTCACCATTTTAAAGGTGGTTATTGCGGCATATCCCGCGTAGAAGATGGACGTTACTGTCTTTGTTACCTGGCTAAACGGCATCACCTCAAAAAAGCAGGTGGCATTCATGAAATGGAGGATCAAATCCTTAAAGCCAATCCTTACCTGCGCCAGATTTTCCAGCAAGGTGAGTTTTTGTGGGAAAAACCACTAGTGATCAATGAAATTTCATTTGCCCAGAAGAGCTTGGTTGAGGATCACGTACTAACGGCTGGTGACGCTGCAGGCATGATCACGCCTTTATGTGGAAATGGTATGGCTATGGCTCTTCACTCGGCTAAGATACTTGCACCGGAAATATCAGGTTTCCTTAGCGGTGAGCTTGACCGCTCAACCATGGAAGGGCGATACGAATCAAACTGGCGATCAACGTTTGGTAAAAGGATCAAAACCGGCCTTAATATCCAGGAACTTGCGTTGGGGAACCCAATATGGGGACAAATGGCTGTTGATTTTTTCAATGTCTTTCCGTCCCTTGCCAAAAGAATAATTCCCTATACACACGGTCAGTCATTTTAAGCGTGAAACCAGAACCAGTAAAACCCAACGAAAAAGAGGGTCATTGCAGAGGTGGATAAACGAATAAAGCGATGGGCATGAGTGAAATTTGCTGCTGATGGATCTTCATAAGCCCTATAAAACCAGTATAGGTAATACCCCGCTACCGGGCTCATACAAATTAAAAATCCCCAGAAGGGGGTCATCGAAAAAAAAGCTTTGAAATACCAAAAAAAGCCGGCAATACCAATTAACCAGCTTAAGCCGGTAAATAAAAAAGTTCCTTTTATACCCAGTAGTAAACTAAGAGTGTTATCCCCCCGTTGCGAATCTTCCTCATGTTGATATATTTGTGTTAGTGGATAAAAGCCCATTAAGAAAAAGCCTGTTAAGGTAGATGGTAAGAGGATATCCATTCGCATTAGCTCATGAAAATTTAATTGCTGTATCCCAAGCGTAACCATGCTGTAAGTAAAAAGCCCCTGGAAAAGAACCAATACTATTAGAGAAACAATAGGGTAACGCTTGATACGAATAGCCGGATGACTGTAAGCCCGGGATACCAAACTGTAAATCAAAACCATCAGTGCAAAACGCCAACTTAGCAATAAACCAAAGCAAACCGCAAGTAAATCCAATAACCAAGTTATCCAAAGCAATTGACGGGATACAGGTAAGGGATGCTTAATACCTCCTATGCTACCCTCGTCTTTGTCATAAAAGCTATTGTAGCCATTGCTGGCAGGGTATAGGAGAAAATGAAGGATTACAAAAACAAGAAAGGCATTTTGCCAGTTTGAAATAGAGCTTTGAGATGCAGAAAATGCAAAAACAGGCATAAGAAACAAGGAAAAAGGAAATCTTAGGTGCTGGATGGTAGATCGTTTAAGCATATTTGCTTTGGGAACTGTTTCATTTAACGAAATCAGCCAAAATTATCACTAATTTGTCACCGTCAAAATGAAAAGCCAAATTGTATCCATAGGCACTGCCTTGCCTCAACACAGCTTCAGCCAGGAGGAAGTAGCCTCTTTCATGATCCGGTACCTGGACATGGGAAACCAGGAAGCCAACTGGCTTAAAAAAGTTTACAACAATAGTGGCATTGAGAATCGCTATTCTGTTTTGTCTGATTTTGGAGATGATTATGAGCCTAAATTGCTTTTTGATGAAAAGAACCCCTCACCAACCACCGCTGATCGCCTGGCCAAATTCAGAAAGGAAGCCGTTCATTTAGGGGAAGCAGCCAGCCAGGAATCCCTTGAGGAGGTAGGCTATGAACCTGAAACAATCACTCATCTCATAACCGTTTCCTGCACCGGGATGTATGCACCAGGACTCGATATCGATTTAATTAAGACATTAGACTTACCCGCTGATACTGCCAGAGTTAGTATTAACTTTATGGGATGCTATGCCGTATTCAATGCTTTGAATACCGCAAACCACATAACCCAGAGTGAGCCAAATGCTAAAGTCCTTGTGGTAGCAGTGGAGTTATGCAGCCTTCACTTTCAGGCTAACCATCAAAAAGAACATATCATTGCCAACGCTTTATTCGGAGACGGGGCTGGTGCAGCTATAATCGAAAACGAGGAAAACGGGGAAAAGAAAGGCATTTCTTTAAAAGATTTTAAAAGTAATCTTATCCCCAATACTGGAGATGAGATGACCTGGCATATTGGTGACAATGGATTTGAAATGTTTCTGTCAAAATCTATCCCAGAGCATATTGGCCAACCGGTTCACAATACTGTTAACACCCTTCTCGCAAGGAATCAAATCACCTACAAAGATCTGGGATACCTGGCAGCGCATCCGGGCGGTGTCCGCATATTGGACGCCATTGAAAATACTTTGCCGCTGCCTGAGCCTTTAACAGGTGCGGGAAGAGATGTATTAAGGACCTATGGCAATATGTCTTCCCCTACCATTCTTTTTGTTCTTCAGAAACTTTACCAGGAAGCAAACCAAAACATTAGCAACCCTTTCATTCTGGGAATGGCTTTTGGGCCGGGTTTAACCATTCAAACCGGGCTTTTTGCCTTTAACCACTAAAATTGGGTTGATCATGAAATTCTTACCCGACTTAAGCGAGCGAAGTCAGCAGGAAGAGATCATGGATGACCTTGGAAGTGGTGGTTTTGACCTGGAACAAAGTCTTAAAGAATTGGCTTTTATCAATAGGTGGTCTGGGGGGCAGAAGGTTTTGATCAGTGGGTTGAATCAAATAAAACCTGAGTTAGCTAAACTCAACAGACCGGCTAAAATCGCTGACCTGGGTTGCGGAGGAGGAGACCTTCTGGAGCAGGTGGCTAATTGGGGCAAAAAAAACCAATTACCCGTAGTTTTAGAAGGTATTGATGCTAATCCTAACGTTATCCAGTTTGCCAAAGCATGGACCAACAAAGAAGCATTAACCTTCACAACGGAGGATATCTTCTCCGATCAATTCAAGGGAAAAAAATTCGATGTTGTTTTACTTACCTTATTCTGCCACCATTTCACAACACCAACGCTGGTGACTCTTCTTAAACAACTTTCCCAACAATCGTCCACTGCGATACTTATCAATGATCTTCACCGGCATCCTATACCCTACTATTTCACAATTGGTTTTACCAACCTACTATCCAAAACGCCAATGGTAAAGAACGATGGGCCCTTATCGGTGATGCGTGCTTTTAAAAAGCGAGAATGGCTGAATATTCTGAAAGAGTCAGGCCTATCCCAATACCATATTGACTGGTTCTGGGCATTCCGGTGGCAGGTTTTGATCAGCACTAAAAAATCATAGGCTGCATTGCTTAAGCGGCAATAATCAACCAAATATCCAGTATAAAACAACACCACCTCCTGCCAGCCAAAGGTTAATGATATTACTGATCAAAGTATTTAAAACGCCCGCTGAGTGTTTTTTGCGATTAATCAATGCAAAAATGGTCTTGAATTCCGGCCAACTGGATAAGATTGATAGCACCGCAAACCCTATAAGGCCTTTGGGAGCTGAGGAAGCTTCCGAAGCAAACTCAACAACAGGATCCAGAAAATAACCCGATACTATGAGAACTAAAGCGGAAGGAAAAAACCAAAAACCACTGATGAATTCTGAAGCTTCTTCTTCTTCATCAACCTCATCCGGCCTTTGAAAAAACAAGATGAGCGTAACCCCAATCATTATAGCTAACCAAATGGGATAAGCATTGATTGGAATGAGAAAAAAGCTACCTGCTATACTAAGGGATGCTAAGAGGGTAATGGCCGTATACAACGGATAGATCCTTAATGCTATTTTTAATGCCCCTAATAAAAATGCAGCAAAAAATAAGACGATTGGATTCACAAAATTGGACCCCAGGGGTGTAGAATTCGCAAAAAGGATATCGTTATCTACCAAGCCCACAATAACCACCAACATCTCTGGGAAGTTAGTTAGCAAACCAGTGATAGTTCCAAGGCCTTTCAAGTGTTTAATGGTTTCAATAAGAATCTCTACGGAAAGACCTATTAGAAACATTAAACCAATGATCCCCAAAGCCCCGATAAAGGTCTTGGGAATATCTTTGTTATTGGTAATAGCTGATATGATGAAAAACCCAATTACAGCTAACCAGCCTATTAAATCATATCGCCATACGGCATTTCTTAAAATACCTTGCATCAATTTTCTGGCTTTATGCCAATTTATGGGTTGGACACGAAAAGCAAATCTAATGGTAATCTATTTAATTTCGCTAAAAATAAGGAACTTGCAAGCCCATCTCAATTTTATATTAATGGGTTGTATTATTTTTGTAAAGACCAAAAAGGATTCGCTATCAGACGCCAGCAACTCAATTTCTTTGCATTTTTATCATTGGTAATCTTTACAGCTTTTGGGGCATTGATCCATCATCATTTCCTTTCAACAACCCTATTTCGTGTTTTTTTTGAAGGCTGGCCATTTTGGCAGCAGATCCTTTTAGGTTTAGGGTTTGGGATAATAGCTTCAGTGGTAGCCTGGCGAATTATCCAATCATCTATCCTAAAGGATGTCAGGCGATTTTTTATCAAGCTCATGAAGCCATTCCAATTTAGAATTCAGGATATTTTTTTTATTTCTTTTTGTGCAGGCATTGGCGAGGAATTGCTTTTTAGGGCATCCATCCAGCCTATCATAGGTATTTGGCTTACGGCTATTATTTTTGTGATGCTGCATGGTTATTTAAGTATTCGAAACTGGCAATTAAGTATATATGGTATTTTTATGGTGTTGGTTACCGTAGGGTTTGGTTACCTGTTTCGCTATACCGGCATTTACTCCGCTATTATGGCACATGCTGTTATTGATATAGCACTTCTTTGGGTGATTACCCATCAGACAACTGAGTTTTCTGAGACTAATAAAGAGGAAAACGGAAACACAGAACAAGAACAACTGCCTGATTGATCTCTTAAATGGGGCTCTAAACACCATAAAATGAAACACCATGAATAAGAGTATTCGATGGGGTTTTCTCGGATGCGGGGAAGTTACAGAACATAAGAGTGGGCCGGCTTTTTACAAAACTGACGGCTCTACTGTTAAAGCCGTTATGAGCAGAGATATAGACAAAGCCAGGGACTTTGCCAATCGGCATGGTATTGACCGATATTACAATAATGCAGAAGATTTAATACATGATGAAACAGTTGACGCGGTATACATAGCTACGCCACCAGCCTCTCACTTGTCATTAGCCCTTATGTGTGCTGAAGTCGGGAAACCGGTATATATAGAAAAACCCATGGCCCGAAGTTATGCTGAATGTCTAACTATATGCCAAGCGTTTGAGGAAAAAGCTTTACCCCTTTTTGTTGCTTATTACAGACGATCATTACCGAAGGTTGAAAGGCTGCGGGATTTATTAACACAAAACATGATCGGAGCTCTGAGAAGCTTTGCTATATTCCTGCACAAACCGATTCCAAAACCTGACAATGGATCATTGCCATGGCGATTAAAACCCGAAATAGCCGGGGGCGGTTTATTTACAGACCTGGCTTGCCATTCGATTGACCTCGTTGAGTATTTGCTTGGCTCTATAGAAGATGTTCAAGGCTTTGCAACCAATCAAAGCGGTGTATCCGAGGCTGAGGATTTAGTTTGTGCCCAGTTTCAATTAGAAAACGGTATTTTAGGAACAGGGCAGTGGTGCTTTTCAACCAATCAAAGAGCAGATTCCGTGATAATAACTGGCGCTGATGGGCGCATTACCTTCAGTAACCATGGGACAGAACCAATCTGCCTGGAAAATGCCAACGGTGTGCAACATTATCCCTACAAAACACCCGATCACATTGAAAAACCCTTCATTGAAGAGGTTTTAAAAGGGCTAAAAGGTGAGCATCAACTTAAAAGCAATGGGCATGCAAGTGCAAAGGTTAACTGGGTTATGGACGAAGTTTTGAAGGATTATTACAAAAGACAATAATTTCCTGCAAAAAAATTGGCTTATTTAAGCTGTGGAAACAATGATGTTAAGATCGAGAATTATTTAAATATCAAGGATGATTTTTTCCTTTTTGAACTTACTGTGGCGATACCACAAATAACCTATAATACCCGCTATTAGAAATTTCATGAATACAAGTAGAAAAAGGCCGCCAACTACTATATTGACCTGACTGTTGGCAGAGTTAGAAGTAGCATCTTCAGCTAATGCCATTGAACTGAATGACATAATGACTAAGCATATGGCAAATAGCTTTGAAAATACGTTTGTCCGGTTTGTCATTTTACCATAATTAAAAAATCACCATCGCTAAGAAGACATAAATCCAAAGGCCACCTAAATAATGCCAAAAAGTACAACAGTTATTAAATGACCTCCGGTTCCTTGAGTGAATTGAAAAGTTATAAGCAGACCGCAAGGTAATCCCTAAATAACCGAGACCAGCTAATATATGGAAACCATGTAAGCCTGATAAAAGGTAAATAAATACCAGTGCAGAATCTCCTGACCCACTGATCTCACCAAGCATGGAATACCAACCTACAGCCTGGCTAGCCAGGAAAAATAAACCCAGGAAAAAGGTGTACCTTAAAGTGGTCTGCAAGCCTTCAATATCATCTTCCTTAACCAGCGTTGAAGCTTGGTAAAGGGTATAAGAGCTAAACAAGATAATAACCGTACTTAAATAAAATGACCATGGTACCGGTTGGCCATATTCACTTCCCTGACCCCATAAAATGATATGAGCAATTAATAAACCGGTAAAAAGGATAGTGATACTACCCAATAAACCCCAAAGCATAAACTGCTTGGCGTCCATTGAAGCCTGATCTTTTTCAACTTCAATGGTAATGGTTTGAAAAGAAGGATTATCGGGCTTTTCTTCTGATTCTTGCTTTTTTTTCTTCTTTTTAAACATGACAATTTATAAACAAATTCTCTACTTAGAGGTTCGCCCCCTGCTATTTGGGTTTATTTTTACAATGCTTGATCCCCTTAAAAGGCCACACACCTTATTTTAATATCATCCTATGTTTCATTTAAGCAAAAAGTTTTTTGCTCCAATATGCCTATGGTTTCGACATTTTAATGCTTGCCTCCAGAAAATGCTTTAAATCTTCTGTTTGATCGGGTTTATACCACCTAATATCAGGGTCACGCCTGAACCATGTAAGTTGGCGCTTAGCCAGTTGCCTTGAATGCGCTTTGAAACGATCAACAGCTTCTTCGTACTTTACATGGCCTTCCAGGTAGCGGAAAAATTCACGATAACCCACACTGTTCAGAGGATTCATGTGTCTGCAATGAAATAGCCTCTTCACCTCTTCCAGTAAGCCATTGGCTAACATCTCATCGCACCGCTCTTCAATTTTTTGGTATAGCTTTGCCCTTGGTAGATAAACACCAAGCTTAACCGGGGTAAAAAAACGATCCCTGGATTGATTTTGGTTCTGCCAATATGCAGTAATAGAATACCCGGTTCCCTCTTTAACTTCCAGGGCCCTTATAACACGTTTGGGATTATCCGTATCAACGACCTGGTAGGCATCAGGATCAATGGCTTTTAACCTGTCTTCTAATAACGCTTTTCCATAATTTTCGAAAAATCCATTCCACTTTTCTCGAATCTTTTGGTCTACAGCTGGAATAGGGTCAAAGCCATCCAACAAAGCTTTTAGGTAAAGACCTGAGCCGCCAACCAATATGACAACCTGGTAATCCTCGAACAACTTTCCAAGGGTTTCGAGCGCTTGCTCAGCAAAATCGGATGCAGATAGCTCATCATGAATGGAATGAGAATCGACAAAATAGTGAGGTACTTTATCCTGCTGCTCAGGTGTAGGTTTATCAGTTCCGATTTCCATTTCCCTGTAAAACTGACGGGAATCAGCCGAAACAATTACGGTGTCATAATAATGGGCTAGATCAAGGGCAATATGGGTTTTTCCAGCGGCAGTAGGCCCTATTACAGAAACCAGGTATGCATTATTATGGCCCATAAAAGTGTGATAAGTAGCATTAAAGAAGTAAACGAGGGCGTTTTTTTAGAATCAAAAAATTGAGCCTTACCTCTATAGCAGGAAATCATTCATTTTAGAAGAGAAAGGTAAACAAATTCAGAAATACCGCTCATCGCTATCATCAAAACCCAAATCATCATCATTATCCTCATCGCTATCATCACCCAGGTTAAAATCAAACCCTTGTTTCTTGATCTGCTCGATAATCTTCTGATCTTCTTCTGAGATCTCATCAGGGTATTGCCCTTTTTCACCGTATTGGTCGGGTGCAGGGCCTTCTTCTTCCACGAGCATGGGGTATTCCCACTCTGGGTTTGGTTCTATGATATCATGTAGTTCAAGGTAAAAAGTCCACATCAGGATAAAATCATACACGTAAATGAGGTGTTCGCCTTTTTTCTTGAGCATTTTATCAAGCCTGGCATCCTGCATAATAAGGGGTGCTGCATCGTCTCCCATATCCAGCAGGGTAATTTCCTGACCTTTCTCCCATTTGTCATCACTTACGTAAAAAGAAGCCAACTGAGAATCATCAAAATTGACAGCACTAAGAATAGCTAAGTGAAGACCCTCAAAAGTATAATTTCCGGGTATATCAATAACCCTTAACAAATCATCATGGTTTTTAAGTGAAACCTTAAACCGGTAAATATTCATTTGCTTACCCCATTTTGCCTTTCGAAATTAAAAAAATGTTGCCAGCAAAAATTAAGTGGTGTTTCAATAAGTGAATTCCACAAGCAGTAATAAAAAAAGCCGGAAACCATATTAGTGGATAACCGGCTTTCTTGATTTTAAAAAACAACTTTGCTTTTAAACTTGCTGATCATTTTTTATCCGCGCTGAGCATAACGGGTAACCCATCCTGCCCATTACCAACGACAATTACTTTACTATTGTCAGATTCAACCAGGTTTTCAGTTGCCGAGATGGCTTTTTCTTTCAAAATCTCATCTGTTAAGCTTTCGCTCAATATTCTATTTGCCTCGGCTTTTCCCTTTGCTTCAACCTTTTTTCGTTCAGCCTCTTTTTGGGCTGTTTGTTTAGAATATTCCTTCTGCTGGATTTTTTGCTGTTCTTGCAACTTCCTTTCTATGGCATTCTTGATTTGTTGAGGCAATTGAATGGATCGGATGAGAATAGCATCCAGTGCAATGTAGTTTTTTGTTAACACTTCTTTGGTCCGGGTAAAAATTTCATTTTGGATTTTTTTCCGGTCCGAGTGATAGAGCTCCTCTGGTTCATATTGGCCAATGACTTCCCGGGTTGCAGAACGTAATTCAGGAATAATGATCTTGTTAAGGTAGTTTTTACCCACTTCATTGTAGAGGTACCCAATTTTTTCCTCGACCGGCCTGTACCGGATAGATACATCAACCTTTATGTCAAGGCCGTTGGATGAAAGTACCTCCATCCCTTGCTCATTTTCCTGTTTACGGGTTTCAAAGATGATCATACTATTCCAGGGCATTTTGAACTTCAAGCCTTGTTCATAAACATCATCTTCATCCAGACCTCCGGCTAAAGGCTGATATTTGACACCTCTTTCACCAGAGCCGATCGTGACAAATAAAGAACTGGAGAAAAGCAGAAGCACTATCAATAATCCGCCTGCGATTGCTAAAATTTTGAAAAGTCTTGTGTTTTGCATAATTGTATTTTTAAGGGTTGTAGCCTGATTGATTTAGGATTTGTTTATACTTCTTATTCTTCATTAATTGCGGGAGCTTAACATTGGGGTTTCCTTTCATGTATTCCCGAACGATCATCCAACCTGTGAAAGCGCCAAGTCGCGGAGGTGATTCAGGAGGAATACCGCCTGCATTGGTGTATGGCCCTTCTTCCAGGAATTTTTCAGTTTTGTTGGCATTGGTTTCATAGAGCAAATCATTATCAATAAAATGATTCCATATCCGTTCCCTGTACTCATTACACCAATCCCATTCCTCCTCACTATACCGCATAATCGTACTATCGTGCAGCTTTGGCATTATCGCTTTCAAATAGTAAAGTTTTTTACCGCGGTGTATTATTTTGCTTAAAAAAGTCTTATTGGTGTAATCATTCTTGGGAAAACGTTTATTAAAATAAGTCTCTAAAACATCTGGGACAAGGTATTTTCTGCGAAATTCCTTAATTCGGTAATCCGGATATTGGGAAGGGTAATATTTATAATCCTTACCAAGGTACATATCAAGGAAAATAACCATCTTATGGGGCGGATAAGTCACAGCTTTGTAGCGCAGATCTATTCCTTTTACCATGGTATAAAAAGATGGCAGGGTATCGTTCGGATAATAATACCGAACATGTTTAAAGGCTTGTTTCAAATCCTTCTCAATAGGTTCAATATCTTTATATTGCTTTTGGACTTCTTCATAAACACTTTGCCAATACTTGTCATACACGAACTGCTCTAAAAGCTTTAACGTAGTATCCCGCTCAATGTTCCCAAGGCCGATAACATTGCCGGCATACAAAGCCATTAGTTCCGGATATTCATTGCGGAGTTGACTTGCCTTTTTTTGAAATTGCTTTCTTGGTGTTTCAAAAATATCGGGTGCTAAACGCTTAACCGATATATCCACATTCACATCACTAACATCTACTTGATGGCGCTCAGCTTCATTTACGCAGGCATTAAAAAGAAAGCTTAGCAGTAGTAAAAGGGAAAATTCCTTGATCTTTTGTAACATTGTTACTACAAATTAATACTCTCTTTAAAAGAACAAAGCTATGAAAAAGTTAATGCTTTTTTTGGTCGGTATGTTTATCTCTCAGTTTGCTTTACCCCAATCAGAAGGCAATAATTTCCGGTTTGGTATAACAGCTAAGCCCGCCTTTCCAACTTGGTTCAAAGCAGAAACAACCAAGAAGGAAGCCATACAAGATGCTGCCAATGATGGGATTAGCATAGGCTTTTCTTATGGTTTATTTTCGGAATACCAATTTGCCGATAATTACTCTGTTGAAGTCGACATCAACCACTTATTGTACCAAGCCAATTACAAATTAAATCATTCCCAGGGTAGAAAGGATAGTTTAGCAGGTACTGACCAATTATTAAAAAGTCGGCAATGGAAGCTCCAATACCTGGAAATACCGATATCAGTGAGAATGAAAACCAATGAAATTGGTTACTGGACATATTTTGCTAAAGTTGGAATGGCCCCAGCTGTAAATTTAAAATCAAGGGGAACTAATACGGTACTTAACAGTGATAATAAAGATGATGGAGTTAAAGAAAAGGATGTGCCGATAGATGATGCCAGCCTATTCAATGCTTCCATTATAATTGGTGGGGGCGCAATGTATTCCCTGGGGGGTAACACGTACCTTAATGGTGGCTTAACTTTTCACAATGGTTTAGTGAACATTCAGTCGAACGCAGACGATTATAGTATAAAAACCGCCCACATAAGTCTTGATTTAGGGATCTTATTTTAAAGGAGGATTGCTATGCGGATAGCCCTGGCCCAATTGAATTTTCACACGGGTCATTTTAAGCATAATACACAAAAGATACTGAACGCCCTTGAGCAAGCTTATGAAGCAAATGCCGATTTACTGGTTTGTCCGGAATTGGCCATCTGCGGTTATCCACCAAGGGATTTCCTGGAATTCAACCATTTTATAGAATCCTGTGAAGCATCTGTGAGAGAAATTGCTTCTCAGTGCAATGGTATTGCTGCTATTATTGGTTCACCTGCCATTAATCCCAATAACCGAGGCAAAAGGCTTTATAACTCAGCCTATTTCCTTGAAAGTGGTACAATTCGTCAGAAGGTTCACAAAGCGCTTCTGCCAACTTACGATATCTTTGACGAATACCGTTATTTTGAGCCCGGAGGTGATTTCCAAATACTTAGTTACAAAGGCTACAGAATAGCCCTTACAGTCTGTGAAGATATTTGGAATGTGGAGGATCACGCCCTATATGTGGACAATCCGATGGCTAGTTTAACCCATTTCAACCCTGACATAGCGATCAATATATCTGCATCACCATTTTCGCAAAGTCACGAAAGGGCCCGCAAGGAAGTACTAAAAGCCAATGCTATCAAATATCAACTGCCTTTCTATTACGTCAACCATGTAGGGGCTCAGACTGAACTGATTTTTGATGGTGGTTCCTGCATTACTGACAGTGAAGGAAATGTGACCCGTCAGATGCCCTTTTTTGAAGAGGCTTTGCAAACGTTTGATGTGGAGGCAGTAAAAACCCCAAATGATAACAATGCCCTAGTATCCCCTACTAGGTATAAAAAACTTTATGAGGCCTTGATAACAGGGATACGGGACTATTTTCGCAAACTCAATTTTGAGAAAGCTATCATTGGCCTTTCAGGTGGAATAGATTCTGCCCTTGTTTTAGCCCTTGCTGCACATGCATTAGGTAAGGATAACGTTTTAGCGGTACTAATGCCTTCTCCCTATACTGCTCAGAGCTCTGTAGATGATGCCATTACGCTTTGCGAAAACCTTGGTGTCGACTATAAAAACGTGCCTATCACTGACATTTTTGAGCAATACAAAGAAACTTTAAGCCCATATTTTGAAGGTTATCCTGAAAACATTGCTGAGGAAAACATCCAATCCCGTTCAAGAGCCGTTTTACTTATGGCATTCTCCAATAAATTCGGGCATATACTTCTCAATACTTCCAATAAAAGTGAATTAGCCGTTGGATATGGTACGCTTTATGGTGATATGTGTGGAGGCCTATCTGTATTAGGTGATGTTTATAAGTTGGAGGTTTTTGAACTGTGCCAGTACCTGAACCAAGAAAAGGAAATAATTCCTGAGAATATCATTACCAAACCGCCCACTGCTGAATTAAAAGCGGATCAAAAGGATACGGATTTCCTACCGCCTTATGAAACGCTGGACCCCTTACTTTTTGAATACATTGAAAATCTTAAAGACCCGGAAGAGATCATAGCCATGGGCTATCACGAGCAACAGGTAATGAGGATATTAAAGATGGTAAATACCAGCGAATATAAACGCTACCAGGCGCCACCGATTCTCCGTGTCTCTGATAAAGCCTTTGGCATGGGTAGGCGATTACCCATTGTAGCTAAATATTTAGCTTGATCCTGATTTTTTTAATGAAGAACAATGCTAAATCACCCTAAGTATTTAAAAGTTACCCCAGCTTCGTTTAAAATATTGGTTTGCCAAGAAAAATCACAGAAAATGCCTAATAGCTGAGAATAATTAGAGCCCCTTAAAGTGCAATTGTATTTTAAACTTTCGGCAAGCGGATCGTATCTTTTTGCCGCCGGTAAACACCTATACCCAGCCCTAAAGCCATAACTACACAACCTAACCAAAGTAAGTTTATGTAAGGAAAGACAATTGCTTTCATGATAATATAATCCTCGATATTCCGCTCACCCTTTGCTAAGCTGATCTGGAAGGTTTCTTCCTGCGGATTAATGCGAGTGAATCGAACCTTCAAACCAAAAGGTTCAATCACTTTCTCCGGGGAATAAATTTTATCTCCCTTCAGAACAAAAAGCGGGGAAACTTCTTCTTGAACATAGTCATTGGCAACTTTTAACCTAAGCTTGCTGGCAATCTGGTAGTCGTTAAAAGGCACCTCAGACTTCCCGGGTTTCGGGTTTAAACCTGTTGCTTTAATCTTTAACCCCTCAAAATCAATGGTCTCGCCTTTTTTCAAAGTCTTCTGTTGAAGGGAATCATATTTGTATTCAAAATCTTTAGTGGATTTATCAGGAACAGAGGTTACATGGGTATATATGTCTTTTGTCAAGTAATGGCGGGTGTCCGGACTAGCTACTAACCCCATGTTCTCATTAATCTGAGCCCGTGGTTTTAAGGTAAAGGTTTCCGTTGTATCCAGTGTATTGGGGTCAAGGTGAGCATATTGGACTTTGTAGTATGTATTGGGCTTTTTGGTAGAATCTCCTACATAGGTTAGGAGGTAGTTATTCATGATTTTGGGCTTAAACTTCTGCAAGAGGATATTTTGTTTTTCATCCTTTTCATCAAAATTTTCCCCGTAATCAATGCCCTGCCTGTTAATAGATATCACTTCCTGCTGAGAAGTAGAGATCAAGGCCCCCATTATCAATAATGCAAAGCCAATGTGGCTAACTGATGAAGCCGTAAAACGGAATTTACCACTTTTTAGCTGCGATCCCATAAAAGCAATGTTTCCAATCACTCCAAAGACAGACGCAAATAGTAGAATGGTAAAAATAACATTCTGCATACTGATTAGCCATACCATGAAAGCCGTAACCGCAACGCTGATAACTACAATAATACCTAACTCTCTGAAGAACTTCGGAGCCTTAGTATCTTTGTACCGCAAGTATTGGCTAAAACCGCTAAGGGTAAGGATAACCACGGCAATGGGAAGTTGCACCTTGTTATAATGCTCGATCAAATTAGCCGGGGGAGCCAGATTAACACCGGGTATTTTATTAATCACAGGAAAAGAGGTAACAAAAGTCACGTGAAAGGCTGAAAGGGTAAGGACTAAAGCCCCTATATACATCCAGAATTCACGGGATAAAAGTTGGTCATCTTCCTTTCTGCCGGGAATGACCTTCCAGCGGTTAACCAGCAGATATATGGCGATAATGAGGAAAATAAACAAGAAAATCAGTAGCTGCCCGGAAAGGCCCAAATCCGTAAAGGAGTGTACGGAGGAGTCCCCTAAAACCCCGCTTCTGGTTAGGAAAGTGGCATATAGCACAAGAATAAACCCTAACATGATAAACAAAAAGGCAGACTTGAGCCCTGTTCCCCTATTCATAAAAATGACCATACTATGCAAGCCCGCAACAATTAATAGCCAGGGAACAAGGGCAGCATTTTCCACGGGGTCCCAAGCCCAGAATCCCCCAAAATTAAGTGCTTCATAAGCCCAGGCACCTCCCATTAGGACACCAGTGCCCAGAATCAGCAAGGAAAAGTGTGTCCAGGGCAATGCCGGTTTTATCCATTCCTTCAATTTTTGTTTCCACAAACCAGCAATAGCAAAAGCAAAGGGTATAATGGTAGAAGCAAAGCCCAGGAATAGGACAGGTGGGTGAATAACCATCCAATAATTCTGGAGCAATGGATTCAATCCTCTCCCATCTTCAATCATGCTCAGGTAGTTTCCAAACTGAAATATCGGCGCATCTGGCTTAGCATTCCGTAACAGGATAAAAGGGTTACTCCCAATATTAAAATCGGCAATCGAAAACCCCAACAGCATAGAACTCAGGGTAACCTGGGCAAGCAAAACCATTGTCATAACAGGACCCTCCCACTGCCTGGCAGTTTTTATAAGGATCCCGCCCAGTACTACATGCCAAAAGCTCCAAAGCAGGAAACTACCCTCTTGACCTTCCCAAAAACAAGAGATCATGTATTTAACCGGCAACGTTTCAGAAGAATGGCTCCATACATAGTAGTATTCGAAATAGTGATTGTAAATCAGGTAAAACAATGTTGCCATAATCCCCAAGATGGCAAGACCGTGAACGCCAAAAGCTACTCGTCCTATATTCCGCCATGAAAGGGGTACATCATTTTTCCGAGAGTAAATGAAGTAAGCGATCAGGGAAAGTAGCGATGCTGTAAAAGAAAGGGCAACAAATAAATAACCAATGTCACCCGGGAGAAGCGCTTCATTTTTATAATCCATTGCTGCTCTTAGCCGGCTCTTTAGACGTCTTCACAACCTTATCTTCCTTATATTTTGAGGGGCACTTCATAAGTATCTTTTGCGCCTCAAAAGTTTCCTCATTTTTCATTGATCCAACAAGTACAACACGATCAGAACGTTCAAAATCTTGCGGTTTGGTATCATGATAAACCACTTTTTTCTCGTTCCCCTGTTGATCCTTTAAGTAAAATGTGAAATAGTTGGGATTTTCCTGTGGATCATATTTCATTGGTTTATCCTCCACTAATTGACCAATTACGTGGTATTCATGGTTGGGATAAGCTTTAGCCCTTTGAAAGTCAACGTAATTACTACTATCTTTCAGGGAAATCATAATGACAACCATGGCTATTGCAACAACAACAAGCCCTATGATATGTGTCTTTTTCATTGTTTTTCCTCTTCGCTTTGTTCGCGTGCAATTTGAGAAATTTTCCGATCTAAATTTATGAGGTATATCACCATGCCTATGAAGATCAATACCACAACGCCTACAACAACATAAATCTTGCCTGATTCCCGCAGTGTTTCTGCCATCTTGACTTTTTCTTCAGCCCAAACAGGCAAGCTAATAATCCAACAAAGGAAAAATGATGTGAGTTTTTTAAAATTTGCTGCCAAATTTTTTCGACCAACTCCTTTATTGTGTTCCAAGTTAAATGCGGATTTAGAATGATTTGAAAAAGCTTGTTTAAAACCCTTCGCTTTCCAGTTTTTGCTGCCTGATACTTTTGATACGAATACTAAGATTGGCTATCCATACCCCGATCAAAGCCCAACCAATCACGGCGGGGTAAAAAATCAGACGCATGTTGTAATCCAGGTCGTAGGCATTGAACCCAGGATTACCACCAGCTCCTGGATGTAAAGAATCTGTCATCCTTGGTAATATAAAGATCAATGGTATCAGCGCTGAATAGGCAAATATGTTAAAAACTCCGGCTACTTTGGCCTTTAACTGAGGTTCCCTTATAGAATTCCTCAATATTAAATAAGCAAAGTACAACAAAAGCGCAATGGCTGAGCCATTCTGTTTGGGGTCATTGCTCCACCATTCGCCCCAGGTAAACTTAGCCCATAGTGAGCCAGTCAAAAGACCTAAAACACCAAACATGATGCCTGCATTCACAAACTCTACGGCAATGATGTCATCCTTTATTTTTTGCTTATTCAGGTATTTTATGCTATATATTACCCCAACCGTAAAAAGGATTAGCATAACAAACCACATAGGTACGTGAAAGTAAAAATTCCGAATACTCTCATTCAATATAGGGAGGTGAGGTACAGGGCCTAAAAAGCCAGCAATAAGTGTATAAAGTACCAGCAGAACACCTAATCCTTTCCAAATCAAGTTTTTGAGGTTCATCATACCACGCTTTACTCTCGCCAAAGGTAGGGAAACAGTAAAAATGAGACAACCAGCACGATGACATCAATCGCGCCTAAGGCGGCTAAACTATCCCCTGCTGCTAAAATTTCTCCTTCCTTCTGAATAACTTTGGAGGATTCTACCAATAAAGCCATTTGAGGCAGAATCACTGGAAAACTTAAAACAGCCATCAAGGTAGCATTGTTTTCAGCTTTTGAAGCAATGGCAGAAACCATGGTAAAAGTAAAAGCAAAACCCAGGCTGCCAATTAGTAACAGTAAAAACCACCCGCTTACGCTGCTAAGCGGGTCTCCTAACAAAACCAGGAAAACGCCATAGGTAAGCAAAGTTAGTAAAAATAGGAGTAGCGTATTGTACGCCATTTTAGCGGTTAGATAATCTCCGGCGCTGACCAATGTATAAAAATACAACAACCGCCCGCGGCTTTCCTGTAAAAAACTCTTCGCTACAGCATTGACTGAAGCAAAGAGGACAATGATCCAGAAAAGGGCTACCCAATCATTCAACTCAACCACTTCAAAAGCCATGTAAACCACAAAAACCGTGGAAATAACATAAAGTAAGATCCCGTTCAGGGCATATTTCTGCCGCCACTCCATTATTATCTCCTTACGCATCAAGGCAGCTATCCTTTCAATGTGTTGCTTGATCCTCAATGGATTATTTGCTTTATTTTTTAATGATAAGAAGCAAAATGTTTTCGCTGGCTATCGCTTTGGAATTTTTAGGCGCAGTACGTGAGCTATTAAAATAGTTTCGTACCAACGGCAAAAACCAATAACAGGTTATAAGGATGAAAATTATAAAATGCTTATCCTACGACAATTAAACCATTGTCGAACTTTCCTCCAGCAATGCTCCTGAAAAGGAACCATCTTCCATAAATTCCTTGAAATGAACTTCTTGAAGCGTATTAACAAGTGAAGCATCGTAGGGTACTTTCACTTTGAGGTAATTCTTACTGTACCCTTGCATGTAACCACCTTTGTTGGCATCTTCAAAAAGTACTTCCCCGGTTTCACCTAAAAATGATTCATTGAATAACCGCCTTTTTTTGTGGGATAAACTTTGAAGCATTTTTCGCCTTTCAGTCCTGTACTTTTCATGCACTTTGCCACCCATCCTGGCTGCCGGTGTATTCGACCTTTCAGAATATGTAAAAACGTGTAAGTAGGAAATATCAAGGCTGTGCAGGAAATTGTAAGTTTTCATGAACTCATCTTCTGTTTCACCCGGGAAACCCACAATAACATCCACGCCTATGCAGCAGTCAGGGATTTTTCGCTTAATGGTTTTTATACGATCCGCAAAAAGGTCAGTAAGGTACCGGCGGCGCATTTGCTTAAGTAAAAAATCCGACCCAGATTGAAGGGGAATATGAAAGTGTGGCACAAACTTATTGGAATGCGCTACAAAATCAATGATCTCATTGGAAAGCAAATTGGGCTCAATGGAGGAAATCCGGAAACGGTCAATTCCATCAACCCGATCTAATTCTCTTATTAAATCATAGAAAGTTTCACTTTGGTCATTTTTAAAATCGCCAATATTAACGCCTGTTAAAACAATCTCCTTAACCCCGTTGGCAGCTATCTCTTTGGCTGATTGAACAATGTTAGCAGTGTAATCGCTCCGGCTACGCCCCCGGGCTAAGGGTATCGTACAGAAGGAGCAAAAGTAATTACAACCGTCCTGTACTTTCAGAAAAGAGCGGGTTCGGTCACCAAGCGAGTAAGCATTTTCGAAATGCTTAACCTCCTTGATATGAGAATTAAGCACAAGCGTTTCATCCGTTTCACTAAGCTTATCCAAGTGTTCAATCAGGTTAAATTTCTCTTTTGCACCCAATACAACATCTACACCCGGTATTTCAGCAATTTCCTGTGGCTTAAGTTGAGCATAACAGCCAACAATGGCTACCTTAGCTTCATCGTTCTTTTTCAGTGCATCCCGTACAACCCGTTTACATTTACGGTCAGCATGCTCGGTTACCGAGCAGGTGTTGATCACATATATATCAGCCGGTTCCTGGAAATCAACCACCTCATAACCAGCCTTCCGAAAATTCTGTGCTATAGAAGAGGTCTCTGAGAAATTCAGCTTACACCCTAATGTATAAAAAGCAACCCTGTTTTGAATGGGTGTCATAAATCATCACCTTTTTGTTAAATCTAATAGCCTTGCTAATGCTAATGAGCAACTCCTATTCATTTTTCATCTGCAAACGTAGCTCGGTCATTTTCTTCTTTGTGTACTCAGGGAAATCCCCTTTCATCATCCAGGAGTAGTAACCCGGGTCCTTTTCCAGTATCTCTTTGACCGGTTTGCCTTTGTACTTACCAAAATTAAAAACTTCCAGCCCTTTATCATTGTAAATTAAACGCCCGGCTAAATCAACAAAGCGGCTTTTAGGATCCCCAATGAAATCATTCAAAAACTGAACATCATTTTCAAGTTCCTGGTATTGCTGTATTTGGGCTTGAAGTACTTCGTGAGTGGCATAGGTATCTGCTTCTGCTGAGTGAGCCTGGCTCAGATCCTTATCGCAATAGAAACGATATGCCGCTTCAAGTGTACGTTTTTCCATTTGGTGGAAAATCCGTTGAACATCCACTATTTTACGCTTCTGAAGATCAAAATCTAAATCCGCCCGGATAAATTCCTCCATTAGCAAGGGAAGATCAAACTTTAGAAGATTGAAACCAGCTAAATCAGCGTTATCAATAAACTGCAACACATTTTTAGCGATATCCTTGAAAATCGGCTCATCTTTCACATCATCCTGAGTAATACCATGGATTTTATAAGATTCCTCCGAAATAGGAACCTCGGGATTAACCCGCCATGTTTTGGTTTCTTCTTGATTATCCGTATGTACTTTAAGGAAAGAAACTTCAATGATCCGGTCTTTGGCAATATTGAGTCCTGTGGCTTCAATGTCAAAATAAACAAGAGGCTTACTGAGGTTTAATTCCATGGCAGGCATTTTCTTTTCGGCAAAGTTAGGGAATAAAAAATCTAAGCAATAATGAAAGTTCCGCTTTCGATAGAATACTCACTCTGGAAAGCATAAACCAACATTTTCCTATATTCTGGAAAGCAATGCCAAATCACAAATGAAAACCCTATTCAATGCTTCTCAGCCAATTAGCTAGCCATTCTTCAAGTTCATAACCATTGAAATTTCCGGAGCTCATGAAGACTGTTACCGAATCGTCTGGATCATAACTTTTCATGGTATCCATTAAAGCTTTTTCATCCTTAAAAACCCAAAGGTTGGGGTCACCAAAAGCTTTTTTAACTGTTCCCGGAGCTATATCAGGCATACCCTTCATAGCTAAGGCATGTGGATTCACAAAAATCAAACAGGCATCAGCTTTTTCAGTACTTCCCTGATAAAGGGGTAAAAAATCCTGGTTCAGACTACTAAAAGTATGCAGCTCTATGCAGGCAATGAGCTTTTTGTCGGGAAATTGCGCTTTCAAACCTTCAATGGTAGCCTTCACTTTCGAAGGAGCATGGGCAAAATCACGGTAAACGAAAGTAGAGCCCTGTTCGGCCATGAGCTCAAGCCGTTTACCAGCACCCTTAAAAGTTTGAATTTCGCGAATAAAGGATAAGCTATCAATATTGAACAGCTTACACACAGACTTAGCACCTTCCAAATTCCAAAGGTTATGTAAACCCACTAAGGAAAGCGGAAATTTCTGCCCATCAATCTGGATGTGAAATGTTCTGTTAATAAGTGTCCAGTCTGGCTCCCAATAAGGAATTAATTGATGTTTTGTTTCAAATTCCCGGACCAAACGAACCAGTTCCGGATCTGCTTCAAAATAAATAACCTCGCTGTTGGGAGGCATACTATTCAACAGGTCGCGGAAAGCCTGTACATAGCTTTCATAAGTGGGGAAAACATTCATATGATCCCAGGATAACCCACTGATCAAAATGGTTTGCGGCTCATAGTGCAAAAATTTAGGCTGGCTATCAATTGGTGAAGATAAATATTCGTCACCTTCTAAAACCGCTAAAGCTGAACTTTCATTGATTGACACACTGTCCTCAAATCCCTCAACAGGGGCACCTACCATGTAGTCAAAGGTCCATCCCAACCCTTTGAATACATGCATGATCATGCTGGTTATGGTAGTTTTTCCATGGCTGCCAGCTATCACAATGGTTTGCTTATCCTTTATTTCTTGATTAATAAACTCGGGGAAAGAATAAACCGGGATTCCAACTTCCCGGGCTTTAACCAATTCCGGGTTATCATTTTTTGCATGCATGCCCAGGATGATAGCATCCAATGTTTTATCGATTTTTTCCGGATGCCAGCCAGGAACTTCTTGTAACAAATTGTTCTGAGCAAGCCGGCTCTTTGCGGGTTCAAATATCTCATCATCAGAACCAGTGACTTCATAGCCTCTTTTGTGCAAAGCTATGGCTAAATTGTGCATGATACTCCCTCCAATGGCTATGAAATGAATTCGCATTGTTCAATTAATACGGATACCGTATCTCCTTATGATTTGGGAATTTAAACAGCCGTTTGTTCTGTGTCAGCATCTACCACGCGGGTGTTCGCAATTTGGTCACCCAATCGTAAACCATCTTCGTTAAGCAATAAAAGGACCAACTCAACAACCGGCATAACCGGAATTAGCAGGAAAACATTCCGCATAATACTTGTCACCCAGTTGTTTGTTAAAGGTTCACCATTGTAATCCACTGCCTGAAGGTTCAATACCTGCTTACCAATACTTTGCCCATCTAAAAACGGCAGGGCATCCCGCGTAAGTAAGTAGGCCGCTGCAAGTGTGAAACCAATAGGGTTCACTAAACCACTGATCGCGACCATAACAATGAAATCAATCAGAAAGGCAACCACACGCTTTCCCGAAGACGCGATCGAAGGGGCTATTACCTCCATTGGCAGGTTAGATTTTCCATTTTGTTTGCTAAATTACGGCAAATGAATGACAATCAAGATAATTAGTAAATAAAGAATCCTTTAAGATTTTTACCTATCTGCTTGATTTAAGACTATCTTGAAGCATTTGAATTTTTTTCTTGGTTGCATACGTTTAATATTGTCAATACGTTAAATTTTAGTATGGCAAGGAATCTAAAGTTTCATTCAAACCCTGGATTGATAAAAATCAGGCAATGGTTAAGCCTCCTGCTAATAGTTGGCTCGGGTGTTAACTTTTTAAGTTGTGAAAACAATGATTCAGGTGCCGGTTATACGTTAATCCCCGAACGTTATATATCGAGGGAGATCAACATTAAACAGCCTGAATACAGCGACTTGAATCATCCGGGTGGTTTTGTTTACCTGAATGAGGGGTACCGCGGTGTTGTAGTGGTTTATACCAATGAGTACGAATACAAAGCTTTTGAACGGGCATGCCCATTCAAACCCGATAAATCATGTGCCACCATATCCATGCACCGGTCCAGGCTTTACATGGCTTGTGGAGAATATGTGGACAGCCAATGGAAAGCTTGCATTCCATCCAAATACAACCTGGACGGTTCAGTATTGGAGGGCCCCTCGGACCAACCACTGAAAAGCTACAACATCAGTAAAAATGGGAGCGTTCTTAGAATTACCAATTCCACCCCATAATGAGTTGAAAACCACTTTGAAAGATTTTTTACCACTATTCTATTTAAATTGGCTGCTATTGGCAATGGCTGTTATACTTTAGGTTTCAGCTTTTCATAGCCTCATCCATAAAAGCCCGGAAGATTTTACGTTGATTTTTAAGGTACGGCAGGTATTCCGGATGCCATTGAACACCCAGGTAAAAAAAGCCACCAACTTTTTCTAACGCCTGTGCCAAACCGTTTTCATCTTCTGCAATGATTCGGATTTCTAATCCCAGTTGATCAACGCCCTGGTTGTGTAAACTATTGATCCGGCAGTTTTTCTGCTCCAGAATACTGTAAATAAGAGAGCTTTTCAGGATATCAATTTGCTTTCTGGGAAAAACAGATTTTTTGTAACGGATTTCATAGCCAAGTGAATTAATGTCATGGTATAAAGTCCCTCCCCAGTAAACGTTCATCAATTGCATCCCTCTGCAAATACCTAAAACAGGCTTATTTGCTTCTTCAGCTTCACCTAATAACCTGATCTCCATTTCATCCCGTTCAAGGTTGATAGCACTTGATCCAATCCCGAAAGTTTCTTTATAGAGTTGTAAAAACGGATGAAACAATATCCGCAGGAAATTTTTTTTGTTTTGCTTCGTTAAGGAAAGGCTTTTCATATCACGCCCATACCTTTCCGGGTTAATATCAGCACCACCGCTAATGATCAGACCATCCAGTTCCGCAATTGATATGTCTTTACCCGGAAAAATAGGAATAGGGTTAGCTCCAAGCCATTTAAGAAGCCATTTGAAAAATAACCAATTACCCCTACCCCTTTTCCCTGGGCCAGTAATACCTATGATTGGTTTTCGCTGATATCCTGAACCCATTTGTCAATTTTTAGTAACCAGTCCTGCTTGTAAGAGAAAGGATCGTTCAGGTATTCCAGGTAAGCTTTTCCAAGGTCCTGAATGGCTTCTTTATTTTCTGCAAGGCGCTCAACCAGAACCCACTTATTCCACTCCTCTATTATACTCCAGGATTCAAGGCTAACCTTACTGTTGGGTAAACGGTAATGGAAAGTAGGGCGTGCTTTCACCAGGCTATCATCCATTGCTTTCTGAACCCGCTCTCGATCCAAATAAGCTAATAAAGGTAGTAAATCCAATGCCCGGTTACGGGTAGCGTTGTAATAAAGATAGTCATCAATGAATTCAGCCTGAGTCGGTTTATATTCCGGATCCAGAACCTTCCGGTTATATTTTTTAGAAAAAGCGTTAACATAAGGCGTGATTTGACGGGTAAAGTCAATTTCCAGGCGCTGTTTGAGCCAATGATAGAAAATCAGAAAAGCCCTTAAGTAATCCAAAATTTCCTTGATTTCTAATGAAGGAACATCCGGATTAAGCTGCAAGCCAAATGCATAAAACCAAGAATCCTCCGTGCCCTTAGCACCTGCTTCTCTTAGATGATTTTTAATGGCTTCAATATCAGGAAGGTTTTCAATTAAAACTGGCGGTGAACTGACCTCATAAGGGACAACTGACTCTGCGACTTCTTTTAAAAGTTTGTCAATTGCTTCCCGGAATTTAAAGTCTTCCTGGTGAGTAATACCAAGGTTTTCCAGATAGCCCTGTATTACCATTTCTTTTAGTAACATGGCATCGATTTCCATACTAAAACTGCTACCCAAACTTGTTTCATTCAGGTAATAATGGTAAGGATTGATCTTTTCCAGGGTACCGCCAAGGTCACGCTTTAGAATACCTGCAATATCGTCCAATTCAAGGCCGGTAAATTCAAGTTCAACACCGATTCTTCTTGGATCACCTTTGAAATTAAGTTTCCTCACAGGATAGTTGTAAGAAGGTATTTCCTTTGTTTTCATGAGAATGATTTTTCCAGCCAATCTTTTCAGTAATGACCAATGAATTGAAGAACCCATTGGCAAAAAAAATTCCATTGCTACTTATCCTGAACAAAAATTAGCAAAAGTTGCATTCAAAGTTTGATATTTGAATGGGTAAGAAAAGGAAGAATTAGGGTCCATTTAGCAATGTCAAACCGCCGCAGATTTCCTCAATTCTTAAATAATTAACAAAGGCAAAATTAATCTAAAGTGCTTAAGTCAGGTTTTTTGACCCCGGAAGTGTAAAAAAGGGACAAACTAAGTTGGGATACCCCTGAATAGATATGAGCTTATGCTCCGTTGAATTATACCTATTCGCATTCCTTAGCTTTGGTGACAGAATTGAAACTTAAATCACCTTGAAACTTAGGTAGTATAACCAGCTCATAAGGACTGGTTACAGCCTGGGTAACCTTACAGTTACTCCCCGGTTTTTCTTTATGAACGTTTACTTCTATACCATTCTTTTTTCTACAAACTTCATCCACGTAAATTGAGTACCCACCAGTCGGTTTTTGACCCTGAAAAACGGCTATTATCATTTTTTTCTGAAAGTTAATGCTTGGTAACTTTTCACCTTTCATTTTATCCGAAAGCTTTAGCCAATCCCTCTCATTCCGAATGACCATCTCTTTTTCCGCATCAATACCCGAATAAGCTCCTTTTTGAAAGGGTGTAGTTTGTATTAAATCCTGACAACGTTTTTTTTGATTCATTTCCTCAGAACATGTTTCAATTTCCTTTTCATTGAATGAAACATCATTAAACGTTGCTTTACTAATTTTTACAACATGGAAAGGGTAAGTTAAAGCACTTGAGACAAGACATTCCTCTTTTGGTTTTTTATTCAGGACAGTTACCGCAATGTTTTGGTCATCCCGGCAAACATGGTCAATACTAACTAAGTGCCCACCATTGGGTTTTTTACCCTGAAAAACTGCTAAAACCAAGGATTGAGAAAAATCAACCCTTGGTATGGTCCTATCCTTTTCTTGCAATTTATGCCAGAGGGTTTCCCAATCCGCCTTATTGCTAATAACCAATCGCTTTTTTTTGTGAATATCCCCAGCCTGACCTTTCACCAAGGTTGATTGCGGAATTTCTTTGCCTTTACAAGCTTCTTGCTTTGCATCATCCGATTCTTTAACTTCTTTTTTATCGGAATCACCAGGCATAAGCTTACTAACCTTATTACACCCAGCAAATAAAAGTAAAACACAGAAAAGAAAGCAAAAAGTATATTTAATCGTGTCCATAATTTATTCCTTTAAGTTATTAGGAAGATGCATTGATGCGGTGAAAGGTTGTATAAAATGGGTACCAATTAAAATAAAAAGTAGAAAGCTTTTTCTTTTTCAAATCCTTTTCTATCCAAATTATGGGAGATACCTAAGCTTTAATCATTTGGTGAGATTTGTCCCAAACCTATTCTCAATTTAGAATCGTGTATTAATACTTGAGGTTCTACCACATTTTTTGTGGAATGAATCGCTGACGGTTCAGGTCGGGCATTGGAGATTTTTTTCGCTGCCCTGATTTCTTTGGTATCTTTCTTTTAGAAAGAAAGGGACACACAAAGCCCGCATAAAATCGGGATTTAGGGCTAGTACAATTTCCTAAACGCCTTTATAGAAGGCTTAGGTTTTGTCTACCGCTAAATTCGTGGTAAAGCCATAATTGTTAAAAATTTCCGAAGCTTAAATGCCTATGATTATTACCAATGTGATTATCCAAAATTTCACAGGCCGCAGTAAATTTGCTGTTTATTGAAGGTTTAGTACACTAAACAATAAGGAATATTTGTTGTAAAAATCGAGATTAAAAAAGAATCTGGATCCTTACCCTATGGCACAAGACTCGAACCAATCTGGCAATGCACCTAGCCCAATCCAAAAAATCCTTAATGCTTTTGGTCAATTTTTTAAAACTGAAGCCCTTGGGGGAATATTACTGATTGTAGCGGCAGCAATTGCTCTAATCTGGGCAAATTCTCCACTTGGCGAGTATTATTTTAAATTTTGGGATAAAACTTACCTGAGTATTAACCTTGGCGGTTTTGAAATTGATAAAAACCTCCACCATTGGATCAATGATGGCTTAATGGCCATGTTTTTCTTTGTAGTGGGACTTGAAATTAAGCGGGAAGTCCTAATGGGGGAATTATCAACGCCACGGAAATCAGCTATGCCCATAGCTGCTGCCATTGGAGGTATGGTAGTGCCTGCTTTAATCTATGCTGTTTTTAACCTGGGAGATTCATCAATTGATGGTTGGGGGATCCCTATGGCTACTGATATTGCATTTGTGATTGGTATCCTGGCATTACTTGGTAGTAAGGCCCCTATAGCCTTAAAAGTATTCCTTACAGCCCTTGCTATTGTTGATGACCTGGGGGCTGTACTGGTTATTGCCTTATTTTATTCATCTGATATTTCGATTATTAACTTGTTAATAGGGCTTGTTATCTTTGGAGTTATGTATGCCGGGAACCTAACAGGAATAAGAAATACAGGTTTTTATGCGGTATTAGGTATTGGTGGGCTTTGGCTGGCATTTCTGCTTTCCGGTGTTCACGCAACTGTTGCCGGAGTATTGGGTGCCTTTGCCATTCCAGCCAATATGAGAATAGATAAGCACCAATTCAAGGATAGCCTTCAAAACCTTGTTCAGCGGTTTTCGGAATTAAAAGGCTCAGCTAAGCATGCACTTTCCAGTCAACAACTAAGCGTACTGGAAGAAGTTGAAGAATCGGTAAGTGATGTGGAACCTCCATTGCAGAAATTAGAACATGGTTTACATCCTTGGGTGATGTACGGAATAATGCCACTCTTTGCCTTTGCTAATGCTGGTGTGGTTTTTACCCCTGAAGCCATGAACAGCTTACTTAGTCATCCGGTGAGCATTGGTGTTTTTCTGGGCTTGGTTTTAGGTAAAGTAGGCGGTATAACCTTATTTAGCTGGATATCAGAGAGAGTTGGACTGGCACAATTACCCACTGGTTCCAATTGGTTCCAGGTGATTGGAGCTGGATTTTTAGCTGGCATTGGCTTTACCATGTCACTATTCATTACGGCATTGGCCTTTGAAGATGCTGCATTGCAGGACCTTGCTAAAATGGGTATTCTATTCGCCTCTTTAATCGCAGGGATTACCGGTTACTTTACTGTAAGGTGGGCCGCTAAAGAACCGATTCAACAACCTGCATCCAGCATCGAGGAAACGATCCGTAGAAGCTAGCTAGCTAATTTGCCTAAATCCAAAGAAATGATTAATTTGTAGGTAAATCTTAAGCTTATGAATTCTGCGAATGGTACCGGTAATGATGACACATTTATTGAACGGGTCTGGCGATTATCAGGTGAGAGAAATGAAAATAATGACCTTTACAAAGGTGCTGAGTTAATGGTTAATAGAGAAACAGACGATTTAAGCGTATTCGTCAAAAATTCAGGCAGAAAATTACCCCGTATAAAAATTGACAAAACCACGCCGCAAAATGATTTTAATTACTTTAAAATTTTAGAAATTAGGCAAAGTGGCTACGTTATCGATTCCATAAAAGTTTTAGCCGGCCATAAATTTACAACCAAAAGCCAATCAGGAGGAGAAAATGCTAACTATTGGCTTATAGGAAGTGTGGCTTTCCTTAGCGGCCTAGCAGGTTTTTTACTATATCGGTGGAGGAACCACTAAAAACTGATTCAATGATACCTGACAATTAGCGGTTTTATCCTTTAAAAACCTTGCAATTAGCATCCGCTAAGCAAACTTACCTTTTTAATCTAACATCTTCAATGATTATAACCCTGCTATCACTAATTTCTGGGGAGTAACCTAAGAACGATTTCAGAAAAATAGAAGCTTACTCAAGATTTTACTGCCTTAAAATCCTTTGAAAAATCCTATTATAATCGGTTACTTTATTGTACCTTAGTGGTATAATGAAATCAAGGTAACCTTAAAAATCAAAAATGATTAATATGAGAAAGCCAATTTTACTTAAAGGGTTCTTTGTGCTACTGTTAACTGGTACTTTCATCAGCTTCATGAATTCTTCTAACGCCCAGGAGCTTAATTGGGGTCAGAAAATAGAAAGTGCATCTCGTGATGATCCAAGAGATATGGCGCTTGATCAGAATGGGAATCAATATGTAGTGGGCTATTATGATAGTACTATAACCATTGGTAACGAAAAAATTCAAAGAAATGCCGGGGGAAATGATAGTCTAAACATGTTTGTGGGAAGGATCAATAATGATGGATTTGCCAGGGGTGAATGGCTGACCTCCTCTAATAATGACAACATAGATTCATCTGATGCCTTTGGTTACTTCACCGGAGCTGCCTATGCCGATGGTAATATTTTTATAGCCAGTGAAAGTAGCGGAGATATTGCTTTTAACAACCAATCCCTTAGCAAAGGTCAGGAACAACGTTACCTTTTTATTGCCAAGTTCGATACCCTTGGGAATTTCATGAATATGCAGAAGGTGGCTAAAAGTTACCTGAGTAATCGACCTTTTCAATTTACTGATATCATTGCCAACGAGCAAGGAGAATTGTATTTGTCAGGGTATGCGATATCGAAGAATTCTAACGATTCTGTAATGCTAGGTAACGAGGTTATTAACCAGAGTGACTACAATCAACCCCAAGGCAGTGAAACCCGTTTTGGCTACCTGATGAAGCTTGATCAAGCTTTTAACCCGCAATGGACACAAACCTACTACAGTAGCAATGGCGATGCTGTAAGATTCGATGCTATTTCATACGACCCTGCAGGCCAACTTAACGTTTTTGGAGAATTAAAGGGGCCTATCACCGATAAGAACCAAACATTGAGTTATTCCGGATCAAGTGATGGAACCTTTCTCATGCAAGTCAATGATGCAGGAGCATGGCAATGGTGGGAAGTCCTAAATGACTTTGATTTTGATCCCTTTTTGACATCAGATTTGGCAACCAGTGAGAACGGCTCAATTTATGTAGGCGCGGAAACGGATTTAAACGGGGGTGGTACCAATGGTTATTTTGCTAAATTTAAAGATAACGGTTCGCCTGTTTGGGAGAAGACAATCGGCACAGGACAAAATAACCCGGTAAGTCAAATAGATGTTGATGACGATAATCTTTATGTTGGAGGGCGCTATAGTCCAGATACACTTTCATTTACTAGCCAGGGAATTACAATTGGTAAATTCGATACTTCAGGTAGTAGCAATTGGTATGCTACCTATGGCGACCCCTTTCAGCAAAACACAGGTGCGAATATTAAGCGATTGGAAGTTAATGATGGTAAACTATTCTGTCATGGTATCTTTGGCTATAATGGAAATCCGGCAAGGCTGTACCGTGTCGGCAATGAACAAATATCAAGCGCTGACTTCAAAAATACCATGTTTACCGGTGCCGCACCAGCCGGTTATATGCTTAGGTATGATATCAGGCCCGTACCTTGCTATGGAATTGATTTGAATCCCGATTTTTCTTACAGAGAAGTATGCGAAAGCGATTCCGTCCCATTTTATGACAAAACAGCCACCAATGCCTATGGCGATTTAAAGTATAGGTGGGAAGTAGGTAGTAACGGTAAAACTTTTAAGAAAGATACCTTCCAAGCATTATTGGATAATGAACCCAATATTGTACAAATCCCATTAAAACTTTATGTAACCACCCAAAGCGGATGTACGGATTCCTTAAAGGATGATTTTAGTCTATTGCCCAGCAATACTGTTAGTCGGTTTACGGAAAACCGTGGCGATAACGGCGAAATTACATTCTCTGCTAATTCGACCGGTTATGAAGTTTACAATTGGGATTTTGGTGATGGGGATACAATACAAGGACAAAATGAGGATGCAACGGTTACCCATACTTATGATTCCAATAAAGTTTATGATGTAACCTTAACTACCAAGACCAAACCTTCTGCTACATGTTCTAATTCCTACACTGATTCAGTCCTCATTCAATCAGTTGATAACTCAGATGATGATGACGGTGGTGGCAATGGTAGTAATGTATCCCAAAGTAACGGCTTCAAAAACCTCAACATTTTCCCAAAACCTTTTAAGGATGATTTTCAAGTTAAGTATACGCTTGATCAAGCTGCCAATGTTAATATACAACTTTATAACAGTAAAGGTCAGGGAATTCAAACTTTGGCTAATGAGAGACAAAGGGCCGGTAAGCACAAAATAACCTATAAAAGAGGCAGTGAATTAAGTCAGGGAGTTTATAACCTCGTCATTGAAGTTGATGGTCTACCGCGGACTTTTAAGCTGCCAAAAATCAGCAAATAAATTTTAAGGCCTATACTTTCTTACGCTGAAAAAGCCCGCTACTTCCCTAAAAGCTTGCGGGCTTTTTTTCTGTTTAAGAAGCCAAAGCCAAGCTAAAATCTTGAACTTCTTCCAGTCGCTTGATACTTTCAATGAAATCATCATCCGGATTCACTTTATAGGAGATAGAAGGCATGGAAAGCTGTATTTTATCTTCTGGATCCAGGACATTAAGCTTTAATTGACATTGATTTCCTTGGTATTGATGGACCAAATCTTCTAATTGGCTGATGAGCTTATCATCAATCTGATCAAGGGTCAAGTTCAGGGTGATCGAAGCAATTTGTTCCCTGAGATCACCTAAGTACTGCATCTTCTGAATTTTGAGAGTGTACTCATCATCTTTTTTGAACTTGTTTTCTACCTGGCCTTTGATGTAAACGGCATTGCCTTCCGCGATTAAAGCCTGGTGATTCAGGTACATATCCGAAAATACCACCATCTCCAGGCTCTCATCATACCCCTCCAGGGTAAAGAAGGCAAATTTACGCCCCCTCTTATCCGTTTTTTCGGTTACACTCGTAATGATCCCCCCAATACTGATTTCCTTACCAAAATGCTTTTTCAGGGTTTCTTGATCATGGGGTTTGCAAAACTTTTCAACCTCCAGCTTATAGTCATCCAAGGGGTGGCCGGAGACATAGAAACCAATTAGCTGCTTTTCCCCGCGCAGATTTTCAATTAAGCTCCAAGGTTCACAATCAGGCGCTTTTGGCGGGTCAAGCTGTAACTCATCCGAATCCCCGAAAAGAGATTGCTTACTGCTGG
>CAZQQN010000004.1:105854-114715 GCA_964595485.1 uncultured Sphingobacteriales bacterium | reverse complement strand
ATGGTTGTCCGGCCAGGGCTCGAACCTGGACTCTTCAGGACCAAAACCTGACGTGTTGCCAATTACACCACCGGACAATTGGAGCTGCAAATCTACAATAATGCTGGAAAATTCACCAAAAACCCCCTTTAAAAATTTCTCTTGTCTTAAACGATTTGTTACCGGTTAACCACTAGTTTACCTTGCTGTATAACAGCTTTCTTTTCCAAGGGCTTGTTTTGGTAAATAAGGTAAAAAACTGATATTTGCCGAATAGAAAACTGCAATGGGGGATTAGCTCAGCTGGCTAGAGCGCTTGAATGGCATTCAAGAGGTCATCGGTTCGAATCCGATATCCTCCACTTTCAATCCTGAAAATTACCATTATACTCCTTGCCAATACAGAGGTCTTTTAATTAAAAAGCCTCTCAATTTAACCTTAATTTTGTTTTTAAGAGGGTCAGTATCAAAAGTTTTTTACGCTTTCCTATGCAAGCAAATGACCCAATATTAATCTATAGGATAGCCCATGTTGGTTTATGAGGCTATAATAAATTTTTTATTAAACACAGGGAGGGAAAACCATAGTTCATGAATAGCGTTATCCATTATCCAATGCGATGGATTTTGTTGGATAAATAAGTTGGCTTAAATTCTTACCTTCGAACGCTTAATCATAAAATGTAACAACAGATTGGATTCTTCGGAATTTATCAATAAAACCCTAACCCAACAAGACCTGCCGGATGTTCAGGATATCCAGTTCAGGGGTCATCCGAAGCGCTATTTTCGTTTCCTTTTATTGACTTCCATTGGCCCTTTGTTGTTTATTGTTCCGGCATTCCTGGTATTGTTTTTATTAGGCATAAAAATGTGGGCGTGGCTTGCTTTTGGGGCTTGGTTAGCTTTGGTTGCCTTTATTCTACTTGAAGAAACCAAGGGTTTTGCTATTAGGGGATATGCGCTGAGAGAACATGACATTACTTACCAAAAAGGCTGGTTGTTTTATACTAAAGCAACCATTCCTTTTAACCGGATTCAGCATTGTGAGATTGGACAGGGGCCAATGGCCCAGCTTTTTGAACTTGCTGAATTAAGGATTTTTACAGCCGGTGGGGCTGTCTCGGACCTTTCAATAGGTGGCCTGCCTCCTGATGAGGCGCACCGGTTGCGTGAATACATAGCAAAAGTTTCCAGCAGTTATGATTGATGGGGACTTTTCCCAGCCGATGCATCAGGATAGATCAGCCATTTTTGTTTACTGGTTTGATTTCATGAAGCGATTTGTACAACAAGGAATTTATGGTATCATTCCAGTGATAGTAGAACCTGGGCTGTTCTGGGTGCTCGTTGTTGTTGTGATAGGAGCTTTTTTTGTGACGGGCTTTCTGGCTTTGCTTTCCTATTATCATTTTGAGTATTACTTGACCCAATCAGAATTGGTGATTGAAAAGGGATTGTTCAATAGGGAAAAAGTTAATATTCCCTATGAGCGGATTCAAACAGTCCATTTGCATCAGAATATCATTCAGCGTTGGTTAGGGGTCAAAGGATTAAAAGTGGAAACGGCAGGCTCGCAGTCACAAGAAACTGAAATCAGGGGTCTTGAAGACGGTTTGGCATCCAGGCTAAGACAATTCCTCAAGGATGAAAAAAGCAATGAAAACGAGCTTAGTAAGGATGAGGATGCAAGTTCCGAAAAGAATATACCGCTGGTAAACCTATCCTTGAAAGAGCTTTCCATTTTAGCCCTAACAGATAACCATTTACGGAATGGGGGTATTGTGATAGGGACTGTATTTGCAGTCATTACGCAATTTTTCCCGGAGCAATCATGGATTAACTTCATAGATAAATGGACTGGTTTAACCCTATCGGAAGGTGCTGTTTCAATCCAGGTAATAACCGGGTTATTTATTTTCATTTTGATAGTGTTGCTTCTTGCTTTTATTAAGCATATTCATTACTACTACAACTTCGAGTCCTTGTTAAATGAAGAAGGCTTCCAGGTTAAAGGAGGGCTGGTTCGCAGAAATGAGTATACGGTCCCTTTTCAAAAAATTCAATTTCTGGAATGGAGGACTAACATTTTGCGAAAGCAACTGGACATTGAGGCTTTAACACTGCATCCGGCCCAAAGTCATGCCGCTGAAAACTTAAGCGATGTCGAAATTCCAGGCTGTTATCCAAACCATACATACCAGATCATGCGGACTGTTTACCCTAAGCTTAAAGATGAACAGCTGGACGTTTTTTACCCGCATTGGTTTTATAAGCTCTTCCTTTTCAATGTTCGGTTTGTTATAGCCCTGGTACCAGCTTTTTTCCTGGGCTATTTATGGAGTTACCTGTGGGCCGGCCTATTATTAGCGCTATATACCATTATTATTGGTATAACAATTCCAAAATATGTCAATTCAATGAGCATTGAGGTTTTTAAACATGGGTTGGTATTCAAAAGGGGATGGCTTTTCCCTAAACGTACTATCATGGAGCCTCACAAGCTGCAAGCAGTTCAAATCAGGCAAAATATCCTTCAACGCAGGCGCAGCCTTTGTCACCTTATAGCCGGTACGGCTGCAGGGCATTTACGTTTTCCATTTTTGCCAGTGGAAGAAGCGTATTCCCTGTATAACTGGATCGTATATAAAACAGAATCATACAGCGGGAGTTGGATGTAAGATTGAATGGATCTTAGCAACTTTAAAGCTTTTATAAAAATTTTTATCAGGTTATTTATATTTGAAATAGCTTTTTAATTAGTGACCTCCATTCAAAATAATGCCCAATGCGCACTATAATTATCCTAATTTGCGCTTTACCTTTTTTTATGGTGGCTTGTGACGGAGAAGATGTGACAGGCTGTACAGAACCTCAGGCACCCAACTTTGAACAAAGCGCATCAAGGTCATGCAACAATTGTTGTTTGGTTAGAATAGACTATGAGGTTGAAGGGGATTTCAAGAAAGCGGATATTACTTATACCAATGCTTCAGGAAATAAGCAACAAGTTGAAGATGCGGCACCTGATTGGAACCACTCAATGGAATTAACGCCCGGTAATGCGCTTTCCTTATTTGCCCAAATTGATGGCGAGGGGGACATAGAAGTATCGATATACCGAAATAATAGCCTTTTTAAATCTTCTTTCAGCAGCGGCAAGGCAGCTAAAGCAGAGGTTGAAGGAGCAGTTCCTTCTTATTAAGGTTAATCGTCTCTTCTTAACTAGCAAATCAACCCTTGCTGAAACAGTGAGTCATTCCAACCACACTGTTTTTCTTTCTTCAACTGTGTGGCATCATTTATCAAAATAGCAAAACCGGACTTTTTTAAGGGAAACTTCTTTAATGTTTTGGCTAAATTTGATCTTTTAATCAAAGTAAAACACTATGCGCGCCCTAATACAGAAGGTAAAAGAAGGTTCAGTAACAATCGATGACATTGAATACGGAAGGATTGGCAAAGGATTCGTCATATTTTTGGGCATAGAAGAAGCCGATGAAGAGGCTGATATTCAATGGTTAGTAAAAAAGATCACGAATATGCGGATTTTTGAAGATGAGGAAGGTAAAATGAACAGGGACTTGAAATCAGTAAAGGGTGATGTTATGGTGATTAGCCAATTCACTTTGCATGCTAGTACTAAAAAAGGAAATCGCCCCTCTTTTATAAAAGCTGCCAATCCGGATACTGCTATCCCGCTTTACCAGTCTTTCATAAAGCAATGCGAAGAAGCCATAGGTAAAAGCTTGGAAACTGGTGAGTTTGGTGCTCAAATGGATGTTAGCTTAATCAACGAGGGCCCGGTCACTATTTGGCTTGATTCTAAACAAAAGGAATGAAGCTTCTCAATTCCTTTCAAGCTTAAATTAAGATTTTTGGTTTTGATACGCTTTATGATAAGAAATCCAAAGAATGCTTACCGTATAAGGCATTAATCGTTTTGAAAAAAAGCTGCTACTTAGGTTTTAAATCTGCATTTAAAGGGGGTTTTGACCGATTTTCAATCACATTCCATTTTGCGCTTAAGGTTAAAATTGATACATTTGCAGGGAAAAGGGTTATGGAATTAGCCTGTTAAATAGCTGGCTGCCAGTTTATTTCTAACAAAACCGTTTCATTATGAGCAATCAAAACCAAAATTTAAAAGAAGATGAGGTTGTATTTGCTAGGGAATCGGATTTTTATTTACAAGAATACAATGATGATTTTGTAGATAAGTGGGATGATCTTATTAATTGGGAAGCGCGAGGGAAAGGAGAAGGTGATTTTTTCATCAAGGAGTTACAGAGGAGAGGGAAACAAAAAGTCCTTGACGCTGCAACAGGCACCGGATACCATTCAATTAAACTATTGGAAAATGGATTTAATGTTTGCAGTGCTGACGGTAATCCGAATATGTTGGCTAAAGCCCATCAAAATGGTTGTGAAAGGAATTTGATCCTTCGTACCATTCAGGCAGATTGGCGATGGTTAAATCGTGACATTCATAGTAAGTATGATGCCATTATTTGCTTGGGTAATTCTTTTACTCACCTTTTCTCGGAAAATGATCGCAGAAAAGCTTTAGCTGAATTTTATTCTGCTCTAAGGCAGGATGGCATACTGATTTTGGATCAACGTAATTTCAGCACAATTCTTGATAAAGGCTTTTCCTACAAACATACCTATTATTACGCGGGAGAAAACATCAAAGCAGAACCGGAATACATGGATGAGGGACTTATGAGGTTTCGGTACGAGTTTACCGATAATTCGGTTCACCATTTAAACTTTTTCCCTCTTCGTGAAGAATATACAACCCGCTTAATGAGGGAGGTAGGTTTTCAAACAGTCAAGACTTACGGAGATTTTCAGGAAGATTTTCATGCAGATGATCCGGATTATTTAATTCATATAGCTGAAAAACAATACATGGAAAATCCGGAAGCTTTTTAAGAATTATTTTCGAAAACAAGGCATCAAAGTATTTTCGCCTTGTCCATTTTTTGTAAAACAGAACTGATTTTAAAAATTAAAAATGAAAGGTTATGAAGAACGAAGAAGTAGCGAATATTGCAAAGAACTATTATGACAGTGAAGACGCTGATAACTTCTATTTCAACATCTGGGGCGGAGAAGACATCCACGTAGGGTGGTACCAGAGCGATGAAGAGCCTATTTTGGATGCCAGTCACAGGACTGTTGAAAAAATGGCTGAAAAGCTTCCAAACCTGAACAAGGATAGCAAAGTAATTGACATTGGAGCTGGTTATGGTGGTTCTGCCAGGTATTTGGCGAAAACTTACGGTTGCCAGGTAGAATGCCTGAATATCAGTGAAAAGGAAAATGATAAAAACGTTCAAAAGAACAAAGAACAAGGCCTTGACCATCTCATTAATGTTTATCAAGGCAATTTTGAAGAAATAGGCTATGAGGATGAAACCTTTGACGTTGTTTGGTGTCAGGACTCCATTCTGCACAGCGGGAATAAAAAAGCCGTTTTCCAGGAAGTTTTCAGGGTCTTAAAAAAAAGTGGTGACTTCATTTTCACAGATCCAATGCAAGCAGATGATGTTCCTGATGGCGTGCTAGATCCTGTTCTTAAAAGGATCCACCTGGATTCAATGGGTTCTGTAGCCAAATACCGGGAATTTGCTAAAGAGCTTGGTCTACAGGAAGTAGAAATCGAAGAAAGGCCTAAACTGCTACCTACTCATTATGGTCGTGTTCTGCAAGAACTCAAGCGTAATGAGGATAATCTCCACGGTAAGGTAAGCCAGGAGTACATAGACCACATGAAAGAAGGCCTCGGCCATTGGGTTGAAAAAGGTAACAATGGTTATCTCAATTGGGGAATCCTCCATTTCAGGAAATAAAATCAAACCAAAATCCATTTGCCTCCAACAGGGTTAATTGAACTATGTTGGAGGCAGAATTTTAACATACCCTATGGGGTATGAAACTTTTAAATGCTTTCCTTGTTGGAAAAGCAGATTTTTAGATTGCGCTTATTGCGCCCTTTTTTAACGATTATTACTTATTTTCAAATTTTATTTTTTTAAAAACAGACAATTATGGCTGATGTAAATCAACTTTTAAAAGAAAGAATACTTGTGCTGGATGGTGCCATGGGTACCATGATCCAGTTGGAAGATTTTTCTGAAGACCAATATCGAGGAGATCGTTTCAAAGATCATCCCGGCCAGCTTAAAGGCAACAATGATCTACTTTCATTGACCCAGCCCGAAGCAATTAAGAGAATTCACGAGCAATACCTTGAGGCAGGCGCAGATATCACTGAAACCAACACTTTCAGTTCTACCACTGTTGCCCAGGCTGACTATTACATGCAAGACTTGGTTTATGAGCTTAATTATGAGTCTGCTCGAATAGCAAAGGAAGCAACTGATAAGTATAATGAGAAGACTCCGGATAAGCCGAGGTTTGTAGCTGGACCGCTTGGACCAACCAATAAAACCGGTTCGCTTTCACCTGATGTTAATGACCCTGGTTACCGGGCCATTACTTTTGATGAGCTTTATAAGGCTTATTACGAGCAGATTGTTGGCTTGATGGATGGTGGTACGGATATCCTTCTTATTGAGACGATCTTCGACACGCTTAATGCCAAAGCCGCCCTTTATGCGATCGATGTTTACAAAGAAGAACATAACATCGATATCCCGATCATGGTATCGGGTACCATTACGGATGCAAGTGGTCGTACCTTATCCGGTCAGACTACTGAGGCTTTCCTAAACTCCATACGGCACATGCCGATTACAAGCATCGGGCTAAACTGCGCACTTGGTGCTGAACAACTAAAACAATATTTGGAAATCCTTTCCAAGAACGCACCATTCTACGTAAGTGCTCACCCGAATGCAGGCTTACCAAACGAATTTGGTGAATATGACCAATCTGCTGAGGAAATGGCTGATTTGGTTGAGGAATACATGAAAGATGGTTTGGTCAACATTATTGGTGGTTGCTGTGGCAGTCGCCCTGAGCACGTTAAGGCTATCGCTGAAAAAGCTGAACAATATAGCCCCCGTCAAATTCCTGAGATCTCAAGAAAAACTCGTGTTAGCGGTTTAGAGCCGTTGACAATGGATGAGAATACTGGCTTTGTTAATATCGGGGAAAGGACCAACGTTACAGGGTCTAAGCGTTTTAAGCGACTTATTGAAGAAGAAAAGTTTGAAGAGGCTATTGCCGTTGCTCAAAACCAGGTCGAAGGTGGTGCTCAAATGCTGGATATTAACCTTGATGAAGGGATGATTGAAGGAGAGGAAGTGATGCCTAAGTTGATCAATCGTTTGATGGCTGAGCCTGAAATTTCTACGTTACCCTTCATGATTGACTCCTCTAAGTTTACCATCATTGAGGAAGGCTTGAAATGTGCGCAAGGTAAATGCGTGGTGAATTCAATCAGTTTGAAGGAAGGCCCTGATGATTTCAAGGAAAAAGCCAAGAAAATTAAAAGGTATGGAGCTGCTATCGTTGTCATGGCTTTTGACGAAAATGGGCAGGCTGACAACCTTGAACGCAGAAAAGAAATCTGTGGACGTTCTTATAAGATCTTAACCGAGGAAGTGGGTTTACCGCCTGAAGATATCATCTTTGATCCGAACATTCTCGTTATCGGAACGGGTATGGATGAGCATAAAAATTATGGTGTAGACTTTCTTGATTCCATCGACTGGATTAAGGAAAACCTGCCTTATGCCAAGATCAGTGGCGGTGTTAGTAACCTTTCTTTCTCTTTCCGTGGTAATAACAGGGTAAGGGAAGCTATGCACTCCATTTTCCTTTATCATGCGATCCAGCGCGGCATGGATATGGGTATTGTCAATCCCGGTATGATTGAGGTTTATGATGACATTGATAAGAAATTAAGGGATCAAATTGAAGACCTTATTTTCAACCGCGATGATGAAGCCACGGAGAAATTAATGGACCTGGCTGCCGAGTACAAAGGTCAGGGCAAAACCCAGGAGAAAGACACTGCCTGGCGAGATCAGGAGGTTACCAAACGCCTTGAGCACTCTTTGGTAAAAGGGATTGTCGACTACATTGATGAGGATACAGAGGAAGCCCGTCAAAACAAGGAGCACCCCATTGAGGTAATTGAAGGACCCCTGATGGACGGTATGAACGTGGTTGGTGATCTCTTTGGCCAAGGTAAAATGTTCTTGCCACAGGTTGTTAAGAGTGCCCGCGTCATGAAGAAAGCAGTTTCTTACCTCCTACCCTATATTGAAGCCGATAAATCGGAAGATACCCCCTCAAAAGGTAAGATTGTATTGGCTACCGTTAAAGGGGACGTTCACGACATTGGTAAGAACATTGTGAACGTTGTACTGGCTTGTAATAACTATGATGTTTATGACCTTGGCGTTATGACGCCTAAAGAAGAAATCCTTGATAAGGCAGAAGAAGTAGGTGCTGATATCATTGGGTTAAGTGGACTTATCACACCGTCACTTGATGAAATGGTGGATGTAGCAAAAGATATGGAAAAACGCGGGTTTACTGTTCCGCTTCTCATTGGTGGTGCTACGACATCTAAGATCCACACAGCCGTGAAAATCGCACCGCATTATCCCTCCGGTGACTCTGTGCATGTGCTTGATGCCTCGCGCGGTGTTACGGTTGTTGGTAAGCTATTGAGTGGTGAAGGAGATACCTTCAAGCAAGAGGTAGCTGAAGAGTACCAAAAAATGAGGGAGCGTCATCAGAATAAGCGTGAAACTAAAGAGTACATCTCAATCGAGGATGCGCGCGCTAACAAGCCGGATATCGACTGGGCGAACACTCAACCTACTAAGCCAGCATTTATCGGCACCAAAACCTTTGAAGATTATCCGCTCGAAGAATTAAGACCTTATATTGACTGG
>CAZQQN010000004.1:0-105844 GCA_964595485.1 uncultured Sphingobacteriales bacterium | reverse complement strand
CAACCTGGAAACGCTCATCGATTACATTGACTGGACGCCTTTCTTCCAAAGCTGGCAGCTCAAAGGAAAATATCCGGATATATTTGAAGACGAGCAAGTTGGTGAGGAAGCCAAAAAGCTTTTTGATGACGCCAATAAGATGCTGGATCGCATCATTGAAGAAAAATGGTTACAGGCTAAAAGTGTGATAAGCTTCTTCCCTGCTAATGCTGTTGGTGATGATATCGAGCTCTACACAGACGATGAACGTGAGGAAGTATTAGAAACCCTGCACACACTTCGTCAGCAAAATAAAAAAGCAAAGGACCGTCCTAATTATGCATTAGCCGATTTTGTTGCTCCTAAAGAATCCGGCGTCAAAGATTACATCGGTGGTTTTGCCGTTACTTCCGGCCTGGGTATTGAACCTTACGTAGAGCAATATGAGAAGGATAACGATATGTATAATAGTATCCTTCTTAAAGCCCTTGCTGACCGCCTTGCAGAAACTTTTGCCGAAAGGATGCATGAGAGAGTCAGGAAAGAATTCTGGGGTTATAAACCCGATGAAAACCTGACCCCTGAAGAGCTAATTGCTGAAAGATATCAGGGGATTCGTCCGGCCCCAGGCTATCCTGCTTGCCCGGATCATACAGAAAAAGGGTTGCTTTTTGATCTTTTGGATGCGCCTAAAAAGGCCAATGTTGAATTAACAGAAAGCTATGCCATGTATCCGGCAGCAGCTGTTAGTGGTCTTTACTTTTCTCATCCTGAAAGCCGCTATTTTGCTCTTGGCAATATAGGCAAAGATCAGGTTGAGGAGTATGCCAGGCGAAAAGGTATGGAATTAGAGGTTATGGAAAAATGGCTCGGACCGAACCTTAACTATGATCCTGAGCAAGAGCCTGTTAAAGAAGAAGGCTAAATTTAGCGAATATTATTAAAGTTAAAGCCTCAATTCTTAGGAATTGGGGCTTTTTTTTAAAGTTTAAAAAAAGATCGAACATTAGGGCTCTACCACGATGAATGCTTTTAATTTTATTTAGGAAATTACATCGTAGACATTTCATGAAAACAACCCTAACTAATTGAATTCATGATTTTGAAATCTTTGTTTTAAAGAATTTGATTACTAAATGTTTGCTTTTCGTCAGCGAATTCTTAATCGATTTCCGCTTGCTAAAATCCTTTCATTGTAGATATTAATGAGCTTCTGTGCCTCATGCTCCCATTTCATTTCTTTTGAAGCTTCCCAGGATCGATAGCAGTAAGTTTTTAGCAAATCCTTGTTTTCGAGCAGATAGCTGATGGCATTGCTTAGTGTTTCCGGTGATCTTTCTTCTAAGCTAATACCCGATTTAGTTTGATTTAAAAAGCGGGAGGATTCATGTAAACCGGCATCAATGACTGCCATACCCGAAGCCAGGTAATTGAAAAATTTGATTGCCGGTCCTCCTAATAAATTGTTAAGCGGCCGGTTTGTTTTTAAGATTAAACCGATAGCGCAATCCTTTAAATAAATAGGGACCTCTTCGTAAGGTACCCATCCTGTTATTTTGATATTGTCAGATAGGTCAAATTCTTGAATTTGCTGGTCCAGGTAAACTTTTTCCTTTCCTGATACATCTCCGATTATCCTTAACTGGATATTCGGGTACTTTTCTTTAAGTTGTTTAATGGCTTCGGTCATATCCCTAAGTCCGCGATTAAAAGGCAAAAGGCCATCATGGGCAATAATTGGCTGTTCAAACTTGTTTTCCTCAAATGGGTAATGAAATACCTCAGCTTCCGGGTAATTATAAATTTCATGGGCTTCCATGTAAGGATTTTTAGCTAATAAATGCCCCCTTGTAATGGCGTTAGCTGTTATCAAATGTTTAAGTTTAGGCAAATAAAATTGTTTTACCCATTGCTCACGAGGCGTTCCTTCAATCCATGACTCATGGCTGTCGAAAACAACCTTATCGGCATCTTGACCAGCAATTTGGAAAGCAAGGTATAAAGAAACCGGTTCATGGGCATGGTAAACATCGGCTTTCAGGTTTTGTCCTTCTTTTATAAAACGTTTAATGAATCCCCCCTTGAAAATTTTTTTTTGGATTGTTTCCAGCTTATTCTTAGGGCCTATTACTCCTTTAACCCAGACACCTTGTAAAGAGAAACCTAAAGCGCTACCCGGATTAAGCAACTCGCGTTTTCCCATCTGCCAAATTTGACCTTTATCATCAGCAACGCATAGGATTATTACCTCATGGCCTGCTTTAAGAAGTGATTTAGATTCTTTGTGGAAAATTCGGTCATCATCCGGTGTATGATCCACCGTTACCATGCAAATTCGGGCCATTTTTTAATTGGTTTTTTGAACCACCATAATACCGTTCCAGAAGGTTGGGTGCATTGCGCTTTCCTCAGCTTTCCCTTTTCTCGGGGCTGTTTTCACATCAAGTAATATTTTGTACCTATTTTGGCTTTCCTCCATGAAGTCCAATGTTGCTTGGCGGGGCTCATGCCAATTGGTATCATCTACCATAAGGATGCAATTATCACCAAAAAAATGCTCAGCAGCTTTTAATCCATGTTTTTGATGTTCATAAGAGTGGTCACCATCGTAAAGATAAAATCCCAGGGGACAATGATGTATATTTACCAAATAGTCTTGGTAGTCAGATTCGTAAAAGTAATGTTCCGGACTTTTAAAGTCCTTGAAATTTTTCATAAAAGTTGATTTCGGTCCACCCCACATAGAAAAGTTATCAATGCCTATACACATTTTATCATCATTGTTTCTTAGCCCGCAAAAAAAGGAGAAGCCATTCCATACGCCAACATTCAAGTAAGCTTGGTGTGAAGGCATTAATCCAACAATTTTATTGATAATAAGGCCAATGGCATAACTGGACATCCTGGGCATTTCGCATAAGTCCTGGATCTTCTTTTTTCGATTATTCTCAATGCCGTAAGCTAAAGTATTGAAAACGTCAAATTGAATATTGAGCTTTTTTAACCATCGGTTGAATCTTTGAAATCCCTTGGGCGGTGTTTGGTAAGGCTGGATGAATCTGAACCTGATACCTTCCAGAAACCCCTCTAAATGATCATTCATAGGATCTTAAACATTTGAAGCTCCAAAATACTTACGATAGTAATAATACAAACCTATTGCATGGAATAATTTAGCTAAAATACTAGTTAAAATAACGCCATAAATCCCAAATATAAAAATGAGGGTGAAATTACCCACTACATTGATAATGGACTCTCCCCATGCAACATTTCTTATCGCTTTGCCCTTGGATTTTACAGCAAGAAAGGTAAAAGGTTGATAAAGTCCTTGTAATAAGTAAGCCACGGATAGTAGAATAATAAATTTAGCTACAACCGAATATTCCGATCCAAAGATCAAACTAACCAAAAAACTGCTTATCGTTATTAGAATACCCCAGCTTAAGATTAGCCAGATTGTGTTATAGATGAATACTTTTTGGGGTATACGCTCTTCAGAAGCAAACCTTTTAAACATGGCGGATGTTAAAGCCTGGCTCATCATTACCAACGGAGTGCAGACAATGTTAGCAAGGTGGTAGAAGCCCAGTTGCGTGGTATTGATAAATAAACTGATAGCCAGCTCATCGAGTTTATAGGTGCTTTGATTAGCTACATTACCCAAGTAGTAGTGTTTCCCGTATGACTGGTGCTTATCACTTAATTCTTTGTAACGGGATTTAAAATTCGTGAAGGCAGGATTAAGTCGCATTAGTACATAAAACAATGCCAAAGCGGATGAGACCAAATTAAACCATAAAACCTGCTTAAGGGTCAATTCCCCGATCAGAAAGATTGTTATTAAAGGTAGAATAAAAAGAACCTTAGAACCAAGGTTAAAGGAGGCTAATTGGTTGACGCGGTTGGAACCTATGGTTAAATCCTCTAAAAGGTGCTGAAGAGGAAAGATAATACACAAAGGAGCCAGGGCCCTGAGTTGAGCGCCGAATTCTATGTCAAAGACATCATTAATGAAGAAGCTTATAATAAATATAAAGATTCCGTAAGCAAGTCCTATTAGGCTGCCCACCAAAACCCCTATACCGAAGAATTCTTTTTCTTTTTGCTGATCATTGTTGTTGGCTAACAGTACTTTAAGTGATGCAAAGTAGCCAAAACGAAAAAAAAGTACCGTGAAGCCCGTAATTGTTGCGAAGAAACTGTATAAACCGTATAATTCGGGGGTTAAAGCCCTTGTTTGGATGGCCTTGATCAATAAGCCCAGACCAATAACCCCGATTTTTGACCCAAACAAAGTTGAGGTTTGAAAAATGGTATCCTTATTACGCTTAAAATCTGCTATAAACGTTTTTAAGAGGGAATTGGGCATGAAAAAAGCCTCCCGTTAAAGATTCACCGAAACTTCAAACGTAAGGAATTTCCGATAACCATAACATCGGAAAAGGCCATAGCCAAAGCAGCGAACATGGGATTAAGTAGTCCGAGAGCAGCAATAGGAATGGCGACAATATTGTAAGAGAAAGCCCAGAAAAGGTTCTCTTTAATCGTGCTTAAGGTTAACCTGCTATTTTGGTGAGCATTTGAGAGCGAACTCAGCTTACCGTCAAGTAACAATACTTGGGCCGATTGCATGGCTATTTCTGTAGCTTGGCCTAATGATATCCCCATATCAGCTCTTGACAAGGCCGGTGCATCGTTGATACCGTCTCCTACCATAGCTGTGGGATATTGAGCAGATAGATTTTCTATCACTTCTAATTTATCATCCGGGTGCTTTTCAGCATAGTATTCCTGTATACCAAGCTTTTCCGCTATTTGGCGGGTCTTTTCTGCTTTATCCCCTGATAGTAGCACAGGCTCAATACCTTTAGATTGAAAGTATTCCACCATCTCTTTAGCACCTTCCTTCAATTCATCCTCTAAGTCAAGACCAGCTGCTAATTGCCCGTTTTTCATCAGATAAACCTGGTGCTCCGGGTATTCTTGCCCATCCTGAAATATTTCTGATGACCCTAATTGATAAGCTGTACCATCTTTTAGGGTGGCTTCCATCCCAATACCTTTTCTTTCTTCAACATGCTCAAAATCCAGCTTTTTCCAACCTGCCATATAACGTAAAATAGACTCCGCTATGGGATGGGAAGAATAGGTTTCAATCTGATGGATGGCATTCCGGTTTTCAATTTCATCCCCGCTATAATTTTTAAAGCTTTTTATTTGAAATTCCCCTGTTGTGAGGGTTCCTGTCTTATCTAAAACGATCTTCTTAATCCCGGCTAATTGTTCAAGGGTATCACCCCCTTTGATCAGGTTACCACTTTTTGCAGCCTTTCCAATGCCGACCATGACTGCTGTTGGGGTTGCCAAACCCATTGCACAAGGACAAGAAATAACCAATACTGCAACACTCCTTAAAAGGGCACCGCCTAAAGAAACATCAAACACCCAATACGCCAAACCAAATGTTAAAATGGCTATACTCAAAACCACCGGAACAAAAACAGCGCTCACTTTGTCAGCTAATTGTTGCACAGAAGGCTTCTTGGACTGGGCATTCTTAACAAGATCTATGATACGGGATAAAACAGTATGATCCCCTGTAGCATTAACTACCATCCGAAGGTTGCCTTCCCGGAGAATCGTACCACCTATCACTTCGGCCCCTTCCTTTTTCCAAACAGGCAGGCTTTCGCCGGTTATCATGCTTTCATCAATATGGGCATCCCCAGAGGTGACTTTACCATCAAGGGGTATACTCTCTCCCGTATTTACCTGTAAAATCTCGCCTGTTCGGATTTTCTGTGGATCCACAGGCAAGATCTGCTCTTTACCATCTTTTCCCGTTACAACCATCCTAGCCTTTTTTGGCTTCAGGGAAGAAAGCTGGTCTATAGCATCGGTTGTTTTCTTGACAGCTCTTTTTTCCATTACATTTCCCAGCAAAACAAGGGTAATGATTGTCGCCGCTGTCTCGTAGAATTGAAATTCCGGGCCTAACTGCAGAAGGGTGCCTGTCAAGCTATAGCCAAAAGCTGCTGTAGCTCCTATAAAGATTAAAACATCCATGTTAGGCACCCCTCCTTTTAGGGACTGCCAAGCACTTTTACCAAAATGGTAAAAACCAAGGGCATAGACTGGTGTGGCAAGCGCCAGTTGAACATAAGGATTTTGAAGCCAGGCAAATGGCAGGAACATGCTGGTAAATAATGGTATAGTGAAAACTACTGCGAATAGAAACTTATTCATGATTTGGTTATAATCCCGGTCGTCCTCATTCCCCTTGAGAACTTTATACCCAAGCCTGGCAATATCTTTTTCAATCTGTTTATCGTCCACCGCTTTGTCAGCCTTGAACCTGACCAGCCCTGTACTGAAATTAGCACTGACATCAGTTAAGCCTTCTTTTTCAAGGGTTTTTTCTATGCTTTGGGCACAATTAGAGCAGGTCATACCTTCCACTTGCCATTCTTCGACATGTTGACCCGCTTCGGATGAAACTTGATTATAGTCGTATTCCGGCATCACTGTGGTATTTTTCCCTTAAACGTCATTGATTGATGCAACAAAAGGAAATGGTAATAGGTTTTCTGCGCTGGGACTTATCCAAACTGATTCATCCTGGTTGCACAAATAAATAGGATAAGGTTGGTCTTGTTTTTGTTCGAATTCGAACATGACTTGTCTGCAGCCACCACAGGGACTAATCATTTCGTTTGGTTTCGTTGTTTCACAGAAAACAGCCATGGCAAGTATTGAAGTGTTTGGATATTGAGACCCTGCGGAAAATAATGCTGCCCGCTCAGCACAAAGCCCGGAAGGAAAAGCCCTGTTTTCCTGGTTGCAACCTAAAACATGTACATCATTGGCTAAAAGCACTGCAGCCCCTATTTTGAAATTAGAGTAAGGGGTATAAGCCCTTGAAGTGGCCTTTTGACTTTCCCGTATTAAAGTTTTTATTGCTTCGCCTAATTCATCAATAGACTGATGATAGTTTAATGTTATCGTTTTCTGCATCCGTTAAAAAGGTTTTACCTTTCAAAGTAAGAAAATTTTTTAGAGTTAATTTCGTTTACTTAAAATTGACCATAAGAGATTTATGACAAGAATTTTTCAATGGGTTCTCCTTTGCTTTTGTTTCCCGATTTTAGCTAACGGACAATACCCTGAAATTGGTGTTGGAGAATGGCGCGCTCATTTAAGCTATAATGATAAACAGTTTATAGCAAAGGCCGGAAGTCGCATTTATTGTGGCACCAAAAGCGGAGTTTTTTATTTCAATAAAGCGGATAATTCTGTACATACCCTTACGCCGATTGATGGCCTTTCGGGCATATCTGTCACTGCGCTTCGGTACCATGAGCCTAGTAAACAACTTTTCATTGCTTATGAGAACGGTCTAATAGATGTTATCAAGGATCAAAATGATATCCAGACATTATCGCAGATCAATGAAGGAGATTTCATAGGGAAGAATGTCATTCATGATTTTTACTTTTTTAACGGTAAAGCTTATTTATCCGGGACTTTTGGGGTTGGTGTGTATGATATTTCCAAAAATGAATTCCAGGCTACCTACTTTGGCCCAAGAGATCCTAAATGGTCTACCCAAGGTTTTACGTATCTGAATGATACCTTTTATGCTTCTACAGAGGAAGGTTTGCTTAAAGCTTCCATCAATAGCCCAAACCTGCAAGATATCGGCAACTGGAAAAAAGAATTAGGCGTCCCGGATGGCGATTTAGTAAGTTTTAAAGGGAAGCTTTATTATGAGGGCCAGGAATCACTATTGGTTTACAAAAATCAAAATTGGGACACGATTCCGGGTTTGAATCTTACAAATAGCCCTAAGGTTAACTTGAGTAAAACCAAAGATCAATTATTCGCCTGTTTATTTCAAGAAGGTGTTTTCCAAATTGATCCGAAAGAAGGGGTAAGTCAAATGGGAATTGGTTTTGGGGAAAAGGCCTTACAGATCATTCAAGATAGTGAAGGCAAATTGTGGTACCCAGTATCCAATTTCCTTATTAAAAATGACAATGGTGATTTGGGCTTTATTGGTAATAAAGGACCTGCAAGCACGAAATCTTGGTCAGTGCATTACAACAACAGTCGTATTTTCTTGACAGGGGGTGGGTATAGTAAAGATGACCTGACCGCTAATTTTCGGCAAGATGGTTTTTCTGTACTGGATGAAGAGAACAATTGGGAAATTTATAATCCAAGCACCAGAGATTCCCTATCAAAAAATAAAATAAATGATATTGTGGATCTGGCTATCGAGGATAATGGTAAAAAGTTTTACGCAGCCAGCTATAATAAAGGCTTGGTAGCGTTTAGGAATGACAAATTCCATAAGCTATATACACCAGAGAACAGCAAGCTGGATTACTTTGTAGGAGAAGGTTCATTATTGAGAGTTTCGTCAGTTATGCTTGATAATGAAAATAACCTCTGGGTTGGCAATAATGGCGCTTCTAATGCCCTGGTAGTAAAAACAAGTGGAAATGAGTGGTATGATTTTGATGTTGGGCGAGGGGTAAAAATTTTAAGTATTATACAGGATGATAACAACAACTTATGGCTAAGGCGGGATAACGGAGGAATTATCGTTTACGATTTTAATGGTACCATCTCAAATCCTGAAGATGACAGGCAGCAACGCTTAAATCAAAGAGAAGGGCTGGGAGGGCTGCCTTCAGATAAAATTTTGAGCATGGCTAAAGACAAGGAAGGTAATATCTGGGTTGGCACGGATGATGGTGTAGCTGTTTTCTATTCACCCTCTTCAGCTTTCGATCCGCCCATAAATGCGCAACAGGTTTTTGTAGAACAAGGCTCCGAGTCCGGTAACCTACTTTCCGGGGAGAGGGTCAGTAGTATTGAGGTAGATGGTGGTAATTACAAGTGGTTTGGAACATCTAATGGGGTTTTTTATACCAATCCGGACGGAGATAAACTACTCAATGTTTTTAATCAAAATAACAGTAATTTACTAAGTAATAGAATCAATGATATTACAATGCATGGTAAGACGGGAGAAGTATTTTTTGCAACAGCTGATGGGCTTATCTCCTACAGGGCAGAGGCCACGAAGGGCAATGAACAACACAAAGATGTCTATTCCTATCCCAATCCTGTAAAGCCTGAACACAGTGGTCCGGTTACGATAAGGGGGCTTGTTTCCAATGCCGATATTAAAATTACCGATGCTCAAGGCAACTTGGTCCAGGATATGCAAGCAAAGGGTGGCCAGGTTGTTTGGAACAGGAAAAATCTTCACGAACAGGAAGTTAACAGTGGTGTCTACTATGTTTATTCTACCAATAAGGATGGTTCTGAAACGATGGTCACTAAAATCCTGATTGTGCAATAAATGCTTCACAATACACAGGGCATCGTCATAAAAGCTACCAAGTATGCAGAAACAAGCCTTGTTGCTCAAATACTGACCAGGGATCTTGGTATGCAAGGTTTCCTTGTGCAGGGGGCTTATCGTAAAAAAAGTGCCTTTCAGCCTTCCCACTTTCAACATTTGAATCAATTGGAAATGGAGGTTTATTATAAACCCGGCCGGCAGTTGCAAAAAATCAAGGAGTTGAAGATCAATCCTGTTTACAATGCTATTCCCTTTCAGATTGAAAAAACCTCACTGGCTATATTTATGGCTGAAGTACTCAATAAAACTGTCCAGGAAGAAGAAGCCAATACAGACCTGTTTGATTACCTGGCACAGTTAATTCAATTGCTTGATCAGTGGCAAGGCAGTCTTGCCAATTTTCCGTTATTCTTCTTAGTTAAACTGAGTACTTTTCTTGGCTTCTATCCAAGGAATAATTTGGCTAGCGATCGTTCTTACTTTAACCTTATGGAGGGTACTTTTCAGTCAAAAAAGCCGGAAGAAGGGTACGGCATTTATCCACCCGAGTCTGAGTACCTGTCTTTGATCATTCAAGCCAATACGGAATCATTGAGTAATTTAACGATTCCGCGCGAAACCCGTCAATATTTACTGGATAAGCTTTTGGATTATTTCCGGCTCCACCTGTCAGCATTCTCACGCGTTCAGTCATCCACAGTTATAAGGGAAGTGCTTCAAGCCTAATGAAAAGTGCAATGTGTTGGTTTCCGTCAACTCATCAAAAAAATCTCATTTTTGAAAATGATTATGGGACTTCTGGCTATAAGGGCTAATTTGTTTTTAGGAAGGCTCTTTATATTGACTTTATTGGGGATCATTGGCTTTACTTTAACCAGTAAAGCCCAGTTTTTGAAAGACGATATCCGGTTAAAAGGTTACCAATACGAACTTCAGCAGTTCGATAAGCAGGAAATTCGCTTTAAAGTCCCAAAATGGCGGTCCCTTAATCTTAACCAATATGACCCTGATCAGGTAGACGTTTGGGTAACGTTTGAGTCCCCCAAGGGCAAAAGAAAGCAGATCAATGCTTTTTATTACGAAGACTACTACTTTGCTGATAGTCCTGATAATCCTTGTGATTATGCTTACCTGAAAAAAAAGAAGCAAGCCAGGAAAGTTGCTAAAAGTCGGTATGAGGCTTACCGTTTAAAGAAAGGGGCTGCTGAGTGGCGGGTGCGCTTTAGACCTCAGCAATTAGGTGAATGGCGTTTCAGGATTCATGCTAAAATCAAAAGTACCCGTCTTAACCAAACCTATTATTACCAATTCCCGAAAACAACGAATTTAAAAGAAGGACTAACCTTTAAGGTTAGATCCAAACAGGAATTCTCAGGTTACATTGAAGTTAATCAGCAAAATAGTGGGAAGCAAACGCCTTTTTACCTGAGGCATAAAGCATCAAAAGACCTGATTATTCCGAATGGAGAAAATATACCAAGTGATCGTAGCGGCTGGCTGAATCAACACCTGCTAACCCGTAAAAACCAAAAAAACCCATTTAATTCAGGACCATGCGGGGCTGAGTACAAAGGCAGGATTTATGGCTCTGATAAGAGAATGCGCGCAATTGGTGGATTGTGCCAGTACAAAGGATACATTGATGAATTAGTTGAAAACAATGCCAATTATTTCCGATTTTCCATAAATGGGGAAGCCCACCCAGACCATTCTAACCATTTTTTATATTACAATCCTTACAAAGCGGATTTTGGAAAAGATTCGAGCGGTGCGTTGGCATACAACCTTAAAAACGCCTGGCGATACGACAAAATCTTTCAATATGCTGACAAAAAAGGGATCTATCTTAAATTCAGCATCCTTCAATTTTACATTTTTAAAAAAGATTGGGATTCATGGAATCCTTGGAACAAGGAAGTGAGAGCCGGCTTTTACAATAACCCTTGTCAATTTTTTAGGCGGAATACCCGTGGATTTGAAGAGTTAAAAAACATGGTCCGATACATGGTAGCTCGATGGGGCCACGCCTCTAATATAATAAGCTGGGAAATAATGGATGAGATGGCCAACATAAAGCAAATACCCGGTAAGGGTCCTTCTTTATCATGTTTTGAAGCATCCGATTCAATTAAGGCGTGGTACCAGTCGCTGGCGCGTTACATTAAAGATGTTGATCACGGTCGCCACCCTGTTTCCCCTGGTGCTTTTAACGTTTACAAGTTTTACGATCAGGGAAACCAAAAAGATAGTATCATTACTGACATTGCTCAATTGAAAAGTTTGGACTTTCTGGAAATCAACCAGGGCTATTTAGGGGATATAAAAAATAAGTGCAACTGTCAGATAATAAGCGATTTCAGTTCTAAAACCTGTTTAAAGGGTTCTGACTATTGCGTTAATTTAAGGGCCAATCCGCCTGAAGAGGATACTGAGAAAGTAAGCTTTGCTAATAGTTTGCGGCTTAAAACCCGTTGGGAAACAAGTCGATTTTTCAAATACCCCTTAAGGATGAGAAAGGAGTTGGATAAAGGCGTCATGATTAATAGTTTTTGGTTTAATATTAGTGACCATGCTTATACAAAAAGTGAAATTGATAATCCCTCTGTTTATCACCACAATGTTTTATGGAGGGGGCTTTTTTCAGGTTCTTTAGGGCCATCTGTGGCTTGGTCTACGAATCATCCCCGCTATGAGAAAAAAAATGCCGTTTGGAATGGCGCTGACAAATTCGACTACATGGGTTACAAGCAGTATGATTTACCATGGTACAGTGATAAAGTAAGGTTTAATGAAGGAGGTTTAGGGGTGTTTAAAGGGATTCAAAATTTCATCCAATACATCAACTTTAACCGGGAACTGAAAACGGTTTCCAATACTATGGATAAACGCCCCTACCTCAACGGCTCTCAAATTGGTGTAGACAGTATGCCTTTTCACCTCTTTGGTTTCAAAGTTCTGGACAATAAGCCGGGAGAACCTAAATTCTATGGCTATGTTCAGGACACAGCATTCTACTACGCCAGCCTTTTTAAAACCAGTGTCGATTACCTTGCAGGAGAGCCTGATGGGGATACTACAATTCCCTCAACCAATGGATGCACCATTCAAATTAGGGACAAGGAAGCCCAGTCTTACAGGATCCATTATTTTGACCCAGTGAGTGGTGCTCGCAAAGCCTCAAAAAAAGTTTGTAAAAATGTTAATGAGCAGTTTATGGCGCCAACGCCCGAACCTAATCCTAAATACGGGGATCTTGCCTTTATAGCAGAGCCGGATCCAAAACCAAAGCTTTCTATGAATGGAGATAAAGCAAGCAATACCGTTCGGCTAAACGATAGAATGACCTTGGCAGGAAGCCGGCTTTATCGATGCGATACCATTCAATATAAAGTATCCATTAAGCCTTTGAACAACGCAGTTGATAGTAATATTTACGGGGATCAGTTTCAAAGCCATCAAAAACCTGTTAGGGAAGTCAATTTAAAAAGGCTTTGTGAAGATGTTGGCTTAACGCTCAAGCCAGGAAATAGGTATAAACTTCAATTAACTGTTCCAAAACCCAGAAAAAGCAGCCACCTGATATTTAAGATTGCTGAGGAAAAAGGCTAATTGGGGGAACCGGTCAACATTTGTCTGATAGCATGGGTCACCTGCTTACTTTGACATTCCTGTGGAAAATGGGCTGCTTTTGAGAGGGGTAAAACATTAGCATTTGGTAATATTGATTGCCATGCTTCCAGGAAATGTTTGCCAAAAGCAGGATCTTTCAAGCCCCATATCAATAGGTTTTGCTTTGATTGGATGGTGCTTCTGTTTTCCCATAATTCCTTAAACCAATCCCTGCCTGAGATTAGAAAATGCGGTAATTGGATAGTGGCTACCCGCTTTTGGGATTCATCAAATGGCATTCGGTAATGCCTATGGATATTATCAGTGAAGCTTTTTTTATCGTACACGGCGAGCCAAACCAGTACTTTGACAAATAAATTCAGTTGCCCCGTCAAAAATTTGCCGCTTTTTCCGCTCATTAACCGACTGAAAAGCACAAATGAGGAATAATGATTCAGCGGCCACATCCAAGTATTCATGATGACTAAACTGCTAACCCTTTCAGGATTTCGAATGGTGAAATCAAACCCAATCGGCCCGCCCCAATCATTGACCACGAGTGTGATGTCCGTTAAATCCAGGTAGTGGATTAATTGGTGAATGGCATGTGCCAGAAGCCATGGTTGATAGCCAAAATCCACAGGCTTGTCTGAAAGCCCAAAGCCCAAATAATCCGGTGCAATGCAGCGATAATGCTCTTTCAAACTTTTTATAACATTGCGATAGGAGAAAGACCAATCCGGGTTGCCATGTAAAAAAACCAGCGGCTTCCCCTTTCCTTCATCTATATAGTGCATCTTACCCCGATCCGTGTCAAAATAGTGAGAATCAAAAGGATATTCTGATTTATCGAGCCACTCAGGCTTTGTCATACAATTATTATTCATTACAGCTATTACCTTTGATAGCGAGAATGCTGATTTATAACAAAAAAATAGGAAGAGTTGAGGCGAAATAAAATAAGCATACATTACCCTTAATCTTCAATATAAGGTTTGCCGATGCTTAGTACAAAGTAATAAATCAGCTTAAGCTTTTATTATACTAACTACTGCTCTTCATCTTCAGGATGCTTGGGAGGGGGGAAAACAGAGTAATAATCCCAAATGCCTTTATCTGGTAAATCGTCTTTTTCTTCCCACTCATATCGCTTTCTTTGAGGACCCTCATCCTTATAAAGGAAAGCAGAAAAAATACCGCTTAAAGCACCGAATAAATGGCCTTCCCAGGAAACCCCCTCTTTAATTGGTAAAACGCCCCATACCATACCGCCATAAAGGAATGTCACCAATAAGGATATGGCCATTAAGGATCTGTCTTTCCGGATAATACCACTTGCAAGCAGAAAGGTGGCAAAGCCGTACACTAACCCACTAGCTCCTATATGGACAACCTGCCGGGCAGCTATAAAAACCAGTAATCCATGGAGCACGTAAATAAGCCCTATGACTCGTAGAGCCACAGGACGGTAGAAATATAAGATAGCAGTACTTAAAACCAGTAGCGGAACACTATTGGATGCCAAATGCCCAAAATCCCCGTGAACTAAAGGGAATGTGAGAAGCCCTGATAGCCCTTCCCATGTTCTTGGGAAAACGCCTAAGTACTTAGCCCACTGTGTCTCAAAAGTAAACTCCAGCAATTTGATAAGCCAAAGTAACAATACAAAAGAAACCGGGAGATAAAGGCTATTTTTAAATGTTGTATTTTCATCCATTCGCTCCAATTATAAAAAGAGTTAATAAAAGGTTATCTTTCTCAATGAAAATAAGCCTTGAAATCTTCGGGAACGTTTTCCAATTGCGCATTTTCATAATCATAGCAGACCATACCCGTTTTGGCCTTAGCAATTAATTGGTGGTTAATTGCGTGGGTGATCCGGTAAAATATATCGAACCCTTTCGCTGAAAATTCACCGGCAGTAATATCAAAAGCCAGGGGATCTTGAAAATAAGCCTGGTATTTGTAAACGATGGCCGAATCGGCCATAATCAGGGAAACGCCGGCCAGGTTTAATTCACTGTAGCCGAAAGAATCAAGGAATTGCATTCGAGCCTCGTGTATCATACCAAGCAAGGCATCATTTCCAAGGTGAACGCCATAATTTAGGTCTGTGATCCTAACTGAAAGGGTGGTTGTGAACAGGAAATGCTCGGGTAAGTCAATTTTAATTCGTGCCAATGATTCAAATATTATGAATATGATTTTGTGCCTAAAACCAGTTCAGGCTTCTTTTAATTCCAAAGCTACTAATTAACGGCTTATGAAACGGGCTAAATTAAAAGTGGCATAGGTGAGGTCATCGCAGGCATTATTCAGGGATTGCTGTAGGGAGCATGGTTGCCTGATTATTGATGTGGCATAGGCTAAGCCTGATTTTTCGATGATCGCAGTAGAAGCCTGGAGAGTACCACATAAAGCTGCTACAGGTATTTTGAAGCGGGCAGCTTCACTAACAACACCTTGAATGACTTTCCCATGGGTACTTTGCTCATCAATCCTTCCTTCACCGGTTATGATCCAGTCAACATTGGCAAGGTATTGCCTGAATTTAGTACGCTCTAGCACTAAATCAACGCCTTTTCTCAATGACGCGCCTAAAAATGCCTTAGCGCCAGCACCCAATCCGCCTGCTGCACCAGCCCCGGGTAAGTGCTCAAGGGTTACCCCAAGCTGTTGATTAACAAGGTAAGCAAGGTTTTTAAGCCCCTCTTCGAGTGAATCAACTTGCTTAGGGTCAGCGCCTTTCTGCGGTGCATAAATATAAGCTGCTCCCTGTTTCCCCAATAAATAATTGTCTACATCGCAAGCGACATCAATATTAACTTCCCTTAGTTCCTCTAATACATTGGCATTGTCAATTTTTTTCACTTTAGAGAGGTTTTTTCCACACGGTTCTATCAGGTTTCCCGCTTCATCTTTGAACTGGTAGCCTAATGAAGAGGCCATTCCCATACCACCGTCACAGGTTGCACTACCGCCTATGCCAAGTATGATATCATCAACTCCCCACTCCACTGCCTTTTTGATCATGATACCCGTACCTGCTGAGCTGGTATAAAAGCAATTGCGCTCCTCCTTTGAAAGCATCTGTAAACCAGAGGCTCTTGCCATTTCAATGTAGGCGGTTTTATGATCAGGCGATAAACCTATGAAAGCTTCTATGCTCCTGTTTAGCGGGTCACAGGTTTGAACCGGATGCCATTCACCCTGCACGTTTTCAGTCAATACAGCTCCTGTGCCTTCTCCCCCATCGGCCATGGGTAGAGCTACCGTTTGCAATTTATCACCAGCCATGCTAATGCCCTCCTGCATGGCCTTGCACGCAGCCTGTGCACTTATGGCATCCTTGAATTTATCAGGTGCCAGCAGGATTTTCATGGGTTAACCACATTTTCAGGCTTGCCGTTGAGGAAAGCTTGTACATTAGCTACAACGATATCCATTAATCGCTGCCTTGATTCTACTGTGGCCCATGCATTGTGGGGAGTTATGATGCAATTTGGTGCCTTGAACAATGGATTGTCTTCATCCGGAGGTTCTTGTGCTAACACATCAAGTCCGGCTGCTGCCAATTCTCCTTTTTTTAGCCCTTCCTGTAAAGCTTTTTCATCGATTAACGGGCCCCTTGCTGTATTGATCAGTAAAGCATCACTTTTCATTTGCTGCAAAAAATCCCGGTTTATCATATGCCTGTTATCAGGTGTTAGTGGGCAATGCAAACTTACCACATCACTGTAGGCAGCAATTTCGGGTAAGGTAGCCTTACACCCTTCATCCTCTTTTGCAGGATGCTTTCGGTTGATTAATAAATTCATATCAAATGCCCTGGCCAACTTGGCTACGCTTCTTGCTATTCGGCCATAGCCAACTAAGCCAAGGGTTTTGCCTTTTAACTCCCGGATAGGCTTGGCAAAAAAGGAAAAATCCAGGCTCCAATACCCTTCTTTCACTTTCGAATCATGAAGGCTTATCCGGTTCATCAATTCCAATATCAAGGCAAAGGTGTGCTGAGCAACGGAATCAGTCGCGTAGCCCGAAGCATTGCAGACAGGGATATTCAGTTTTTTTGCTTCTTGAATGTCGATTATATCATATCCGGTTGCAAGCACTACTATGCCCTGCAAATTTGAAAGTTGGTTTAAATCACTTTTGCTTAGCGGCGTTTTATTGGTTAATAGGATCTCAGCTTCTTTGGCCCGTTCCAGGATTAATTCTTGTGGGGTGCGGTTGTAAATTGTTACTTCACCCAATGCCTTTAATGGCTCCCAATCCAAGTCACCCGGGTTTAGGGTGTAGCCGTCTAATACGATAATTTTCATTTGGATTGCCTTTTGTTAAGTTGCCTAACAATGGTTTTAAACGCTCTCTGCCAATTCAGCCTGATGATTTTCGCGAAGTAAATCCAGGATGGTTTTGACTGGGTTGAAAGTGATAATGGGCACCTCAACGAAAATGGTGTTCCAATGGGCCATGGCCCCATTCCAAAGCCCTGGTAACTCGAGGGCTTTTAAGTCCTGGCCGCCTTTGGATTTTTGACTGATGAAGCCTGTATTATCATCCCGGTAGTCAGGTAGGTTAAACCTCTCTCCTTTAAAGTTTTTAATGGCACAAGCTATGTCCACCGGGTTAAAATGCGTAGAACCATCAACGATAGCCTTTTGGTTTGGGTCGTCTATGTTTATTTGGGATTTTTCAACGATTTGCAGCGATACAGAGCCATCGTTGTTTTTTACCCAGAAAGGGCCACCACCGGGCTCTCCCTCATTCTTTACCATACCACATACCCTTAACGGGCGATTCAACTTTTGCTTGCAATAGTGCCATTGGTCTTTTTCAGACCAACCTTCAAATCCTTCAGGGGGTAGAATGCAAAGTTCCGTTTCCAGGAATTGCTTGACCTCGCTTAATAATTGGCCATCCATGGTTGAGGCCTTCTCTATTTGTTTTAGGTAGCTGAATATCTTCTCCCGGTATTCCAGCAGAACACCACCCAGTAGTTTTTTATAACGGTAAGTAGGGGCCTTGATGCGGTCGGTACCACGTTGTCAATATTTTTGATGTAAATGATATCGGCATCCTGTTGGTTGAGGTTATCCAGCAAGGCACCATGACCACCTGGCCGGAAAACCAGTTTATCTTTTTCATCCCTTAGAGGATTATTGTTTAAATCAACCGCAATAGTATCCGTGGCGGGATCCTGGTAAGAGTACCCAACTTCATAGTTTACAGTCAACCATCCTTCATAATCTGATTGCACAGCTTTCTGGTGCTCCCTGAATAATTGATCATGTTCGGGGGAAACAGTAAAGTGTAAATGACCCAAACCTCCTGAAGTAGCATAATGAGCTGCTTCTACCAAATGCTCCTCAAAAGGGGTCCGGCTCTTATCCCGGTACTTGTGAAACTTTAGAAGCCCCTTAGGCAGTTCTTCATAGCCTAATCCAGCTGGTTTTAGAAAGTAATGTAAAACCACGGCATAATCTCCTGCTTCGATCAAGCTATGCAAATCATTCCCATCTTCATGGATTACCTTTTGAAGGTCCTCAAAAAATGGAAACTTACTAATTTGCTCAAAAAAATCAGATACTGCCTGGTCCTGTTCCAAGGCCTTTTGTTGGGTCTGACCATTGCTTGAAGCATATTGATCAAGGAAACTTGATAAGGCCTTAAACATACGACTCGCAGCACCAGAGGCCGGAACAAATTTTAAAACCTTATGATGGTGGAGGCTTTGCTCGTAAACCTTCACCTTTTTATCGACTGTTTCATCTGCCATTTGCCAAACCCCATCCTCGGAGGTTGCCTGTTTGACCAATGTTGCAAAAGGAAAGCCTTGCCGGAATGTAGCCAATTGTTGTTCAACGGCACTTGGGTGGCTACCCCTCTCCTTGATTTGCTGGATATCCTTTTCTGTTAGCATAGAATGCTTGTTTTTTTGCAAATCTATAGAGTTTTGTAGTTCAATTATTAAGCGAAAGGAATGATTCGGGAAATGGCAATTGGTTAAGCTTATGATTAACAATTCATTCCTTTCACCGGATGAACAGCAAAAATAAACATTCAGGAGTAAAGGTGTGCCAGAAGGTTGTTCACAAAACTAAAAAATCCTTGCACATACATTCTTGGCATATTTTTTCTATGAATAGGTACTGGAAAAATGGCTTGCATTCCCTATGCCGGACAATAATGAGAGCGATTAGGATTTTATTATGTTTGTAAGTTCTAATCTCATGAAAGGGATGTTACTAAGCTATAGTTATGGCTGCTAAGCAAGCTAAATCCTCTTCTGCTCAGCAAGTGCATGATACTTTAACACTGGCCTTGCCCTTTAACAGCACTGAAGACCAGGTAGAAGACTGGCTCAATATAATCCAGGACTTTTGCAGCCAATGGAAAAGCAATGTGGATTTAATATTCATTGATCTGACAGCGGGTGCTCACTTAAAAACTTGGTTAAGTAGCCAAGAGATTTTCGATACTTTAACAGGCAATCATTCCTGTGAAATCATTTCAGATCTAAGTTACATTGGTCAGGGGCTTAAAAAGGCTGTGGGACTTGCCAAAGGGCAATCATTCCTTATTTGGTCCGGGGAAAATGGTATAAAGCCTCAAGTGGTAAAGGACTGGGCAAACCAGTACAAAAAAGGATTCCCGAATGATACCGTTCTTAAAGGGGAAAGGCCAATAGCCGATAAAAATCAAAAGCAAGCGCTTGAAAAAAAGGCGGGGAAGGGTTTTAATTGGTTTACAGGTTTTACAACTACCCGCGTGTCTGACCCTGTTAACCCAGTGATGCTTTTGCCAACTAAGCTTGCGCATTACCTTTTTCAGCAAATTCCGGGTAGCTCCCCGCTTTTTCAAGCTGAAGTGCTCCACCAAGCTGAAATGGAGGGCATACCTTTAAAGCCTTTCAGAACCAATGAGGGCAATAATAGTGAATCAGCATCTCAATTTAAAGTTAGTGGAATAAAAGGCTTTTCGAGGGCAATGGCCTTCAAATGGAATCATCAGATCAAGCAGCCATTAAAAGCCTATTTTAACAAAGGATTAGCAGACCGGCCGGAAAATTTAAAGGACCCTCAAGTTGGTCCCCGCTTAGCGTTTTCTCTTTTATTAATCGGGTTATTCCTGGCCATGCCTTTCATGAGCTTTGATTATGGGGCGACAGGCGATGAAAAAATACAGGATGACTACGGGCAAAAAGTTGTGAAATTTTACACAAGCCTTGGGCAAAATACCAGTGCTACAACTTTCAAAGGCACATATCGCTATGGAGGCCTGTTTGAATTTTTTGGATCGGGTGCTGCTAATATCGTTGATAACTTTACGGAAGACAATTACCGCTTCGAAACCCGACACGTTTTGAATGCTCTTTTTGGCTTCCTGATCTTTCTTTTTGGCGGTTTGTTGGGCAGGTATTTTGGCGGTTGGCGTGGGGGTTTATTGGTTTTGCTATTCCTGATTTTATCGCCCCGGCTATTTGGCCATACTTTTAACAACCCAAAGGATATTCCATTTGCAGCGGCTTATATCATGGGGGTTTACTTTCTTATCAAATTCCTGAAAGAATTCCCAAACCCGACAAAAAGGGTGACGACCTGGCTCATTGTTGCCATAGCTTTCTCTATAAATATCAGAGTGGGGGGCTTATTACTAATCTGCTATTTTGGCCTCTTTGGCCTGTTGGAGTTAGTTAAGCGATTTTATTGGGAAGGTGTAACAATGGAAGAACGTTCTAATTTAATCAGGCGAGCCTTCCGATATGGTTTATTGGTGGTGGTATTAGGGTATTTAGGTGGTACTTTATTTTGGCCCTATGCATTGCTGAATCCTATAGCGAACCCGTTCAAAGCCCTATCCGCAATGTCTGATTACCCGGTAAACATCAGTATCCTATTTGAGGGGCAAATGATCAATTCCCGCAGCTTACCCTGGGATTATATTTTCAAATACTTATGGATAACGACCCCCATATTCGGACTTTTAGGATTTGGCCTTTTTTTAGTCGGCATTCCTAAAGCGAAAAGTTTCAAAAACGCATTTTACTACTTTGTGGTATTTTTTGCCGCAGCATTCCCGATAGCCTATATCATTTACCTTAGTGCTAACCTTTACGATGGCATGAGACAGGTTTTGTTCATTTACCCGCCTATAATGGTAATGGGTGGCCTTGCTTTTAACCATTTGTACGGTAAGTTAACCAGTCAGTATGGTCGGTGGAGTTTAACCGGTCTGTTGGTAATTTTAATGTCGTTACCCCTTATCTTCATGATACGGAATCACCCTCATCAATATGTTTATTTTAACCAAATTATTGGTGGTGTAGAGAGAGCATTTGCCAAATATGAAATGGATTACTGGGGGCATTCTGGTAAGCATCACGCTAAATGGTTAGGTAAGCAAGTAACAAAGAATGGACAACCGAATAAAAAGATCAAATTCCGAACGAACTTCACTCAGTCCGTTCGCCCGGTTTTAAAACGCTATTCAGATTCCTTTGATGGCCAATACACCTCTTACAGAAACCGCTCTAAGGAAGAATGGGACTATGCGATTTTCATAGCTCGTTTCATTTCTCCGGCAATACTGGAAAATTACTGGCCTCCAAAAGGTACCGTTCATGAAGAAAAAGTGGACGGGCAACCCATATCAATCCTTATAAAACGGCCAAGTCATCATGATTACAAAGGTTTTCAGCACCTGGAAAAACAAGAATTTAGAGAAGCTATAGCGGATTTTGAAAAGTACTTGGAAGCTGATGCGCAAAATGCCAGTGTCTTATCCGCTTTGGGCCGCTGCTACTTGCAAACAAAGCAAATCAATAAAGCACAGGAAAAACTTCAGCAGGCCCTGAATATTAACAGTTCCGATGCCATGGCTATTATGCTAATGGGACAAATTCATTATCAAAAACGGGAACCCAGAAAAGCATTGCAATATTTTAACACGCTAAGGCAAGTTAATCCCAGGCTATATCAAAGGGCCCAGGATTTGGTAAAAAGGGCCAGGCAGATGATGCGTCAGCAACAATGAAGTGATAATCATATTGCTTTCAGCTCAAATTAAAGCACTTATTAACCTAAATTAAGAGATGGCGTCAATTCAAATTGTCCGTTACTCGGAAAGCTATTACGAAGAGTGGGAAGCGTTCATTGATAATGCTATAAACGGGACTATTTTCCATAGGCAAAAATTTTTAGGCTATCACCCGCCCGATCGCTTTGAAGATCATTCATTGCTTTTTTATGAAAAAAATAAGTTGCTGGCAGTTTTTCCCGCTGCCATTATTGAAAAAGAAGGGTGCAAAGTCCTGAAGTCCCACCCTGGTGCATCTTATGGAGGGTTTGTTTTTAATCAAAAAATCCCTCTCCGTAAAGTTTATCAAATACTGGAAAACCTGGATTCTCATTGTAAGAATAACCAAGTTGATAGAATAGAATTTCGCTTAGCTCCCAAGATATTCAACAGTTGCTTTTTAGATCAATTGGATTTCAGCTTACAGCAAAATAATTACCAGCAGTTTGAACAAGAGCTAGCCACTTACTACCCCTTAAATCATTTTAATGACGCTGAAACCCTACAGGAATTTATTCAACAATTTCCAGCGACCAGTAAAAAAGAATTAAAAAAAGGCTTTAAGGATGGTTTATCCTGTAAGGTTTTATCAACGGAAACAGCCATAAATAACTTTTACCAAATATTATCAGATAATCTCCAAAGCCGGTTTAATCAAGCCCCCACCCACACCCGGGAAGAACTTCATCATTTACTTGACCTTTTTCCTGACCAAGTATTCATTTATGGGGTTTATCAATCTGAAAAGCTTGTTGGTGGCTATTTAGTTTTTGAAATTAACAAGCAGGGCTGGCATATTTTTTATGCTTGCCAGGATTACAATTTTCAACAAGCAAGGCCTTTAAATTTTGCATTAGGAGGACTTTTAAAACTTGCTAAAACAAAAGGCATCCCCTTTTTAAATTATGGCATTTCTACAGAGGATGGGGGGAATTATATTAATTGGGGCTTGTTCCGCTTCAAAGAAGATTTTGGAGGCACCGGAATTTTGAGAACCTACTGGCTGAAAACAATTCATTAATCTTAAAAAAATGGAAGGTAAGCCTCAAACAACGCTATTCATAGGATTTGACCGTTCAGGGTCAAGCATGATAAGCAAATTAATGGCTAAGCATCCTGAGGTAAACCTGATTTTTCAGCCCTTTAACAACTCAGAGCTAACCCATAAACAATGGGAGATATGGGAAAGTAATCATCAAGCTACCCCTTGGTTTAATTGGTTCACTCAACTGGAAAAAGGTTACCTTTTACAGGATTCCATTCAATCAAAATGGTTTTTCAATCATAGTTCCTCTTTGACATTTGAGGCCGATAAAATTAACCTGATCAAGGATACGAAACTTCACTTTAAAGTTTATTGGTTACAGGAAAATTTCCCTGGAATTAACCTTTATGGCATATGGCGTGACCCCAGGTCTATTTTGAGGTCTCTTGTAAGAAATGACTTTCACAAAACATGGTATCAACATCTTCACCAAAACCTTGTTCAAGATTTAATTATGCGAAATAAGGTTTTCCAACCGTTTAATAAATGGACGAAAATAAATTTATCGGATATTGAAGTTATGGCCCTTGGCATTGCTTTGAGGATCTATTACCTAATGGAATATTTGCCAGCCAATAATTGGATTTATTTCCAATCGGTTTTGAATGATCCTAATCATTACCTCAACCAGTTTACTGCTAATTGGGGCTTAAAACATTTTGATTTTGCTCCTTATTTATCTAAAGATTATAACATTGCTGGGAAACCTTTTGAAGGAGAAAATCAATGGGAAAGTTTTTTTACTACCTCCCAATTAGATAACATCAACGAAATTTTTGCTCCAGCTTTAAATCCAGAATAAAGTCAGAATTTGACACAAAAAGAGAAACAAACCTGGTCCATCATAATCCCCTGCTACAATGAAGAAGGGAATATCCAAAAAACCGTTTCCAACACCGTTGAGGTATTGGAAGAAATAGCTAATGACTACGAGTTGCTGCTTTTTAACGATGGAAGTACCGATAAAACGCTATCCATTCTTTATAAAATAGCAGAAGAAAATCCTAAAGCGAGGATATTTAATCATGAAAAAAATGAGGGATTGGGCCAGGTTCTTACTACAGGCTATTTTGAGGCAAGAATGGAAAATATGATTTCTATACCCGGGGATGGACAGTTTGATCCACGGGAACTTCAAGAAGTTAATCCGGTTCCGCCTCGCACTATCATATCTTTTTATCGAAAAGAAAACCTAACCTATAATTTTTTTAGAAACCAGCTTTCTTTCGTTCACAAAAAACTCAATGAGTACTTAGTAGGATTGAACCTGAAAGACGTTAATTGGACTATAATTTTAAAGAGGAATGAACTGGATAACCTAAACCTCCGTTTAAAAAGTACTTTAATCAAAAGCGAAATCTGCGCAAAGATGGTTTATTTAGGTTACCAGGTGAAGGAAATTCCCTCTATTTACCATATCAGGGAATATGGGGAAAGCAAAGGATCATCCAGGAAGATGATCCTGCAAGCAGCAAGTGATGTTTTAAAGCTAACATTTTCGGTTTGGCTATTTAAACTCACGCATAAAAGGAAATATTCCTAATTTTGAACCTTTGAACCATACTATTTTTAGACTATGATGAAGATCGGCATAATCGGCTATGGCTACTGGGGCCCCAACCTTACCAGGAATTTCAACAGCCTGGATGATTGCGAAGTGAAGTGGATCATTGATTCCCGCAAGGAACGCCTGGATCTGGTAAATAAAACCTATCCCGCAATCCACACCTCTACCAACAAAGATGACCTGATGAATGATAATGGGGTAGATGGCTTAGTCGTGGCAACTCCGGTTTTTCTCCATTATGAGTTGGGGAAAGAAGCCCTCAATAAGGGCAAGCACGTCATGATTGAAAAACCCATGACTACCACAAGTCAAGAGGCAGAAGAACTCATTGAATTGGCTCAAAAGCAGGGGAAAGTTTTAATGGTTGATCATACTTTCCTCTATACAGGAGCTGTTAATAAAATTAAAGAGCTTGTGGATCAAGGTGAGATTGGCAATGTCCAGTATTTTGACTCTACAAGGATCAACCTTGGCCTTTTCCAGCCCGATATAAACGTTATTTGGGATTTAGCGCCTCATGACCTTTCCATTCTATATCATTTGACCGATGTAAAGCCTTACAGCATTATTGCGACTGGTATTGCTCATACCAATACAGGGATGGAAAATATTGCGTACCTCACCATCAAGTACAATGAAAATAAGATTGCTCATTTCAACTGTTCGTGGACCTCGCCCGTTAAAATACGTAGGATTTTAATAGGGGGTGACGAAAAAATGGTGATCTTTGATGATGTAGAGCCCACGGAAAAGGTAAAAGTTTATGATACTGGCTATAATGTGCAAGTGAATTCCGATGAGGATCGCAGAAATATCCTTGTGGATTATCGGGTAGGTGATATTTACATACCTAAAGTTGAGAAAAAGGAAGCTTTAGCAGGTGTAGCTTCAGATTTTCTTGAGGCCATCGAGACCGGGAAAGAACCTGTTTCTAATTGGGAAAGTGGTCTTGATGTGGTCAAGATCCTGGAGGCTTCTGATGAATCACTGAAAAATGATGGTAAGGAGATTATTCTCGATAAGTAGTACCATATTAGAAAAATAACATTATGACGCAAGCAACCATTGATCATAAAATCCCTTGCCTTGATTTACAAAGGCAGTACAAGGGCATTAAGCAAGAAGTATTTGAAGCCATTGAAAAAGTTGCTGATAACACAGCTTTCTCAGATGGCCCTTTTGTCAAGGAATTTGAAAACAATTTTGCTGACTTTTGCCAGGCAAACTATGCAGCGGGCGTTAATAGCGGCACTTCTGCTTTGCACTTATCTATGAGGGCTTTAGGCATTGGAGCAGGCGATGAAGTTATCGTACCCTCTTACAGCTTTATTTCCACAGCATGGGGCCCCTCTTATGTGGATGCGACCCCGGTCTTTGTAGATTCTCATCCGGACACATGGAACATTGACCCGGAAAAAATTAAAGAGAAGATAACCAATAAAACCAAGGCGATCATTGGTACTCACCTTTACGGGCAACCCTTTGATGTAGACGCCGTACAAAAAATTGCTGATAACAATAACCTCTACTTGGTAGAAGATGCAGCCCAAGCACAAGGGGCTACTTATAAGGGAAAAAGGGTAGGAGCGCTGAGTGAAATAGGTTGCTTTAGTTTTTACCCGGGAAAAAACCTGGGTGCTTTTGGAGAAGGTGGTGCCCTCACTACCAATAATGAGCGCTATGATGCTCATTTTCGCATGCTGCGGAATCATGGTAGTAGTGCCCGTTATCATTACGATGAATTGGGTTTCAACATGCGTATGGGAGGAATAGAAGGTGCTTCGCTAAATGTTAAGCTTCGCTACCTGGATCAGTGGAATCAAAGAAGGCAGGAAATTGCCAAAATGTATCAGGAAGGAATTACAAACCCCGACATCAAGCTTCAGCAAAAGCCCGATGATGTGGCAAGTATCTACCACTTGTTTGTAGCGATGGCTCCGGATAGGAACAAGTTAATGGAGTACCTCAAGGAAAACAATATTTTTCCGGCCTTACATTATCCGGTACCATGTCATTTGCAGAAGGTTTATGAACATTTAGGGTACAAACAAGGTGATCTGCCCGTAGCTGAATACCTGGCAGACCACTGCATTTCCTTACCCATGTTCCCGGAATTGACCGACCAGGAAGTTGCAATGGTAATTGATATGATCAATGCATTCAAAGCTTAATCGGCTAACTCTAGCGCTGGTAAGGTGATTAGTTAAACGTGAAACCCTGTAATGGCATTACCGAATACCTTTTTAATCGGTGCTCAAAAATCAGGAACCACCATTGTATATGATATCCTTAGTCAACACCCGGATATCTATGCCCCATTTCAGGTGAAAGATCTACCATTTTTTACAAAGGATGCGTGGTACAACAAAGGTTCAGATTTCTATGAAGCATTGTTTGATAGTTGGCGAAATCAGCATATAATAGCTTCCGCAGACGTAAACCTGGCATACTTCCAAGAAGCTCCTGAAAGGCTATACCACTTCGATCCTGGTTTAAATTTGCTTTTCATGGTACGTAATCCTATCGATAGAGCTTATTCAGGCTACAATTATGCTGTTCAGCGTGGATTGGAAAACCGCACTTTTTCAGAAGCTATAGAAGAAGAAATAGCGGGAAAGCAGGCGTATCAGACTTACTTCCAAAAAGCGCAGCTGGACTATACGGGCCATAGTTTATACTACCATCAAATTCAAAGGTACCTTCATTTTTTCAACAGGAACCAGCTTTACATTGGCATTTTTGAGGATTACAAAGCCTCTCCTCATGGCTTTATCCAGGATGTTCTGAAATTTTTGAATGTGAGGGAAGACTTCTCTTTTCAGGTTAAACAAAATGTCACAAAAGGCGGTTACCGTTTTAAATTTTTGAATGATTTTCTTCACAAGGAGAGCATCAGGAATAGTAATGCTATTCAGGGCCCGTTGGAAATGCTGCCACCAGCTTTACGTATAAAGCTGCAAAGGAAATTGTATCTATGGTTAGCCAATTTCAACAAAAAACACCGGCAAACACCGCCAATGAGCTCAGATACCAAAATCCGGTTAAAGGAATATTTTGAAGATGAGGTAAAAAGGTTAGGGCAACTAGTAGAGCAGGATTTAACAGAAAAGTGGCTAAATGCTTAAGAAGAGGATGGCTCCTCTTTAGGGATCTTCTGAATGGTTTCCTTGCCAATTTTCGCTATAAGAATCAAAAGAGCTATTCCACCAAGCACTATATTGGTTATCATGCCTGAAGCGTGAGCCGCCAATGCCCAGGCAACCGATGGTCCTTCAGCAACGCCAACTGCCTGTAAGCCTTCCGAGGCCAACCAGTGAAAAGCGCCAATACCTGCTTGAATTGGGGCTGCCATGCCAAATCCTTTGATGGTGAAGACAAAAAAGCCCTCTGAGATTGATAGTGGCGCTGTTTCCTCCATGGCCAAATACATCATCTGAAAATGGGTAAAAAAGAACACCCATATCAGGACTGTTTGGAATAAGAAGAGTCCTTTGTACTCTAATTTTTTAATCCCCATAATGCCGCGCCATATGCCGCCTAAAAAATTTACGCCTTTTTGGTAAACCATGGTTTTCCGCAGCTGACTCCGGAAAATGTAGAACAGTAGCAAAACAATAACCGCCAAGCCTGCCAATAAGAAAAATAGGATTTGCTGATCTATCACTATCATTTTGATCTTAGCCCAGAGGTTTAGAAAAATATTATTGATAATAAAGTTTCCTACGAATTCGAACTGGAAAATCAATATACCAAAAAGCATTAAAACCAATGAAAGTGAATCAAAAGCCCTTTCAACCACAACGGAACCAAGCGATTCATTAATAGGAATACTATGTTGTTTTTTTAAAACCCAACATCTGAATATTTCCCCAAAGCGGGGTAGGCCAATATTGGTTAGGTAAGTCGTCAAGACTGCTAAGAAGGCATTGAATAGTCCCGGATAGTACCCTAATGAATTCAGGATTAGCTTCCACCGAAAAGCACGTACTAAATGGGAAAAAAGGAAAAAAATTTTAGGAGCAAAAAGCCATAAGTAATTAACCCGGGATAAGTGTTTAACGACTTCCTCAAAACCTACCCCAACCAAGACCAAGTATAAGATCAAAAGGCCAAGGAGTAAGAAAAGGATATTCCTGAGGATGAAGGGTAGGTTTTTACGAAATTGAAAGCTCATATGCTAAGTATAACCGGTTCTCCTTCATTAAACCTTTGAAACCGCTAAACAAGCAAAAATAGGAAATCATCTTTCATGAGCCTAATTCTATTTACCCTGAGCGCTTTAAAATGAAAATTAGCAAGTAAATATTAGGATAATGATTGGAAAACTATCATTTTAGGTGTTACGAATTAGGGGAAGCCTAACAATCTATTAGCATCGTTATAAAACCGAAAAATTGAAGCGGTTTTGTTTTTGAAAAGCTTTATTAGTGCTTGACTAAATAAAGTATTATTGGTATAGTTTTTCCTCAATAAGGGTTTGGGATATCAATTCTGAATGATCAAAGGTTTACGATAAACTTGGTTTTGAGTGAGAACAATTAAACCATAGATTCCTTCGGCTAATTGATCTATCTTTAGCTCAGGAGCTTTTGAAGGATTATGCTTGGAAAGCACCTTCCTCCCAGCAGGGTTTATTAAAACAACCTTATCAATTATAGCATCCTGGCTCACATTGATACTAACTACATCGCAAGCTGGATTGGGTGATAGGTTTATATTTTTTCCTTTTTCATTATTGGTCAGATCCTTGACGCCAGATGAATGGTTAGATTTCAGAGCTTGACGCTTATACCAAATGTTCAGGGATGCTTCCCTTGTATCACCCCATACGACATGGACCGTATCATTGACAAACTGGACATTCATAAAGTCATTCCCCGCTTTTGCTAATATGGAGTCATACTGGACCGATTTATTAGAAAGCCTTATATTCGGCTCAAAACTGTTTGAATCCTGCCATTTAACCGCTCCATAAATTTCTGAGCTTGTTTTATAACCGCTTTTATCAGCATTCCTACGATCCCGCCAGGCTACGAAAAGGTCCCCACTCTGGTTAAAATCAGCCCATACCAAATCTTGCATGCGATTATTCCCGATAGCGTCATCATTAACCCGCTGCTGGTCATTCCATGTATTTCCGCCATCATAGCTTTCAGCCAAGAAAATATCGGCATCGCCATCTGGCTTAGCAAGGTAAAAGAATGCCAGATGATCTTTATTAGCGGGATCAGCTTTTAATAAACTTCCTTTTTTCGCAAATGAGTCTCTAATGGTATTCCGTGCATTGGTGATTTTTTGATAGGTAAAGCTTTGGCCGCCGTCATTAGAGGTAGCCAGGATATAAGCTGGGAAAGGATTTTGAGAAGGTTTGTAACTAGGATAAGCTGCATAAAGGGTTCCATCAGCAGAGACAGCCGGTGAGGGCATTGGTTGTGCTATGGTACTTCCTGCAAGCCAATTAACTGTATCTAAATACTGCCATTCTTCCCAGCTTTTACCATTGTTTTCAGAATGGTGAAAGTAGGGATGAAATGGGCTTTTTGCGCCTGATGCGTTCATGCTGGTAATATAGACATTTCCCTGATTTGGACCATCTGAGCGGTCGATTACCATCCATGGCCTGTCAATGGCTTTTTTACCAGGATCATCATTGATACCCATAACTTCATTGGCGTTGCCCCAGCTTTTACCACCATCCTCAGATTCCCTCACGTAAATACTACCCTTATTGAGAGGGGGCTGATGGTCAATGTAGCTTAAAAAAACATGCCCTTCATGGTCAAAAGTTAGGCATGGATCCGCTGAAGTGAAGCGACTATCAGCATGGGGGAGTGACTGCTTATTGGACCACGTCCTACCGCCGTCCTTACTAATACGAGTTTTAATAGCCAATTTGCCCGGCCGCTCAAAACTCATCCAGGCTATTACCAGATGACTACTATTCTGGGGGTTACAAGCCATGAACGGTTCGCCGTCAAATACCGAACCTTCGGAGATATTGGTGTTCTGACCATGGGCTACTCCAAGTAGCAAGAGGCTAAAACTCAAGACAAAAAATCTGGATTTCATACCTTCTAATGTAGTAAAAAATTGATTGAGGATCAATGGAAAAGCCCTTTAATCATTAAAATGACCACTGAGCCCTAACGGAAATTAAATTCATTTGGTTAAAAGCCGATTGTTCTCGCTGCAAATTTTCCGGGAAAAGGTTATTGGTACTGCCCGTAAAGATTTGTGCCAGGGCGTAGAGCTCCCAGTTGTCACCCACGGAATACCGAATGGAAGGTGATAATAACCTCAGGGATTCTTTAGGGTAAAAAATGCTGCCAAGATTGGCTTTTACCAATGGATGGATATTGTAGCCTACTTGCCCGTATACACCATACCGAAACAGCGAAAGGTTATTTGCCTGTAGGCCTGATGAATTCAGGACTTGGTTAAAACCTAAATTTTGATCATTGCCATTGTAAATACCTTCCAAATGAAGGTTTAAAGAATTGCTAAAGGTATAACTGCCGGATAAAGAAGCTAACACATAACCCTTATTCCTTAGGTCTGTAAACAAGGGTTTATAGTAATTCGCTTCCCCTTTGAATGAAGCACTGCCAATATAACCAGACCAACCCAGGCCGGTTACAAGCTCATGGTTGAAATAGCCGCCTATAACCTGAAAATCATATTGCCATTGGTGAAAGCTATAATAAAGGGCCCCTATGCTTTCTTCTAGCGTCACGTCAGGGTTGAATGCAACTTCAATAGAAGAGCTGTAATCCCGGTAATATTCAGCTCTAATGGCGTCCACGCCTGGCCGTTTAGCATAGTCAAAATCAAAAAAGGAATAATTGTTAAAAAGGTCATTGGGGCTCCAGATCCTGTTCTTACCCCAATTGATACGCTGACGACCAACACGGAATCGCCAGTCTCCTGTTTGATAAGTAGTGTAAAAGCGGTCTATTTCACTTTGGAAGACATAAGCATTATCATTAAACCAAACATGAGAAAGGTTTACGATCCCATCCTGGGCATTCATAAAGCGCCCATAATCATAGCCAGCTTCGTTGAATAACTCGACTTGCTCCCCATAGCGGAAACGATTGCGAGCTTCTATGGTAAAGCTCAATCCTTCTGCGGGATAGAGATCCAATTCAAGCCGGTTATGCATTAAATTACCATAAACCGGATTTTTGAATTGCTTATCTGTTCGTGCTATACCGAGGTTTTTCAAATAACCGGAAAACTGAACAGTTTCCTGTTGGTCGGTAAGCGCTTGAGCCTCCAGTCTGCCTGGGGTGCTTAAGCCCAACCACAACAGCAATGATAGGATACCCAATCTTTTTAAACTACTACTTATTTCAAGCTTCATAGCCGTTTTTGTGATAAGTTTTTTATTCATTCAGCTTGAGCTGGTTCATTTTGGTAGTAATCCTTAAGCACTTTCCCATCTTCCAGGGTAACCACCCTTCTGGCCCTTCGAATGACGCGGTCATCATGGGTTGAGAAAATGAAGGTCATTCCTTCTTCCTGGTTTAGGCGCCACATAATATCCAGGAGATTTTCAGCTGATTGGGTATCAAGGCTTGCCGTGGGCTCATCAGCCAGGACAAACTGGGGCTTGGAGGCTAAGGCCCTGGCTACCGCTACTCGCTGTTGCTGGCCTCCTGATAATTCATTGGGCCGGCTGTTTAGGCGATCTTCAAGGCCCACCTGCTTTAGTAATTGCTTTACCCGTTTTCCCCTTTCCTCTTTGGAATGCCCCTGAAGCAACATGACAAATTCCGTATTTTCAGCTGCTGTTAAGACCGGTATCAGGTTAAAGGATTGAAAGACAAAACCGATATTCTTCTGACGGAACTCCGTCATTTCGTTTGCTGAAAGCTTGGTTACATCGGTTCCGGCGACAGTGGCAGTTCCAGTAGAAGGTTTATCCAGCCCCCCGATAATGTTAAGGAATGTTGTCTTACCAGAACCGGAAGGTCCTACTACAGCCGTGAATTCACCTTTTTCAATGGTTAGGTCTACGCCATTCAAAGCATGAACAGGTACTTTTGTTTCTTTGTAGGTTTTTGTTATCCCGGAAGCTTCTATTACATGGTCCATAGCCTTTGCTTTTTTAAGTTATGACAGGTTCATTACCTATTATTATTCTTCTGTACTATTCAAATCTCTCTGATTGCTTCCGCAGGGTTGAGCTTCAATGCCTTCCAGGCTGGGTAAATTGATGAAAGCAGGGCTGTGAGTATCACCAATCCGGCGATGATAGGGTAATTGTAAAGCGCCAGGAAAGGGAAGATCTTGTCCCCGTAACCAAAGCTTGATAATCCCTCTGAAAAGGCGGCTACACTTATACCTTGGCTACCAAAATATTCTACTGTGCCAAACCCTATCAGGATGCCAATGATACCGCCCTGAAAGGAGAGAAAAATGGTTTCCGTGATAACCATTCGGAAAACCCGGTTTTTGCTCATACCCACAGCCATTAGCATACCCAGCTCACGGGTCCGTTCCATAATCGCCATTAACATGGTGTTCATGATACCGAATGCCAGGCCTAATAAAATGATCACCATGATAAAGTATAGTAATTGGGTGTTAAAGTCATTAATGTAGGCCAGGCTTGGCTGAATATCGCGCCAGGTCTGCACTTTGTAACTATCCGGTAAATTGCTGCTGAGCTTATCAGCTACCTTTTTTGTTGCTTCTCGGTTATCCAGGTAAATCGCGATCTCGTGGATTATATCCTTTTTCCCCAACAAAGCCTGCAATTTCTGCTTGGGAATAAAAGCATTGGTTTTATCAAATTGGGCATTGCTGGTTTTGAATAGCCCTATGACTGTAAAAGCGCCCGATGTTATCTCATTACTGAAGTCCTGGAAGTTTAGGACAACTTTGGACCCCTTGCTGACCCCCATTTGGTCTGCTAGCTTCTTACTGATTAAGACAGGATTCCGCTTGTTAGTCTTGAAATAACTCCCTTTTATGACTTTCTTGTGAATGGTTGTAACATTTTTCTCATTGGCCGGGGATATCCCATTGATCTTAACACCGGTACTATTGGTTGGGGAGGAAATCATCCCATTAACAACTGTTCTGGACGTGACCGCTTTCAGTTTGGGATAATCATTTATTCGTTTTAAATGCTTATCCGGTTTATCAAGGGTTTTGTTTACATCTTGATCCTTAACGTAATCAGGATGATGGATTTGAATATGAGATACTTGCGTTTCCAGGAAATCTTTTATTCGTTGGTGATTCATTCCTGACATGACACCCATAGCCGAAATACCACCCCAAAGGCCAAAAGTGATGGCAAGAAGGAGGACCGCACTTCGTGTTTTATTTCGCCAAACGTTGCGCCAGGCTAATTTGGTTACCATAAAATGGTTCTTATGTGCTGTTTATTAGCGTTTCATTTCGTTGATTACATCCATTCGAAGCACTTTCGTAACAGGATAAATAGCTGTTAGCAGGGCAATCACAAGGACAATGGTCGCTTGGCTGATGAAGACATTGGGGTCGATTGAAAATGGCAAGACAGGCTCAATGCCAAAGCTTTTGGTAACCTCGGCTATGTTACCGGAAAGGGGTAAGGGGTTGAAATAAAAGTAGGTAATAATGGGTAACCCCCCAATTAAACCAGTTATGATTCCCGAAAAAGCTATCATAATTGTTTCGAGGAAGTTCATGAAAGCCAAGCGGCTTCGGTGCATGCCAATACTAATGAGGATAGCGAACTCCCTTTTCCGCTCCATAGTCATCATAATGATTGTCCCGAATATGCCAAACCCAATAACAATATAAAGAATGAGCAACATGATCATACCGCTTCCACGGTCCGCTTCAATGGCCTGAACCATATCCGGGTTCATTTCTCTCCAGGTCATTACTTCATAAGGTTTGTCAAGTAGGCTGTTTAATTTTTTAGTAATGGGGTTGATGTATGATTGATCTTCTGTCATGAGCGCTATAGCGGTAAGTCTTTTCCGGCAGCTGAAAAGATGTTGAGCTTGCTTTAAGGGTAAAAAGGTCAATTGCTTGTTCAATTCAGGCGACCCTAGTTCAACAATTCCTTTTACCGGGTATTCACCGGCTGCTGTCACACCATGGAAACCTTTGCCCAATAAAACTACCGTATCATTAATCGTCATATTTAAGTTATCCGCCAAGCCTTCACTGAGAAGGATTGCGTTTTCCCCATTTTCCAGGTATTCACCTTTAATGATACTTTGATCGGGATTCATTATGGTTTTTTCTTTATCAGGGGCTATGCCCATAACCATAGCACCTTTTGTAAGCTTACCCGAAGAAGCCAGTGCAAAAGATTCCAATCTCGGGACAAACGCCTTAAGGCCTGGAAATTTTTGGTTTTTGAGGGTTTGTTTTAAAGCGTCAGTGTATACAAAGGTCTTTTCGAGGGATTTTTGCTCCCAGTAATCCTGATGCTGGATTTGGGCATATCCTGAATAAAACCCTGCTACATTCTCTATCATGTTGTTATAAGATCCTTCCTGCATGGACCCCATTAAAAACGCCAGAATGACTGAGAAAAATATGGAAGCAATGGTTATCCAGGTCCTTCTTTTATTTCGCCAGAGGTTTCGCCAGGCTAATTTTATTAGCATAAGTAGAAGGTTTCTGGAGGTTAATTATCGAGTTTTAACTAACCTGAATTTCACAAAAAATTGGAATAGAACCAGTTTCCTTTTTAAAATTGCTATCGACTTAATTTTCGCATATTCTGCTTCGAAAAGAAGGCCGGCTTCATATCAACATTGAAATTGGCACTTAGATATTTCATGATTGTTTTATGACCTTCTTTTTCTTGCGGTATCATTGTTAGGTTGGTCGGAATTTTACGCTCACCTATTTTATCGACTTCGGAAAATTTCATAACATCCACTAAATCGCCATTTTCACCGTAAAACTCTGATCGAACCTGGTGATAGCTTTTTTTATTAATCCAGGTAATGACTTTTGACCAAACAACAGGCGCATCGGGTTTGGGTGTCATTTTTATTTTATAACAGCGTTTACCGGCCTGCTTTTCCTCGCCAATTAATTCGTGGTTATAGTCTGTTAATATAGAGGATTCACGGATTAAGTCATTGTTATTGAAATCGGACCCCATCCAGGATTGCATCATCATAGAAGGGGGAAGCTTGACCAGCCTTTCTATATCGGGTATCCAATTCCAGATCTCATTGCCCCGTTTCAGAAAAGCCTGCCCTTTTTCCTTTGCCGGGGCTGTGATTAGTGTTAAGCTGTACTTATTCCCAAGGGACCAGGTTTTCATTTCAATCGTCCGGCTCCAGCTGGGTCTTACGATTTTCATGGACATTTTGGCCTTCTGGGTTTCTCCCCGAAACTTCTTATTGGCTTTACGAACAATTTCTGTGGCATCCTGTGCTTGCAGGGGAATTGTGAAGATAATTACTAAGACGGTATTAATCAGGCTTTTCATGATAGACATATTCTTTAAAGAGTTTTTGTTTGATTGCTTCGTAAGGATAATCCTTACCCATTGTTATATAACCGATCGCAATGCCATCTAATTTTGAAGCCAGGTAGTAGGCCTCATAATAAGGGTCTTCGTAGCCCATCTTTTCAAAGATGTTTTCCATCCAGCTTACCTGGGTCTCCATTTCTTTTTGCATATGTAAGCGGTATTTTTTCGCTGCATAGGGTTGAATTGCCAGGGATATCATAAATCGCATGATTTCAGGCGAATTCTCGATATAGCTAAATATCTTTTCTATCATATATACCATGCATTGATTGGGAGTTAAATTCTCGGGAAACGTAGTGGCCTCCTGCCCCATGGATTGCAAATTTTCAAAAATGGCAGTCAGGATAGCGTCTTTGCTTGAAAAATAGTGATAAATTAAACCCTTGGATATACCGGCTTCAGAAGCGATTTTTCCAATGGTGGTTTTTTCAAACCCTTCTGTGGCAAAAAGCTTCAGCCCTGTACTGGTAATTTTTTCCTTTTGCGATTCCCTTATCTCACGTAATTGTTCTTCTGTTTTTGGTGCCATAATTTTTTGACTGAATGTATGGTCAAAAATATAAAGGTTTTTGTAATTGACCAAATAGTCAGTCAAAAATTTAAGTCGGTTTTATTTTAAAGTGTTGTTAATCAGCAATTTAAATGATACCAGCCGCTAATTGGCTTACGATGTTGGTAGTGTTGGTAACAATATAGAAAAGGAGTAAGACGGTGAGTCAAAAAACGTTCTGTGGTTTAATTGTAGACCGCCAGAACTATGATTGCGAATAACCCATTTTATCCTGATTAAAATCCTATTTTTGCCAAGATAGAATTCAAGTGTGTTAGTTGACTTTCAAAATGTTAGGGGCTTGTGAAACCTGTTTTTAAGCAAATTGGCGGATTATTAGTCCTCTTGGGTGGGTTAATGTTACTCCCGCTGGTTGTATCATTGATTTATGGTGAATTATATTCCGCTATAGGTTTTTTGGTTTCTTCAATTGTTACAGCGTTGGTTGGATTTGCCCTACAAAAAGCTTGCTACACTGCCCCTGATCCCAATAACAAACATGCGCTTATCATTGCAGCCATGGGATGGCTTTCAATAGCCATAATGGGAGCGATACCTTTTTTTTTAACGGCTCATATAACCCCGGAAGGAGTAGCCATAAGCTTTGTTCCGGATGGCAAGCATTATGATCCCAGCCTGTTGAATTTCAAAAATCCCCTTCATGCTTTTTTTGAAAGTATGAGTGCTTATACTACCACAGGCTTGACAATGGCCACGCATGAGCCATCTGTTGGTAAGGGCCTTTTATTTTATCGGTCATTGGCCCAATGGATCGGAGGGGTGGGATTTATAGTTTTATCCCTGGCTATATTGCGCCAGAACCCCGGGCAGGGAGTTTTGCATTTATACGGCTCAGAATACAGCGGAGAAAAGCTCAAACCAAATATTATTGGTACAGCCAGGGCAATCTGGAAAATTTACATGGGGCTGACTGTATTTGCTATACTTTACTTATTTATTGGTGGGGTTATTATATTGCCCGATTATGGTGCAGGGAAAATGGCTTTCAATGCCATCAACCATGGAATGACGGGACAGGCCACAGGCGGTTTTAGCACCTTGGATAATAGTATTGCCAGCTACAACTCAAAGGCTATCGAATACCTGCACTTTCTTCCGATGATTATGGGGGCGCTATCGATGCCATTCTACTTCAAGTTATTCAGCGAGCGCCAAATAAAAGTAATATGGGAAAATATCCAGTCGGCAGCCCTCTTTAGCGGGATTATATTTGGTGGAATGCTTTTGGTTTTTTTCCTGACCACTTCACTTGGCGTAGAAAATCCCTGGCGAGAGGGTTATTTCCAATACATAAGTGGCTTAACGGGGACTGGTTGGCAAACTTCTGATATTGGTATTTGGTCCAGTCAGGCTATCATATTTATTGTATGCGGGGCTTTAATCATAGGCGGAGCAGCTGGTTCAACAACCGGTGGCATTAAACTGATCCGTGCCTTGGTTATTTCAAAGGGGGTATGGTGGCAGATCAATAAGCACTTTTTACCCAAAGATGCCATTCAAACCATTCATTTTGATAAGAAAAGTTTTAGTCCTAACTACATGAATAAATGGCTTTCTGAAGTAGCTATTCTTGGCTTTCTTTACCTAACGCTAATCCTCTTCGGAACATTGATCACCCTTCATTTTAGCGGGGGAAATTTCACTATGGCAGAGGCTTTTTTTGAGTCAGCTTCAGCACAAGGAACCGTTGGTTTATCAACTGGTATAACCAGTGCTGATATGTCTTCAACGACAGAAATATTTTACATTTTTCAAATGTGGACAGGCAGGTTAGAGATTTTTCCTGTGCTAGCCCTTCTTCGATCTTTATTGTTTGGTATGCGAATGATTAAGTTTTAAAGGGAGCTAAAAGAGATAAGCATTCCGCTCTTTGAATATCCTGTAGCTTGAAATAAAGGAAGCTTTTCAAAGTGGTAATTGTTACTAAAAAATCTTAAAATTGAACTTTCGAAGTCAGAAAAATAGCGATAAAAAGGAAGGCCATGTATTTAATTGTCATCGGATCAGGAAGAACAGGCAGGCATGTTATTGAACTAGCCACGAAGGATGGGCACGAAGTAGTTGTTTTTGAAAAAGATGAGGTAAAAGCCCAATGGGCTAGTGCTAACATGGATTGTTTAGTAGTGAATGCTGATGCCAGCTCGGTTGAAAAACTTAAAGAGTCAGGGGCTGAAAAAGCCGATGCCATGATAGCCACCACTAATGATGATGCAGTAAATATGTTGGTAATGATGCTGGGTAAAGAGCTTGGTATCAAACGATTGGTTAGCAGTGTTACGGATGATGAACACTTAAAATTATTTGATGAGTTGGGTATTGACACAATTGGTAACCCATTTCGATTAAATGGCCAGTTTTTATACAGGACCCTTCAAAGACCTGGTGTGAAAGATTTTATGGATTTAGGCAATGGTGCGGAAATCATTGAGGTAAAGGTTAAAGAAGGAGCTCCTTTAATTGATAAAGACCTTCAGGAGATTAACGAAAGTAAGTTACTACCCAAAGAAAGCCTTGTAGTCGCTATTAAGAGGGAAAAGCGATTAATAGTTCCTGACGGCGATACGAAGATTTACACTAATGATTTAGTTACCCTTTTTACAAGAGAAGGTGTGACCAAGTCATTGCTTGATAAGTTTAATTAACCCTCCTAAGAATTCAAAACACGCACTTCTTTAAATGCTGCTTAGTTAATGATTTTAAGCTTTTGAGGGCTTGATGGGTTTCCTATGTGCTATGGCCAATCTGTAAAGCAGAAAAAACCCCGCCTCAGGGGTATGGAAACTCAATAATAAGGACCAACAAAAAGGAAAGGGGAACGTAAGGGAAAGTGGCCCTTTTTATGAGGCGGGGCGAAAAGTCAAACCATAAGATTTAGAATTTACATTTCATTTGTACCCCCTTAGTAAACACAGGTAAACATTGGTAAACAGTAACCCTCCAAAAAATTTAAAAAAATTTATAAATCACTGATTACCAATGCTAAATTAGGTTCTATTTTGTTGATCCAATTTTACCTTAGGTTTTGATTACGCTACCAAATCAATCAAACAAAGAAGAATCAAATGACTTATTGATCATTCAATAACCAAACAAGTATACAACAAACATTAAATTTAAATTAGCTTTGAAAATGCTGCGAATGGATACTCAAGTAAAATAAAAAAAGTATTAACCTTGTAATTCCCAGTAAAATAAACCTGAATTACATGAAATGATGAATTTGATTAATGTATGGCGGGGGTTGCATTATTTTTTTAAAAAAAATTTGTACTAACTGTTTACCAATGTTTTATGAAATTTACTAAGGAGGTGAAAGGTAATGTTAGTGATGAAGAGGTGTTAATAGCCCTTAAGTGTGGTTATGACTGGGTTTTTAAGAATATTTACCATGCTTACAGGGATGAATTTAAGAATTGGGTTATAAAACGGTTCTATATCGATGAGGAGACAGCTTTGGATTTTTTTCAGGAATCGATTGCAGGGCTTTACAGTAACGCCTTGAGAAATAAGTTAGATGATTCAAGTGTCAATGTTAAAACATTCTTGTTTGCAGTTGGTAAATATCACATTTTAAACCATAAAAATTTTGAAGGTAATATTGACTTGATGGAGGATTTAGTATCAAAAGCAGAAGAAATTCCAGGGTTTGCTGAGGAACCATTGAAAAAAGGTGAAGATAGTCAAAAAGCCTTAGCTCACTTAAGAGATTTGGGCGATCCTTGCAAGCAGATCCTGGAGGCTTATTACTTACATGGTAAAGTTTTAACGACCATTACTGAAGAGTTCGGCTACAAGAATAAAAAAGTTTTAAAAGCGGTCAAACACCGCTGCATTGAAAAGTTAAGGGCATTATTAAAATACTGAACTATGGATAATCACAATTATGAAGAAACACACATTATAAGGTTCCTGAGGAATGAAATGGGCTCGGAAGAAAAAGAGGCTTTTGAAAAGGCTTTAGCGGAATCAACCGATCTTCAACGGGAACTGGCTTTTCACCGTCAAATCATGAAGGGGTTAGACCTCAATCTGCGGGAAAATACGAAAGAATACCTTAAGTCTTTCGAGCAACAAGGAGAGTCAACCGGCTACAGGAAGATTATTGGCTTATCTAAAGTGGTGAAGGCAGCTTGCTTGTTTATTGTTATTCTGGTAAGCGGTTACTTGGTTTATACTGCATTTTTCCAGAGTCCTGGTAATAAAGCATTGGCTGAAAACCACTTTGAGCCTTATCCCAACCAGCTAACCAATATTACCAGGAGTACTGAGGAAAAATCATACCATAATTATATTGATCGTGCAATGCGTCATTATTCTGCCGGAGAATATGGGGAAGCTATCCCACTATTTAAGAAAGCCATAAGCAAGGACAAAGCCAATGGACTGGCTAGTTTTTACCTTGGTAATGCTTATTTAGCAGATGGGAAAAGCAAGAAAGCGGTTCAGATTTTAAAAGGGAATCAAAAAAGTTTACCTAACGAATATGAAGTTAAAAACGAATGGTATTTAGCCTTGGCTTATTTAGCCAATGATCAAGAAAAGGATGCTTTATCCCACTTAAAAGAAATCTGTAAGAAAGGGAATGATTTTTACTGCCAAAAGGGACAAAAAATCATAAAATCAATTCAATGAATTTTTAATTGTAGGCGCTTGGCTTATTACCCTTTCTAATGTTATAAAGACCGATTATAAGCAAGAGCATTATGGAACTACTAACCGAAAAGAAGACCCAGTTATAATTAAAACCTGGTTGCCGAACTGCCTTTCCGCTACCCATTAAAACAAATCCTGCCCAGAAATAAGGATTGGCATTGGCCGGGTCATTTTCTTTTATATAGTCAAGCTTAGCTTTTCTCAGGGCTTTTTCTTTGGAATAGCCCATATTAAGGTTGCTGTAAAATTCATCAATCAAATCGGAGCCTGCTCTGTCATTAACAGACCAAAGGGTCATTAAAATGTTTTCACATCCTGCTATTTTGAAGCCTTTAGCAAGGCTCATAATCCCCGAGCCTTTCCTGATTTTTCCAACTCCAGTGTTACAAGCACTCAACACAGCTAATTCCGAAGTCAGATTCATGTCATAGAGTTCATAAGTGTAAAGGATACCGTCCTCTTCGGATTCAGGGCGTCTATTAAAGTAAAGGCGGTTATAGGCAGGGTTTTGGTCATCGATATAACCGTGGGTAGCCAAGTGAATTATACTGCTGCTTTGAGCCTTTTTTTTGAACAATTGTTCTGAAGCTTTTTGTCCTATATAAACATCTCCATTCCAATATTCAGTGCTCTGAAGTATTTCTTTTTTGGCATTGGGTAGTTCTCTTAAGTAGTCTTTTTTTCTGGATTTATTCAATAAGTCGACCTCATTAATTGGCCTCTCTTGATCAAAGGAGGGTGCAAATCCAAGGTATGGATGCTTCGGTTGTTCCTTTTCACTTTGATCCCGCATTGCCCATAGGGAAGCTGAAGGCGTGTAGGAAAATGCGTAGTCTTTAATTAAATAGTGGTAATTCCTTGCGTTTTGGTCAGGTTTATACCCTTTCAATAATAATTCAAACGGTAAATATCCCATCTTCCCCTCTGGTACTATCACAAGATTCTCCTCCGTTAGGTGTGGTTCAATGGGTTCAATGAGGGACTTATAAATCTTCTGAGCAGCTTTAGCTGGGAATTTTTGTTTATTAACAAGATTATTCCGAATCCTTTTAACATAGTAATTTAAAGAATCTCCATGAGGTAATTTTACTAGGTTTGTCCCTTGATCTGTAATAACCATACCAAAGAGGGCGCCACTTTCATGGGTATATTCTATCAGGTTTTTATTTTGAGCGCTTAGAATTGGTTTGAGTTTTTCAAGGGATATGAGAGATTGCTTGAAATTTTTATCGTAAACCTTGGGAAAATGGGATTGAATGGTGTCGAAAAAATCTTTTTGACGGCTTTGGAGGGAGATCTTTTTACTTTGTAACTTATATTCTTCAAGGCTGTCACTGGTTGTATTGATCTTTGATTGAAGCCCTTCCAGCTTTTTTTGGTAATATCTAAGCCTATTCTTTACTGAATCCGGTAATGATTTAGAGTATTGGACAGCTTTCTCTGCCAAAGACTCCATTAGAATAGAACATTTGGCATTTTCACTAAAATAAAAAGCTTTTTTCAAATACTTTTCCTGATCCTTTTTGGATCCAATATTGTGCTTTAATAAGTGGTAGGTAGTGTAAATAGCCCTCGGAAAGTGATGACCAAAAAATCGCTTGTAATAAGATTTTGATTTTTTTAATGAAATTTTCTGGTTATTTTGTTGGTGGATGCTATCTAAAAGGGTATAAGTTTTGAAAGCAGCTATTAAATATTGGTTGCTTTTTGCTTGCTGGTAGTAATCTAAAAAAGTTCTTGCTTTAATATCCAGAAGTCCGGTATTCCTTAATAACTGTTTATTAGCTATTTGATTTAATGAGGGATTTTGTCTGGGATTTTTGGGGTTGTATTGGATGGCATTCTTAATAAGAAGGTTATTAATTATTTGAAGAGCGGAGTCAAATTTTTTTCTTTTCCTTAAAACATTGGCCTTAATTCCCCTAACCTGAAAATAAAAGCTATTATAAAGGCTGTTATGTAGCTTCTCCTTGTAGTAAGTTTCTTCGAGTTCGGCTATTCTATACGATTTTTCCAGGTTACCAATAAGCTCATGTGCCTTACTTAGCTTTACCTTGATTGTGTGGAGGTATTGGTGGTCATCCGGGAATATTTGCTTGTAAACTTCGATGGCTTTTTTAAAGTTTTGAATAGCCTTTTCATAAGCTTTTTGAGCAATTAAGGTATTACCTAAATTGTAATAAAGCGTGCCTTTTGAATACCTAACTTTATCCTGGTTCTCAAATCCTTCTGTTATGCTGATTCCTTTCCGTAAATATTTTTCTGACTTATCATAAGATCTTATTGACCGGTAGATAATACCTAATGCATTGTATACGCCGATGGTATTTAAATCCTGAAATGTATCTACATGCTGGAAAGTGCTTAGGCTTCTTTTTTGATAAATTAAGGCCCTTTGCATGTTATACTTGTGAAAATAATGAGAACCGATACTTTTTTTTATAAGTCCACCTTTAATGGAATTGGAAAGGTCGTTTTGCTTGAGGATTTTTAAAGCTTTAAAGCTATAACTAAGCGCTGAATCATATTTCGAGAGCTTTCTAAAAGTAACGCCTATGTCATTATTAAAAGAATGGAATTTGGGATGGCCACTCGAATAATCTTTTTTCACAATTTCAAATCCCTCCAGGTAAAGGCCAAGCGCTGAATCTCTGTTTCCTTGCTTTTTGACTAAGTGAGCTGTGTATCGTTTGTTCAATGCTGATACATATTGTTTTTTTAAGCCCTTTTCGTTAATAAGCTCAAGGGCTTGCTTTAAGTAGGAATTGCTTTTGGTATAGTTGGTCTCAAAATTGGCCGCAAGTCCTAAGTAATTGTAAATATAAGCCAATTCTTTAAAGTGCTTTTTAACCTTATCCTTATGAACGTTTAGGGCTTTTTTTAATAGTTCTCGGCTTTTGGCAACATTTCTTCGGTTATCCAGGTAAGTTTGAGCAATTAACCTTAAAGTCCTTACATAATGAATTGGTTCTGATTGCTTCAGCGAACGGCTGGTTTTTAACAGCTTTTTGGAGAATGGCTTATAAACAAGGATTTTGGGATGCTCAAGTAAAAAAAATAGTTTTTTGTTACCTACTATAACATAAGATAGGTTTTGTTTCCGGGGGGATAATCTGTTCAGGCTTTGATTGTAATAGCGTAAGGCAGAGTCGTAATTGCCTTCTTGGTATTCCTCCTCAGCTTGGTTAACCATTGACTTAACAGGAGAAGGGAGAATTTCTGCATTGGCTCCGGTAGCAAAAAGCGCACTAAAGGATAAGGATAAAATTATAAAAGACTTAAAAAATTTTGTCACCCAGCTTTCAGATCTCATGAGAAGTTTTATTGGAACTTAAAAAGATTGCTAAAATAAGGCTTTTTTGTTGTACTAAAATGTATTTTGTTTATTGATCTTCATACACACCGAACGGAGGTTTTTTATCAAATAATCAGGAATTTTTCAGAGCGGTTTTCAATGCTTGAATATTCGGGATTTCCAATGAATTGACCCCTTTCTGGTCTGCGGTTAATAAGGCTATCCAATCCATTAGAAAAGTGGTACGCAAAATTGATTGAATGGAAGCATCTTCAATGCTTATCTCTTGAACAGTATTGCCATTTTGTTCGAGGAGATCTTTCAGGAAATTAAATCTCAAGCTAACCCTCGAATTTTCTTGCGTATTGAAACAAAGAAAAACTGATTTCATATCATCGTAATAAGATTCGATAACGTTGTGGTTAGCCTCGGGTATACAGTGGACAAATGCTTCCGATTTAGCATTTTCCTGCATTTGCTGACAAAAGCGCAAACCTATTGGGTAGGATTTTAGGTCCGTTAAGGCGATGAATTTGTGGTCTACTTTATCAGACAAGTTTCTGAAATACGCTTTTGCCTTGCCTATCCAAGCTTCTGTATCTTTAGTTTCACGGGCAACCTGAGCTAATGGATTGGCTAAATCAAGCTCGAAGTAATCACTTAAAATCAGAAAAAGGTAGGTAAGCGAATATCCGAGGGCCATTCTGGGCTGAAAACCGGGCTCAGGGTAAAAAATTAACCAACTGTTTGTTTTAGCCATTTCAGCCAACTTTCCCCCAGTTGTTACCACGATTATGGTTGAACCTTTACCTTTAGCTGTTTCAGCAAGTGCTAAGGTTTCTTCTGTGTTACCAGAATAAGAGCTAAGAATAACCAGGGAATGCTCATTCACATAATTTGGTAAAGCATAATCCGATATGACTTGTATTGGTATGGTAGCTTTGTCATAAAAGTAATGCTTTATGAAATGGCCTGCAATTCCCGATCCGCCAAGCCCACCTATCACAATATGGTTGAATTGGTTTGCTTTGAATTGATGCGGTTGATAGTAGCTTAAAGCATATTCGATTTGATAAGGAAAATAAGCTAAATCTTCTCGTTGGTATTGCAAATGGCTTTTGTTTTGGATTTTGAACGAATTTAAAGAATAATTTATGCTTTGCTTATTAACTCTTTACTAATAAATCATTTTTGGCTTATAATGGGTATTTTTGTGGCATTAAGCAAAGTGAAACCGCGATGAGAAATTTCTTAATTATTCTGATAACCTGCTTTATTACGATTGTTATATCAGGAGCCAGGAAGCCTGCTTATCAAATCTTTTTAGGCAACGGGGATAAAGCTACTTATGAGGACCTTCTGACAAAAGCTGAGAATGCGGATGTAGTACTTTTTGGAGAACAGCATAACAATCCTGTTGCACATTGGCTTCAGCGGGATTTAGCCGGTTCCCTTTACCAAGAATTGGGAGATAGTTTGATTTTAGGAGCTGAGATGTTTGAAAGGGATGATCAAAAGATTTTAAATGAGTACCTTGATGGGCTTATTAAAACCAAATTCTTTGAGCGGGAAGCGAAACTATGGGATAATTATGAAACGGACTATAAACCGCTTGTTAAGTTTGCTAAATCAAAAGGGCTACCATTTATTGGCACTAATATTCCAAGGCGCTATGCGAATTATGTGGCTTACAATGGTTCCAAAGCGCTTGATACATTTAAGGAGGAAGGTGAGCAATTTTTCCACCCTTTACCAATAAGAATAAATAAAGATCTGCCAGGCTATCAAAAAATGACCAAGATGGGAACGCATGGGGGCGAAATGCAATATTTAGCGGAAGCCCAAGCAGTCAAGGATGCTACAATGGGCCATTTTATAATTGAGTATTCGGATGAAGAGAGTGTCTTTCTTCACTTCAACGGAAACTTTCACAGTAATAAAAAAACCGGAATTCAGTGGTACCTAAGACAGGAAGCCCCTGAATTGGATGTTTTGACAATTGCTAATGTTTATCAGGAAAGTTTGAAGACTCTTGAAAAAGGGCATAAAGGAGAGGCTGATTTTGTCATTTGTACACCCGACAATATGACCAAAACTTATTAATTTTGCTTGATAAAGGGCTCTAAATGCGTTATTTATTTTTCTTACTCAATCTATTATTGATTGTTTTTTACGGTTGTGATGGATCGTCAGGGAAAAAAGCCCAGCGAGAAGCAATCAGTAATTTCCGTGACTCTTTGCAGACCCGCTCTAAAAAGGATGCAATGAAGCAGGATGCTAAAAAGTTGGTGGCGCATATAAATGGCTACGTTCAGGATTACCCTAACGACACGATGACGCCCAAATATTTGTATACCGTAGCTAATTATCATTTCAATTACCTGGGTAATAAAAAGAAAGCTTTTGAAAATTTAGAACAACTGAGGGACGAATTTCCCGAACACAAAATGGCACCTTTTGCTCTATTTAAACAGGGTTTTATGTACCAGAAAATCGGTCAGCAAGAATCTGCTCGCGCAAAATATGAAAAGTTCCTTGAAAAGTATCCTGAACATGAAGTTGCAGAGGATGTCGAAATATCCTTGGAAACCCTCGGAATGTCTACCAAAGAGCAATTAGAAAAAGCAAGGGAAATGCGTGAAGAGTCTGCGGGTAATCAACATGATTCTTTAAATTAATAATGCCAGTAATTTTAATATCCTTGAGTTCAGCGAACCTTTTTGCTCCCTCTGCATTTTATGTAAGAGTCGTTGCTAAATTTATTATCTAATGAAAAAATTCACCCTAATCCTTACCATAGCTGTTTTATGCTCATTTGCAGTAGTTAGGCGCAAAGAGGAGCAAGATACGGAGGTTTTCTTCCAGAATGCTATTACTCGGGTAATGGAAGACGAAAATATCGCCTATCATGCTAATGAAGCGGAGTCTCATATTGCGGAATCCGAACTTTTATACAGGGATCAGCCGGTTTCAGCATCGCGTGTATTAAATGGGGCTTTTGATGATGTTCTCCTTGTAGATGATGGCCTGAAGACAAGTTGGGTAGATGTTGCTGAACTTAAAAAAGGATATCAATCCCGTATGTTAGGCTCATTTAGTCTGAATTAAGCGTATTTTCCATTGGCCTAGCATTTAAAAATTCCTTAAAGCAATGATTTTCTTTGCGCTCCTTATTTTTTTGGTTTTATTCTTTTTCTCAATGTGGGTTTGGCACCATATTAAAAAACGCTCAATCATTTTAAAGCAAAAAATGAAAGATCGGGATGAGCGGGAGAATGGAAGAAATGATAATAGCAGTCATTTCAATACTTAAGCTTCTTCTTTCCAAGTCATAACAATTTTAATTTTTAGCAAGCATATATAATCCCTACTTGTCATGATCTTCCTCAATGGAGATCAATGCTTTTTGGTTAATTCTGGAAAATAAGGGTATTTTTGTACTTAAAATTTGACATAAATGGCTCAACACAGGACTTTAGCACTTATTAAACCTGATTCGGTTAAAGAAGGGCATACCGGATCAATAATACACCAGGTAATCAAAGCAGGATTTGAAATTAAAGCCCTTAAACAAACCCAACTATCATTGGAAAAAGCTCAGCAGTTTTATTCAGTTCACAGCGAAAGATCCTTCTTTCATGATTTAACCGAATACATGGCCTCAGAACCGATCATTGCCATGGTTTTAGAAAAAGACAACGCTGTCGAGGATTTCCGCAAACTAATTGGGGCAACCGATCCAGCGAAAGCCGAACAGGGAACTATTCGTGCTCAATTTGCAAAGTCTATTCAGGCTAATGCTGTGCACGGTTCTGATTCGGATGATAATGCAAATCGTGAATCAGGGTTCTTCTTTTCCAGCCTTGAAATTTTTTAAAGAGCAGGCTGATTTATAATTTTGAGGATGTTGATCACAAGCTAAATCACCAACATTATGGCTGATGAAAATAACAGTTATGCAAGTAAAGATCCTGAACAATTAGCTCAGGATAAAGGGCGTAAAAGACGCCAAATCCTGTTAGTTGTTGTTGGATTGCTTGTACTCTTGAACGGATTTTTGGGGTATATGTACTTTAATAAGAAGCAAGAAGCGAAGGAAACACAAGATGCACTAATATCAACCGAGAATTTGAAAAAAGACTTAGAACAAGAACTTACTGAAGTCAAAGACAAAAATAGTAAGCTTAAGGGAACCAATGAACGGCTTGATTCTCTGATTGCTAAAAGAAATAGTAAGATCGAACAGCAAGCCGCTAAAATAAAGAAGTTAGCGAGGGAAAAACAAATCTCCGTCCAGCGGTACCAGAAAGCCAGGGAACAATTAGAGCGGTTGCGGTACTACAAGAAAAAATATCAAACTAAAATTGATTCCCTTATAAGGGTTAACAAGCAGCTTAGGGAAGAAAATTACAACCTAAGAACGGAGGTGAGGGAAACCAAGCAAGAAAAGAGTAAGCTGAAAGATGAAAATGTTGAATTAGAAAATAAGGTTGCCAAAGGTTCCAGGCTAAAACTGAAAGAAGCGCGAATAACGGGTATAAAAATAAAGAATAGTGGCGACAAGAAAGAAACGAATAACACCAATAAAATTGATCAGCTAAAGGTTTGTTTCAATTTTCAGGAAAACCCGATTGCTGATAAGGGTGCTCGACAGATGATCATTCGTCTTATCAATCCAAAAGGTGAAACGATTTATATTCAAAGCCGTGGCGGAGGTCAATTTACCTATAAAAATGATACCACTCTCTATACTTTTACCCAAAAGGTTAAATACCAAAATAAAGACAAAGAACATTGTGCTTATTGGTCAAGAAAAGGCGAATTCCCGGAAGGTAAATATAAAATGCAGCTCTTTACCAGGAAAGGTTATTTAGTGGGCGAAGAAAAGTTTGAGCTTAAATCCGGTTTTTTAGGGATATTTTAAAATTAAATACAGCTAATCAGTATTCATGGCAGCTATTGGAGAAATCAGGAAAAGATCAGGTTTGGTTCTCATTATCATTGGGGCAGCAATTGTGGCTTTTGTTTTAAGTGATTTATTAAAAAGTAATCGCTCGCTTTTTAGGGAAAGCCCCAAGAATGCTGTAGGTGTAATCAATGAGGATAAGATTACCATTGAGGATTTTCGCGAAAAGGTGGAGGAAATTAAAAACAGGTACAAACAAAGAAGAAGGACGCAAGAACTTAATGATCGTATTTTGGCATCAGCTCAGGATGATGCCTGGAATCAATTGGTTTTTGATAAGCTTTTTAAAGCTGAGCAGGAAGCTTTAGCATTGCGAGTTACGAATAAAGAACTAAGTGATTTTATTGAAGTCAATGACCCGCATCCTAGCGTTAGAAGATTGTTTACAGATGAGTCCGGAAGGTATAATAAAAAGAATTTCAGACGCTTTAAACAACAAATCAAAAGAGGACTGCCAAGTGAAGCCACCCAACGGCAAGTTGAGCAATTGAAAAAGCGAAAAGAGCAATGGGTTAAACTCGAACAAAACCTTGCCCGCCAAAGGGAGCGGAGTAAGTTTTTTAATTTGATCAAGAAAAGCTTTCATGTAACGGATCTTGAGGCAAGGAAGCAATTCATGAATAAAAATCAAGTAGCATCGATTGATTATTTATCCTTACAGCAGCGATCTATTGCTGACTCAGCCATTGCAGTCACAGAAGATGCTATTCGGCAGTATTACAACAAGAACAAATCGGACTATAAGACAGAAGCCAGCCGAAGTCTGGAATACGTAGTTTTTGACGTTAATCCGACAGCCAGTGATTCTGCCGTAATCTTTAATAAATTAAAAGAGTTAAAGCGCGAGTTCAAGAAAAGAAGCCGGGATTCGAGCTTTGTAGAATTACAAAGTGATGAGCCTTTTGACTCTACCTACCTTTCACCGGGCCAAATACCTGAACCAATAAGAGATAGTGTGCTTACCGGTGATTCTAATGATGTTTTCGGGCCTTATTTAGGAGAGAACGGTTATGAAATTGCTAAATTGATGAATACAAAACCTGTTTCCCAGACCTATTATAAGGCAAGTCATATCTTAATAAAACCCGAGGGTTCTACCAATCAAGATACCATTAAAGCAGAACAGAAAGCCAAGGAAGTACTTGGTGATATAAAAGGTGGTGCTGATTTTGAGAAAATGTCAGCGAAGCATAATGATGATCCCGCAGCTGGGAAGACAGGGGACCTGGGTTGGTTTCCCGGAAGTCAAATGGTACCTCCTTTTACGGAAGGGCTCAAACAGCATGAAAAAGGAGCGTTGTTTACGGTTAATACAAAGTTTGGAACGCACATTGTCAAATTGACGGCAGAACCGGTGAATAAATCTTTTCAGCTTGGGAGGGTGGTTCGTGAAATTTACCCAAGCGAAAAAACCTTTGAAGACGTTTATGCCAAAGCCAATGAGTTCAGGTCCAGCATTACCTCTTCGAAGGAATTTGATGAAGCTGTTAGAAAAGCTGGTTTGAATAAGCAGGTTGCTGAAGATATTGAGCCTTCAAAACGCTTAATTCCCGGTTTGGAAAACGCTCCAGAATTGGTTAGATGGGCTTATAAAAACCAAGAAGGCAGTCTATCAGGTATTCTGGAACTATCAGACCAGTATGTAATAGCGCATCTTAGTAAAGTAAACAAAAAAGGAGCTCAACCTTTAGAAGATGTAAAAAGTAAAGTCAGGGCCAAAGTTTTAGAAAAAAAGAAAGAAGATAAGGTGCTTAATCGTATGAAATCTGCTAATGAATCAGCCAATAGCTTAAAAGAAATAGCGCAAACCATAAATCAACAAGTAAAGCAAGCGCCCAATATAAAGTTTTCTCAGGCTATGGTTCCTGGCTTAGGTAATGAAAATACTGTAGTGGGAACTGCTTTTGGGCTTCAGGAAAATCAAGTTTCTGAACCTTTTGTTGGTAATAAAGGAGCATACCAAATTAAATTAAACAGGTTGCAGGGAGCTGAACCGCCTGAGCAGTTGGTTAGTACAAAAGAAAATCTTAGCAGTAATCTGACAAAAAATGCGGAGGCTAGGGTCCGTGAAGCTATGAAAGAAGAGGCTAATATAGAAGATATGCGGTATCGATTTAACTAAATGAATTTAAAAACTGATTAAAATGGCCGAAGCAATAGAGAACAAAGTTTCAAAAAGTCCTTTAGAAACGATTGATTTAGGAGATTTTGCGCCGGATCAGGATCTAACGCCATTTGACTTGAAAGATTGGCTTTATCAAGGTCTGATACTTAAGGAGCAAGATTTTAAACAATACGTTAAGGAACATGAGTGGAGTCAGTATGAAGGAAAACTGGTTCATGTTTTTTGTTCTAACGATGCGATAATCCCTGTTTGGGCTTATATGACAGTGGCTTCCAAAATTCAACCTTATGCCCAAAAAGTTTATTTTGGCGATAGTGAGGCCGCTCTTAACCAAGTATTCAAAGAAAATATTGATCAGGGTGTTAATCCTGAAGATTACCAGGATGGTAAAATCGTTTTGAAGGGTTGTGGAGATAAAACTATCCCAAATGGTGCTTTTGTACATTTAACCCAGAAAATTCAGCCTTTCGTCACCAGCATAATGTATGGAGAGCCTTGCTCCACCGTACCGGTTTATAAAAAGCCTAAGAAAAGGGCTTCTTCTGTAAAGTCAACCTCTACTGAAAAAGAATCCTGATTCCAAAACTTATATAACCTGGATTTGCCAATGAGCTACCGAACAGAAAGTGATAGCCTTGGGGAGGTAAGCGTTCCGTCTGATAAGTATTGGGGTGCGCAGACCCAGCGATCTTACCAGAATTTTCCCATTGGTGACCAAGGGGATCAAATGCCCATAGAGATCATAAAAGGTTTTGCTACGCTGAAAAAGTCCGCAGCCTTAACCAATAGAGACTTAGGGGTGCTGGATAATCATAAAGCGGAGCTCATAGCTTCTGTTTGTGACGAGATAAATCAAGGGCAATGGGATGATCAATTTCCCCTGGTGGTATGGCAAACGGGTTCCGGTACCCAATCCAATATGAATGTCAATGAGGTTATAGCTAACCGAGGGCATGTACTGAATGGTGGAAGCCTTAACGATGAAAAAAAGGTATTGCATCCCAACGATGATGTGAATAAATCACAATCATCCAATGATACTTTCCCGACTGCTATGCATATAGCTTCTTATCAGGTTGTCAACAATCGTACGCTTCCCTATTTAAAGCAGTTGCAAAAAACCCTTTCTGGTAAGGCGAAAGCATTTGATGAGGTTGTGAAAATAGGTAGGACCCACTTCATGGATGCCACGCCATTAACCCTCGGCCAAGAATTTTCAGGGTATGCGGCCCAGTTGGATAAAGGTATCCAAGCTATCAATAAAGCACTTGAAGCGGTTTCAGAAATCGCTTTAGGCGGTACTGCAGTCGGAACAGGATTGAATACTCCTGCTAATTATGATACAACCGTTGCAAGAAAAATAGCCGAATTAACAAGCTTACCATTCAGGACTGCTGATAATAAATACGAGGCTTTAGCAGCCCATGATGCAATGGTTGAATTGTCAGGGGCTCTGAAAAGGGTTGCTGCAAGTTTGATGAAAATAGGTAACGATATCCGCATGCTTTCATCAGGTCCGAGGTGCGGAATCGGAGAAATTTTAATACCTGCTAACGAACCCGGCTCATCCATAATGCCCGGGAAAGTAAACCCGACCCAGGCTGAAGCTTTGACTATGGTGAGTGCCCAGGTTATGGGTAATGATGTAGCAGTTAACAGTGGAGGGATGAATGGCCAGTTTGAGTTAAACGTATTCAAACCTATGATCGGGTTCAATGTTTTAAATTCAGCTCGGTTAATCGGTGACGCTTGTAAAGCTTTTGATGAACGATGTGCTCAAGGTATAGAGCCCAATTATGACCGAATCGGGATGCATTTAGATAATTCCCTGATGCTTGTCACAGCATTGAACACGCATATTGGTTATGATAATGCTGCTAAAATCGCTAAAAAAGCTTACAACGAGGGAAAAACATTGAAAGAAGCTGCACTTGACCTGGAATTGTTAACAGAAGAACAATTTGATCAATGGGTTCGCCCAGAAAATATGGTAAATAAATAATTAAAATTTTAGCTTTTGAAAAAAATCGAAGAGGGAGGGGCTATGAACAAAAAAAGATGCTATGAGGTACAAACAATTTCCTAAAGAATTTTTCGTAGAAAACAGGAAAAATTTCTCTGCCAAGCTAAAACCGGACTCTTTGGCAATTTTTCACTCAAATGACCTGATGCCCAAAACAGCTGACCAGGTTTATCCTTTTCGTCAAAATTCTGATCTTTTTTATTTATCCGGTATTGACCAAGAGGAAAGTATTCTCATTGTTTTCCCTGACCATCCTTCAGAACAACACCGGGAAATACTTTTTTTGAGAAAAACTGATGAAGTAATTGCGACCTGGGAAGGAGAAAGGCTTACAAAGGAAAAAGCTGCTCAGATGTCGGGAATCGAGACTGTCTACTGGATGGAGGAATTTGACAATGTGTTTCCCGTTTTAATGAATAAAGCGTCCTATGTTTATGTTAACCTGAATGAACATGACCGATACAGCTCAGATGTTCCTTATAAGGATTTTAGGTTTGCACAGCAAATCAAAAACCAATACCCCGCCCATTCTTTAGAGCGTTCAGCTCCCATTATGAAAGAGCTGAGGTCAATTAAAAAGGATGTTGAGATTGCGTATATTAAAAAGGCTTGCCAGATCACTAAATCAGCTTTTGAACAAGTACTTGGCTTTGTAAAACCAGGTGTTTGGGAATATGAAATAGAAGCTGAAATAACGCGTGAGTTCATCCGCCAGGGAAGCGGAGGGCATGCCTATGACCCAATAGTGGCCTCAGGGGAAAATGCTTGTGTATTGCATTATATCACCAACGACAATGTGTGTAAAGATGGTGATAGTATTCTTTTTGATTTTGGGGCAAATTATGGGAATTATGCCTCTGATATGTCACGCGTGATACCTGTGAATGGAAAATTTACAAAACGTCAGAAAGAAGTTTATAATGCCGTTTTAAGGGTATTCAAAGAAGCCAAGAAGAAGCTTAAACCGGGCTGCAAGCTTAAGTCATACCAAGAAGAGGTAGCTGGTTTAATTGAGAATGAGTTAGTAAAGCTTAATGTTCTCAGCGAGAATGAAATAAATCAAGTAAAATCCAATAATCCGCCTTACAAACAATATTTTCCCCACGGGGTATCTCATCATATGGGGCTTGATGTGCATGACCTTGCAGATCAAAACCGGACCATTGAACCTGGGATGGTTTTCACCTGCGAGCCTGGTATATACCTGCATAACGAGGGTATAGGTGTGAGGATAGAAAACGATGTAATGGTTACGGATAATGAGCCTGAAGACTTAATGTCTGATATACCAATAGAAGCAGAAGATATTGAAGCCATGATGCGACATAAAGGTTAGGCCTTTCAGTGGTATATTTTATACTTTTCCCGGCAACTATCTTTTATAAAATATTCTTAGGTCTGTCAAAGGGCATTAAATCAGCAATCCTTTTATTGTAAATTTGGTTCTTCAAAGAAAGGTTATTGCTTTTTGAAGTAGCCCCAAAAAATAACCGTCTATATGACCCAGGATGTGCAGTTACATGATAAAGTTTTTGAACTTTATTTGTCTGAAGGGTATATTCAAGAACGTGTTAAAGATATAGCTGAGGGTATAAACCGGGATTTTTCGGGAAAGGACCCCGTTTTTGTTTCAATTCTGAACGGCTCGTTCCTTTTTGCTGCTGATTTAATAAGGTACTTAAATTTTCAATGCCAAATTGAATTCGTTAAGGCTGCTTCTTATGAAGCCATGCAATCAACTGGAGAAGTGAAAACCCTGATCGGTTTTAACCAGGCTGTAGAAGGCAGACCGATAGTAATCATTGAAGACATAATAGATACAGGACGAACTATTAAGCAGCTCATGAATGATCTCACAAAATACAACCCGGAAAGCGTTCATGTAGCTACGCTTACCCTTAAAAGGGAGGCTCTTATTGAGTCGTTTGATCCAGATTACGTTGGTTTTGAGGTGCCCAATGTTTTTATTGTGGGGTATGGTCTGGACTACGATCAATTAGGCAGGAATTTAAAAGGTATTTACAAACTAAAAGACCAATAAAATGATGAATGTAGTTTTATTTGGCCCACCTGGTGCTGGCAAAGGGACCCAATCTGAAAAAATGATAGAATCCTATAATTTAGTGCATTTGGCCACTGGTGATTTATTAAGAAAAGAAATTTCAGAAGGGACCGAACTTGGCTTAAAGGCCAAGGAATTAATTGACCAGGGTAAACTCGTACCGGATGATGTTGTGATAGGAATGATAGAACAACAGATCAAAACGCACCCTGATTCTGCAGGCTTTATTTTTGATGGTTTTCCGCGGACAAAAGAACAGGCAGAGGCATTGGATAAGTTAATGGAAAGGGAAGGGACCAAAATTGATGGTATGTTAGCCCTTCAAGTACCCGAAGAGGAATTGGTCAAAAGACTTGTAGAAAGGGGTAAAACATCCGGCCGGAGCGATGATACAGATGAAGATGTTATCCGTAGCCGAATTCAGGAATATGAAGAAAAGACAGCTTCTTTGGCTGATTATTATGAGGAGCAGGGCAAATTTTATCCGATCGAAGGCGTAGGAGGAATTGAGGAAATATTTGGCCGAATTCAAAAAGTCATGCATCAGTTAGCTAAGTAGTGTAACTTAAGCAGTTGATTTTACATGGCATAATAAAGAAAGGTAGTTATGCCACAGCATAATTTTATTGACCACGTAAGGGTTTGTTGTCGGGCTGGCAAAGGGGGAGATGGAAGTATCCACTTTCACAGGGAAAAATACGTATCCAAAGGCGGGCCGGATGGTGGTGATGGTGGAAGAGGTGGTCATGTTATTCTGCGCGGTAATAGCCAGCATGGGACGCTTTTACATCTTAGGTATAGGAAGCATGTCATTGCTGAAGATGGTATAGATGGCGGTATCAACAATAAAACCGGCCGCCAGGGAGAAGACCTTTATTTGGATGTACCATTAGGAACCGTTGTTAAAGATATTAATACCGAAGCCTATCTAGGTGAAATTGTAGAAAATCAACAAACTTTAATCGTAGCAAGGGGAGGCCATGGCGGTAAAGGGAATCATCATTTTAAGAATTCTACAAATCAGGCTCCTGAATATGCTGAAGATGGTAAGCCTGGCGAAGTAAACTGGCGAATTTTTGAGTTGAAGTTGCTTGCTGATGTAGGTTTTGTAGGATACCCCAATGCGGGAAAATCGACTTTACTCTCGGTACTTTCCTCGGCTAAACCTGAAATCGCTGATTATCCTTTTACAACTGTTACTCCGAATCTTGGGGTTGTATTCTATAAAGATTATGAATCTTTTGTAGTTGCTGATTTACCTGGATTAGTAGAGGGAGCTCATGAAGGGAAAGGAAGGGGAACCCGTTTTTTAAGGCATATCGAGCGAAACGCTATTCTATTGTTCATAATATCAGCGGAGTCCTTGAAGATTGATAAGGAGTACAATGATTTAGTTGAAGAAATAGGCAGTTATGATCCTGATTTGCTCGATAAGAAGCGGTGTATAGCTATAACCAAATCAGACCTTCTGGATGAAGAGCTTAAAAAACAACTGGAGGAGCAATTGCCGGATAATATACCTAATTTATTTATTTCATCAGCAACACAGTCAAATATTCAAAAGTTAAAGCAATTGCTTTGGAATAAACTGGAAAAGATACCTGACGAGTCAACCCGTTAATTGTGTCTGATAAATCCAGCCCTGACGCTGAATGTATTTGCCAACTAAGTCAAATTCAAGGTTTACGCTATCCCCCTCATTGACATACTGTAGATTAGTATGATTGTAAGTATAAGGTATGATGGACACGCAGAAGGTATCTAATGTGATATCATGAGCGGTAAGGCTAATCCCATTAACTGTGATTGAGCCTTTTTCAATTAATAATCCGGAATGGCTGGTATCATACTGAAAACAAAAAACCCAGCTACCATCTTGCTCTTTGATTTTTTTACAAAACCCTAAGCCATCAACATGTCCTTGAACTAAGTGACCATCAAGGAAACTGTTAAGGGTCATGCTTCTTTCTAGATTGATTAGGCTACCTACTTCTAATACACCTAAGTTACTTTTTAGCAATGTCTCATAAATTGCTGTGACTTGATATTGATTTTCCCAGAAGTTTTCAACGGTCAGGCAAACGCCATTGTGGGCAATGCTTTGGTCAATGCTTAAAGGAGATTCAAAGGGAGATTTTATCAGGATCTGTTTATTAGAACCACTATCAGCGATAGATTCTACGCTACCCATTGCCTCTACAATACCGTTGAACATAAATTACTTACCGTTTCAGGTGGATTGTGCCCTTCATGGTTTTTGATTCAAGCCCGTTCAGCCTTATTTCAAATACCTCAACCTGGTAATAATAGGATCCGGCAGCCAGATCTTGGCCATTTCTGTGATCAGTTCCATCCCATTGGATTGCAGGATCTTCGGTTTTAAAAACAAGGTTACCCCACCGGTTATAAACCCTAAAGTTTACACGCTTTATGAACTGCCAACCTTCTTTTGGCCGGAATCGTTCATTAATGCCATCACCATTTGGAGTGAAAGCATTGGGTAGTTCATACTTAGGACAGTTATTAACACAAACAAAATTGCTCAGGTTACTTTCATTGTCATAAGGATCATAGGCGCTGACAGCATAACAGCCAGCCAGTGAATATTCCAGGGTATCGCGATCGTCAATATCCCTTGTTATATCACCATCTTCAATGGTTTTAAGCTTTTTAAAAGATTTCCCTTGGTGGTCCCTGAAATAAATGTGGTAACCTGAAATGGCGCTATCCTTTTCGCAGATAGGCTTGTTCCATTGAACCAGGTTTTCCTTCATATCACAACGCTCATTGGCTGATATTTCAGGGGGACATGGAGCAACTGTGTCAATGGGTTCATTGCAATTTTTCTGGGAATTGTTGATGATAGGTTCAGGAAAATTAGGAGCGGAAAACTTGCCTATGGACTTAACGTAATAGCAGTAAGTAGAATCTTTCACAAGGCCTGTATCAGAGTAGTTCTGGTTGGCTGTCGTATCATAAATACGGAATTGAGATGAGTCATAATGTTTGCGATAAACAACATATTGCTGATTTTCCCAGAGAACATTCTCATCCCACGATAGCTGAAGGTTTTCGTGCCCAGGTTTGATATTCAGGTATATGGAAGAATTAACCCTTGAAGTACCTATTAACACTTCCTTGGATTCATTACTGCCAAAAAATTTTATATTGTAAGAGTAGGGATTATCTTTTGTATTAAGATTAGAATCATAAAGAATTGTATCAGCAGTTTTACTCACAAGCTTTTGATAAGATTTAATACCCCCAACTGTTTTAACCAGTTTATCAGTACCGCCTGTTTTGCCAGTAGCATGATAAATTTCATATTTATAGGGCGGCTCGTAAGTATTTGAGTCTACTTCAACTGGCTTAGACCAGTCAACAAAGATCCTACCCTTTTCACTATCAGTTTTTTGAACATCTACGTGGGTAATGACCGGCACATCTTTCTCAAGCTTTTCACAAGTTTCTTTCGATGCATACCCTTCTACAAGGTTATACCTGCCTTCATTTCTGTAAAGTCCTGTAACGCGGTAGCAATAGACGGCACCGGGAACGACATCTTTATCAAAATAACTGGTCTTATCTTTACCAGGCATGGTTTTGATCAGCTTATACCCAGCCTCTTCCGGAATACCATTTTCGCAATAATCCGGTGACCAATCTGATGTGTCAACCCTTCTGTAAACTTTAAATCCCCTAACATTTTTACAAGCGGGGATATCCCAGTTTAAATTGATACCTTTGGGTTCAGGCTCAGAGGTTAGATTCTCAGGTTCTGGCCCGACCACCTTAATATTCATATGCTTGAGGTCCGCAAGCGGTACCTCTTGATGATCATCTTTGGCTTTAAAAACTACCCTGTACGGGAATTTCCTGATGTGGCTACAACTAATATCCCATGAGAATTGATTACTTACGGTATTTTTTCGTGATTTTTCGTTGAAAGAAGCCTTATTGCTATCGACTATAAACGGACCGCCAGTTGCTGAAAGGGTAATTTCATGGGGAAGATAGGTTTGATTCATGTTGGTGTCAACCGCTTTTACTGGGACATTAAGCTTAAAGTTTTTACCCGCCTCTACGCAGGTGTCCTTTAATGGCCGTAGTTTAGGCTTTTTGTTATTACCGTCTGAAACAATAATCTGCATGTCTCTTATCACCTCACCGATTTTCTCGCCATCCCTATACTCTGAAACTTTTATAGCAATGTTGTAGACCCCTGTGGAGTCAGGGGTATTCCACTCTAATCTTCCATTAATTGGGTCTATCGAAAAATTATTGGTTGCATAAGGCTTGTAGTAACCATTTACCTCTTTCCTGAACTTTCTTTTAGGTGGAACAAGGGAATACGCTAAACTATCCCCGTCAACGTCATAAGCGTTGGGGTAATGGACAAACACCTCTTTGGTCTGAGCATAATCAATGGGTGGTTGTAGTAAATCAGGGCTGTTGTTAGTTCCCAGCCCTTCTGGAAAAACAGTTAATTTTGATTCAACGTAAAAGGCCGTGTTGACCGAATTGGTCATATTAATTATATTCTTTACCCTGTTCTGATCCCGCATTCTAATTGTATAAGTGCCTGCAGCATTGTATGTATGCTTGCCTATATAAACATTCCGCTGTACTGGATGCTGGTTTTCCTCTCCTATATCAGAATCAATTCTTTGTCTTTGAATATCTGAGGAAGAACCGTCTCCCCAGTTAACTGTAAGGGAAGGACGATCAGGCGGACTTTCCGGATCAGTATAGGTTGTAACCGTGATCTCAAACGTTTTACCACTAATGTGTTTGTATGTAATCTCGCCTGCCCTGTTATGAGTGGCAAGACTTTCAAAAACCGCGAAAACAGTTAGAAATAAGAAAGGTAAAATCCATTTGATGGCCTGGCGCATATACTCTCGGTTTATATAGTCATAAAACGTCACCATTGAAAATCAATTTTCAATGTTTCTGGTAAAGTTAATTCTCATTTGCTTTATTTAATAAAAATTTTAGTTGTGTAATTGTTTCACAAATGATGGGATAATTTTTTAACGAAACCACATTTTGAATGTACGAAGAAAAATAATGAAAGGTTGTTTATGGCAATCATGAACCTTAAGCATTTAATAATCAAGTTCTATTCCAAAGGGGCATTCAACAATGAAAAACATTGCCTGATGTCACTTAATGCCATGTATTACCTAATAGGTTAAATTTCATGAATTTTATACAGGACTGGTCTACTGGGGCTTGCATCACTTTCAAGGTTTAGGGCTTGTAGGTTAAGCAAGTAAAAGCCATCAGCAATTTCATTGGGAGCATAGATTAGTTCTGTCACTGTTTTATGAATTTGAGGTTGGTCAGGATAACCAAAAAAAGTATGATGAGCCGGTAGATCGCCATCTTGCTCATGATCGAGCGATGGAAGGTCTACTAATAAATGATTGAAATCCTTTTCGGCTATCAACTTTGCACCCTTTTTGGATAAATAGGCTGGTCGCTTTCCGGAGTAAATTTTTAACGCTTTATCGGGATCGTTGGGTATTGTTCTGATGATTAAGGCTTCCACTCCAGGCTCTTGGTCTTCTATAGCTTTGGATAATTCTGCATCATTAATGTAGCGATCGTTGTTATCATTGACCGTTAGGTTTAAGGTAATTAGTCTGGCCATAAAATGGTAATGGGTTAGGCAAGAAGAAAGCATGTGCTTTTCTTGGCTTATGTGGCCAATGCATTCTGTGTGCGTTCCATTACCGTGAGGGCTAATGGTGATATTCTCCACATTGCAGCTGCCGCCTTGTTCCACGTCACCGACAAATTCACCGGCCTCAACGGTTACGAATTGAGGGTCAGGCAAATAAAAAGCGTTAACGTTTTTATTTCTGCGAATACCAAGTGAGAGGTCTAAAGGGTTGGCTAGATCAACACTGTAATCCTGATCATGAAATAGCAGGCGAGCTTTTTTCATAAGAATCGTCTTTTTCTTCAAGGTAAAAAAAATCGGCTATTATATGGTCAGCTATAAGGCTTTGCCCAGGCTTCAAATAAAGTATTCCATTGACGCATTGTAGAATACCCTGACTTTCCCAGGCTTTTCTTTTGTTTTCGAAATGGGTTTGTATGGCTTTCCCGAATTCCTCTTCAATGCGTTTAAGCTTAACGCCCCATTTTGTTCTTAGCCCTGTCATTATCATTTCGTTAAATTGGTCTGCTTTGCTAAGGGTTTCTTGTTCAAAAGCCAATTCATCATTTGTTAAAAATTTTAGGTATTTCGGGTTATTTGAGACATTCCATTGCCTTCTTACTCCATCGAACGAATGGGCACCGGGACCAAAGCCCAGGTAGGGTTCACCAAACCAGTAAGCGCTATTGTGTATGGCGTAAAAGTTGTCTCTTGCAAAATTTGAGATTTCGTAGTGGTCAAAATGATGTTTATCCGAGAAATCCTTTAAAATATTGTACTCCCTTGCATATTGTTCTTCTTGCGGGGCATTGATCTTACCTTTTTCAATTTGATGATTAAGCAGCGTTCGAGGCTCGATTGTAAGGGCATAAGCTGAGAAATGCGGTATATTATAAGTCAGCAGTGTATCAAGGTTAGTTTGCCACACTTTTTCAGGCGAAGATGGCAAGCCGTACATCAGATCAACGGTGAGGTTGTAAAAACCGGCTTTTTGGGCATTCTGTATAATATTATGAGTTTGTTCAGCATTGTGTACCCGGCCTAAGTACTCCAGGTCTGGTTGGTGAAAAGATTGGACCCCTATGCTTAGCCGATTTACACCCAGTGACCCAAGTCCCTTCAAATACGCTAATGAACAATCATCGGGGTTTACTTCTACGGTAACTTCCGGGTTTTTGATGAATGAAAAATTTCTGTAAAGCGCTTCCATTAGTCGCTCGACATCTCTCAAATGTAAAAGAGATGGTGTACCTCCACCAAAATAGATACTATTTAACCGCTTATTTTTCAAAAATTCCCTTCTTACTGTTATTTCTTTTCGCAAAGCACCAACCATATCAGGCATATTGTACAGCAAGGTGGAAAAATGGAAGTTGCAGTAGGAGCAAGCCTTTCTGCAAAAAGGAATATGGATGTAAATACCTGCCATTATCGGGTTGAATAGTTTTTAAATCTTTGAACTTTTGACAATAAAAAGACAAATATGGCTTAAAAATGATTTCGCTGTTTGTTTTTAGGTACAAAGGTTTAAATTAGAAGCTAAGCTAAAGCTTTATAAGCTAAATGATGAAAGGTGATTTTCAATTGTTTTGGAACACATTATTCCTTACTTTCACTCTTTTTTTGCTACTTTTAGGTAAGTTAGGCTTATCCCAGGAAGTCTATAAACTTAAAATTAATGTCAATGGGGATTCAGCGATTAAAAAGGATTATTACCCGAAGCCCCGTAAATTCAGAGATTCCTTAGCGATTCGTTATGAATTAAGAGAGCTTTTGCAACAATATTGGGATCAGGGGTTTTTAAAGGCATCCGTGGATTCCCTTTCTTTAAGCGATTCAAATAATTACCAGGCTTTTCTAAAAAGTGGACAAAAGTATCGATGGCTTAAACTTAAGGCTGGTAACGTCAATGAGAAGTGGCTAAGAAAGAAAGGTTACTCAGCGTTGCCATTTCAGGATCAGGTTTTAAAAGATAAAGCCGTAAGCCAATTAATGCAAGATATCTTGGAATATGCGGAGAACCACGGTTATCCCTTTGCAACCATTCAGTTAAAGGATTTAGTACTAAAAGAGCAAAAAGTAAAGGCATCTCTCTCTATTGATAAAGGCCCCTTAATTACTTATGGCCAGGTAATTTTAGCCGGCGATGTGGATGTTTCAGATCAATATCTAAGGCGGTATCTGAATGTTGATTCTGGAAAAAGGTACCAGGAAAAAAACATTCAAAAATTAAAAACCAGGCTTGATCAACTCAACTTTTTAAATGCTGAAAAACAGCCTAAGATTCAATTTAGAAGAGATCAAGCACATCTGAAATTATTTGTAGAGAAAATTCCGGCAAGCCGAGTAAATGGAATTTTAGGAGTTGCCCCGGAGGATGGGCGATCAGATGGGCTTCTATTGACGGGTGAAGTGGCTTTACAATTAGAAAATCCTTTTGGCAGGGCAATGTCAATGAATATGAATTGGCAGAAGATCCGTAAAAACAGCCAGGAACTCAACATTGATTATCATTACCCATTTTTTCTCAATTTACCAATCGGAGCCGAGGCTTCTTTAGATTTAAGAAAATTTGATACGCTTTTTCTTAATGTAGGCTGGGAATTGGGGGTTAGGTATTTAATATCGGGAAATAATTTTGCAAGGATTTTTTACCAGAACAGGCAATCCAATCTTATCAATCCGGGTTCATTTAACAGGCTCTCAAACAGGGATCAGTATGCTAATTTTGATACCAGGTTTTATGGAATTGGTGGGCATTTTGAAAACCTTGATTATCGTTTGAATCCTACCAAAGGCTGGCGTTTATCCTTAGATGCCAGCGTGGGGCAAAAGATGTTAAATACTAACAAAGATTTGGAAGATCCATTAGGTGACTCGCTTAAGCAGGAAAGTGTAATCTATAAGCTTGACTTGAAAAGCCAATATTTTCTAAAGTTTGGTGATCAAAGTACCCTAATGGCCATGGTAAAGGGCAAGCATTTAGTGGATGATGAAATCCTCCGGAATCAGCTTTTCCAATTTGGTGGATTTCAAGATATTAGGGGATTTAATGAGGGGGCTTTTCTGGCTAGCTCCTATGCTATAGGTACTTTGGAGTTCAGGTTTTTAACCGGAAAAAATGATCATTTAAGTTTATTTGTTGACAAGGCTTTCTACCAGCAGAATTTGGTAACTGATAAAAGGGAAGATGATCCGGTAGGGGTTGGTTTGGGGTATATTTTTGAGACTAAGGCTGGCTTGTTTTCATTAAATTATGCAATTGGCCGGGAACGCTCCCAGTCATTCCGGTTTAGGAATGGTCAGATCAATTTTGGGTTCACAAACCTGTTTTAAAACCTTTTTGGGTGTTACCCACTCTGTTAGTTTTTAAAGGTGATAATTTTGGGTAAATTTATGAAAAGATGATTCACGGGGTTATTTACTTAAGTGATATGAATGAGGAGGTTCTGTTCTATGGTTTGCAGGAAAATACCATGCTGTTTTATTTATTGATATTTTTCCTCTTGCTATTAGGGCTTATCAGGGTTATGGATCCCTTTTATTTTAATGAGTTATTCAGAAGCACCCTTGATCCTAACTATATCAATCTTATGAAAAGGGAGGGAAAGCTAGGTTTAAACATTGTTAATCTTTTTCTCGATCTGATTTTTTTGGGAAGTATTGCTTTTTATGTTTACCAATACCCTTCACCTAACGTTCAAAATTTTGCATTCTGGGAGATCTTTTTGCTGGTAGCAGTGATAAACTTAGCCCACTTATTATTAAATGCTACCACGGGATACCTTTTTTATGGATATGGCAGTGTTTTGGACAATCTTTACGATATCTTGATCTTTAATAGGGTTATCGGTATCGTTTTTTTACCTCTCGTATTTCTAATAACCTATTTCCCTTCTGTAACAAGAGGAAAAGCGATAATTGTTGCGGGTATTTTGCTATTGATGTTTTTTGCCTATCGTATATTACGTGCTCTATTTCAGGGGAAAGCCGCCTCAAAGCATGGGATTGTTTATAATTTTTTTTACCTTTGCACAGTTGAAATAGCTCCTTTAATTATTGTTATAGAGCTGGTTACATAGGCTTTCTGACTAAATAATAAACCGTTATTAAGCAGTGAAAATAAAAAACATACTTATATCTCAGCCGGAGCCTTCCAACGGTAACTCACCTTATCAGGAATTGTTTGAAAAGTACAATGTAAAGGTCGATTTTTTCCCCTTTATTAAGGTTGAAGGCGTTTCGGCTAAGGAGTTCCGTAGGAGTAAAATCAGTATACTAAAGCATACTGCAATCGTAATGACCAGCCGGACAGCCATTGAACATTTTTTTAGGCTATGTGATGACCTTCGCATTGAAGTCCCGGCTGAAATGAAATACTTTTGTGTTACGGAAGCCATAGCCCTCTATCTTCAGAAATTCATAACCTACCGCAAGCGAAAAGTTTTTTTCCCTAAATCTAAAGATAAGAGTTTTGAAAGCCTGTTATTAAAGCATAAAAATGAACGGTATTTAATTCCGCAGTCGAACGTAAGTAAAAACGAGTTTGCCAAAACACTTCGTAAATATAAGATCAAGTTTACAGAAGCCACCATGTACAGGACTGTGTATAATGACCTTTCAGAATTAAGAAATGTTGACTACGATATACTGGCATTCTTTAGTCCTTCCGGTATACGCTCCCTATTAGAAAATTTCCCTGATTTCAAACAGAATGATACTAAAATCGCTGCCTTTGGCCCTAAAACATGTAAAGAAGTAAAAAAAGCAGGCCTTGAATTAAATATTGAGGCACCCTCCCCCCAAGCTCCTTCTATGAAAATGGCACTTGAGAATTTTATAAGGCAATATAACAACAAGAAGGATTGATCTTAAAAAAGTCTTTCAGTATTGCAATGAAATCTTAAATAAAACCGTTATTTGCGGTAAGAGAGAATCAATTTTTTTCCTATTTGGACAATTGAAGTTTCTTATTATATTTGAAGGCTCTAATTAAATTGTCATTGTCAATGAAGGCGAATTGGAAATTTTTACAGGCTTTTATTTTGCTGCTTGTTGGGGTAAGTTTACTAATGCCTCAAAAGGCTTTGGGGCAGCAGGATCCTCAGTATTCTCATTACATGTTCAATGAGTTGAATTACAATCCTGCTTATGCCGGGAATCATCAAAGGCAGATTTGTGCAACTTTTTTACAGCACTCTCAATGGGTTGGATTCAACGGGGCTGATGGTGGTCAAGCACCCAATACCCAAGTTTTTAATATACATGCCCCTCTTAACAATGATTATATCCAGGGAGCGGGATTAGCGATATTTAATGATCAGCAAGGGTTTCAAAATACAGTTTCGGTCACTGCTTCCGTAAGTCACAAAAGAGAATTTTCATTTGGTAGGCTTTCTGTAGGGCTAAATGTCGGAATGATACAAAATTCATTGGATGGAAATAAGTTACGTGCCATTGAACCTGACGATCCTTTGATACCTAATGAAGAAGTTTCAAGTACAATGCTTGATGTTGGCTTTGGGGCATTTTTAAATGGTTTGAACTACTATGCAGGTATATCCGGTCTTCATCTTAACTCACCAAGTTTGGGGTATACTTCTAATAGTGGAAGTAATTATGTAAGGCATTTTTACTTAACGGGTGGGTACACCTATGATCTTAATCAGCAGTGGGCTATAAAGCCCTCTACGCTTTTTAAATTTGATGGTACTAAATTGGTAGGTGATCTTAATGGCCGTGTTATGTTTCAAGAGAAATATTGGGCTGGCCTTGGTTATAGGTTCGGTGATCAAACGATGAATGGGATCGCTGGTTTATACTTGACGCCAAAGTTGAAAGTGGGTTATTCATTTGACCTTCCATTTTCACCCAATAGGGTAAAGACTGCAGGGTCTCATGAAATTCTCATAGGATATTGTTTTAATTTTGATCCAGAGCCAAAAGAGGAATTTCCTATCTGGACACCGCGGCACCTTTAAATGTTTTGAGTTTACAATAAAATATTTTTACTTTCGTTCCACTTAAGTTCGGTGTTTAATAATTATTTTGGATAACATAAAGTTGAAAATATGAAGCAGATGAAATTAGTCTTATTAGCTTTATCACCCCTGATTTTTATCTTGCAAGGATGTGGGTTGAGTTCTTCGGAAGGGCAGCTTACAGGTGTGCAGAACCGGCAAGAATGGTCTCATCCGCAGCCTTACGGAACTGTCTATGTTCCGACTGGGTCTTTTCACATGGGACAAAGTGATGAAGATGTGGTATATGCCAAGACAGCCAGGCCAAAACAAGTATCTGTTAAAGCCTTTTTCATGGATGATACCGAAATTACCAATAATGAATATCGAGAGTTTGTCTATTGGGTAAGGGATTCTATCGCTAAGGAAAAAATGGGTGGTGAACACTTGCAGGAAACTGAAACAGGAACGCGACTGAACTGGGAGAAAGAATTAGATTGGAGTAACCCTGAGACAAGGGATAAATTAGCTGATATGTATTATCAAGGTGAAAACAAAATGGGTTATGAGCTTAAGTTTAATACTGGAAAATTTATTTATGAATATGAATGGTTAGACTTGCATGAAGCGGCCAAACGTAAATATAAGCATGAGCCAGCAGAAAGATCACAATTTATTAGGGAAGAGAATAAGCATATTTATCCCGATACTTTAGCTTTTATAAGGGACTTTACTTATTCTTACAATGATCCTATGGCAAGGCTTTATTTCGCTCATCCGGGTTATGATGATTATCCTGTTGTAGGCGTAAGTTGGCATCAGGCAAAAGCTTTCTCACATTGGAGGACTCAAATGTTGAATAGATATTACAGCAAGGTTCAATTGCCTGATGTTAATCCGTTCAGATTACCAACAGAAGCCGAGTGGGAATATGCTGCCAGGGGTGGTAGAGATTTTAACCCGTATCCTTGGGGTGGGCCATATACTAGAAATAAAAAAGGGTGTTTCCTTGCTAATTTCAAGCCGCTTAGGGGAAATTATGTTAGGGATGGTGGTTTCTATCCGGTCATGGCTACTTCTTACTTCCCAAATGATTATGGGCTATACAATATGGCGGGAAATGTAGCTGAATGGACTGTAACAGCATACAGCGAATCCCTCTACGATAAAGTTAACGACATGAATCCTCATTACCACTACGATGCCGAACAACAGGAACCTGTTACAAGGAAACGAAAGGTTATTCGCGGTGGGTCATGGAAAGATGTTGCTTATTACATTCAAAATGGTGTTCGTTCTTATGAATACGCTGATACTGCAAAATCATATGTTGGATTTCGAAATGTTATGACTTACATGGGTAGGTCAATTAATGATCGTAACTAATTTCCGAGAAAAAATTGTTTAAATAAAAATTAAGTAACAATGGCTAAATCAGGTAGTTTCTTAGAGAGTAAGACGTTTAAATCAATCATGGCCAAAATTTATGGCTTGGGTGCCTCAATTGTTATTTTGGGAGCACTTTTTAAATTACAGCATTACCCGGGTGCAGGTATAATGTTGATCATAGGGCTATGTACTGAATCACTTATTTTTGCTATTTCAGCGTTTGAACCGGTTAAAGAGGAATATGATTGGTCGCTTGTATACCCTGAATTAGCAGGCGTAGAAGATCAGGGTGATAAAAAAGGTTCAGGTGCTAAGTCTGCTTCTGAAGAACTGGACAAAGCTTTTGAGGATGCTCAAATTGACCAGAGTTTGATTCAACGTTTAGGCGATGGAATGCGATCTTTTTCTGAAAATGTTTCGAAGATGAGTGAGCTTACCGATGCAGCCGTGGCTACTGATGATTATACTTCTAAAGTCAAAGAAGCTGCTCAAAATGTTGATCAAATAAATCAATCTTACTCCGAAAACCTGAAAGCACTTCAGAACCTCTCTCAATCTTCTGAGGTATCCAAAGAATATTTTGATCAAATTAAAGAAGCTTCGCAAAAACTGGCTTCATTAAACTCGGTTTACGATATGGAATTGGAAGAGACTAATAACCATATCAAATCGCTGAATAAATATTATGACAGTCTCTCAAAGACTATAGAGCATTTATCCGGATCTGAAGAGGAAACTGCTAAGCTTAAAGATGAATTTGGTAAGCTAAACCAAAATCTTGGAAATCTGAATTCTGTTTACGGCAATATGTTAAGTGCTATGGGTGCCAATGTTTCCGGGCAAAATCAAGGGTAAGAATAAAACAACGTTTAATTTTTAAGAAATTTAAAGTTTAAAAAGAATACTTATGGCAGCTGGATCAGATAATCCATTACGGCAGGCGATGATTAACATGATGTATTTAGTACTCCTGGCATTGCTTGCCCTTAACGTTTCTGCTGAAGTGCTTAACGCCTTTCATGTTGTCCACACCGGCATCAAGGAATCAAATTCATCTTTAGAGCTTAAGAACTCTAGCACGATGGCAGATTTTAGGGATTTGTTAAATAATAACAAAGAGTTGACTAAGCCTCACTATGATAGAGCCCAAAAGGTGAAAGATAGAACGGAGAAATTGAATAGTTATATTGAAAGTTTGAAAGAAGAGATGATTGACAAAAGCGGGGGGTATCTTGTCAAAGATGGGGATACAACAGATCATCTTGTAGGAGCTAAAAACCTTGATGTTGGAAGTCGTATAATGGTTGAGGAAGATAAGGGGGATACACTTCAAAATAGAATTAACCGGGTTGCTGAAGAAATGAAAAGTATTTTGATGGAATACAATCAAAATGAGGACGAGGATGATGATATCCCTAAATCCACCATTGAGGAACTCGTGGCCTTGAAGGCCGAAGATCCGCCCGATGGCCCTGACAATAAAAACAGCTGGGCCGCTCAGCGCTTTTCTATGGTCCCTGTTACTGCAGGTGTAACAATTCTTTCAAAAATTCAAAGTGATATTAAGAGTACCAAGGCTGATATTTTAAATGCATTACTTGGTCAGGTATCCGCCGGAAGGCGTTCATTTGATAGGTTAATACCGATCGTTAGAGCGGAAAAGAGTGTTGTTAACGTGAATGAGGAGTACAAAGCAGAAATTATGTTAGGAGCTTATAGCTCAACACAAGATCCCACGATTATAGTTGAGGGGCAAAAACTTGATAATATAGAAAATGGCAGGGGAACTTTCAAAACCACACCAACTACCGCCGGGGAAAAAGAACGCGAGGGTATGATTATGCTGCCAAACCCAACAACGGGCGGTACTGACTCATTTCCTTTATCGATTAATTTTAAAGCTTCTCCATCATTTGCTACTGTTTCACCTAGTGCTATGACTATCCTTTACAGAGGTTTGGATAACCCCATTAATGTTAGTGCTGTTGGTTATACCCCCGAGCAAACCAGGGTTAGTATTACAAAGGGGAATTTAGTTAAACAGGGTCCCGGAGAGTACATCGCAAGGGTAGGAGGTAACGTAACCAACAGTAGTATTGTTGTTTCTGTTAAAAAAGAGGATGGTAGTACTGAACAGTTGAAAAGGAAAGAATTTCGAGTCAGACCAGTACCAAGTCCTACCCCTCAGATTGCAGGTAAAACCAGCGGCGATATTTCAGCAGTTCGCTTGCAAAACGCTCGGGCTATTGTTGCTTCCATGGGGCCAGGTTTTGCCTTTGAAGGTGTTGAATATAGAGTTGTTAGTTACCGGTTAACCTATGTTCCTCAGCGGGGGGATTTTAAAGAAACCCGGGGAAAAGGCGCAAGGCTATCTGGTCAAGAGAAAAATTATCTATCCAATGCTAGTTCTGGTGATCGGATTATAATTGACCAAATTAAAGCTAAAGGCCCCGATGGTGAAAAGAACATACCGACATCAATTAACTTAAAAGTTAAGTAAATATGAGATTTGGAAGATTCAGGATTTTTGTTACGGGAATTTTTTGCATTTTTCTTTTTTCAAGCTTATGGTCTTTTGCGCAGGGGGATGCAGCCGGTCAACCTGATTTTACTTATGAAAAAAGGCATATAGAAGAAAGGAATGTAACTCCTTATCCTCCGCTTAGGCAGGCTGATGTTATGTATTCAAGGAGAATCCACCGCGTTTTAGATACCAGGGAAAAACAGAATCTTGGTATGAAGTGGAAAAAAAATCCCTTTAGTTGTATAGTTTTTGATGCGGTTATGAAGGATGCCGAAACCAAATCCCTCACGCCCTATAAAAATGACTCTATTAGTTCATTTTTTAGCCGGTCAGAGCTTATAGAACAAATTACTGAAGCGGAACAAACCAAAGTACCGGTAGATCCTATCAACCAGCCGGGCGTCATGACTGATACTACTTTGTATGATACCACTGAGTGTGAGGAAATTCACCGCTTCCGAATCATGGAAGATTGGGTATTTGACAAAGAAACAAGCGAATTTTTCCCAAGGATAATAGCCATTGCCCCTTTGCAAATGAAAACAAGGGATGGCATTGAGCTCGGTCTTCAACCCCTCTTTTGGGTTGAGTGGAAAGAATTAAGAAAAATTCTGGTTAATGAACCTATGTTTAACAGACACAATGATGCTGCTCAACTCTCCTACTATGATTTTTTCGAACAAAGGCTTTTCTCCAGCTATATAGTTAAAGAACCCAATGAGCTAGACCAAGATATTGGGGATCTCCCAAAGTATGATGGTGATAAATTCGGGGCGCTCATTAGAGCAAAGGAGATAGAAGAAGAACTGTTTAACTTTGAACACGATCTGTGGGAATATTAGAAATGAAAAAAAGCCTGCTTTTATGTAGGCTTTTTTTCATAAGCTCATAATAAATGCTAAGGCTTTAACAAACCATAAATTAGGTAAAACAAACCTTACAATTCCAAATACTCATCTCTCTTTGGGCCTGTTGATAATAGAGTTATCCTGCTATTGGTTTCTTGTCTAATAAAATCCAAGTAATTTATAAGCTCCTCTGGTAGTTCCGTACTGTTTGAAATATTCCCTATCTTTTGTTTCCAGCTTGAGAAATTTTTATATATTGGAGTAAAATTATTCAGGCCATTAATTATTTCAGGATATTCTTCTTTCAATAAACCTTCTGAAAAACCATCACTTATTTTAATCTCATCTAATCCTTGAAGAACATCGGATTTGGTAATAATTAGGTCGGTAACGCCATTTAACTTGATGGCATATTTAAGCCCTGTTAAATCCAACCACCCACATCTCCTGGGCCGGCCTGTAGTAGCACCATATTCATTGCCTTTTTCCCTTAAGGTGTTGCCTTCATTTCCGAGTAGTTCAGTAGGGAAAGGGCCTTCTCCCACCCTGGTTGTATAAGCTTTAACAACGCCAAATACTTTATTCACTTTTGTAGGTGCTACTCCTAAGCCAAGGCAAGCATTTGCTGATGTTGTATTGGAAGAGGTTACGTAGGGATATGTTCCAAAATCCAAATCAAGGAAAGTTCCTTGTGCACCTTCAGCCAATATGGTGTCTCCCTTTTCAAGCTGATTATTTAAATATTCCTCAGCATTTATAGTATTCAAATCTTTGAGTAGTTTGATACCTTCCCACCAGTTTTTTTCTTCTTCCCGGCTCACATCACTGGCATTATAATAAGCAAGTCTAGTGAGGTGATCTTTTTCTAACTTTTGGAAATCGCTATCGAAATTATCTGAAAAAATATCCCGAATTCTTAATCCTTTTCTGGCAGCTTTGTCGGTATAGCAAGGGCCTATACCTTTCAAAGTGGAACCTATTTTCGTCTCACCAAAATTTGCTTCTTTGGCTTCATCCAGTTTGCGATGAGTAGGAAGGATGATATGGGCATTCTTAGCTATATATAGCTGATTTTTATCAAATAAGTTATCTTTCTTAAGCTTGTCAACTTCATCTTTTAAGGTTGCAGGATCTATTACCATTCCTGCTCCTATAACATTCATGACATTTTTGTGGATAATACCAGAAGGGATGGTATGCAAGACTATTTCCTCGCCCTTTATATTAAGAGTGTGGCCCGCATTTGGGCCTCCCTGAAAGCGAGCAACAATGTCATATTGAGGAGTTAATACGTCAACAATTTTGCCTTTTCCTTCATCGCCCCATTGAAGGCCCAATACAATATCTAAACCCATAATTGGTAGTGGTTAATCATTTATTTTTTGTGAACAGGAAAGGCAATTTCCTTCACTGTCTATTTGAGGGTTACCATATAAAGTAAGAGAATGCTGAGTAACATTAAACTTTAGTAATTCCCCGACCATGTTTTGCGTTTGTTGAATCCTTGGGTCGCAAAATTCTAAAACCTTATTGCACCGGTTGCAAATCAGGTGGTCATGCTGGCGGTAACCGTATGCTTTTTCATATAAAGCGACATTATTACCAAACTGCTGTTTAATGGCAAGCCCGCAATCCAGCAAAAGGTCGAGGGTGTTGTAAACTGTGGCCCTGCTAATATGGTAGTTCTTTTTTTTCAACTCCAGGTAAAGCATCTCTACATCAAAATGATCATCTCTATGGTATATTTCAGAAAGGATAGTAAAACGCTCCGGAGTTTTACGGTGTTTTCTTTCCTCTAAATACTGGGAAAATTCTTGCTTTGCCTCCTCAAGTGTTTCATCTTTTGTCATAAGAAGCGTTCATTATTCTAACCTTGCAAAATTACAAAGGAAAAAAAGAAAAAGGGTTATTCATGTTTTATGCGGATTAGCTTGTATTGACTTCTAAATTGTTTTCAGGGTTGAAACGGTGTACAGATTCAATGCCTTCCTGGGATTCCAGTTTTTTGATCAATTTTTCGAGGTGGCCTGTATCATAAATATTGAGGATAATAGAACCTTCAAAAGCCCCTGCTTTAGCAGAGATCTTTATTGAATCCATATTTACCTGTAGTTCCTTAGAAACAATATCGGTAATTTTACTCACCATACCTACTGAATCAATCCCCAGAATGGTCAAACCAACTGGGTAAGATGATATGGGCTTTATATTGCTCTTTGCCCATCTTGCATTGATAATCCGGTAACCAAATTTTGACATTAGGTGAATGCCGTTCGGGCAATTGGTACGGTGAATTTTCACCCCCTCATTTTTTGTGATGAAACCGAAAATGTCATCCCCCGGAATTGGGTTACAGCACTTAGCAAGGGAATAATCAAATTGCCTTTCTTTTTCATCTAATAAAACCTCTTCTTTTTTCGTAGAAGTTGCGTTGGCTTGTTTGGTCTCTTTATAATCAGAAGGTTTTGACTCAACCGGCTCTTTTTTGTAGTTTGTAAATGCTTTAAGCTTTTGATTAAGTTCTTCACGGCTTATTTGCCCTTTACTAATGGCATAAAATAAATCAAGACTTGATTCCTCGTTCATGAAATGGGTGAACTCATTGTAATTTTGGTTGCTATCCTTGATCTGAAAATGCCTGAATTTTCTTTTAAGCAATTCTTTCCCTTGTAAAGCAAACGCTCTTTTCTCTTCTTTTAAGGCTGATTTGATTTTTGACTTAGCCTTGGCAGTTACCACATAATTAAGCCATTCGGAGTTCGGTTTTTGTTTCTTTGAGGTAAGTATTTCAACTTGATCCCCACTTTTTAATTGGTAATTTAATGGTACCAACTTATGGTTGACCTTAGCGCCAAAGCATTGGAGGCCGATTTCGGTATGTATTTCAAAAGCAAAATCCAATGCAGTAGCGTTCAGGGGTAATTTAACCGTGTCTCCCTCTGGGGTAAAAACAAATACTTCATCAGAAAACAAGTTGAGTTTAAATTCATCCAGGAAATCTATGGCATTAGAGGTTGGATTTTCAAGCATTTCTCTTACACGATTAATCCACTCATCAAGGCCGCTATCCTGGAAAGCATTTTCTTTGTATTTCCAATGTGCTGCAAATCCTTTTTCAGCTATTTCATCCATCCGCCTGCTCCTTATCTGTACTTCAACCCATTTACCAACAGGCCCCATTACTGTTATATGAAGAGATTCGTAACCATTGGCTTTGGGTGTTGAAAGCCAATCTCTCAAACGGTTCGGGTTTGGCGTGTAAGTATCCGTAATGATAGAATAAGTTCGCCAACAGAATTCTTTTTCTCTATCAGTTGGCGTATCAAGTATTACGCGTATAGCAAAAATATCATAAACCTCCTCAAAAGGGATTCCCTGATTTTTCATTTTACGGTAAATAGAATAGATAGACTTTGTCCTACTCTTAATCTCGTAATTCAGGCCAGTTTGATCAAGCTTTGTCTGAATGGGCGCTGTAAATTTTCTAATGAAACGTGACCTTTGGCTTTTACTGGACTTGAGTTTATTCGTAATTTCTTGGTAAACTTCCGGTTCGGTATATTTTAGTGAGAGGTCTTCTAATTCACTTTTTATGTTGTAAAGCCCGAGGCGATGTGCAAGTGGCGCATAAACCTCAAGTGTTTCGGATGCTATTTTTAGTTGATTTCTCGAAGGCATAAAATCAAGGGTCCTCATGTTATGAAGGCGATCGGCCAGTTTAATCAGGATTACCCTTACATCATCCGCAAGCGTTAGTAAAATCTTCCGGAAGTTCTCAGCCTGCATTGACTTTGTATGGCCCGATACTCCGGAGATTTTGGTTAAACCATCTATGATTTTTGCCACCTTTGAACCAAAGGTTGCCTCTATATCTTCTGTGTTTACATCTGTATCTTCTACAACATCATGAAGTAAGGCACAAACGATGGAGGTAGTACTTAAATTCATTTCCTTGGCGCATACTGTAGCAACAGCAACAGGATGAAAAATATACAAGTCACCGGATTTCCTACGCATCCCTTGGTGTGCATCCATGGCAAAGTTGAAGGCTTTCCGGATGGTTTTCTTATCCCCTTGTTTTATGTAAGGCTTACTGGCTCTTAGCAATGACCGGTAAGCATTGACAATCTGTCGGTTTTCGTAATTTGGTTTTGTTTTTGCCATGATGGCTTATTGTTTTAAAATGAGGTCAATTCTGCCTTTATTTTACCTCTTCCTGAAAAAAACCTTAAAAAATTGTAAAATGTTCTTTGAAAAGCCCAAATTAACTAATTAATCGACCCTTGACAACTCTGAATGTAGAATAAAATACCATGATATGGTTAACCTTTATTGAAATTGTACCTTTGTGATCCAAAATTGCGGATGTGGCGGAATTGGTAGACGCGCTAGACTTAGGATCTAGTACTGAAAAGTGTGGGGGTTCGAGTCCCCCCATCCGCACAGTCTTAAAAACTTTTGCAAAAAATTCATGTTATAAAAGAAATAATATTTTGGACGTTAATCTAGAGAAAAAGAACGAATTAGACGCGGAACTAACTATCAAAATTAAACCCGAAGACTATCAGGAAGATTTTGAAAAAGAGCTAAAAAATTACAGGAAGAAAGTTGACCTACCTGGTTTTAGAAAAGGGAAAGCGCCGTTGAATTTACTTAAAAAGCGCTTAGGGAGTGATCTTAAAAAGCAGTTGATTCCTGATACCGTCAATAAGTCACTCCAAAATTACATTAAGGAAAATGACCTCAAGCTATTACTGAACCCGCTTCAGAAAGACTCTGAAACAGAACCGGAGTGGGAAAGTCAAGACTCCTTTGAATTCAAATATGACGTTGGTTTAAGGCCGGAGATTGATATTGATCTTCAGGAAAAGCTTGGGGATGTACAGAAGTATAAAATCGAAGCCACCGATGAAGAGGTAGATGAGCAGATTGAGAAGATAAAGAACTTAAAAGGCACTTCAGATAATAAAGAAAAGGTAGAAGATGATGAAACCCTTTCAATAAGAACAAGTGTTACGGAGCTTGACGAGAACCAACAACCTCTCGAGGGTGGCTTAGATAAAAGTAAAGCCATGAAACTGGCTGAAATACCAGCTGACCTGAAAGCTGAGTTGATTGGTAAATCGACAAATGAGGAGGTAATCGTCAACCTGAAGTCAATGTTTGAGGATGATGAAAAACTTGCTGAATTCCTGGATACGGATAAATTAACCATTCAGGATGTTGAAGGAGAATTTAAGGTTACAATTGAATCGATTTTTATTTTTCAACCTGTTGAAATTGGAGAAGAGGTTTACAAGGAAGTTTTTCCTGATAAAGAGATTAATGATATCGAGGAGTTTAAGGCCGCTATAAAGGAGGCTCTGGAATCTGGCTATGAAAGGGAAACTGATAGTCATCTTTTTAAGGAGATTAAGGACACCTTTATAAAACGTTTTGACAAGGGTATACCGGAAGAATTCCTAAAAAAATGGTTTGATAAAGTACAAGAGGAAGAGGAAGAAAATCAACAAGAGGATAAGAGCCATGAAGAAAAATATAAGGATTTTATTAACGATATCAAGTGGATGATAGTTGTTGATGGCTTGGCAGATCGGTTCGAAGTAAAAGTGGAAAGCCAAGAAGTTATGGAATATGCCGAGTCTTTAATAAGGAATGAAGTATCCCGTATTGGTATGGGTGACATTGGTGAAGAAAAGGTTAAAGAATATGCTTCTAATTACCTAAAAGATCAGAACAATTATTTCAAATCCCATTTCACGCTAAAAGAGGATAAAGTTTTCAAACATGTTAAAGAAAACGTGGAATTTCCTGTAAAGACAGTAACCTATAACGAATTTCAAAAAATAGTGAACCCGGAATCAGAAGCCGAACAAGAAACAGAAAAAGCTGAAAATAATGAGTAATCACAAAAATCAACAAGGCGAAGAGTTTAAAAAATATGCGACTCAGCACATGGGTATTGGTAGTAATAAATTAAATGACTTCTCTAATTATATTACGCCAAACATTATCGAGGAAAGGCCAATGAATGTGGCTTCTATGGATGTTTTCTCGCGGTTAATGATGGACCGGATAATTTTTCTCGGAGTGCCCGTTAATGATGATGTAGCCAATATTATCCAGGCCCAGATGCTTTTCCTGGAATCCACTGATCCAGGTAGTGACATTTACCTTTATATCAATAGCCCTGGAGGTTCGGTATATGCAGGCCTGGGTATATACGATACCATGCAGTACATTCAACCTACGATACATACTATTTGTACAGGGATGGCAGCATCAATGGGCGCCATTTTATTGTGCGCCGGTGCTGAAAATAGAAGGTCAGCATTAAGGCATTCCAGAATTATGATTCACCAACCGATGGGTGGCGTTCAAGGTCCCGCAGCTGATATTGAAATTACAGCAAACGAAATTGTTAAGATTCGAAAGGAGCTTTACCAGATCATTTCAGAACATTCAGGTCGTGACAAAGAAGATGTAGAAAAAGATGCTGACAGGGATTACTGGATGGATGCTCAGGAAGCAAAGGATTATGGTATGGTTGATGAAATTTTAACAAGGAGCAACCCCAAACAAGAAGACGAAGACGTATGAAAAATAATAGTTATTGTTCATTTTGTTGGCGTGGTAAAGATGAAGTTAATTTCTTAATTGAAGGGAAAGATGGTTATATATGTGACAGTTGTGCCCAAGAGGCCTCCAAGATTGTAAACGCGGAGCAACAGAAAAATCAGGAGAAACCTACTTTTAATCAGGTATACAAACCAAAGGAGATTAAGGCCCATTTAGACCAACATGTCATTGACCAGGATGAGGCCAAAAAATCCATCTCCGTTGCTGTTTACAATCATTTCAAGCGGCTGATTTACAGTATGGATGAGGGTACTACCAATGATGATGTTGAAATTGAAAAGTCCAACATCTTGCTAACGGGAGAAACTGGGACCGGCAAAACCTTAATTGCCCGTACCATTGCGAATATCTTAGATGTTCCTTTTTGTATAGCGGATGCAACTGTCATAACAGAAGCCGGCTATGTTGGGGAAGATGTTGAAACGATACTAACAAGGCTTTTGCAGGCTGCTAACGGTGATAATAAAGCTGCTGAAAGAGGCATTGTTTATATTGATGAGCTGGATAAAATAGCCAGAAAAGGTGATAATGCCTCTATCACAAGAGATGTATCCGGAGAAGGGGTTCAGCAGGCTATGCTCAAATTACTTGAAGGGGATACAATTTATGTGCCTCCTCAAGGAGGACGAAAGCATCCTGAACAAAACCTGGTACCAATCAACACAAAAAATATTTTATTTATTTGTGGTGGGGCTTTTGATGGCTTGGAGAGGATTATTGAGAAAAGGGTGAATAAGCAAGGAATTGGCTTTCAAACACAGGCATCGACAAGCGATGAAAATGTTGAAGAAAATCCTTTGCAGTATGTAATGCCTCAAGATTTGAAAAATTTCGGCTTAATCCCAGAGTTAATAGGACGTTTGCCGGTGGTGACCTACTTGCATAGCTTAGACAAAGAAGCCCTTAAGAAAATTCTTACTCAGCCAAAAGATGCTCTGGTTAAGCAATATAAAGAGCTTTTCCGTATGGAGGGTATCGATCTTCATTTCTCAGACTCAGCACTGGATTTAATTGCCTCCAAAGCTATTGAGTTAAACCTTGGTGCAAGAGGGCTTCGTTCTTTGATGGAAACAATCATGAAAGACACCTTATATGCCTTACCCTCTGATGAAAATGCTAAGGAAGAATTCAAGGTGGACATCAAGTTTATCAAAAACAAGCTGCAGGGTATGAAACTGGAACAGTTAAAAGTTGCTTAGCCTTAGCTGAATTGGCACCTTTAGCGTTGACTAAATGCGTGAACCTTACTACCAGTAATACTGACTTCGGTTTTATTTATTCAATTATACAGGGCTATTTCAAAAATTTACTATTGGCTTCTCTCTAAGCTTGACTGATTCACCGAAGAATATTTTAGCCGTCTCTTGGAAAGCTTTGGTGTAATCAGAAACATAGAATTCGTGCGTGTGTTGAACTCCTGATCCATTGCCTAAAGTATTAGGTATTAATTTTTGCATGTAGCCAATGGTTGCATCTGTATTGTCAATCACATGAACTTTTCCCTTGTAATAGGCTTTTACTTCCTCCTTGATAAGGGGATAATGTGTACAAGCCAGAATCATTGCTTCAATCTCATTGAATTGCTTTTTTGACAAGTACGCATTGATGATAGTTTGGCTAATGTTGTTGTTATAGAATCCCTCTTCAATCATAGGAGCTAAAAGGGGCGTAGATGCTGTGGTAACACTAATTGAAGGGTCTTTACCATAAATTTTTTGGGGATAAGCTCTTGACCGAATAGTTCCTTTTGTACCGATTACACCTATTTTTTTTACTTTCAAATCTTCCAGACAATACTTGATTACAGGATCAATAACATTGATAAGTGTGATTTCGGTACCAAACTTTTTGTAAAGGTGGCTGGAAGCGACTGATGAGGCTGTGTTACATGCAATAACAACCGTTTTACAGCCTTTTTTCAGGAAAAATTCAAGGATTTTCTCCGAGTAATGCTTAATAGCATGATTTGATTTATCCCCGTAGGGCAAATGGGCTGTATCACCAAAAAAAACAAGCCTTTCGCTGGGAAAGGCTTTGGTTATTTCATGAGTTAACGTCAATCCTCCAACCCCGGAGTCGAAAATTCCTATTGGCCCGCTATCTTCCAAGGTTCAACTGTTAGGGGACAAATAATTTTTTTACGTTATTTTAAACGCTTTTTTACCAGCGAAGTAATATCTTTAGTCTCTTTAGCGTATAATACGCCTCCTTGAGATTTATCAAATACGTAAGTATAACCTTTTTGTTTTGCTACTTTTTCTATGGCATTATTCATACGTTTAACAATTGGTTCAAGTAACGCTTTTTCTTTTTCGGTTACCTTTTTCTGGGCTTGCTTTCGAAATTTTTGAATTCTTTGCTCAAGATTTTTAAGCTCTCTTTGCTTATCAGATCTAATGGTTGCGGACATAGAACCTTTTTTATCCTGAAAATCTTTTAGCTTGGTTCTATACTCCTTCATTAAATTTTTAACCTGGGATTGCATTTCTTTGCTATACTGCTTAAGATTGTCCCTTGCCTCCTTGACTTCTGGCAAACTCTGCATGATTTCGCTCTTATTGATATGCGCCAATTTCTGAGCATCAACCTGATAGCATGCAAAAGTCATGATTAAAGAGATGATTAATGCTTTTACTTTTAACTGATTCATTGTTTATGTTTTTTTATGTTTACAAAACTAAAAAACTTCTAACCTTTTTTAATTCATTTAGGTTAAAAACCTTTTTTAATTCCCAGAGGTGCCTTCTTCCTCTGATTCTTCTATGTCAACTCCAAGCATTTTGAGAACCTTGTCACTTCGGTCGTATTTAGCGTTGGTATAAAGCATGGTAACGGCCCCGCTTTTATCGAATATGAAATCGAGAGACTGATCCTTAGCTAATTCTTGAACTTTAGTAAAAACGCGATCCTGGATGGGTTTAATTAAAGCTTTTCGTTTTTGATAAAGCTCGCCTTCGTCTCCAAACTTTTCTTCCTTATATTTTTTCAGTGCCTCCTCTTTCTGAGCTATTTCTTCCTCTCTTTTTTTCTTTTCTTCATCAGGCAAGAGTACTTTTTCTGCCTGGTAGTTATTATAGAGTTTATCAATCTCCTTAACCCGGCTTTGAATCTCTTTCTTCCATTGTTTTGTCATTTGATCCAACTTGTCTTGAGCTGCCTTATATTCTGGCATTTTCTCAAGTATGTACTCTGTATCAACGTATGCAAACCTTTGAGCCAAGCCATTGGCGGCTACCAAAAAAACAAGCAAAAAGCTTATCAACAGGGATTTAAAAGGCATAAGAATTAATTTTAACTCTCTATACAAACGAAAATAATACCAAAGTAAGCTTTAAAAGCGTTGACCGATAGAAATGTGGATATGACTTTTTTGTGTTTCACCCGGAGTGTATCCAGGGAGTTTTTTCGTATCAAAACCATAGCCCCAATCTACGCCTAATTTGCCAAACATTGGAAGGAAAACCCTTATGCCGACACCACCTGACCTTCTTATATCAAATGGGCTGAAGTTGTCTATGCCAAGCCAGCCATTGCCTCCTTCCAGAAAGGTTTGAAAATAAATTGTGGCAGAACGTTTTTGGATGATCGGATAACGCAACTCCATAGTGTATTTGTTGAAAATATTAGCCCCTAAGCCGGGATTTAAGGAGTTATTCGGATAACCTCTCAACCTAACCAATTCTCTGCCGTCCAATTGGAAACCTTGTAAACCATCACCCCCTATAAAAAACCTTTCAAATGGCGTCACACCAATATCTTCATTGTAAAAGCCCATGTACCCAAATTTAGCCCTGGCATTTAAGACTAAATTACCTGTTAAATTTAGGAAATAAGAGGATTTAAACTTCCAGCGGTGAAACTCTAACCATTTGAATTTACGCTGCTCAGTGACATCTTCGTAATTAACATTGTTGAAAGCTGAGTATGGGGGAGTATACTTAACTGATAAGGAATATTTTGCCCCGGTAGTGGGATAAATAGGTTCGTTAACTGAATTCCTGGATATTTTGTGTTTAAGACTTATGGTATAAGAATTTCCATTCTCAAAACCTAAAGATTCTCTTAATTGCGGTATGGTGTAATCTTCTAATTTATAACGCTGAAATTCTAAAGAGTTATTAAGTGTGAAATAATTATCGGGAAAATTTAGCCGTTTACCTAAACCAATATTGGCACCTAAAATTTTAAGCGCTTGTCGCTGAGGTGTACCTTGTTCTCCTCTTGCTTGTACAGAATAGTAGGCACCAACTGTCAAAGAATTTGGTTTTCTTCCACCAAGCCAAGGCTCTGTAAATGAGAAGTTGAGTGATGAATAACGTCTGCCATTGGAGTAAGCTTTTAAATTCAGCTTTTGACCATCGCCAGATGGTAAGGGTCTCCAAGCGTCTCCTTCATCAATTTTATCAAGGGAAAAGTTGTTAAACTGAATGCCAACACTACCAACCAATTGGCCTGCACCCCAGCCGCCTTGTAATTGTAATTGGTCTGAAGGTTTTTCAACAACATCATAATTAATATCTACGGTCCCCTCTTCAGGATTGGGTTCCGGGGTGATATTAATTTTCTTTGCATCAAAATAGCCTAATTGTGATAGTTCTCTCCTTGAACGAATAATATCAGAACGGCTGAATTTATCACCAGGCCTCGTTCTTAGTTCCCTCAAGATTACATGATCACTGGTTTTGGTATTACCACTAATGGAGATTTCGTCAATGGTTGCTTGTTTACCTTCATTAATCCTGATCTCAATGTCTACCGTATCATTATAAACTTGGGTCTCAACTGGATTCACATTAAAAAACAGGTAACCATTATCCATATAAAGAGATGAAATGTCAAGTCCTCTGGGATTGAACCTGAGTTTTTTCTGTAGCATCTCTGGGTTGTAAACCTCACCTTTTTCGATGCCTAAGACTGAGTTTAGAAAACGAGTGCTATATTTTGAGTTACCGGTCCAGGATATATCCCCGAAGTAATATTTTTTTCCTTCGTCTACTTTGATATGAATTTTTATCCTTTTATCGGAAATAAAATAGACACTGTCCGATACAATATTAGCGTCCCTGAATCCATGCTTATTATAAAATTGAACTACTTTTTTCTTATCTTCTTTAAATTTTTCGGGTTTAAATTTCGCGGATTTAAAAAGGTTTAAAAGGGTTTTACGATTGGTGTTTTCCATTGCATCTCTTAGCTCACCGTCATCAAAGTTTTTGTTGCCTGTAAATGTAATATCCTTTATTTTGATCTTTTCGCCCTTATCGACATTGATAACCAGCGTTGTACTTCTTTTATCGAATAAACTATCTTTATCAGCATTAACAGTTACCTTAGCTTTAAGATAGCCATCTTCTTTGAAGTAGCCCTTAGTTTTTCGCTTTACATCATTAACCAACTGTCTTGTAAGAATTTTTCCCCTTGCTAGCCGGATCCTTTCTCGAATATCGGAAGCTTCATTCTTTGAAACGCCATTAAATTTAAATTTTGCTAACCTTGGCCGGGTTTCAAGATCAATCAATAAAAAGACATTATTATTCTCTATTTTATTAACTTTGATTGAAACATCCTCAAATAGGTTTTGCTTCCAAAGTTTACGTATGGCATTGCTGATTTCCTCACCTGGGATGGCAATTTGCTGGCCTTTTTTAAGCCCTGTATAGGCAATGATAACCTTTTTGTTGATTCGGCCATTCCCCTCAACGCTAATATCTGCCAGGTTATATTCCGAAGGAGTTTGATAATCCATCAATATCCCATCATCTAAATCAGGAGAGTCTACCTGACCGGCAGCATTAAAATGTAGCGCTAATAGGGCAAGGAGATTTATTGTAAGCAAGAAAGGAGTACGTCCCCTCATTGGAAAGTTATTTTAAATTTGTTCGCTAATTAAACCAAATCTTCTTTCTCTTCTCTGATAGTCTAAAATAGCCTGATAAAGGTCTTCTTTAGTGAATTCAGGCCAATTTTTACTGAAAAACAACAATTCCGTATAAGCCAATTCCCAAAGTAAAAAATTACTCACCCTGGTTTCACCACTTGTTCGTATTAACAATGCAGGATCAGGTATATTAGCTGTTGTTAAGTTTTTTTTAAGGGTTTCTTCACCAATTGATTCAGGGTCTAATTTTTGATCCTGTACTTGCCTCGCAACTTGCTGAATAGCTTGGGTAATATCCCATCTGCCACTGTAACTTAAAGCGAGGTTTAAGGTTAAACCCGTATTGTTTTTCGTATCATCTATTGCTTCTAAGAGACTATTGTAACACTTTTCGGGCAGGTTTTGAAGGTTACCAATAGCCGATAGCGAAATGTTATTATCCTGTAGGGTATTTATTTCATCTTTAATGGTTTGTACAAGCAAATCCATCAAGGCATTAATTTCTTCATCAGGCCGATTCCAATTTTCACTTGAAAATGCGTAAAGGGTTAAATAGTCTACACCAATTTCGGCACAGGCCTCAGCCGTATTTCTGACAGCCGTTACACCGTGGTTATGGCCAAAAATCCGATCCTGGCCTTGCTCTTTGGCCCATCTGCCATTACCATCCATTATGATAGCAATATGCCTGGGCAAATGGTGTGAAACTATTTCCGATTTGGAATTTGACATTTCCTTCCCCACTTTACAATAAGCGTGCAAATTTAATTAAAATCGTAACAAATTGGGTTGGCGATGTGGTAGGATAGGGTTAATCCTGTAAATATGTACCAATCGTTGTTTTGAGGATCTCCTCTTCGCTTCCCCTTTTTGGCGTAGTATTGGTCTTCACCTTTACTTCGGTCGCTTAAATTAACTGCTGTTGTCGACTCTTGAGCCAGATTCTCCTTGTCTGGATAATTAGTGCTGACATCATCCAGGAAATCAAAAAAAGTAGCCCGGTACCCAACCTTGAGTCCTAGGTTCAACCGATTTCCTAACCTTACTTTAATTCCACCACCTATCGGTACACTAGGTTGATAAAGACTGTAATCATCCGGAGCATCCTCTGTTATTGTCTGACCTTCTGTATTGTACTTGGCGAGTTCAAAAGTTTGACCCTCAAATTTTGTAACGGGATTGAATTTAAACACACTTAAACCTGAAAAAACAAAAGGTGTGAATTGATCAGGCTTAAGACCCTTCAGAAAAGGGAAGAAATTAAACTCGAAGGTTCCCGAAAGCTCCGTGATGTTGCTTTGAAAACTCAGATTTCTCTTTTCCAGGTTCTTGAAATTATTGTCATCACCGGAAATTTTGCCTTGGTTTAATCCCATGTTAAAGGAAAAAAACTGGCTCATATTTTTTTTAATGTAAATGCCAACGGCCGGATGAATCTCTGAAGGAGTTATATATGGGGAAAGGTCCCCTCTGTAAGTGCTTGCTCCGCCCATTAAACCAATTTCCCAGTTTTGGGCTGATGAATAGAAACTAAGTAAAACGGTTACCAGGAAAATTATTGTTCGCTTCGGCATATTTATTTCTAACTAACAAATGGCCCAAATATTGTTCAGTAACCGGGTTTGTTTAAAGGAATGTTAAATAGAACCTGGTAAAGCCTATTAAGAAAGTGGTCACTAAAACTGATAACACCTATCAGGAACTACGGTATAAGTGAGCGTTACACCAGCGAAATAATACCAATCTTTTAAAGTAGAATTACCCCTATTGGATTTTGAATCTACCTGCCAGGGTTCATCTAATACCTCTCCGGACCTGTTAGAAACCTTCGCAGCAATTTTTCCATGAGTGGCAGTTAGCACTTCCGGTGATACGTAAGTTTTACTAACATCATCAAGGTAATCGGTAAAAGTTTTTCTAAGACCTGCTTCAAAGCCAATACTCCAGTGTTTGCTGAAAGCATGTTTGATGCCACCCCCAATTGGAATACTTATTTGGGTCAGGGCATATTTATCCCTTTCATCAAAAGAAGTTGTACCTTGTCCCTCTGTTCCAAGTGGCTGCAACTCTACCATTCTATTGTTGAATTCTGTTTTAGGATTAAAGCGGAAAACTGATAAGCCTATTAGACCATAAAGAGAAGTCCGCTTTTTTGGGTCAGTGGTTTCAAAGCCGCTAAAGTTAATCTCTGCTTGCGCACCAATATCCAAAATAGTTGATTGGAAGCTAAGGTTTCTATTTATTAATATCTGTTTATCTTGATTGGCATCATCACCACTGATAGTGCCATAATAAATATTGCTTTTAAGGGTAATATATGGATTAAAGTTATGCCTTAGCAGACCTCCGTAGGCAGCATGAATTTCGTTATGGGCTATAACATCTTTAGCTAAATCACCGCCATAGACTGATATGCCACCCATTCCTCCAAATTCCCAATCCTGAGCAATTAGGGGCGAAGGCATTAGTATAACTAAAATAGCTACTATTTTCTTCATTGTTTATTTGAGTTCTTCTTACTATTCCTAATTTTTTTTACCCTGATAATGCTAAACAACGCTACGAATTAACAAAAATTGTTTAAGAAAAAGGAAATTTTAATCATATTGATTTTAATAAAAATCCGTACAAGTTTTTTCGCGGAATGTTTTTGATAGGGTAAATCCAACAAAGCTGTACCAATCTTTGTCTGATGGGTCGCCCCTACCGGATCCCGGGTTAAATGCTCTTTCATCGAATAGATCTGATTGATTAGACCGATCTGCTACTCTTGCTGGCAAACCATCCAAATCTGCATACTCAGTACTTACATCGTCTAAATAGTCAGTAAACGTTTTTCTTACCCCGAGTTCCAAGCCGATATTCCAACGTCCCCCGATGCTGTATTTTATCCCAACGCCAAATGGAATTGAAACCTGCAGTCGGCTGTATTTATCGGGGTTCCCCGGTTGACCTTGCCCTTCAGTACCCAATGGCTGTAACGTTACCGTTTCTCCTTGAAATTCTGTTTTTGGGTTAAAATGAAACAAAGCCACCCCCCCAAAGACAAATGGCGAAAATTTGTTGTTATTGCTGTTACTAACATAAGGTAAAATATTGTATTCAACCTGGGCTGAACCTTCAAGAATGTGGGTCCAGAAACTTAAATTTCGCTTTTTTCTCCATCTATCGTTATCATTATAATTCTGATCATCGCCTGAAATCCAACCATAGGTAAGTGATCCGCGAAAATTTATATGGGCATTGAAGTAATAACGGTAAAAGCCTCCTATGGTAGGTTTTGTTTCAGATAGGGTTACCCTTTGTTGGGCTAAATCACCTTGGTATTGAGATACTCCAAGAAACCCCCCTAATTCTTGGTCTTGTGCATTAAGGAAAAAAGGAAATAAAAATAAGACCGGGATAGTTAATTTCAACTTGTTGAATTTCATGGGGTTATCTATTATTAGGTATTTAATTACTCGGTGGAAAGGTACGACAATATTAATACCTATCCATAAATTGTTACTTTTTTAACCAAGTAAATCTGGGGCAGAGTCTTTAGAGAAATAATTTTAGAAAAAAATAAAGCGCATATATTTATTTTTCATTCGTTGCGGCTATCCATTCCCCACTTTAGTTTTTCTCTTAAAGTCTTAATAAAAGATTGGCGATTAAGCTTAACTAATTTCATGGCAAAGGAAGCTTTCTGGATTGTGAGTTCATAGGTATAATCAAGGATATCATACCTTGAATCAAGTGATACTAAGAAATTAGCACCTCTTCCGGTTACCCTGAAGGTAATGACAGCCTCGTCAGGTAAGATAATAGGTCTTATATTAAGGTTGTGGGGAGCAACTGGGGTTAATATAAAATTCTTAGCAAAAGGGAATATGATTGGCCCGCCACAACTTAAGGAATAACCTGTAGACCCTGTTTGCGTGGCAGCTATAACCCCATCTGCCCAATAGGTATTGAAATACTCACCGTCAAGGTAAGTTTCTACCGTGACCATGGATGAATTGTCCCGCTTATGAATTGTAAAATCATTAAGGGCATAGGCGTTATCCTTAAAAACCGGTTTATTGGCAGATAAATGCATAAGGGTTCTTGGCTCAATGGAGTATTCCCCGGAAAATAGGTCTTCTAAAGCTGGTTCTATCATTTCTTCGGGAATATTGGCAAGAAATCCAAGTCTCCCTGTATTGACTCCCATTACAGGAATATTATTGTTCTGAACCAGACTTAAAGTATCGAGTAAAGTGCCATCCCCGCCCAGGCTAATCAAAAAATCAATACCAAGACTATCCAGCGCAGTATCTTTATTAAAGCTTTTTGACTCATCGAAATCGAAAAAATGATCGTTATTTAAGAGAGTCAGGAAATCCTCATAGATGTAGTAATTATTGGTAAACTTGTCCAGGATGTTGAAAAAATATTGGATGACCGGCATATTAAAATTTTTGCTGGGCCGGGCATATATGGCGAAATTCATTATTGTTAATTTGGGGTTTTTAGCGCGTTACTTTAGTAGGCAAAAAATTTCAGACCTATATATTAAGGTATTTCATAAGTAAGTTGTAACGACTTTGTAAATCATGCTCTTGGGAATCATGGGTATGATGAATAATGATGCTATAGTCATAACGTTCAAAAGTTGCTTGTAAATGTTTAAGCTCTAAGGTGTTGACCTTTACAGTAATAAAGACTTTATTGCTATTCTCCTCTGTTTCGGTAAAAAGGCTGAGTATTTTACTATTATTTGATTCAACAATTCTGGCTATTTCAGATAAGTCATAGTTTCTAAAGGGTACTTCAAGGGTGAAAATACCACCAACTTCCTGGAATGAATAAATCCTGGAAAAAGCATTTAAAAGGTCCAGCAGTGCTATTGAGCCTTCATAAGTACTTGCTTCCTTTATAACAGGAATAACTGTTAATTCTTTTTCTGCCGCTACCTCAAAGATGTTTAAAAGATGCCGGTTGGTATCAACACTGGAAAGTATGAAGTCTTCCTTAAACTCTGTCAGGTAAGTTTTTTCATCAACTTGAGGAGAGATCATATCAAGCGGGAAAATACCCAGGAATTGCTCCTCTTTAACGATGGGTATGTGGCACAGGCAGTAATCTAAAAAAATGGCCCTGGCCTCTTTTAGGGTACTTTCAGGCTTTAATGTTGGTATTTCTTCGGAAATAAGATTATTGGCAATCATGCGTCTTCTGGATTTGGTTGGAAGATAACCTTTTCAAGAAAAGGTTTTAAAACTGCATTAAATTCAGAAGGTTTTTCCATCATGGGAGCATGGCCGCATTCATTGAGAAAATTGAGTTCTGAATTAGGCATTAGTTTATTAAATTCTTCAGCTACATAGGGTGGGGTTATCTTATCATTGGATCCCCAAATTAAACATGCTGGCATGGTAATGTTTTGAATTTCTTTTTTTAGGTTATGCCGGATTGAAGATTTAGCCATTGAAATAATCTTCATGCCTTTCTGGCGGTTATTTACAATTTCATAGACTTCATCTACTAGCTCTTTAGTAGCGGTTTTGGGGCTATAAAAGGTATATTCAACTTTTGATTTTATGAAATCATAATTATTCCTTCTCGGAAATGTACCTCCTAAGGCATTTTCATAAAGACCTGAGCTACCGGTTAGCACCAAACCTTTTATCCTTGAAGGATGCTCAAGCGCATAAGTCAGCGCCACATGACCACCCAGGGAATTACCTAAAAGGGTTAAATCCTGGTAGTCCTTGTAAATAATAAAATCATGGATGTAGTCTGTCAAGCCACCTACGTTGGTTTTCCTTAATGGCATTTCATAAATGGGCATAATGGGGATTATTACCTTGTAATCCTGAGAGAAATATTTGAGCACATCCCGCCAATTACTTAATGCACCAAAAAGCCCATGAAGAAGCATCAATATAGGCCCTTGCCCTTCTTCCACGAATTCAAAACCGTTTTCTTTTTTGACTTTAAAATCCATGATCTCGTCATCTTATGTGATTTGAAAGGCAATGCAAATTTAAGAATAGCAGATTCTTGAGTTTATAGCTGTCAGGTTTATTAATTAACGAAAATTCAAGCATTTATCGGATTGTTGTTTGTTTTAACAGGGTTGGAATGTACAAAATTTTAAGGAATTTTTGCGAATGGTTTTTTTAAATTTTCAAACCAATTAGTCAGTATTGTCAGACCGTATTCGGTTAAAATAGCCTCAGGGTGGTACTGAAATCCAAGAATGGGAAGATCTCTGTGAGTAAAAGCCATAGGGATACCATCATTAACAGTATAGGCCGTTGTTTCTAATTCGGGGTTGTCAGCAAGGCCCTTAACTATTAAAGAATGATAACGGGTAACCTTAAATTGCCTGGGAACATTTGAAAAACTTAAGGCACCATTGTGGTGAACGGTAGAAGTTTTACCATGGACTGGATAATTGGCTTTGATCGTTTGAGCCCCGAAATATTCTGCGATCGCTTGAAACCCTAAACAAATACCAAGTAAAGGCTTTTTGCTGTACCAATTTTCTATAATGTTAAGCATTAGCGGGTGATCTTTTGGCCTACCCGGCCCGGGTGAAAAAATGAAGCCCTCCGGATCCATGCGTTCGATGTCCTTTAAATCCCGTTCGTCATCCCTTACCAACATGCAATCCGGATGGATTTGTTGACAATAATCCAAAAGGTTATGAGAAAAGGAATCATGATTGTCAATCAATAAAAACATGAAATAGCTTCGTTCTGAATATAGCCTATGCTCAGATAACAGGTTAAATTTCCCTATCAGGAAATTTTTCTGCTAACTTCCTCAAAGAATATTTCTAAGTCGTTTACTGCACTTTCTAACAAAGGAAAAATATGAGTGGTTTTTTCTATAACCAAAGGGGCAATCGGGCCTATGTATTGATAACTTAACGCCTGTTCCTTTATTGGTTGGCTGAAAAGTTCTGCTTGGTCGGATAACCAAAAAATCAGGCTTATGAAAAAAGTGATTTTCAAAACGCTTAGTAAAGCTCCCATTAAACGGTTTATAAAATTAAGCTGCGTTATTTTTAGCATTTTTTCCAGACTTTTCCCCAAAAGTTGAATAAGGAAAAATACCCCCAGAAAAACGGCTAAATAACATAAATAAGGTAACCAAAAGCTGTTGCCAAGCGTAGGTTTAAAGTAAGAAATTACAGGATTTGTTAATTCAAGGGAGGCAATAATGCCGGCCAAAAGAGCGATAATTAAAGTTAGCTCAACGATCGCCCCTTTTTTTAAGCCCCTAAAAAGAAATAATGAGATGGTAACAACTACGATAATGTCAAGGATGTAGTGAGTCATTGGAATACGCTTATTATTAAGCAAAAATCGATTGCGGGGTCGATTTTTCCAACATGGCCGGGTAATTTTTTAAATATTCAACGCATTAGCGCTTACAATTCCAGAATAACTTTGAGCGATACTTAGGCAATTAATTTGCATGGTAAAACTCAAATAATTAGCGGGTAAATATCACCTGAGTAGTCCAAGGGTTGATTAGTCGCTACTTCTGCCTAAATTTGATTTAGGCCTTAGAGCCATTTTAAATAATTTAAACAATACGAAACCTTTGAATTTCAGCATTCAAGTTAATTACCCCATATTCTTCATTGTTTTTTGTCTTCTGGCAGGTGCTGCTTATGCTTTTATTGCCTATTACCGTACTTATTTCGGAGATAAAGGAATGTTTTGGGAATTCCCAACTTTCCTGATGGCCTTTATTCGCTTTTTAGCTGTTAGTATCATTGCCTTCTTATTGCTATCTCCCTTATTGAAAAATTTCTACAAAGAGGTAGATAAGCCATCTATAGCTGTCCTAGCTGATAATTCGCGATCAGTAACCTTGAATCGTGATTCAACCTTTTACAAGGATTCATTTGATAATGAAATATCAGATTTAATTAGTCGGTTAGAGGAAAATTATGAGGTTAATGCTTTTAAATTTGGTAATGGCTTAGAAGATGGTCTTGGGTTGGATTTCTCCGGTAAGAAAACCAATATCAGCGAAGCACTTGAAGGGATATACAACCAGTATTACAACAGGAATCTTGGGGCTATTGTATTGGCCAGTGATGGTATTTATAATGAAGGAAAAAATCCCCTTTCATCAGCAAAGAAAATTCAAGCTCCTTTTTATACGCTAGCTTTGGGAGATACTATCCCACCAAAAGATATTTTCATCAAAAATGTTAGACATAACAATATCGTATTTTCAGGAAATAAGTTTCCTGTGGAGGTTACTCTTCGGGCAGAAGGCCTTAAAGGGAAATCTACGGATTTAAAAATACTGAAAGATGGGCAAGGGGAATATACCACCCAGGTTGATGTAGGCAAAAAAAACATGGATACTACGATCAGAGCTTTTTTAGAAGCAGGAGATCCAGGTGTCCATAAATACGAAATCAGGGTTGATCCCCTTGCAAATGAGATAAGTAAGGTTAATAATGAAAGAGAATTCTTTGTTAATGTGTTGGAGAGTAAAAAGAAGATTCTGATCGTTAGTCAAACTCCCCATCCTGATATAAAGGTTTTGAAAAATTCCATTGAGGCTAATGAACGCTATAAAGTTGAAACCTATACATTGGATCAATGGCAAAAATCTTCATCAACAATAGATCCTTTCAACCTAATTATTACCCATGAATTGCCAGGCAAGAATGGAAATGGCAGGAAATTCATTAAAAAGATGCTTTCCGAGCGGAAACCGGCTTTGCTAATGGTTGGTAACCAGACAGAACTAACTGCTTTCAATAACCTTGAAATTGGCCTTCAGATTAAAGGAGGTAACAATGCGACCGATAAAGTAAGGCCTGAAGTAGTTGACCAGTTCAATCAATTCAAAGTCAAAGAAGGTACAAAACAGGTTTTATCTGACATCCCTCCAGTTTACACACCTCATGGAGACTATATCTTTAATACGCAACATGCTAATCTTTTAAAGCAAAAGATCGGGGAGGTTACTACAGATAAACCGTTAATGAGCTTTTTGAGGCTTCCGGATCAAAAGGTGGGCGTCTTCTGCGGAACAGGTTTATGGCGATGGTACTTGAATGAGTACCGGCTTAATGAAAATCATGATATAATCAATGGGCTTATCTCGAAATCTATTCAACTATTATCCGTTAGGGAAGGCAAAGACCGCTTCCGTTTAAGGGAGCCAAACCGAATCTTTACTGAGGATGAGCGGGTAACCTTTGAAGCTGAGCTTTATAACAATAGCTATGAACCTGTTGAGGGAGCTGATATAAATTTTAAAATAACCAATAAAGAAGGAAAAGAATATAAATTTGAATTCCGTGAGATTTCAAATGGCTACCGGGTTGACGCTGGTTTTCTGCCGGTTGGGGAATACGATTATAAAGCTACCGCAAAGTTAGGAGAAGAAACTTTTGCGTTAACTGGGCGTTTTATGATTAAAGCTGTTAAATATGAGCATTTGAATACTGTAGCAAACCATAAACTATTGTACACGCTTGCCCAAGAAAGTAATGGTAAAATGTTTTACCCTTCCCAGACAAACCAGCTTTATCGAGCCATTAAGAATTTAGACACAATGAAACCAGTAACCCACAGGGAATACCAACTTAAGGAATTAATACACAATAAGTTACTGTTTTTTGTAATAATATTTTTGTTAGGCTGTGAATGGTTATTTCGTAAATATTATGGCGGTTACTAAATGATGGTGGCGCAACTTACTATCTGACCTATTTAAGGTAAAAATTAGATTTTTGAGGAAGTTCTGTTTAAATATTGTCCTGTTGGTCTCATTATTGAGTGGTTGCCTCTTTGATAAAGCTGAGGCGCAGGGAACGAATATCCAGTTTGGGAAAAATCGTGTTCAGCTCAAGGATTTTAACTGGCGATATTACAGAACTGACGAATTTGATATTTACTACTATGGTCAAGGGAAAGATCTGGCTCGCTTCGTTGGTCGGCACGCAAAAAAGCAAGCAAATAAACTACAGGATCAAGTAGATTATCGCGCCAGGAACCGGATAACTTTCATGATCTATAATTCCTATGGTGATCTCCGGCAGACCAATATTGGTTACACCCAAAAAGAAGATAACCCAAGTGGTAAAACCCCAATCGTGAGTAATCACGCTTTCCTCTATTTCAATGGCAACCATTTTGACCTCCTTAATCAAATGAGAGAAGCTTTAAGCCGGGTCTTATTAAATGAAATGCTATATGGTGGCAGCATCCAAGAGCGAGTACAGAATTCCACTTTACTTAACCTGCCGGATTGGTACCTTGAAGGTCTGACAGATTACTTTGGTAAACCTATGTCAATGGAAAAAAAAGAAAGGCTCAAGTCAGGGGTTATGTCAGGCCGTTTTAAAAATTTTCAGCACCTTCCAAAAGAAGATCAAACATTAATAAGTCAAGCGATATGGAAATATATTGCTGATGTTTACGGAGAATCAACCATTACCAACATCATTTATTTAAATAAGGTTAATAAGAGCCTTGAAAGCGGTTTTGTATTCGTTCTGGGTAAAGATTATAATGACCTATTTGACGAATGGTATGAATATGCAAGACAGGAGTTTAAAGAGGAAGAAGAGGCAATAAGGACAAGAATTCCCTACAAGAATGATTTACCGGAATTGAAAGATGGGGATCTCATGCAGATTGAAATGAGCCCCGCGGGAGATAAAGTAGCATACGTGACCAATCAAATGGGAAAGAAGAAGGTATGGATTTATGATTTTTCTGAAGATAACCATGAAAAAATTTACCAATCAGGCTATAAGACCAATTTGATGGAGCTGGATAAAAATTATCCATTAATATCCTGGCGCCCGGTTCAAAATCAGTTAACCATTGTCGATGAGAAAGAATCTGTCGTAACTTTTATGCAGTACGAGCCAGAAGAAGAGGAAATCGTTAAAGAGCGGAAGAACTTCCGGCTTGAGAAAGTCCTTGATTTTAGTTATTCAGACGATGGCCGTTTCATAGCGCTATCCGTGGTCAGTAAAGGAAATTCTGACATTTACTTCTTTAATTGGCAGACAAATTCTTTGCAGCAGGTTACCAAAGATATCTATGATGATTTAAATCCTGAGTTTGCGGATAAAGGCAATGCCATAGTTTTTAGCTCTAACCGGGCTAGTGATACCCTCATAAAAAAGCGTAGACGATGGAAAATGAGCGGATTCAACGATAATTTTGATGTCTTTTATGTCAACTATAAAGAACGGGATAAGAACCTCAAACGCCTGACTTTTACCAATGCCATAGATGAACTTCACCCAAACAAGTATAATAACAAATATTTTAGTTACCTAACCCCCAGCAATGGCGTTATCAACAGAGATGCATCCAGGTTAGACAGTATTTTCAAATATTCTCAGGTGGTTGTTACTTATGAAGATACGGGTAAGTATCCGAGTGATACATTTTACTTCGATCGCCCGGATGGTTCCGATATTTTTATACCTGACCTTGCTTTTAAGGATACCGCAATAAAGTCAAAGGACACAAGTTTCTTTTACAAAGATACGGCTTATACTTTCAAGTTAACCAACAGACCGCAAAACATCATTTCCTACAATATCAACAAAAAGAAAAATCAGATAACAGAATTTTACAGGGAAGCCGATAAGGTTAAGTATGCCACCTACCCTATACCGGGTAGTATCCCTTCTGAGGCTATTCCAAGGCCTAAGACGGACTTTTCCGATGAACTCTTGGAAATGAATAAACAACGGCGCGAAAGCCCTTTGGTTAAAGCCAGGTTTCTTGGAGAAGGGAATAATGCCAATAAACCTGGTTCATCAAAGGACCAAAGTGGACAAAAAGCTGATACAGGTTCTGTAGATATCAACGATTACTATTTCCAAAGTGAGTTCACTGGAGAAGATAATGGTGGTGAAAGTAACCAACAGAAGGATCAATCGAATAAACCGGAGAAAGCAGACCAATCAAAAAATCGTGAAAAATCTGCCAGAAGAAAGGCAAGGGAAAAAGAAAGAGAGCTCTTAGGGGATGCCAACCCTTATTTCTTATCTTTTACTCCAACCCATCTGCAAACCCAGCTTGACAATAGCATAATAAACACTAAGTACCTGCCCTATAATCAAGATGATCCGGAACCATTTGTTTACAATCCGGTAATGAATATGATGTTCACAATGGGGGTCAGCGATTTATTTGAGGATTACCGTATAACTGGCGGTGTGCGTGTATTGGGTAATTTAAGGGGTGCTGATTACTTTTTTCGTTATAAGAACTTAAAAAACAGGTTGGATCAAAAATTAACCTTCTTTAGGCACGGAGAGAAAAAACAGTTTGACAACGGGAGTAAACAAAAGCAGGAAAAAAGTCATGGGCTTAGTTATCAATTAAAGTGGCCTTTCAGTGAAAAAGCTTCAATTCGGGGGGAAGTTTTTGGAAGAAGGGACAATACCGTTATTCTTGCCTCTGAACGGAACACCCTTGAGGAGCCAAATGATGTTCAAAATTTCATGGGGATTAATTTATCCTACGTTTTTGATAACACCAGGAAAACAGGCAAAAATTTGAAAGCCGGTACCCGGTTAAAGCTATATATGGATGGCTTTAGGTCTTTTAAGTTTGACGGGGATGGTGAAAACCAACTTTTCTCGGCTTTTGGCGGTGATTTTCGCAATTATATCCCGATTTTTAGAGATATTACCTGGGCCAATCGATTATCTTTTGCTTCTTCTTTCGGACAATCTAAGGTGGTCTATTTCATGGGTGGTGTTGATAACTGGCTTTTCCCTCAATTCAACGAAGATATACAGGTTAGTGACCAGCAAAACTATGTCTACAAATCATTAGCCACGAACTTGAGGGGGTTTTCACAGAATATCCGGAACGGTAACTCCTACTCAGTACTAAACACAGAACTGAGAATCCCCATTTTCCGAATGTTTCATAAAAAGCCAATCATGTCAAGCTTTTTTAAAGACTTTCAGATCATTGGGTTTGGTGATGTAGGTAGTGCCTGGACTGGCCAAAATCCTTTCGGGGAAGATAATGCCCTCAATAGAACCGTTTACGATGACGATCCCTATTTAGATATTTCTGTTATTAACCTCAGCAACCCCATTGTTGGTGGAGCAGGTTTTGGATTCAGAGCAACCTTATTGGGGTATTTTGTAAGGTTTGATCATGCGTGGGGATTTGAAAATTACAGCTTTAAGGATAAAGGGATGACCTACTTATCCATCGGGATGGATTTTTAACAAGCTTTAAGAAAAGGTTAAGTAAATAGGAAGATGCTTGGAAATTTTTAATAAAAGAAATTTCCGGCCAGGTTTCTATCTTTAACTTTTCTGGAATCCAGCTTGCTGCTTGCCTTGGTTAAAAGAATGGCGAAATTCCAACATTTCCAATGCTGCTAAAGCTGCCTCTTCACCTTTATTACCATGATCACCGCCTGCTCTGGCTTTTGCCTGAGTTTCGTTTTCTACTGTTAAAACACCATAAATAAACGGGATGGCGTAGTGAATATTAAGGTCACCGATTTTCTGGGTAACGGTTTCAGCAATGTAATGAAAATGGGGTGTTTCCCCCTTTATGATGCAGCCAATACAAACAACCGCCTGCACATTCCCTAACTCAGCCATAAGTTGGGCACCTAAAGGCAATTCAAAGGATCCGGGGACTTTCTTTTCAGCGATTTGTTTCTCAGGAAAACCGAATTCGTCAAAAATTTTCCGGCAACCTTGATGCAGGGTATCAGTTACATCACTGTTCCAACCGGCTGTTACGATTCCTAGTTTTTTTTGCCTGGTCTTTTCACTTAGGATTAGGTGTTGTCGATCATGGGAAATGGAGCCGGCCATAATTCAGGTTAAGACTTAGTGGCGTTGACCTTTGCCCTTGCGCGGGCAATGTATTTTTCAATATCAGAAGCCTGATCACTATCAGGGTATTCATTTTTTATTTTTTTGTAAGCATCAAGCGCTTTTTGGTATTGGCCATTCTCTTCTAAAACCACACCAGCTTTCATTAAATAAATGGGAGAAGTAAACTTGTTAGGTTTTGCATTGGCAGCTTGTAGGTAGTAATCCGCTGCAGTACTGTATTGCTCTTTTTCTGAATAAGCATTTCCTAAACTTCCCAAAGAAAGGGGCTTAAGCATTTTACTCTCCGTGTCAAATGACTCGAGGTGGTCAATGGCTTTATCATATTGCTCTTTTTTCAAATAAATAATTCCAGAGTAATAATAGGCTAAGTTACCAGTTTTAGTCCAGCCATAGTCTTCGATGATGTCTTTAAAACCTGGATTTTTACCATCGCCATTCAAAGCCATTTCGAGCGAGTCATTTTCAAAATGCTTCTGAGCATGGTAAATTTCCGTCTGAGCCTGTTGATTTCTACTTGAAAGGTACCATTGATCCCAGGCAAGATAACCCAAGACAATCACTACAATGACACCCAAACCTATCGAGAGCGGTTGTTGATAACGGTATAGAAAAGCCTCAAATGAATTAAGATCCTGTTCTTCTGGATTATAGTCTTGTCTCTCGGCCATATATTAGGGATTGATTTAAAGCTGCAAAATTAATTTTTTGTTTGGATAAATCCATTCAATCAACCATAAAGGGATAATCCTGCTGGACGTAGATGTCATTGTAAAGTTCAGAATTATCCGGAAGGGGAGAATTATCAGCAAACTCGATGGCATCCCGGACCTGTTGTTTGATATTTTTTTTCATTTGGTCAATTTCATCTTCAGTCATCATTTCCTGGTGTCGTATGGATTCAATAACCTGCTCTATAGGATCCTGTTTCTGCCATTCCTGTAGCTCTTCCCTGCTACGGTAGTTAGCAGGGTCGGAGATCGAGTGGCCTTTATAGCGGTAAGTATTCATTTCTAAAAGGACGGGCTCGCTTGTTTCTCTGACTTTTTTAGTAGCTTCATCGATGGCGTTGTGAACGGTTTCTACATTCATGCCGTCTACCCTTTTGGCATCCATATCAAATTCACAAGCTTTTTGATACAATTCCGGAACATTGGTTACCCTTTCAACTGAAGTGCCCATACCGTAATGGTTGTTTTCAATCACATATACAATGGGTAGCTTCCAGGTCATAGCCATGTTAAGGCTTTCATGAAAAGAACCCTGTAAAACGGCGCCATCCCCCATGAAAGTAACGCAGACATTTCCGGTATTGGCATATTTTTCAGCAAAGCCTATTCCCGTGCCTAATGGTGTAACAGCGCCAACTATTCCGTGGCCACCAAAAAAATTATGTTCTTTAGAAAAAAGGTGCATGGAACCACCTTTGCCTTTAGAACAGCCGTCAATTTTTCCGAATAGTTCTGCCATAGCATTTTTGGGATCAATACCAACAGCAAGCGCATGACCATGATCCCGATAAGCTGTTATGATCTTGTCATCTTTATCGACTGCCGTCATCGTTCCGGTGGCAACAGCTTCCTGACCCATGTATACGTGACAGAAGCCTCGGATCTTTCCTTCACCAACCAACCGGTAAGAGTTATACTCAAAATCCCTTATCAATTGCATGGTCTTAAACCAATATAAGTAAGTGTCTTTATCAAATTTTTGTTTTTGTTTAGTACTTTGCTTTTGGGCCATAATGTTTTTTTCTAAGGCTTTCTCAAAATAAGGCGCTAAAATAACAAAAAATTAGTGATGGTCGGTATCGATCGTGTTGGCGGCAGTGGACTAATTCTTTTTGACCATTTCATGAGTGATCCATTGGCTTAAAATAGCATTTAATAAAAAATGTTAGCTTAGCCTTTGGCTAACAATTGATTGATTAAAGGCGGAACCCCTTCTGTAGCTGTTTTGCTTATTATTTCAAGGTTAGGCCTACTCATGGATTCATCGGCTTTTGGATCAATGTAGTATTTATTGGCTTCGTCAGGAACAAAATCAATCAACCCCGCAGCTGGATATACTAGCAGTGAGGTCCCGATAATAAGGGCCATGTCGGCTCCTGAACATAATTGCATGGCTTTCTCAATCATGGGAACCGCCTCTCCAAACCAGACGACATGGGGGCGTAATTGAGAACCTTTTTCGCATTTGTCCCCTAATTGGATGTCTTTATCGCTTAAGTCATACAAAAGGGAATCATCAATACTACTCCTGGCCTTTTTGATCTCTCCGTGTAAATGATGCACATTGGATGAACCGGCCCTTTCGTGAAGGTCATCAATATTCTGAGTGATGATATGAACCTCGTAAGTTTTTTCCAACTCAGCCAGCGCTTCGTGACCCTTATTCGGGTAAACTTCCCTTACTGCTTTTCTGCGATCATTGTAAAATTTTAAAACTGTTTCCGGGTCTCTTTCAAAAGCTTCTGGCGTAGCAACATCTTCAATGTCATATCCTTCCCAGAGACCGCCCTTGTCTCTGAATGTGGGTATGCCGCTTTCTGCACTCATGCCGGCACCTGTTAAAACTACCACCGTTTTTGTCATACTATTAAGCTTTAATTATTCATTGACTTCAATGACTTCATCATCTTTTAAAATCGGTATTCCTTTAAATTTCATCAGTAATCGACCAGTGGCAATAACGTCCTTTTGGCAATACTCTGCAATTCGGTCCACATCATTTTCCTGGTAATATACTTTAGCTACGTCAGACCCTTTTATATCATCTTTAGGGGTGGGTATATTGAAGATTTTAGCCAATAAGGGGAGGGAGGTAAAATGCTTATAATCCCCGAATTTCCAGAGTTGCATAGTGTCAATCAAATGCTTGGTTTCCCATGGTTTTTTACCTGCTATATCCAGCATTTCCGGCAGCTCAAACCCATTGATCAAGATACGCCTTGCTATGTAAGGGAAGTCAAATTCTTGACCGTTGTGGGCACAAAGAAAATGTTTCTTGCTATCGAAATAGTTGTTGAGTAAGGCTATAAAGTTCAGTAGTATCTGTCGTTCATCTGATCCATAAAACGATTTAACCCTGAATTGATAAGCGTTTTCTCGCCCGGGCACATCTGCCTTAATAAAAATCCCCGAAGATATACAAACAACCTTTCCAAACTCTGCAAATATGCCTGCTTTTTCGAATAATTCCTCAGCTGTCTTTTCAGTTTCCCCAAATTGCAAGCGCTTTGCCTTTTCACTCCATAGGGTTTTCATTTCCTCTGAAAGCTCGTCATAGGACTGGGCAATAGGTACCGTCTCTATGTCGAGTACCATAACGCGGTCAAGTTGAACTTGGTCCAGCATATCCGAAATCCGTTAAGGTTGGGCGGCATTGCTCACTTAAAAGTTAAACCAAAGATATCAAATTTTCGTAGAGGGTTCAAACCATGCTGTGAGTTCACGATTATTCATGTTGAAAGGTGGAGGTGTCTGTTAAAATATCTGCTTCAAATAACCGGGCAAAATGCTTCTTTAATAAGGGTTTCACTTCCTCCGGGTTTACCTTATGGCCTAACTCCTGCTGCATGGAAGTGACCGCCTTATCCTGAATACCACATGGGACGATGTAATCAAAGTAGGAAAGATCGGTATTCACATTCAGTGCCCAGCCATGCATGGTGATCCAACGGGAACATTTAACCCCCTGGGCACAAATTTTACGGCTTTTATCCGGATTACTGACATCCAGCCAAACGCCCGTATATTCATCACTACGCTCGGCATTGATCCCGTATTCCTGTAAAGTGTAGATGATGGTTTCTTCAAGTAGCCTCATATACTTGTGAATGTCTGTAAAAAAATTGTCCAAATCCAGTACAGGGTAACCAACGATCTGGCCTGGTCCATGGTAAGTTATATCACCACCCCGGTTGGTCTTGACAAATTGGATTTGCTCGGCCTTCATAGTATCCTCGTCAATCAGCAGATTACGGAAATCTCCACTTTTACCCAGGGTATACACATGCGGGTGCTCACAAAAAAGTAAATGATTAGGCGTTGCTTTTTGAGAATCCGCTTCTAATTTACGGTTGGCAACTTTTAAATCATGAATATCATTGAATAGGCGCTCCTGGTATTGCCAGGCTTCGTTATACTCTATCACTTCAAGGTCCTGAAAGTTGACTTGTTTATTTGGCATAGCTAATCGAATTATCAGTGCTTCTTAAACCCTTAATTCCTTAAAGCAAAAAACCGTTTCTTAATGGGGCAAAAAATCATTCAAAGCAGGATTTGGATAATCTGTAAAAAGGTGATTACCTTTGCACCTTGTTAAGGAATAAAGGAAACATTTCCTTATCATCATGATCCTTAATCCGAAAAGGTCCGGTAGTTCAGATGGTTAGAATGCCTGCCTGTCACGCAGGAGGCCGCGGGTTCGAGTCCCGTCCGGACCGCTTAAAAAAGCCCCAAATCAGGGGCTTTTTTATGACTTACTCAGTTTACATACTTTATTCCCCATCTTTAAATAGCTTTTATAAGGGTCATACTGATGATCTTGAGGATCGTCTATATCGACATAACAATGGATTTGAAAAGGCCACTAAAGATGGGAGACCATGGACCATTCTTTGGTATACTTCCAAACCAAATAGATCAAAAGCAATAAAATTAAAAGGCAAGCTTAAAAATTTAAGCCGAAGGAGGCTTATTGATTTTATGTTGAAATATGAGCAGGAGGTTGCTGACAAGCTCTGCTTCGTCAACATTCGAGTCCCGTCCGGACCGCTTCAGTAAAAGCCGCAAGAAAAGGGGCTTTTTTTGCCTTGTTATTTTCAAGATAAGCGGGTAGGTGGAAATGCACGATTTTTATAAAAGTAGAATGAGGAAAATACGTGATTTTCGCTGTTAATTTATCCTCATGAGTCGTTATCAAGCTTAGCCTGCTTGACAACCGTGCCTTTTATCTTCAAAACCTTTTTATCGGAAAAAGGCTCGTTGGAGTGCACGAAGATTTTTTTATTGAAAGCACCCATGTCTTTTGCATCGTATTTTGCTTTTATATGGGCTGTTTCACCGGGTTGAATTGGTTTTTGAGGCTTTTGCGGAGTTGTACAACCGCATGACGGATCTACCTCGTTAATGATCAAAGTACCATCACCCGTGTTCTTTATTTCGAAATTATAAGAAGCAGGGGTTCCTTGGGGAATTTTTCCGAAATCATGTACTTTCTTATCAAATGTTAACTCGGGTTGTCCCTTTTCTTCAAAATCCTGGGCATTCAGACTGAAACTAAACCCTGTTAAAATTACAGCCAAAAAGTATGTGAGGCCTTTTCTGATCATAGCTATTTTACTTTTTTTACCAATTAAAATTCCTTTATTCAAAAGGTATTATATTTGAAAAAAATGAACGTTAAGATGCCAGAAAAAGTTGCTTTATTAACAAAAGTTGTATGGAAAGGGTAAACATCAACTCAATAGCAATGATTGGGGAAAACGAAAGGGGGGTCACGTACGCAGCCACGGCAGAGAGTAGGGATGATTTCCTTATTATTCACAGGAATGCGGATACGCTTAATGGTTGCCACTATCACAAAGGGAGCGTTGAGCACAAAAACCCCGAAATCCTTTATATGATTAAAGGTGAAGCCAATTTGTATTGTTACGATTTGATATCCGGGGAAGAAGAGAATTTCACTCTTAAGTCATACACCCATGTCGAAATATATCCTTATGTTTGGCATGAACTTAAGGCCAAGTCGGATATCATTTTTTTGGAAATGAATGCATTAGAGGCTCATCAAAAGGATACTTTTTACAACCTTGAAAATTTAGATTTAAACCAATAATCAAGGAAAATTGTATTGCAGGTTTTTTTAGGGGGTACAAAAAACTGTTAGATAGTGTTTGGGGGAACACAATTGTATGGAACACACCCAATTTAAAAATTCGAAAAGTCCTTCCGCCGAAGGAAAGGGTTGGTTTTCCTTAATAGACCACTTCCTGGAAACTGGCACAGTGCTTTCGGAAAAAGAGATTTTTTACCGCCAATTGACCACTTTAATTGGTGGAATTTTGTATCCCCTATTTGGTGCGCTTTACAAATGGATTAACCCGGAATTTTACGACCCTTATTGGATTAGGTTTTTAATAACAGGGTGCCTATTGTTATTAGGTGCTTCCTTTTCGATTTGGCGAAGCTATAGTAGTAAAATAGTTATTATTGCCACCTATTTTGGTTTTATAATTCTGCTCCACACCCTTTTTCTTACCTATGTCAATAATTTTAATTTACTGTATTTTATTGGTTTAATAATTGTTTTCCTTGCATTGGCTTCAGGGCTGGAGAGACGGAAAGACCTGCTTTTATTTTTAAGTGTTTCTTCTGTATGTGTGATTCTTGCAAGTTTAATGGCTTCTATTTCGCCCTCTTTGAAGGGGTTATTAAATGCCCTTTTCCTGCTTTCGGTATTCCTCATTTATACTTCGGTTGAAAACAGGTTTGAAAAAGAGGATTTGCTTGCTTTACAAAGAGATTGGATGCGAAACATCTTTGATGAAGCCCAGGATGCTATTTTTATTGCTGATGCGGAAAAAGGACAGATAATAGAGACTAACCTGCAGGCAGTTAAAATTTTTGAAGCCGCGGATAAAAATCGGCTAATGGACTGTATTTCAAGCGATAAGGAGAATTATCCCTTTTTAGGAAAAGGTTTGTTGGATATTTTAAAGAGTTTAAACAAAAATGATACATGGAATTATGAAACCCAATTAAAAACTCTGAAGGAAGTAATGTTTGAGGCTGAGGTTGGCATTACAAAAATCAAAATTGGCCAGCGTAATTATGCACTAATTCAAGTAAAGAACATCAATGAAAAGCAAAAGGCTTTAAACGAACTGGAAAAAAATGAAGCACTTTATCGCTTATTAGCCAATAATGTGAATGACATGATTTCTAAACATACCCCGGAAGGTATTTTCAAGTATGTTTCAGCTGCTAGTCATTCCTTATTGGGGTATAATCCCGAAGAGCTAATAGGTAAAGATATTTTGGAAATTACCCATCCGGAAGATAAAATCTTTTGTAAAGAAAACCGTAAACAATTTGCAAAGAAGGGCGAGCCCAGTACCTTTTCTTTTAGGGTTCAAAGAAAAGATGGCGAATACTTGTGGCTTGAAACCAGTTTAAAGGCCATAAAGGATCAATCGGGTCAGACAACAGAGGTTATTGCCACAAAC
>CAZQQN010000003.1:101904-121053 GCA_964595485.1 uncultured Sphingobacteriales bacterium | reverse complement strand
ATTTTCTCAATACCCTTTCCATTTTGACGAAGGCTAAATTTGACAAGCAACATATCTTTATTCCCAGGTCCCCATGAATTAGTAGTGCCGGTTAAAAGGTAATTATCATTTTGCGTAATGATTAGATCATTGGCAGCATCGTAATTACTTCCCCCAATGGTCCTTTGCCATTGAACCTTGCCTTTGCTGTTCAATTTGGTGATGTAAGCATCATAGCCTTTGTTATTCACCTTGGTCTTTCCTGCTATAAGGTAATCATTGTTACTGTTCTGGACAATGGCATTAGCAACATCAGAGCTATTGGCATTACCAAAATAGGTATCCCAAATCAGTTTGTATTTTCCATTGTTTTTTTCCTTAAACTTGGCCACGTAAACATCCCCATTTCCTCCGTAGGATTTGGTTTCACCAGCAACTACGAAATTCCCATCATTGGATTGAATGATTTCATACCCTTTGTCTTTGGAAGAACCTCCTAATCCACCGCATTTTCCGGTTCCACAGTTCGAAAGGGTTTTAAAGTTTCCATTTCCGGAGGATGAATGGGTATAGTTGTAGGAGACTGTATCAATATCAAAATCAAGCTCTCCGGTGTTGGTAGTTAGGTTGGCGTTATCTATAACATCCCCATTGCCTTTACTCCAAATACTGGCTGTTCCCCAGCTTCCTTTCTGGTTGCTGACATAATTGTCCCCATTGCCTTTAACCGGCAACCCAAAAGTCTGGACAATGGTACTGAAATTAAAGAAAAAGATTAATCCCAGCGTAAGAAAAAAGAGTGAGACGCCTGAAACAACCACGACCTTTTGAACAGAGGTTGTTTGCTTTGTTGTTTGTTTTTGTATCATTTTCATCCCTTTCCATTTTATTCCTTTGACAAAATCAAGAATTACTATTTTGTTTCTCTCCCAATCACTTACTTGCAAATCTAAAAAATTTTAGAAAAAAATGTTCCAACATTAAAAATTTTAAATTAAACGGTGCTACGGGGTTACGCCCTCATACAAGATTAGCAATAAGTTCGATTCGGTTAAGTCCTAAAACTCACAGCTATTACGGTTTAAAAAACTCAACTAACCCTACTACAATCGGGTTAGTTTTTCAAGGTGTAATTAACCATTGAATTTAATCTGCTAAACTATCATTTTTAAAAAGAAGCATTTGATAATTAGCCTTCAATCAATAAGGGAAAAAACTGCCATAAGGAACAAAGTAATCCAATGAAGAAACATGAAAAAGTTATAAACGCAAAACAGGAGAAAATCTGGCATCAGTTCTTCATAGGGTTACAAACTGCTGACAGATGCTTTTCATAAAATAAGTGTCAATTAAAATGATCGATTTTCTATAAATTGTTTATTTTAGCAACTTTCTTTATCTCCATTTTAAGGGCCACAAGCGTAACTAAAACACTTATAGGATGTCAAATGGGCGTAAGGTAAATGAAGGCGATAAAACCTTATGGCAGGTATGCTCTCAAGGAATGATAGAATTAAATGAGGGCTTAAAAGTAATTGATGCTAATCCGGCACTCCTGTAAGCTACTGGTTTTACCCTTTCCGATATTGAAGGAGAAAACTTGAATCAAGTATTAGAGGGTTTTCAAGGGTTGGATGCTGAAAATCTTCAATCTAATTTAAGGAATGGGCAGCCCATGGTTGAGGAAAGTGTCATAAATTATGGTCAATTGCATGGATATTACCCGGTGGATTTGAACCCTGTTATAACGGAAGGTTATTTTCAAGGGTGTTACATGATGATCCACCTTGACCGGCCCCTTACCAACGAAAGCGTTACGCTCCTCCATCAGGAATTGATTGAGGCAGTCAACCAAACCCAGGAATCAATCCTGATAACCGATGCCCAGCTTGATAAGCCAGGTCCCAAAATCGTTTATGTCAACCCGGGTTTTACCCGGTTAACGGGATATGAACCAAGCGAAGTAATTGGTAAAACGCCTCGCCTGTTACAGGGTGAGGAAACCAGTCGTTCAGAACTTAACCGGCTAAAACAAAGTCTTCAGAAAGGGGAAAGCTATGAAGGTGAAGTCATCAATTACAAGAAAGATGGAACGCCTTACATCCTTCAGTGGGAAACAACACCGCTAAAAGACAACAATGGAAAAATCAACCATTATTTAGCGGTGCAAAGGGACGTTTCCGAGCAGCGAAGGTTGGAACAGCAATTTGAAAAAAGCGAGGTCCGCTTAACCCAGTACTTAGGTGATATACCGGTCGGCATTGCCATTCATAATAAGGAAAAAATCCTCTATGCCAACCAGGAAGTCGCTGATTTAGCAGGCTATGACAGCCCTGCTGAGTTAGTCGAAAAAGACCTGTTTCGGTTTATCAGGTCTGATTCCCAGGAAAAAGTTCAAGCCCATATTATAGGCCTTCTGGAAAAAGGAAAAGAGGTTGTACCCAGAGAAGGGTCAATAATTTCTATTGATGGCCAGGAAAAAGAGGTGCAAATTACGGGTATACCCTGTTTTTACCAAGGTAAACAAGCCATCGAAATTATCCTGATTGATATATCAAAACGGAAGGCAGCTGAGCGAGAAAGTCAAATGCAAGCCGAGAAGTATCGCCGGATAGCTGAAAATACCGGTGATATGCTAGCCCAGCACTACCCGGATGGGACCTTTAGCTATGCCTCGCCTTCAACCGCTACGGAAACAGGCTATGAACCCCATGAAGTAGTAGGTCGGTCACCTTTCGGTTTTATTCACAGAGCTGATCAGGATTTTATGAATAACATCCTTCAGCGGATCTCAAAGGGTGAGGCTATCAAAAACGCTTGTTTTCGTATTCGGAGTAAAAGGGGGGATGTCTTATGGCTGGAGTCAAGTTTCATTCCGTTAGGGGATGACTATCCGGAAGCCGAACAAATTCAAAGTATTACCAGCGAGGTCACCCATGAGCTGGAATTGAAAAATATATTAGACGAAGCCCAGGAAATGGCTAATTTGGGAGGATGGCAGTATGACCCAGAGAAAGATTCCCTGTTACTCAGCCCTAAAGTTAAGGATTTAATAGAAATGGGCCCGGATTATTCCCCTGATGTAGAAGATATTATGACATTACATGACACGGAATACAAGCCTGTTGCCGAAAAGTGCATGCGTAATTTGATTGATTACGGGACGCCTTTTGACCGGACATTCAAGTTGCGTGTTAATGGCAAAGTTAAGTGGATGCAGGTAAAAGGTAAGGCTTATTACATCGACCAGCGAGTATACCGGATAGGGGGTGCTGTGCAGGAAATTACCGAGGAAAAAGAAGCGGAAATAGCCAGGGATAGGCTCTTTGGTAATGCTATGGAACTGATGACTATCCTTGACCAGGGAAAAGTGGAACATACCAATGAAGCCTGGACACGGGTGCTGGGATGGTCTCAGGAAGAGCTTCAAAAAATGAATTTATCTGATATCATCCATCCGGATTACCAAGAACTGACCCAAAAAATGATGGCTCAGGCAGAAAAACAAAAAGTATCAGACCAATTTGAAAATTATTTGCTCTGTAAGAATGGTGATTACAAAAGATTGGAAGGATTTGGCATCAAGGATGATGAAAAAGATGTCATTTATTCATTTGCCTTGGATGTGACAGAGGAAAAAGCGGCCAAGGAGGCACTCCAGGAATCCGAGGAAAAATTTCGGGCCCTTTCTGAGGGAGCTGTTATTGGAATATTCTTATTTCAGGATGGAAAGCTTCAATATGCCAACCCTCGTTTGGCTGAAATCACCGGCTGTTCCTTGGAAGAACTCCAGGGCAGTGATAAGTTGCTAAAAATGGCTCATCCTGATGACCAGGAAGCTATAAAAAGTAGGTTAGCAGGGAGTCATGATTCGTTTGAAAGTAATTTTGATCAGTTCCGCTTTTACGCAGCTAATACTGAATTAAGGCATGGGGAGCTTCATAGTACGCAAATCATGTATGGTGGGGAATGGGCCATTTTGGGTTCGTTAATTGACATAACGGAACGGAAGCAGGCTGAAGAGGCTCTTGAGGAGTACCGGTATTTCATGCAAAAAGTCAATGAAAACTCACCTACACTTATTACAATCATTGATTTGAGGACAGGGCAGTTCATTTACGAAAACGGAAGGTCAAAGGATTTTACCGGTTACGGAATCCGTGAATTAAATGCCATGCAGGGGCATTTCATTGAAAGTTGTGTTCACCCGGATGATGTCAGATATTATAGGGAATTTTTGGAAAAAGATCAAACACTGGAAGATGGTGAAATTAACCAAACACAGGTGAGGATTCAAACAAGCGATGGCACTTATAAGTGGATTCAAATGGTTCACGCGCCTTTTAAGCGGGATGAGAACGGCCATGTCGTACAAGTTATCAATACCGGGCAGGATATTGATGAATGGCGGAATTTGATGGAATCTTACAAGTTAAATGAGCAATATTTCCGGCAGCTTTTCCAAAATTCAGCAGCAGGCCTGATTCTCTTAGACCCGGAATATAATATTCAAGCTTGCAACCAGGCCTTTGAGAGTATTTTTAAATGGGATAAAAAAGCAATTTTAGGCTCCAACCCAAAAGCTTTAATAGTTCCTGAAGGAAAGGAGGAAGAGTCCGATAAAATTTCGCATGAAACCCTTAACAATAGGCCTTATGCTATTGAATCTCAGAGGCAAGATAAGGACGGCAATGAAATCCCGGTTTATATTACAGGCGTTCCCATTTATATTGATGATAAGCCAGTTGGTACTTTTCATGTTTACCAGGACATCTCAGAACGAAAAAACAATGAAAAGGCCCTTCGTGACCAAACTAATGAATTGTTAAGGGCCAACCAAGAATTAGAGCAGTTTGCCTATATCACTTCCCATAACCTGCGTTCCCCAATAGCTAACCTTAAAGGCCTCTTAGAATTGTTGGATGGGGATGGTATGGAGGATGGTTTAAGCCAACCGGTTTTTGAAAAAATGCAATCCGCCGTTTACGAACTTGATGGAACTGTCAGTGACCTGGCCGATATCGTTTCCCGGAAAAATCAATTGGAACAGCCCAAGGAAAAAGTTGATTTTCAGGATATCCTAAAAAGGGTTAAGCTTAGCTTAGCCAACGTTATTGAGGAGTCGGGTGCAAAAATTGAAGGGGATTTTACTGCTGCCCCGAAAATATATCACGTAAGGGTAACCTTACAAAATATTTTGCATGAACTCTTGGAGAATGCCTTGAAATTTCAGGCCCCGGATAGGACGCCTCATATTGTTGTGAAAACGGAAAAAATTGAAGGCTATATTGGTTTATCAGTAACTGATAATGGCATTGGCTTTAATACGGAAAAGGATGGCAGGAAGGTATTTAATTTCTACAAGAAGCTTGATCCAAATACTCCAGGAAAGGGGAAAGGATTATATGTAGTCAATAAACTGGTAAAATCGCTCAACTCCAAAATAGTGGTAGATAGCAAGATTAATAAAGGAACTACCTTTTTCATCTATTTGGAAGATTTTCAGCATAAATAGGCGGGTTCTCAAGATTTTCCTAATAAATACCATGTAGTGCTTATTCCGAAAATTTTTAAGCCAATCCCTGAAAAATGCCTTTCGGAATAGTTTGACAACAGATTTTTTAATACATGTTTACCTCTACCCTCATTGTGTCTTATTCATGGTTTTCAGAATCTTATTATAGAGGTCGTCAGGGTTAAACGGTTTAGTAACGTACTCATTCATACCGGCATTATAGACTTCCCACTCTACTTCCATAAGGGCTGAAGCCGTAAGGGCTATGATCGGGATAGATTCAGTACCTCCTATTTCACGGATTTTTCGCGTTGCTTCATAGCCGTTCATTTCAGGCATTTGGAGATCCATTAAAATGATGTCAAAATGACTTGTCTTTACCTGTTCAACAGCTGCTGGGCCGTCATAGCTTACAATTACCTCCATACCCCAATTTTCAAGAATTTGTTTAGCCATAAACACATTCATCTGATTATCCTCAACCAATAGAACCCGCTTTTTATCAAGTTGCTTTTGATTAGGGTAAATCTCAACATTGGCGGTTAATTGCTCGAGCGATTGATCATCAGGTTTCGGGAAAGTAATGGTAAACTCGAACCGCGTACCGGCATGAGCTTCACTCTGAGCTTTTATATCGCTGTTCATTAGGTTCAAAAGTCTTTTAGTGATAGATAAACCTAAGCCTGTACCGCCATATTGGCCATTAGTGGACGAATGAGCCTGCGTAAAGCTATTGAAAACGGTGTTAAGTTTATCTTCCGGAATCCCAATACCAGTATCCACCACAGCAAAATATACCGTTGCATCGGATTCTGTTTCCAGCAACTTTTCGGTCTCAATAGTGACGCTCCCCTCATGGGTGAATTTTAGTGCATTACTGATGAGGTTGTTTAAAACCTGAGAAATACGGGTTTTATCTCCTAACAGGTAATCAGGGATATTACTATCAGCCAGGTACTTAAGCTTAAGCCCTTTCTCTTCAGCCTTGAAAGTATGTGTTTTTTGAAGCCCTTTAATCAATTCATTTAAATTAAATGGCTCTTCATTGATTTCAATTTTACCTGCTTCGATCTTATTAAAGTCCAGGATATCATTGATAAGGTTAAGCAGGTTTTCACCAGAAAATTTCAGTACTTTAAGGTTTTCGACCTGCTCTTCCCTTGGGTTTTGTTGTAGCAGAACATCTGATAAACCAATTACAGCATTAAGCGGTGTCCTGATTTCGTGACTCATGGTAGAAAGAAAATCCGCCTGAGCCCTTGAGGCTTTTTCGGCTTTTTCTTTGGATTCTATTAATTCCTGTTCGGTTTGTTTACGTTCGGTAATATCATTGTAATGCCATAAATGCCCAAGGAAGTGTTGCCCCTGGTAAATTGGTACATGGTCTCTTTCAAGCGTTCGACCGTCATTTAGCTTCCACTCTTCCCCTATACGGTATTCACGGGTTTTGACAATATATTGAACCGTTGCTTCAAAATTGTCCGGGTTTTCAAAATCACCTTTTGCATTTTGCAATAAAGCTTCACAATCAAATCCTTTCATTTCGGAGGGTGAATAAGGTAGTTGGAACATGTCTGCAAAGTATTGATTGGTAAAGATCAGTTCCCGCTGCTCACTTTCCACCAAAATACCGGCCTGCAGATTTTCAATAAGGGCATAAAGTTGGGACGTGGTAGCTTTTAAGGCTTGTTCTGCCTCTACCTGCTCAGTTATATCCCTGGCTATACCAACGACTTCCTGGATTTCTCCGTTGGCCTGTATGGATTGAACATTAATGCCCAACCAATACCGTAGCCCTTCTTTGTTAACAATTTGAATTTGCAGGTATACATTGTCAGCTTTTTTATTGATAAGTTCAGCAAAACGCTCAGCAGTACTTTCGTAATGTTGTTCGGCTACTACTTGGGCAAAATGCTGGTCTATTATTTCATCTTCTTCATAGCCGGTTACTTGGAGCGCTTTCGGATTTAAGTATGTGAAGAATCCTTGAGTATCAAGCCAGAATATTAAATCAAAGGCATTTTCGGTAAGCTGTTGAGCCCTGTTTTCCGTGGTCTTTAGTTCATTTTCAGTAAGCTTTCGGTCAGTAATATCCTGGAAGCTACCCATAACCTTAGAAGGGGCTTGATCCAAAAACTCAGCTCGGCCCTTAATTCTAACCCATTTTTCCTTTTGGTTAGCTGTTATGATTTTAGCTTCTACATTATACGGCTCTCCGTAGTTTATAAGGTTATTGATTTTTTCCCTTATCAGATCTTTATAGTCAGGATGGGCATAGCTTACTGCCAAACTAACGTCAACTTCACTTCCCACCGGGATTTCGTGTATTCGATAGGTTTCAGACGTCAATTCCAGTTTATCATTCTTCGGAAAATACTGCCAACCTCCAACACTTGCTAATCTCCCGGTTTCCTCTAATAATAATTCTAAGGCTTTTTTTTCTGTAATATCTCTTGATGAAACCACAAGTTTTTCAACAGCGCCCGCATCATTATAAACAGGACTGGTATAAGACTCCAGCCAGACATGATATCCTTCTTTATGTAAAAGGCGGTGCTCAATACCATTTTCAAATTCGGCTTGAGTAGATTTATTCCGGGAATCTATCTCTGATTTTGATAAATCTTCAGAATGGCTCAAATCCTGGTAGAAGTTGGCCCCGATCAACTCGTCAGGCTTATATCCCAAAATTTCCTTAACTGAGGGGGACACATAAAATACTGTACCATCCGGGTAATGGAGACTTAAAATGTCTTTACTTTGTTCCACTATTTCATGATATAAGCCAATATTATATGAATCATTGGTATAAAAAATTTGAATAAACCTTTTATTCCCTTCGAAGACTTCCGAGAGCGACAAATAAGCATAGGTTCTATTATCAGCCATGTACCCATCGAAATCAAGACGCTCAGAAGGTTTTTCACCAATTTTATCTAATTGATTTTTTAGTGTTTTTTGGTCCTCTGGAGAAAAAAGCTTAATAATATCAATAAAAGAATGAATTTCTATATGTTTATCAGCACCATCAAGTGATGTGCTGAGTTTGGTAACTGAATTATCTGCTAAATACCATATAAAGGACGCTTGATTGGAACCATTTCTAACCATATCCCGCATAAGTCTGTTTATTTGTGAAAAACTATTCTCTGTTTTTTTATCCTAAGCTCACAAGTTAATGTTATTTCCGAAATTTTCAAATTAATTCGTTGGAGATATGTAAAGAACCTTCAGTATTAACCTGAATGTCATTGCCTTGTAGGCGGCTACTTGACCATTGCTCCCATTAACTTCTATTGCTTCCTTTTTGTTTATAAAGCTTAACTTTAACCCTGCTACAATCAGATTGGCTTTTCCGGAAAATACAATTGCCAAAAAGCCTGCAACTATAACAGTTTGATTACTACTGATTAATACTTCTTAATCAATTAATTATGGAAACTGGACTTACATGTTACACTGGCTAATTTACCTGGAAGACTAACAATTGTCATTGGTAATGCCTTAGCTCATACATAACTTTACGCTGTCATTACCATTACTTTTCATGAATACCATCACTCAATATATCACGGAAAATAATATACCGGTTCTCCTAATCTTTGGATTTATTTCCATTATTGGTTTGCTTGCAGCCAAATACCTGGATAAACTCAAAATCCCGGTTATCGTCACCTATATGCTTATAGGGCTTTTATTTGGGCCGTCAGTTCTGAATTTACTCACCGATAATCTATTAAGTAACCTTCATTTCCTTACCGAAGCAATATTAGGATTTGTGGCCTTTAAAATAGGCTTAGAAATGGATTTGGATTCGCTGCGGCAAAAAGGAGGCGGACTAATTTTCACTATTTTCTTTGAATCATTTCTGGCTGTAATTGCTGTTGCCCTATTAGTTTACATTGGCACCGGTAGCTGGCCGATTGCTTTATTACTGGGGTCCTTAGCCCCGGCAAGTGCCCCTGCTGGAACAGTAGCCATAATTGACCAATATAAAGCCAAAGGTGATCTCACACAAGCCCTCTACGCAGTTGTAGGCTTTGATGACGCCATAGGGGTTATCATTTTTGGAATTGCCTTAGCATTTGGAAAAGGAATTATCATGACCGGTGGTGACGGAACTTTTGTCCAAACCCTCTTTGAACCTTTTAGAAAGATAGGCTTTAGCCTTGTTCTTGGTGCTGCTCTGGCAATCCTTTTTATCCAACTGGCAAAGCTCCTTAACAATAAAATGGCGGTCACGTTCGGGTTTATCCTGTCAGGTGTTGGCTTAAGTGCTTTTTTTGATCTATCCGAAATCCTCTCATGCATGGTGATGGGCATAGCCATTGGCAATAACAAACACCACCAATCCTTACGAGAAATTGAAGAAAAAGAAATCGGAATTATGCTACCCCTTTTTTACATTTTTTTCTTCACCCTGGCCGGAGCCAACTTACATTTACAAGCCCTTCAGCATTTGGGCCTTTTAAGCATTCTGTATATAATAGGAAGAGTGGCCGGGTTAAGCACAGGTTCCTACTTGGGAGCTGCTATTGGCGGGTTGCACGATAATATACGTAAATACCTTGGTCTCGGCATACTATCTCAAGCAGGGGTTGCTATCGGGTTAGCCCTTGTTCTTAAGCAAAACTTAACAGGCCTCGGGCCGGTTATAAACGAAACCACTCAACTCACACTTGGCGATCAAATTGGTCAAACGGTCTTCACCACTATTGCTGTTACCACTTTTATTTTTGAATTAATAGGACCTGTATCAGCTAAATGGGCACTTGAAAAAGCCGGGGAAATAGGAAAGCAATAATATCGTTACCCATTGTGCCATCATATCGCAGGGGAACTCCAAGTTCCATAAATACCTGAAGAAGCAGGGCAACCGTTATTTAACTCCATTTAAAAATTATTTTCAAAGCTTTTAAGATTTGCCTGTTCCTCATTGGATTGAAAATTTTAAGTTTGTAGAAGTTACCCTTGGAAGATTAAACCACTATGCTATGAGGCAGCTGATAGGGCTGATTACTTGTCAATTCCTATTATTCACTGGTTGTTCGCTATTAACCACACAGGAGCAAACCCAGGCTGAATCCGATCAAAGCCAAAAGCAAAATGCTTCAGCTACTCAAGCCGTAGAACATCCCTATCAGCCGACTCCAAACAAACATATGGACCTACTGCATACTAAGCTTGATCTCAGGCCCGAATGGAAAGAACAAAACCTGCAAGGCAACGCTACCCTTACTTTTACTCCTTACTTTTATGAGCAGGATTCTTTGATCATTGATGCACAAAATTTTGACTTGAATGCGGTGAAATTGGTCAAAAAAGGTAATAAACAAAATCTCCGATACCAGTACAATGGTAAAAAAATCCGGATTAAATTACCGCAGACCTTTACCCGAGAAGATACTTTTAAAGTCTTTATTGATTACACGGCTACATTTAAACCTAATAATGGAGTTGATTCCTCTGTTGCCGGTAACCGAGGCCTTTATTTTATCAATCCCAAGGGTAAGTATGATGAGAAACCCCGCCAAATCTGGACACAAGGGGAGACAGAATACAGTTCTTTTTGGTTCCCAACGCTGGACAGACCAAATGAAAAAACAACACAAGAGATCTATATCACAGTAGATACCCAATTTAAAACCCTCTCAAACGGTAGAAAGGTGTATAGCATGCTTAATGAGGGAGGTACCAGGACAGACTATTGGCAACAAGCGCAACCCCATGCGCCTTATCTTTTTATGCTTGCTGTTGGGGATTTTGCGGTAGTCAAGGATAGCTGGCGGGATAGTATCCCAGTCAACTATTATGTGGAACCTAAGTATGAGAAGCACGCAAGAATGATCTTCGGGAAAACACCTGAAATGATGACTTTATTCTCTAACTTGTTAGGATACGACTATCCTTGGGCCAAATATTCGCAGGTTGCCGTAAGGGACTTCATTGCCGGGGCAATGGAAAATACATCCGCAACCATCCATTTTGCTGGTATCCAGCAAGACGCAAGGGCTCATATTGATAAGCATTATGAAACTTTAATAGCCCATGAACTCATTCACCATTGGTTTGGCAACTTAGTGACCTGCGAGTCCTGGAGTCAATTAGCCCTTAATGAATCATTTGCCACTTACGGTGAATACCTCTGGGAAGAACACGAATACGGAAAAACAGCAGCTTCTATCGAATGGCAAAGTAACGTGAAAGATTATCTCAGAGAAAGCAGGCAAAAACAGGTACCCTTAATTCAATATCGTTACCGGGAGGCTAAAAATCTTTTTGATGACCACCGTTATGAGAAGGGCAGTTGCATTCTGCACATGCTCAGAAACTACCTGGGAGATAAAGCATTTTTCAAAGGCATCCAACAATATTTAAAAAACAGGGCTTACAAACCTGCTGAGCACAGTCATCTGCGTCTTGCTATGGAGTCTGCAAGCGGCAAAGACCTTAAGTGGTTTTTTGACCAGTGGTTCCTTAGCCCAGGCCACCCCAAGCTTAATATTAGAAGCCATTATGATACGGCTGAGCAAGAAATCATCTACAGTGTATCGCAAGAGCAATCAGCAGAAAAATACCCTAATTACCGGCTTCCGGTTGCCATCGATGTTTACACCAAACAAAGTTCAACTCGTCAGCATTTATGGATTGAGGAAAAGCATGATACCTTTTTTATACCAAGTAAAAAAGCCCCTGCGTTAATCAATTTTGACGCTGAAAACAACCTCCTTGCGGAAAAGGATTACCAAAAGCCCGTGCGGGAATGGCTATACCAGTTTAATAACGTTCCTGACTACCTGGGTAAATTCGAAGCTATAAAGGGTGTTGCAAATAAACTGGACTCTTTGTCGGCAAAAAAGCAACGCAATTGGTTTAATGACCTCCTGCAAAATCAATTTTGGAAAATCAGGAAAAAAGGCCTTGCTCTGCTGCAACAAAAAACTAATGACAGGCTCAAGAAAGGTTTCAGGGATCGTTTAATGAATATGGCCCGGAACGATGAAGAATCGTCAGTCCGAGCGGAAGCTTACTCTATCCTGTCAAATGATTTTGAAGTCAATGAGGACCTTGTTAAGGTTTTTCAAGACGGGTTGAGAGATACCTCCTATAAGGTAGTCAAAAAGGCTCTTAACGGGTTAGTAGAAATTGATAGGTTAAAAGGCCTTAAGGCTGCTGAGTCTTTAGAGAAAACTAAGAGCGATGAATTAGTCAAAACAGTTGCAAAAGTGTATACAGCACATGGCAGTAAGGATAAAAATCAGTACCTAAGGCACGTATTATTGAAAAAGCCGGATTGGCCCCACAGGCTGAACATTGTCGATAATTACCTTTTTTACCTTAATCGCCATGGTGATCATTTCATCAGGAAAAACCTAAATGTACCCAGGCAAATGGAATATTGGGTTTCGGCTAAAGCTGATAAGAAAAAATTGATTCAGCCACTTAAAGAACTCCGGGATATAAAAAAAGCTGAAAGGAATAAAATAAAGAAAGCCATGGAAAAAACTGAGGAGGGAAGTAACGATATAGAAAAGGAGAGAAAACATAAAGAAAAAGCTAACTTAGTAAACGCCATTAACCAATTAATCGATGACCTCCAACAGTAAGAATAATTTTTAACAAGAAAACCAATGACTATGGATGATCAATCTTTCCAGGATCGAAAAACGCGTAAAGCTTTCGAAGATAAACACTGGTCCGAAGTAAAAGCAGAATCCTCATGGTCGATTTTTAAAATCATGAGCGAATTTGTAGAGGGCTTTGAAAAGTTGAACAAAGTGGGGCCATGTGTTTCTATCTTTGGTTCAGCCCGCAGTAAGGAAGATGACCAATATTACCAAATGGCGATAGATTTAGCTCATTCGCTCACCAATGAAGGATATGGAATCATTACCGGTGGTGGCCCGGGAATTATGGAAGCAGCCAACAAAGGAGCCCGCAACGCTGGTGGTAAGTCGGTTGGCCTTAACATTGACCTACCCTTTGAACAAGAGCCCAATAAGTATATAGATTCAGATAAACTCATCAATTTTGATTATTTTTTTGTGAGGAAGGTGATGTTTGTCAAATATGCACAGGGATTCATTGTATTGCCAGGTGGGCTGGGAACTTTGGATGAGCTGTTTGAAGCTATGACTTTAATCCAAACCAAAAAGATCGGGAAATTCCCTATTATTCTCGTCAGGAGCGATTTTTGGACTGGCCTAGTTGATTGGCTGAAAGAAGCCATGCTGGAAAAAACCCAGAATATTAACGAAGAGGACCTCTTCCTGATTAAACTTGTTGATACAGTGGATGAAGCGGTGAAAGAGATTAATGATTTCTATTCCAAATACTTACTGTCACCAAATTTTTGACTTCCATGCTTTAGGGAATTAGCGAAGTTCCTCAAGGGCATTGTGAATATTGGCTTCAATACGCTTCAATAAATTCTCCCGGTTAGAATAAGGGAATGGGTCACCGGTTACATTTTCATATAGTTCTATGTAGCGGTTTTTAATCTGTTCCACCCGCTCATCCGTCATTTCTGGAATTGATTGTTCTTCTTGCCCCTGGTACCCTTGTTCCATTAACCACTCACGGACGAATTCCTTAGAAAGCTGTTTTGGGCTTTCACCTTGCTTAATAAGCTCTTCAAAACCATCCCGGTAAAAATAACGAGAAGAATCCGGTGTATGAATTTCATCGATTAATATGATCTCGCCATTCAAAAGGCCAAACTCATATTTAGTATCAGCCAGAATAAGTCCCTGCTCGCGGGCAAATTGTTGACCCCTTTGGTAAAGCTTCATCGTCAATTCGGCTAATTGGTCGAAAAGCTGTTCACTTAACAACCCCTGCTCAACTACCTCCCGCTTAGAAACATCCTCATCATGTCCGGTAGTGGCTTTCGTAGTTGGTGTTATCAAGGGTTCTGAAAAAGGTTCAAATTGGCGCATCCCTTTAGGTAAGGCATTTCCGGACAAATGAGTGGCCCCTGCTTGGTATGCGCGCCAGGCATGGCCACAAAGGTACCCACGAACGACCATTTCTATGGGTAATGGTTCACACTTATAACCAATAGAAACAGCGGGATCCGGCACCTCAATTAGCCAATTTGACACCAGATCCTCTGTCATCCGTAAAAATTTCTCCGCTATCAGGTTTAAGACCTCTCCTTTATAAGGGATAGCCCTTGGCAGGATTACATCAAATGCAGAAATGCGGTCAGAGGTAACAAAAACCATGTATTGACCATCAATTTCATAAGCATCACGCACTTTACCCTTATATTTCGCTGATTGACCCGGTAATTGAAACGCTGTTTCCTTAATGGTTTCCTCCATAACGCCCGTTTAAATCATTTAGAATAATGATAATTGAATTAACAAAATTAGCAATTAGTCGTCAAGTGATTGTTTAAACCCCTTTTCAAGCTAATCAAGTGAGAAGGCTTAACAAGATTGATTCTTCAGTATGGCAAGTATCAAAAGCTGATAAAAAATTATTTGAAAACAAATATTTTGAGGCTTAACCAAATCCTCTATATTTGTAAGTAGTTTAATTAAACCAAAAAATGACATATTATGAGAAAATTGAAAACGATTTTAGCGGGTGCATTTTTGCTATGCTTTTGCGCCTCTTGCTCAATTACTTATCACCAGGTTAATAGCAACCCTATTGGTGACAAAGTAGGAGAATCAAGCGGTTTAGATTACTCCTTTAGAACCGCAGTACAAAAAGGGGATATTGAGAAAATCAGTACGACAAAGGTTGTTTACTCGGCCTTTGGAACGCCTACCACTACAGTTGGCGGTGAATAATTTTTTAATCAAAAAAAGTAACGAATATGAAAAGCATTAAATCAATTGTGGCTATATGTATAGGAGTTTTATTTCTATCCTCCTGCGTCTCTACTACACCGCTAAAAGCGACTGATAATAAGGTCGGAGACAAAAAAGGGACTTCAAGCAATACTTGTATGTTTACTTACGCGGGTTACTACTACACTGCCCCATCAGCTGGTCAACTGCCCACAAGTAGCGGAATTTGCTTCAATACTAGTGATTATGGTATCCGGCAAGCTGCTGAAAAAGCCGATATCAACAAGGTGGCAACCGTTGACTTGAAAAGAACCTGGTATGTCTTGTGGACTAAATATGAATTGGTCGTAACAGGTAATTAATCAACTAAAAAAAAGATAATTATGCTAAGAAAAATAAAAGTAGTTTTTGCTAGCTTTGCTATAGGGGTTATAATGACATCTTGTGTAACAATAACATCACCCGTTATGACAACCGAAGCGGAAACAGGAACCGGTGATAAAGTGGGTAAGTCAAGTTATACAACTGTTTTGGGCATAGCCTTCGACAGATCAAGAAGCTTAGCCGAGGCAGCTGAGGACGGTAATATAGACCGTATATCCACGGTCGATCTCGAGATAGATCCAGGACTATTCTCCACCACTTACACAACTATTGTCACCGGTAAGTAATTACCAAAAAGGGGGTGTACCAATGCTTACACTCCCCTTTTAACTATACAATTTTAACCACTTAAAAATGGGTAAGACATTCTTTACTTCATTAATCGTGGTTATCTCAATGATTGGCTGTAATGGTAATCAAAACAGTAAAATACTCGGGGTTGAATGTTTTGAAAATCCTGATAGCCAACACTTTTCTAAAATAGGGAAGCAAGAGATTAATCAATATAACCTTATAAAGGACAGCGTTTTTAAGCTACCCCATGCTCCACTTCACAAGGTAATCACTGCTCCTAAGCATAAAACTTTTGTAGGCTTATACCATAACAGAAAACCATCTTCTGTTAAACAAAAGCTTTCAGAATCTACCTACAGAATGGATCAAAAAAAAGATACCCTTGGTCATCATTTCTTATTAAAGAAAAATGAAAGGATGGCCTATGCTTTTTTTTACCAGAATCAGAAAGAACAATTACTGATTTTCCTGAATATTAGCAAAGACCCTGATACCCTTAAACGTTTATTCACAGATAGCAATTATTATCACAAGCAACTGGCTTGTGAAAAATAAATAAACACCTTTAGTATTTTTCAAAGGCCATTCTGACCTGGTTGCCCTTTGATATCCGGATCTTCTTCATAAGCATTGATGATATCTTTCACTAATTTATGCCTTATGACATCCTCTGCTGTAAGCTTCACAACATTTACCCCATCAATTTCGCCAAGCAAATCAATAGCTTTAACAAGACCGGATTTTTGTTTAGGCGGCAAGTCGACTTGTGTCAAATCCCCATTCACAATAAACTTGGCATTTGGTCCCATTCTGGTTAGGAACATTTTAAGTTGCATAGAGGTGGAATTCTGAGCCTCATCTAAAATAACAAAAGCATTATCAAGCGTACGGCCTCGCATAAAAGCAAGCGGGGCAATCTCAATGGTGCGGTCTTCAAGGTAATAATTTAGCTTATCGGGTGGCAGCATATCGTGGAGCGCGTCATATAAAGGCTGTAGGTATGGGTCGACCTTTTCCCGTATATCCCCCGGAAGAAATCCCAAGCTTTCTCCAGCTTCCACAGCAGGACGGGTAAGAATAATCTTGCGTACTTCCCTGTTCTTTAAAGCTTTCACGGCAATGGCTACCGCGGTATAGGTTTTCCCGGTTCCCGCAGGACCAATAGCAAAAATGAGGTCATTGTTGTGCGTTGCCTGGTAAAGCCGTTGCTGATTCTGGGTTTTTGTTCTAACGATAAGCCCATTATTCCCATAAACCAGGATATCTTCTTCACTACCTGTTTTTACCTCAGCTTCGTCATTGGTGTTCAGTATTTCTGTAAGCCGGTTTTCAGGTAATGACCGGTGTTTCATTACATACTTTGTAATACGGTTCAGTTTGCTTTCAAATTTTTCAATTTCCTGGGAGTCACCTTTTACTCTGATTTCATTACCCCGAACATGAAGTTTCAGCTTTGGGAACTCTTCCTGCATCACCTTCAAGTTCTCATTGTTACTACCCAAAATCTCAACCGGATGGATTTCTTCAAGTTTAATCGTGATTTCGCTCAATACCGCTTATCTTTAAAGTTTTACAGTAAAAACTCAATACCTTTGTCATTGAATGGTTCATTCTTATGGGAATTATAACACTTACAACCGACCTAGGGTTGCGGGATTTTTATGTGCCTTCGGTAAAAGGCAGGATTTATACCCATAGCCCGGAAACTAAGGTTGTTGATATTACCCATCAAATAAAACCATTTAATATTGCTGAAGCTGCTTTCTTACTTAGCAATGCCTACCGTGATTTCCCCGAATTTACTACCCACCTTGTGAGTATTGAATCGGACTTCGATACCCAGGGAGATTTTGTTTTGGCTCAGGTAAATAACCATTATTTTATTGCCAAAAATAATGGTTTAATTTCACTTATAACAGACGAACCAACCCAAAAAATCAGGAAATTAACGGAGTCCGACAGAAGTTTACTAAAGTTCCCACTCAAGGAAGTCATGGCTGATATCGCCATAGAATTAGACCATGGTACCTTGTTAGATGAATTAGGAGAGCCGATGGATGAAATGGTTGCCCGTGCCAATTTACGACCCATACTATTAGAAGGGGTAATAAGGGGAACTGTGATTTACGTTGATAATTTTGGTAATGCCATCAGCAATATAACCAAACAAACCCTTGAGCGATATTCAGAAAAGAAACAGATCAGTATCAATTACAACAAAACTAATTACATAAAAGCCATACAGGAACATTATGAAGACGTTCCGGAGGGGGAATGTATAGCGCTTTTCGGGGTAAATGGTTACTTGGAAATCGCAATTAATAAAGGCAATGCTAGTCAATTACTAGGCTTACATATTGGTCACACCATAATAGTAGAGTGCGAATGATAATTCGAATAGTGAAAATGACTTTCCATTCAGAAAAGCTTGATGTATTCCGGTCAATATTTGAAGAAACCAAGGATCAGATACGTAGCTTTGATGGCTGCCAGCATTTAGAGCTATGGCAGGATACCACCGATCCAAGAATCTTTTTTACTTACAGTATTTGGGAAAAGCAAGTTTACCTGGATGCTTACAGGAAATCTGACCTGTTTAAACAAACCTGGCGGGAAACCAAAGCCTTATTTGCTGATAAGCCAGAAGCATGGTCGGTTGAGCAAAAGAGTCTGACCACTTGAATAAATCAAAAATAATCTTGCTTCAAACTGGTATGTCAAACAGTGTCATCGTTTATAGAATGATTTTCAGCAATTGTGGTGAAAATCCTTTCAAAACGTGTATGAATCAGAACGAAAATGCCTTTTAATTTTTAAAATGATTCAATCTATTATAATTGTCAAGTTAAAAATTAAAACCTAACTTTTAAGGAAACAACCTTAACAAATAAAAAATGACCCGTTTAAGCGTTAATATCAATAAAATTGCCCTTCTTAGGAATTCAAGGGGAGAGAGCCGTCCAGATGTCCTAAAAGTTGCTAAAGACTGCGAGCACTACGGAGCTCAAGGAATAACTGTACATCCAAGACCAGATGAAAGGCATATCACCTATACTGATGTCAAGGCTTTGAAACCAGTCGTTAAAAACGAACTGAATGTGGAAGGCTACCCATCCCGGCCTTTTCTGGATTTGGTACTGAGTGTAAAACCACACCAAGTAACCCTTGTTCCCG
>CAZQQN010000003.1:54999-101894 GCA_964595485.1 uncultured Sphingobacteriales bacterium | reverse complement strand
TTTAACCTCTAATACAGGCTGGAACACGATAAGTAATCAAACCTTACTGAAAGAAGTTACTGACGAACTTCACAAAGGGGGGATACGCACCTCGATTTTTCTAAACCCGGATCCCAATCTGGCTGAAGTAGCACCCAAAACTGGCACTGACCGTGTTGAACTTTATACCGCTCCTTATGCCAAGGCCTATTCAGGCAATCCGGAAAAAGCCATTGAAGCCTATATTGATACTGCCCAGGTGGCGGTAAAAGAAGGTTTAGGACTGAATGCGGGTCATGACCTTGACTTGAATAATTTGAATTTTTTATACCAACATTTACCCGGTTTAATGGAAGTTTCAATTGGGCATGCCCTGATATGTGATGCCATTTACTATGGGCTTAAGAATACGATTCAAATGTATCTACACCGCCTTAAGCACTAAGACACAACCCTGGCAGAAATAAAGTTTGTTGAAAGCGGTTAGCGTGTTGCCAAAGGGCTATGATTTTCATAAGTTTGCAGTTGGGTAAGCCCTGTACGACCAGCTCCCGGGTATCGCCCCAGGCCAGAAATGGAGCAAGGTGAGCCTGGTTGAGCGGTGCGATACAGGAAGCTTACCCTTCCTTTTTAAAGAACCTCACTCAAAATACTTTTGGCTATGAAATTTTTTGTCGATACTGCTGATATGGAGTCCATCAAAGAGGTCAATGAATTAGGCATCCTCGATGGCGTTACTACCAATCCTTCCCTAATGGCTAAGCAGGGTATAAAAGGAGATGAAGCTGTTTTTCAGCATTACAAGGACATTTGTGACGAGGTAGACGGGGATATTTCTGCTGAAGTAATAGCTACCGACTATGACCAAATTGTGAATGAGGGTAGGCAGTTAGCTAAGATTGATGATAAGATAGTTGTGAAAGTTCCGATGATCAAACAGGGGGTAAAAGCCATTAAAAAACTAAGTTCGGAAGGCATACGAATAAATTGTACATTGAATTTTTCAGCAGGTCAGGCTATAGTGGCAGCTAAAGCAGGTGCTTCTTTTGTCTCTCCTTTCATGGGAAGGTTGGATGATATCACATACGATGGCATTGCTTTAATTGAGCAAATCACTAATATTTACCACCTACACGGTTACTCCACGGAAGTTCTGGCTGCTTCTGTAAGGAATCCTCTTCATATAATCAGGTGCTCTGAAGCAAATGCTGATGTAGCCACATGCCCGCCGCAAACTATTTTAGATTTACTAAATCATCCTTTGACCGACACAGGCTTAGAGAAATTCCTTAACGACTATAAGAAAGTTCAGGAAGATCAAGTTAAAGCATGAATCGAATCCGAAGTAGCTTATCAATGCTTAGCCTTCCTTTGTAAAGTCAGTTGAGATTTTTAGCCTGAATTTTATTCGTCTATCTGAATAGTGCCTTCAATATCGTAAAATTCATAGTTTGTAAAGGTTGGGTTGGACTCGAACCCATTGGCCAGTATAATTTCTTCCGGGGTTTTTACCTTTACAAATTTTTCGGAGTAGATTTTACCATCCTTCTCATCCCATGTTAACTTTTCCGTTCGAAGGGTGTCACCCTGCTTGTTAACCACCACCACATTATCTTTCACCACAGTCTTATTTTTTTTCAGGTATCTGATACCATAGTTAGCTTTCAGGTGGCTGTTCCTTTCTTCATCATTGTTAAAGAAATAGGCTTTAACCCCTTCTGGCATTTCCAGGTAAGTTTTTTCTTTTTCATTGAATTTTTCCATTAAAGGGGCCATAACGCGTGCTTTCAATAGGGATGAATCTGTGTATATTACTTCAATAGATTCACCTGTTTCTTGAGGCACCTTTTTCCGTTTAATGCTGACTTTCTCCACTTCCTGAAGATCATTGCTTCCACAACTGGTTATTAAAACCATTAAGCATAAACCACAAAAATAAATAGGTCTATTTTTATTCTGGCCTGACCCGAACGGTAGTTTCCTCATTAATCCAGCATTCAACCGTGTAAGAATCCCCTTTGCTTAAATTGCGGAAGAAGACAGGTTGCTTTTTAGGGAATCGCTCTTTGTAGGATTTAATACGTTTATTCGCTGCATCTTTAACCGAAGAATCAACTTCCTTGGCTTTCTTAAATTTATCTACAGCCGCCCAAAGAACGGCATCCTTTTTAAAATCATCCCCGCAGCGATCGCGACCGGCAATATAAAGCTCACCTAAGAACAAATATGCCCTACCCTTTTGATCGTTAAGGCTAATTGCTTTTTTAGCATATTCCTTAGCTTTTAAAAGCTCTTCTTTCTGATTCTTATAAATACCGGCAAGATTCAATGCATAATCGGCTGCTTTTTTATCATCTTCTTCAAGCTCGATGGCTTTTTTAAAGAATTTTATGGCTTTGTCGTTGTTGTTTTTCTCTTTCCAATTGCGAGCCAAGGATAAAGCTACATCTGCTGAGGGCTTATTATCTAATACCGTCTCAGTAAGTTTTAAGTAAAAAGGATCTTTAGTGCAGCCTGCTTCTTTAAGGCTTTTCTGGAACCCTTTTAGCTTTTCAATATTCTCTTTGTTTTCCTTGTATTGAGGCCTATACTTTCCGATCAAATCCGAACATGATAAATAGGGTTTCATCAAGTTTGAAATGTTTTCTTTAGTCCCTTCCCAGTCATCCTCTGAACTGCTGTTCATATTGGCCTTCACAATATCCATTGCCTTATTGTAATCTTTTAATAACTGATCTTTATTAATTTGCTCATTTTTCTTTAATTCTACTGCTGCTTGTAGATAATGGTAAGGCACATAATTCCGGGAATCGTTACCTTCTATTTGGATGGATTTTTTCAGTATATCGTAGGCCCTCCTTGCTTGCTCTTTGTCTAACTGGAATAAATTCATGCCTTTTCGGCCAAGAACATAACCTTTTTTATTAAAGTACTTGATTCGCTTGTCGTAAACCATCATCAAAGTATCTAAATAAGCTTTTTTCTCAGCTTCAGGGGCATTTTCCATTTTGAATTCTACCAGGTTAACGCCTCTAATGTAAAGGTTAATACTTTGTTTTGGGGCATTGAATATCATCCAGCGCCAATGAGGATAAGCTCTCTTGTAATTATTTTGCTTGTAATACTGATAATATAAGCTGTATTTACGTACGGCTGTTGCACTGTCAGGTCCCCATTTGGATTCTACTTTATCAGGGTCTTCCTGGGGATTATCTTCATCATCATTATTCCGAATACGCTCATCAATGGCTTTTTCAAGCACAATCTCTTCCTCTTTGGTCATCTCGCCTGAGCCGTCATCTACTTCTTCCTGACTTGGACCAAAAATACCACAAGCATAAAGTGAAGAGCAAAGAATTAAAGCTCCGGTAAATAAGGAGAAAGATTTCTTATAGCCTTTCATGGTTTACTTAATTTTACGTTCGATGAACCAATTTTCGGTTAAATTAAAGCCCAGTCGAAATTTTAAATAATTTTCTTCCCATACTTGATTATCGGGGGCCCCAAGGCTACCAAGCGAAACTGAAAAATCAATGCTTGATTCTTGTTCCCTGCCACTTGTCGCGTCTTTATTAAACAACGGGAACCCAATTCCCAGGTTTAGTTCATATCGTTTCAATGGGTCTCCAGCTATTTTCAAATAACTTTTAGCATATTTAATGCCAAGGCGATAATCCATTCTCCCCCAATAAGAAGATCCCTCATTATCCGGGGTGATTTCACCAGCTAAGTCAAACTCATAAGCATCAGAGAAACCTTGGTTTTCACCCAAAATGGCCATCTCAGACCATTGACCAAATTCTGCTCCCAGTCCAAGTCGCCAGTTATTGTTTTTCCTGAGCTCTACCGCAGCTCGATAATTCGCAGGAAATCTCATATCACCATTTAAAGTACCCGAATTTACTGTATCGGCAATTCCTGCTTCTAATAATTGACCGAGACTCTGATCCGGATTGCGCGGATAGACAAAAGTTTCGCCCTCTCTTTCAAAATTAATTGATCTTGGTATGCGAGCATTACCACCAACAACCAGGTCCAGGTCCTCAGAAAGGGTTTGGGTATATTGAAAACCCCCGTCAAAAATGAATCCACCTATATTTTCATTAATAATCCTTCTGGAGCTTAGGGAGGTGGCATCTAAAGGAAATCGATAAGTAGTAAAGCGATCCCTGCTGCCAAATAAATAGGATGCATCAACACCAATTTTTAACCCACTTGCTATCTCAATACCTGTACCCACATAAAATTTTGATAAGCCCCCTTTCCCATTACTCGATATGGTATATTCAGAAGGTTCATTAGGTGATTCTTTATGACGGTAACCGATTTGACTGACCGGAACAATACCAAAGCTTGCCCCCCAATTTTTACTTTTCATGATGGGGAAACCAAGGGAAAGAAACCCGAATCCAATGTTGTTATCCTGCAAGGAGGTATTACTTCCCGATAATTGGTATACTTTGCCATCAAGCCCAATGTTAAATGTTGTGTAATCAATGGAGGCATATGTCGCGGGGTTTTGCAGGGAATAAGATGATTTGTTTTCATGGGTTACTCCAAGGGGTTCAATAGCTGATAAATGGGAAAATTCCATTGTTTGTAATTCGCCCAGGCCATACTCGGTAGAAGGGTTATTAAAATTCTGGCTAAAAAGCATGAATGGAGAAAATAAGAATAAAAATACAGCCAGTAGGTTAACGTGCATTAAGTTGTAAGATTTGATTTAAGCCCTTGAGTACCAAGTTAGGCTCTGCAAAAATGAGGTTTCTTAAGTTTTTTTCAAAGAACGTGGCATCACCGCCTCCTATTGTCACATTCAAGTTATTTTCATGCTTTATGTAAGCATCAATGATACCATCTACTTCCCTCAGGACACCATTAACAACTCCGGAAAGCATGCCATCTTTTGTTGTTTTTCCCACAAGTGGGGTTTCCTTTAGTTCTTCAATGGTAATGGCGGGTAATTTTTCAGTAAATTGGTTCATAGCTTTTAATCGCATCCCTATACCCGGGCTTATGGCACCGCCTTCAAAAATCCCTGAGGCATTTACGTAATCAAATGTGATACAAGACCCTAAATCTATTGATAAGGCCGGCTTGCCGGGATTAATCATTGCTACAGCAACAGCAGAAGCTATGCGGTCTTTTCCAAGTTCCGAAGGATCCTCATAACCCAACGAAATAGGCAGTGAACTTATCTCGTTAAGCATATAAGAGGAGCAAACCTCCTCGAGAGACTCTCTAAAACCAAGCGGCAGGTTAATAACCGAACTTATAATGATTGATTCAGGATGATTACTCTTAATATAGCTCTGAACAGCTTGAAATGCCTTGGCATCAAATTTCCGGACTTCTTTTAGGAATGATCCTTCAAAGAGGCCTACTTTGGTGAAAGTGTTCCCAAGATCAAGGGCAATGGAAGTCATTAGAATTGAGTTTAGAACCAGTATTTAACCTACGTAGGCAACGCACTTGAGTTCTATTGCTATAGGTGTTGGCAAAGCATTAACCTCTACAGTGGTTCGGCAGGGGGGATTTTTTGGAAAGTATTCCTTCCATATGGGGTTAAATTGGCTGAAATCATCTTTCATATTTGTAAGAAAAACAGTAACATCTACTAATTGATCCCAGGTTGCACCAGAAGCTTCAAGTATAGCTTTTACATTTTTAAAAACGGATCTTGTTTGTTCAGCTACATTGTAACTAAGGATGTTGTTATTTTCATCAAATTTGACACCAGGTATGGATTCACTTCCCTTTTCCCTTGGTCCCACTCCTGATAAAAATAAGAAAGGACCAGCCTGCTTTGCATGCGGGTATGCTCCAACTGGTTCAGGGGCTTCGCCTGAACTAAAAGTCTGTTGTTTACCTTCTCCCATAAATCCCTTAGCTAAACATTTCTTTTACTTTTTCAAAGAATGTTTTTCCTTCATCGTGGGGATCAGGCTCAAAGTTACCAGAATCCCTTAACTGCTCTAAGGTTTCTTTTTCTTCCCTGGAAATATTCTTCGGTACAAAAATATTAACATGGATCAGTTGATCACCGGTACCTGAAGCCTGAAGCCTTGGAAGGCCTTTATTTTTTAGTCTGAAAATTTTACCGCCCTGCGTTCCCGCAGGAACATTAATTTTGGCTTTACCATCTACGGTAGGGACTTCAATCTCACTACCCAACACGGCATCAAGAAAGCTAATTTGCAGGTCATAGATAAGGTTATCGCCATCTCGCTTAAGTTGAGCGTCTTCCTCTTCTTCAACAACAATTAATAAATCACCTGGAATACCGCCTTTGCGGGCAGCATTTCCGCGCCCATTAACCGTTAGTTGCACTCCTTCCCTTACGCCGGGTGGAATATCCACTTCTACTTCATCATCTTTAGAATAGCGGCCATCTCCGCCGCATTTTTTACATTTTTTCTCGATGATTTTTCCTTCACCATTGCAAGTAGGGCAAGTGGAGGCAGTATACATTTGGCCCAGGAAAGTGTTAGTCACTTGTTTAACCTGACCTTGCCCCATGCAGGTTGAACAGGTGCTTTTATTACTTCCGGCTTCAGCACCGCTTCCATCACATTCATCACAGGCAACGTACTTTCGGAGCTTAATCTTTTTCTTAACGCCGTTCACCATCTCTGGTAATGTTAAGGTCACCTTTACCCTAAGGTCAGAACCCTTTTCCTTGCGGAATCCTCCGCCTCTACCACCACCAAAGAAAGATTCGAAGGGATCGCCTCCGCGACCACCACCTCCGAAAATATCACCAAAATGCTCAAATATGTCTTCCATGGACATACCCTGACCACCACCAAAACCACTGTCTTGGCCACCTAAGCCACTGTGGCCAAAGCGATCATATTTGGCTTTTTTATCCTCATCACCCAAAACTTCGTAGGCCTCTGCAGCTTCCTTAAATTTAGTTTCGGCTTCAGGATCGTCAGGATTTTTATCAGGGTGATATTTGATCGCTAATTTACGGTAAGCTTTTTTAATATCACTTTGACTCGCATCCCTGGATACACCAAGGATTTCATAGTAATCTTTTTTACTCATAAGTTATTCTCCCACCACTACTTTTGCATGTCTCACAATACGATCATTAAATAGGTACCCTTTTTGAACCTCTTCTATAACCTTTCCTTTCTGATCTTCAGAAGGAGCCTGCATCTTTGTCATGGCTTCATGGTATTCAGGGTCGAAATCATGCCCGATAACCTCCATTTCCTGAAGACCTTGATCTTCTAACGTGTTTTTAAGTTTATTAAAGATCAATTCAACACCTTTCGAAACCTCGTCCTGTTCAGCGTTTTCGTCTTGGTTTTCTTGAATAGAGCTCATTGCGCGTTCAAAGTCATCCAAAACCGGAAGAACAGCCAGCGCAAATTCCGAGCGGCCTTTTTCCTTGGCATCACTGACTTCTTTACGACTCCGCCTGCGAAAATTTTCAAATTCAGAGTAAAGCCGGAGGTACTTATCATGAAGCTCTTGATATTCTTCTTGTTTCTGCTCTAGCTCACTTTTGCCGCTTTCCTTTTGAGCTTCTTCTTCAGTGCTTTCTTCTTCAGCATTCAATCGTTCTTCATCCGGTTTTTCTTCGTTTCCACCCTTGTTTGTTTCAGACTGGACCGAATCTACGTCCTCTTTTGTTGTTTGCTCATCATTTTCTTCATTAGGATTTTCTTCCTTATTACCATTCATAGCCTCTTTATTATATTGCTTCTTACTCATTTTCCACAAATTTTTTTTCACCCTTCATCAAATACATTGCCAAGCCTTTACTCCGACAAAATGACAACTTAGCTGATTTCATGTAATAACCTTCTGAAAGAAAAATTCCTTCCTATTCAGGAAGGGTGCTTTTTACAACGGCAGAATTGGTTTAATCATTTATTTCTTCCGCTTTTCCAGGATTGCGGATAAACCTTTACTTACATTAACAGCTTCTACAACCCCCTCTCCATTTACCAAAAAAGACCTTGGAATGGCTCCAACACCAAACTGACTAACGGCTTTGGAGTCCCAACCTTTGAGATCGCTCATATTAGTTTTCCAGGGAATTTCTAACTCTTTTGATGCTTTTTTCCACCGCTTTCTCTTTGTATCAAGAGAAATGGAGTAAACCTTAAAACCCTCATCTGCAGTTTTAAAAGAGGCATTTTGATACTTTTTAAAAAGCTTTTCAAATTTAAGAATCCTTTTTTGGCAACTCGGTTTACACCAGGATGCCCAAAAGTAAACAAGTACAAGTTTGCCTTCAAGGGTTTGTAAGCTGATTTCCTCACCTTCCAGGTTTTTTAACGTTATTTCCGGTGCTTTATCACCTTTTTCAATCCCACCTCCACCATTAATCGGTTTGAAGGTAAAACCCTGAAAAAGAAATAATAATAGGCATAGGAAAAAACCTAACCTGACCTTATTTTTACCCAAGCCGTAATAGATATGTTTGATACCCTGGTCCAAAATAATATTTCTTGATTTTAATGACTATATGAGCTTTTAAGGTTCAGTATTTTTCAAACTTTCCATGTAAACTCAGCACTGTAGCGCTGAATTCCAGCGCCTAAAGCATTCAATCGGTTGTCTATATTTTCATACCCTCTGTCAATCTGATCAACATTGTAAATGATACTGTTCCCTTCTGCAGAAAGTGCAGCAATTAATAAAGCCACCCCAGCCCGTATATCTGGTGAACGGACCTTGATCCCCCTCAAGGGATGATTCCTGCCTAAGCCCATAACAGTGGCCCTGTGGGGATCACATAAAATAACCTGTGCCCCCATTTCAATAAGGTTGTCAACAAAAAATAAACGGCTTTCAAACATTTTTTGATGAATAAGCACATTGCCTTTCGCCTGAGTAGCTACTACCAATGCAATACTTAAGAGATCCGGGGTGATCTGTGGCCAGGGACCATCGGAAACGGTCAAAATAGAACCATCAAGATAGGTTTCTACCTCGTAATTCTGACCTTTGGGAAGATGGATATCATCACCCTGTATCGATAGCTGAACTCCTAACTTTTGGAACATAGTGAGAATTTGACCCAAATGATCCAACCCAGCATTTTTGATAACCATATTGGATTGGGTCATGGCACCTAAGCCAAGGAAACTGCCAACCTCTATCATATCCGGAAGGCATGTATGATCGCCACCACCCAATCGGTTACTACCCTGCACTATTAGTTGATTAGTACCAATACCGTTCACATGGCCGCCCATTTGATTGATCAAACGACCCAACTGCTGAAGATAAGGCTCGCAGGCAGCATTGTAAATAGTTGTTTCACCTTCCGCCATAGCGGCTGCCATTAAAGCATTCGCTGTACCAGTAACGGAAGGTTCATCCAGGAAAATGAAATTCGCCTTTAATCGTTTTGTTTTTACGTCAAAGCACTCTCGGTCAGGATCGTAAGAGAACGTAGCACCTAGTTTTTCAAGGGCCATGAAGTGGGTATCTAATCGCCTTCTGCCGATTTTATCTCCCCCCGGTCGGGGAATAAGCCCAGTTCCGTAACGGGCAAGCAAGGGACCTAAAAGCATGACCGATCCCCTCAGGGAACTTCCTAAATTAAAGAAGGTCTCGGATTCTAAATAGTCAAGGTCAATATTGGCAGCGCAAAATTCGTATGAATGATCGTCAATCTGCTTGATCTCTACATTCAAACCTCTCAAAATATCAATGAGCCTTAAGACGTCACTAATGGCAGGGATGTTCCGGATGGTTACTTTATCGTCAGTCATTAGCGTAGCGCAGATGACCTGTAGGGCCTCATTTTTAGCACCCTGAGGCTCAATAGTTCCATCAAGGCTAACCGGGCCATTTATCTCAAAAGCTTCCATTAGAGAGGATTAGTTCTTTCGGTTCTTTTTATTATTCCGGTTTTTGGGCCCTTTAAATCCTTTTTGATTTTGTTTGCCGCCTTGATGACGCTGGTTACCACTTTTTTGTTGCTTTTGCGAGCCGGGATCAAAGTTTTTGTTAAGATCCACAATGCTATCCAGTTTAAGCTTACCGCCTGAGAGTTCTTCTAAATGATTCAGGATCACCTGCTCTGATACTTTTTCATCGTTCCATTTCCGATAAGCCATTTTCATGTAACTGGCTATGGCATTAACAAAAAAATCCTTAGACGGGCCTGATTCCATATCAAGCGCCTTTTCGATCATCAACTCTATATTCTTGCCATAGTGTTTAAATTGGATATCATGGGTAGGATAATCGAGCCTTTCAGGTTTTCTCATGATCTCCTCCTTTTTAGGAGGCGGGTAAGGGCTATCCACATCTAATTCAAAATCAGCCATGATGTGAAGCTGATCCCATACTTTGTGAATGAATTCACTCTGATCCTTGTATTGCGGATTCATATTGGCTATTATCTTCACTATAGTAGCAGCAGCCTGGTTTCGCGTTTCCCGGTCATCAATGTCTTTCGCGTAATTCACCATCCGCTGAATATTCCTACCATGCTCTGGTAGAATAAGTCTCGGTAGCTGTGAGTTATACTCCATAAATCAGGGATTTACTATTTTCAAAAATAATCTTATTGATCCCGCAATATTTTCATTTTGGCGTATTTCAATAAAATGCGTTTTTCGCCATGATCTTTGAACTGAATCACTGCTTTCCGGTTTTGATCAGCCCCATCGATTTGCTCTACCGTACCAAACCCAAAGCGACTGTGTTCCACTTCCATACCCTCGTCCAATCCCGAAAGATCTTCCGGTTCAAAATCAGGTGAGGGTTTGTGAGGGGCTACTTTTTTATTACCGGATGTTTTTTTTGTCAAATGGTCCAAAGCACCTGTTTTATTATCTTCCCCAACCGAAGCTTGCTGCGCTTCAGCCATTTCAACGTCATACTCCAAATATTTAGGGTCAATCTCTTCTATGAAACGGCTGGGCTCACAATAAACCAACTTACCCCAGCGAAAGCGTGAGGTAGCATAAGACAGGGTTAACTTTTGCTGAGCCCTCGTAACAGCCACGTAAAAAAGCCGCCTTTCCTCTTCCAAGTCTGAACGTTCCTGAAGGGCCATTTGAGATGGAAATAAATTTTCCTCTAAACCCACTACATAAACATAGGAAAATTCAAGACCTTTAGCACCATGAGCGGTCATTAAGGTAACTTTGTCCTGTGAAGTATCCTTGTTATCCATATCCGTGATAAGGGCCACATCCTCCATAAATGCCCCAAGTGACACATCTTCATATTCAGAATTCTCCGTAAATTCTTTCATGGCAGCCAGCAGCTCTTCAACGTTCTCTTTCCGGCTTTTACCTTCAGTGGTTGTGTCCTCATCAATGGCTTTTAGGATACCAGAATTTTTGGCAATGAACATCCCTGCATCGTAGGCATTTTTGTCCTTAATCTCGATGCCGAAGGTCTTGATCATATTGGCAAACCTATCGACAGCTTTCTGAACCCTGGCGCCACTGATATATTTTGATACGTTGTTAATGACTTCCCAGAGGCTAACACCATGCTCACTAGCTGTCACAACCAGCTTGTCCAATGTGGTTTTACCTATTCCTCTCGCGGGGTAATTGATGACACGCTTCAGGGCTTCCTCGTCATTGGGGTTTAACGCCAGACGAAAATAACCCAACAAGTCTTTGATTTCTTTCCTTTGGTAAAAAGATAAACCACCGATTATTTGATAGGGAATACTGAGTTTGCGCAAAGCTTCCTCAAAAGACCGGGATTGAGCATTGGTCCTATACAGTATGGCAAAGTTATCATTGGTGAGCTGATGCTGCATCTTCTCCTCAAAAATATTCTGCGCAACCAAATGCCCTTCCTCGGTATCTGAATTGGCTTTGAACACCTTAATTTTAGACCCGGTTGAATTTTCTGTATAAAGGTTTTTTTGAAGCTGTTCCTGGTTATACTTTATGATATGGGAAGACGCTTCTACAATATTCTTGGTGGACCGGTAATTTTTTTCCAGTTTGTAAACCGTGAGTTCAGGGTAATCCTCTTCGAAATTCAGAATATTTTGAATGTTAGCACCCCGGAAAGCATAAATACTTTGCGCATCATCTCCCACCACACATAAATTTCGATTGACAGCAGCCAACTTTTTAACAATCAGGTACTGAACAAAATTGGTATCTTGGTACTCGTCCACCAGCACGTACCGGAATTTTTGTTGGTATTTGTTAAGAACATCAGGATATTGATCAAATAATTTGTAGGTATTGATCAGCAAATCATCAAAATCCATTGCGCCTGCCCGGAAACAACGCTTGGTATAAAGTTCGTACAAGCGACCTAATTTAGGGCGTCCGGCAGCTATGTCTTCAGCTTGCTGTTGTTCGTCTTCGTTGTATTCCTTAGGTCCAATGAAATTATTCTTCGAAAAAGAAATACGACCATAAACCATGTTGGGCTTATATAGCTTAGGATCCAAGCCCTCCTCTTTTACGAGGGTTTTGATCAAATTTTTGGAATCATCGGTATCGTAAATAGTGAAGTGCGAGGGATAACCCAGTTTATAGCCTTCTATCCTGAGTATTTTAGCAAAAACAGAATGAAAAGTACCCATCCAGATATTTCGCGCCTCAGTGCCAATAATCCCCTCTATTCGCTCTCGCATTTCGCGAGCTGCCTTATTCGTAAATGTTAGGGAAAGAATATTGAAAGGGTCCACCCCTGTAGCCATTAAATGCGCAATACGATAGGTGATCACGCGGGTTTTACCGGAACCAGCACCGGCTATGATCATTAAAGGGCCATCTTTATGCTGTACCGCTTCCTTCTGAGCTTCATTAAGGTGAGATAGGTAATCCTCCATCTGGCGAGTCCCGCTTTAAAGTATTCACTTTTCAAAGTTAATCGTTCAGGGGGAATAATAAAAGGAACTACCCCTTTGTTTAAATGCTGCTGGACAGAAATCCATCGGTAGATCATTCGTCAACGGTAATAGCGACAAAACAAACATTCAGTCTTTTGGAAGCATTAGGATCAACCCTATCAAAAAAAAGAGACTGATTTTACAACCAGTCTCTTTTGATAAGCTTTTTATTGTTAAAAAAAGGGCTTACTAATAGACTTAAACCCTTCTTTCTTTAATTCTGGTTTGCTTTTTACTCCTGCCACGAATGTAAAACAATTTGTTACGTCTTACTTTACCTTGTTTGTTAACCTCTATGGTTTTGATCCTCGGGGAGTGGTAGGGGAAAATTCGTTCAACACCAACCCCTTCGGATACCTTCCTAACAGTAAAAGTATAATTTAACCCGATTCCGGATTCTTTTATAACGATACCTTGGAATGGTTGGCTGCGTTCTTTACCACCTTCCCGAATCAAGTACTGAACAGTAATGGTATCACCTGGTGTGAAGGTGGGGAGATCATCACGCATTTGATCTTTCTGGACGGAATTTATGAAGTCTTCCATGGCTATAAGCTTTTTTCCCTTTCAAAAAACGACTTACAAACTTAGGGCTTTTTAACTTTTTTTCAAGTTTTTGCGTAGGGATTTTTGAGAAAACGCGTTAATAGCCTAAAAAATCCGGCTCAATTTCGCCTGTTTCACCACAGTTCTCTTTTGGTAACAATTTATCATACATTTTCATTACCGGCCTAAAACCCGTCAATGAAGATCGCATATAGGCCATTCAATTTTAAGCAAAGGAACCTTAGCAAAAAGATGGATAAGCACTGCTGCTATAAAGCTTTACGAAGTTCTCAATTCATGACTGTAAGTTTACCCTTCAAGGAAGGAAAGCTATTAAGGGTCCGAATTGCCATCTTCATCCTTCAGCAAATCAGGCCTTCTTTGACGTGTTTTTTTTAGCGCCTCATCATATCGCCATTCCGCTATTTTCTTATGGTTACCGGATAATAATACCTCCGGTACTTCCAAACCACGATAATTTTTCGGCCTTGAGTAGCTTGGAGCATCCAAGAGCCCGTCTTGAAAGGAATCAGAAAGCGCTGAAGATTCATCTGACAAAACACCCGGTATTACCCGGACTAATGCATCCGTTAAGGCTGCCGCTGCAATTTCGCCTCCGGACAGGACAAAATCACCAACCGATAACTCCCGGGTTATATAGTGGTCACGCACTCTTTGGTCAATACCCTTATAACGTCCACAAAGCAAGATTATATTCTGATTAAGCGAAATGGCATTGACTTTTCTTTGATCAAGTTCTTCCCCATCGGGTGTCAAAAATATTACCTCATCATAAGAGCGTTCGGCTTTTAAGCCTTCAATGCACTTAACAATTGGCTCTACCAACAAAACCATTCCAGCCCCTCCACCAAATGCATAATCATCCACCTCTTTCCGATTTCCACTAACTATACCGTACTCCCTGAGATCATGTAGCTGAATGGTTACCAATCCTTTCTCCTGAGCCCTTTTAAGAATAGATTGCTCCAGGAAGCCTTCAAACATGCCAGGAAAAAGGGTTATGATATCAATGCGCATAAGTTTTGGTTTTAAGTCAATTTTAACGGGTTAAACCAACCCCACATCTTCATTAAAGGATAGGCTATAAGGTTTCATTAAGAAGATCCAGGTCCTTAAGCTTGTTGAAAATTTTCTTTTCGGTAACCTCATTCAAAAGTTGAACGTGGTTGGCTCTATGAGCATCGGTCCCTACAAAATCCACCATGTCATTCTTTATTAACGTTTCTGCCATTTCCTTAGCGCCTGGTGAATAATACCCCGTTAATGAGTTCAGGTTGATCTGAAAATAAACGCCTTTTTCATATATCTCTTTGTACCGCTCAAAATCTTCATACAAATAGATATACCTTTCAGGATGGGCAAAAACAGGTTTATATCCATTAAGCTTTATCTGAAAAAATGCGTCTAACAATTGATTAGGGCGATTCATGAAGGATGTTTCGATCAACAAGTAATGATCGCCAAAAGATACGACATCCCCATTTTTGACTTTATCCAACAGCCACTCATCAAAGTAATATTCAGCCGCAGCACTAATTTCAACATCCATCCCTTGTTCAGCAACAGCTTGCCTTAATTCATCCAATGCTGCCTGTATATCAGTCGGGGAATTTTTGTAAAAATCCCCCATTACATGCGGGGTTGTTATTAATTTTTTATAACCCAATGATTGCAGACGTTCAATCAAATCTAAGGATTCATCGATTGTTTGCGCTCCATCATCTAAACCTGGTAACAGGTGCGAATGAATATCCACTGTAATCGGTATATCCTTAAAAGTTACTAATGCTTGCTTGCTAAAAAGGCTTTTAAACCAGTTCATTGAAAACGCTCCTTTTCTTTCTTCTCGCCAGCACTTTGGTTCTCTAAAGATTGGTAGTAGGCTTTTAATTCTTCCCAATCCATCGGTGAACTCAAACTTCCATTTGCTATTACATTGATTTTATCACATATGCGGAGGGTACTTAACCGGTGGCTGACCAGCACAATGGTTTTACCCCTTTCACGCAATGTTTGTGCCGATTCCAGTATAATGTTTTCGGTTTTGGCGTCCAAGGCGCTGGTAGCTTCATCAAAAATTAATACCTCCGCATCCCTGTAAAGCGCCCTAGCTATGGCAATGCGCTGTTTCTGACCCTCAGAAATTTGTTGCCCCTCTTCTTTGATTGGGGTTTTCAATCCAGCAGGAAGCTCATCTTTAAAAGCTTTAAGACCAGCTAAATGAATGGCTTCTTCTAACCGATCTTTGTCAATAGATGCTGGCTTTTCGGCAAAAGCAATGTTTTCAGCCAATGAGGCGGTCAATAAAAAATTCTGATGGTAAACGATACCCAGCTTTTGCTGCCAAGTTTTGCGGTTGGTATCATCGATTTTATGTTGATCTACCCACAACGCTCCTTTATCCTGTTTCAGCAGCTGCATGAGTACATTGACAAGAGTCGACTTACCATCACCAGATTTACCCGCTATTCCTACTATATGCTGTTTTGGGATGACCCAATCCAGTTCTTCCAGGACTGATTCACTCGAGTCAGGGTACTTAAAATGAACGCCTTTAAGTTGAACCTTTTCCGAGAAACTCAGTGGCTGGCTACCTTTGGATTCCTCAAGCTCCTTAAAGCCAGTAACAGGAGGGGAGTTGGCTTCAAGTGATTCAACGGTAAATAAATGGGCCTTAATGGTTAAGGTGGTATCAAACAAACGCCCCAGGGTGGGCAAGAGCTTGTAAGAAGCGGTCGCATAAAGACTTAAAAAAAAGAATAATTGCTGTGAACCCATGCCAATGGCAATGGTGTAGAGGGCGATAGCCACAATACCCAGGATAGCACCTATTTCCAAAAATTTCCGTGAAAGCCCAGAGAATACAGCAATATTCCTGGACATTTGATGAATTTCATCCTGGTAATGAACAAATCGCTCCAGAAAGAACCGCTCCTTATTATAAAGTTTAATAACCGGGAAAGCTTGACTTATTTGAAAAATACCCGCATTGGCCGCAGGTTGATACGCATTACGCCTATCTCCCCATTCACGAATTTTACCTTTCGTTTTTTGGTAGCCGAACAGGATAATAGGCGATAAAACCAGTCCCATGGCCAGGAAAATCCAAGCATCCACATACAAGATAATGCCTAAAATCAATATGGCTATAAGCGCATCCCCGATGAAATTAATGAGTTTCAGTAAAACATTAAAGCCGAATAAAAACGGGATGGTCTTCCCTTTATTCAACACTTCGTGATTACTGGTCTGCTGATGAAATAAAAAATCCCTGGACAAGAAATAAAGGGCTTGTCGTTCAGCAAAATGCGTGGCCGTATTGAAAGCAAAGCGGCTTTGAATGTATTCAACAAAAATACTAAAGGCATTTTTGATAATGAATAACCCTAATATGGCTAATAAAAGTACAAGCAAAAAACCTTGCTTACTCGATACGGGCAACCAATCATAAAGATTTTGCAAAAATGGTGTCTCCTGGATGAAACCTTGCTTAGCTACCATCAAAACATAAGGAACGATGGATGCCAAACCCACTACTTCAAGCAAGCTGGCTAAGAAGCTCAACGCCACAAACCCCTTAAGCCATCTGCTTTGAGATGAGGTTAAGAGTCGATTCACACGAAATGCCGCATCCAGAATGAAGGGCTTTTGCATGGCAGTATTACTTAATGATGGATACCCACCATTTCATTTACTTAGCAAATTTCTCAATATCAGGATAAAAGGAGACAAATAAAGGGCGATTTTTTAACCTTTTCATATTCATTGAATAAAGTAAGTCCCTTTAGCCGGTGTTAGCCTTAACCAATGAGAAAATGCTTTGCACATGGAAACTTGTTCATAACGCATGAGCTATTATCATTGATTGCGATTAGATTCACTTGCTGGAAAAAGGTCCAGGTAAACGGGCAAATGGTCACTATAACCCCCTTTGTAGCGTGGTCCCAAGTAAGTTCTAAAAGGCTTAAGGCCGGGATAATTGTCATCCTCTGTCAAAAGAAAATCAGAACGGAAAATATGAGCACTGGACTTCCGCGCGCACAAACCGGATTGACAGCTTAACAAGGGCGAGGAGACAATAAATTGATCAAAAGTGTTCCATTGATATTTATACTTGTAAGAACCTTTCTGATCTTCACCGGCAATATTTGACATAAGGTTTATCAATGATTGATCCCCTTTACCAAATTCTTCAATACCCTTAGCACCCAAAGTTTTCTTAAGGCTTTTATTAGAGGGTTCATCGTTAAAATCACCGGTTATAACGATTTTGGCATCAGCGTTAAGCCGGAAAATACTATCCACTTTTTTCCTAACTGTAAGAGCCGCTTTAGCCCGTTTAGGGTCAGTTTCAGCTTTTCCCCCATATCGGGAAGGCCAATGGTTCATAAAAATATGAAGCGTATCTTCTCCACTCGCGATACCTTTGATGTATAGTATATCTCTGGTGGCTGAATATTCGTCTTCTTTAAAATTTACTTCTATAAATTGCGTATCAATAGGTTTAAAAGTTTGTTGGCGGTATAGAAGTGCAACATCAATACCGCGCCAGTCAGGCGACTGCTTGTGAATAATTTTGTAACCAAAATCAGAAATTGGAGAAAAAGTGAGTAAGTCCCGGAGCACCTCGGCATTTTCAACCTCGGCTAAACCAACAATAGCCGGCGGCTTCCATTGCCCCATTGCAATGATTGTTTTGGCAATTTTGGTTTGTTTATCCTTATAGCGATAAAAATTCCAATGCTTAAATCCGTCAGGGGTAAATTCTTCATCGGATTTATCAGGATTATTAACCGTATCGAAGTAATTTTCTACATTGTAAAAGCCAATCCGGTAGCTGGAACGTTTTTGTAAAGACTGGGCATCGACCTCGAGCGTTCCAAACAGCATTAAAACCGCAAAACAAAACCATGTGAACTGGGAGCCTCTATAAATAAGGACCATAACCCTATTTACTTATCATAAATTGTTGCCGGTATATTCGCTGATCATTTTGAAGCAAGAGAATGTAAATCCCGGGATTCAAGCCTTTCACACTAAGCTTCTCCTGGCCTTTGTTCCCAGCCAAAAAATCCATTTGAGTTCGATACACCTTACCTTGATTGTTTAGAATGGTAAGGTTAAATGAAGAACTAACAGTTTTTTTGAATCTAACATTAAGTTGCTCGGAGGTTGGATTAGGAAATAGGCTGACAATTTCAAATGAACTTTGCCTATTAAATAAGGAGGTTGAAGCACCAAGACTTTTAGCGGCATTTATACGGCCAGCCCCCATATCATCTTTAAAATCAGGATTTTCCTCGCTGATGTCATCAGCACCATTTTTAATGGTCGACCTAACTTCCTGGTTACTTAATCCGCTGTCATCCGATTTAATCAACCCAGCTAAACCACTAACCAAGGGTGCTGACATAGAAGTCCCGCTCAGCTTCCCATATGAAGAATTAGAGCCTGCTAAAGCACTTTTGACACCAGTGCCAGGGGCCATAACCGTTAACCAATCCCCATAGTTGGAATAATTCGCAACCTCATCATTGCTATTGGTGGCCCCAATAGCCATCACCTGACTGTAAGCAGCGGGATAAAATTTCTCACTTGTACTTGCATTCCCGGCAGATGCAACGCACACAATATTGCGGGTTTTCGCAGTTTCGAATATATTTGAGCCGGTCACTGTCATATTAGGGCCTCCCCAAGACATATTGATGACATCTGCATTATTTTGAATCGCATAATAAACACCATCATAAGCGTTGTAAAGCACATCGCCATCCGAACTATCCGGTGAGCATTTTACAGCCATCAAATGGCAATTGAAGCCTATTCCGGCAACCCCTTTACCATTATCCGTACCAGCAGATGCAATACCCCCCACATGTGAACCATGACTGAAACTACTTGGGGCATTTCCGGGTGGATTGGGATCTCCGTTATCATCAGCTACATCGTAGCCATGCACATCATTGCTATAGCCATTCAAATCACTATCACCCCCACTTTCTGATTCCCCTGGGTTGACCCAGAGATCACCTTTTAAGTCTTCATGATCCAAAAGCACCGCATTGTCAACAATGGCTATAACCATATCTTCCGTCCCTTTCGTTACTTCCCAAGCTTGTTGAGCTTCTATCTTATCCAAATAATACTGTTCGCTATCATAGTCATTCGGGGTAAACCCTTGTGCAAAATGAAGCGGTACCTGCTCAGCATATTGAGCATAAGGTAAATTCTCTAATTGAGATATAACATTGCTTACCGAATTAGCGGTATTAAAAACAAGCTGGTAAGTGCGGTCCAGTTTATCATTCAGGCCTGTGAAAGGACGCCAAATGCTATCAACACCAATACTTTGCCCGGCAGTCTTAAAATCTTGTGGAACAGGAGGCGAATCCAGCCTGACATTAGCCTTATCTTCCACTTTCAAATACAGGTGACCTTCCCTGACAGCACTATCAGGCTGGGCGGAGGTAAATTCAATACCTATTAAAATAAGAATTAATATTAGTAACGGTTTTTTCATTTTGACATACCCTTTTAAATTTACTGAACAAAACGCCTATACCATCAAATGTAATAACCAATGGCTGGACACAGTAAAGATGTGATAGCCATATTCAAAGGTTGCATTTTGCTCCGCAAATGGTCAGTTTTTCAAGGTAATTCAATTGGCCTTTAACTTATAGCTTTTTAGGAAAACCATTAATCTGCTAATAAAATTATCTGAATTTCCGAGCTATTTACTCGACCAACAGAAAGCGGATTACAAATCCGCTAAAAAAAGGCTTTCAAATTGCAAATCCGAAAAAGCAACACGGCTATTGGGGATTTACAACCCCCACAAGTTTCAAAAAAAAGCATCAGTAGTTAAATGGGAAATTCAGAAAATTACTTTAAAAGTAACCAGCAACCATGCCTCATAAGCAGAAGCATCGCGGCCAGCGCGAACAGGACATAAAACTTTTCAATCATAAAACGCTACCAGGTTTACAGGAAGCAGTGTTTGATTACAGTTTTTTACTAACCCGGGGCTATGCAGAAGATGCGCTTTTCAAGTTGGTGGGAGACCGCTATCAACTGAAAAAGCGGCAACGCATGGCTGTCATGCGTAGCGCCTGCTCCGATAATTCTTTGAAAAACAGGCATCAAACGCAGATCGACTTTAGTCAAATTAATAAACCAATTTTGATCGATGGCTTTAACCTTTTGATTACCATTGAAAGTGCTTTATCCGGCGGGTTTATTTTTGAGGGCAGGGATGGGTGCTATCGTGATATATCCAGTATTCACGCATCTTACAAGCGGGTTGAAGAAACTTTTCCGGCATTGAAGTTAATTGGTAATTACCTAAGTAATAAATCAGTAAAGGCGGTTTGGTGGTACTTGGATAAGCCAGTTTCTAATAGTGGCCAATTGAAAAAGTATATAGAGGAAATAGCTAAGCAATACAATTGGCCATGGAAAGTCAGTCTTAAGCAAAGTGTGGATTTTACGCTGAAAAATGTATCGAATCCGGTTATAACAACAGATGGCGTAATATTGGATAACTGCTTCCGATGGGTGAATTTGGGACGCTCGATCATTGAGGATATCATTCCTAATAGTCATTTATTCCAATTAAATAAACCAAAAAAATTGTTCGCAATCTAAACCTTTCAGTACCAACGCCTTTGAATTCAAATCCAATCAACATGCCCGCCTACCTTAAAATCAACATCAATAGGGTATTAGATTGCCAAAATGAATTTATTGTAACAAGGTAGTTCATAAATCTTTAAGGCATCAGGAATTTTTTTCTTTAAAATCCATTTTATTGGTGTAGAGAAAATACCTTTGCACATTATATTTTTATACTAATCTCCTGTTTTTCAAAAGTTAACGTATTTTTTAAAAAATGTTGTTATGTTTAAGCACAAAGATCAAAGAATGGGCGTTTTCGTGGACGTTCAGAACATGTATTACTCCTCTCGTAATTTGTACGGCAAACACGTTAATTTTGGCAAAATATTGGAAAACACTGTAAAAGGGCGTCAGCTTATTCGCGCCATTGCTTATGTTATAAAAGCGGATAACCAGGAGGAGCAAAAGTTTTTCGGCGCTCTTGACAAAATGGGATTTGAAATCCGCCTGAAAGAACTCCAAACTTACCTTAGCGGCACCAAGAAAGGTGATTGGGACGTAGGAATGGCAATTGATGCTATTATTATGGCCCCTAAGCTGGATGTGGTAACGTTGGTAACAGGTGATGGAGACTTCACACCATTGGTAGATTACCTTCGTTACATGGGCGTTATTGTTGAAATTGTTGGTTTTGGCGAAACTACTTCAAGCCGATTATTGGATTCAGCTGATGATTTCATTGACCTTGATCAGGATGCCGATCGTTATTTAATTAATCGGGTAGTCAAGCGAGAAGAGCGTGAGGAAGATGTTGATCAACAAGGTATCCCGGAATAGTTATTGGTATCCCTTTTCCAGAATTAAATTTGTTTGTAGATTGAAAGCCGGGTTTAAGCCCGGCTTTTAAAATTTTTGGGAACCTCAAATACTATAACTATGAATTTAAAGGGCAAAAAAGCCATTCAGCTTGTACATAATGACTTTGAAGACCTTGAGCTATGGTATCCAGTGCTTCGTTTGCAGGAAGCCGGTGTTATTGTCCACTTAGTGGGGGAAAACCCTGATGACCATTATAAAGGTAAAAATGGTGTCCCGGCAAAGGCAGATTATGCCTTCCAGGAAATCAACTCGGCTAACTACGATGCCCTGCTTATACCAGGGGGCTGGGCACCCGATAAACTCCGGCGCTTTCACAATGTCCTTGAAATGGTCCGAAATTTCCATAACAACCAAAAAACGATCGCTCATATTTGCCATGCCGGCTGGGTTCTTTCTTCAGCATGTATCCTAAGCGGCTTTAAAACAACCAGCACGCCTGGTATTAAGGATGACATCATCAACGCCGGTGCTCACTGGGTTGATGAATCTGCTGTAGCGGACGGGCATATCATTTCGGCTCAGCGCCCACCAGACTTGCCCAACTATCTGCCCCTTATTTTAGAGCGCATGGGTCAGTGATTTTTTTCAGTATAGCTCTTACATACCCGAAAGAAATATGCCAGGTCCATACGCCTAAATATTTAAGTGCGTTCTCATGTTATTGGGCTGGGCTTCCTCAGATTGGTAAAAGATGATCATCCGTTTATTTTACCCATTAGAACATTCATGAGATGGAACTAAGGGGGTTCACTTCTGTTCAAATACCCGAATATCCACAGATGTGCAAAACTTACCACCCTGCATTTTGGTAAATTGCAAACGGTGAGGCTATATTGCAATTTAGGAATGAAATAAATCAGTATCGGGAAAAAGGGTATTAGGCCTTATGGCAACAGATGAGCACCAAAACGAAGTATACACAGAAGAATCTATCCGGTCACTTGATTGGCGTGAGCACATACGCCTGCGTCCTGGCATGTACGTTGGCAAGCTCGGAGATGGTTCAGCCCAGGATGATGGTATCTACGTTCTTCTTAAAGAAATCATGGATAATAGCATTGATGAATACGTTATGGGTTACGGCAAGCAGGTCAAAATGCATGTTTATGACCAGCGGGTCATCCTGAGGGATTATGGCCGTGGCATACCTTTAGGCAAGGTCATCGATTGCGTTTCCAAAATCAATACCGGTGGAAAATATGACTCTAAGGCCTTTCAGAAATCAGTCGGGCTGAATGGTGTTGGAACAAAGGCCGTGAATGCCCTTTCCGAATACTTCAAAGTAAAATCAGTCCGCGATGGGCAGGCTAAGATCGCCTATTTTGAACAAGGTGTGTTGCAGGAAGAGGAAGATGTCGAATCCATTAAGGAGAAGAATGGGACCGAAATCGAATTCATACCGGACAGGGAGTTCTTCCGGCAATTCCATTTCATCCCTGAATTTGTGGCAAACATGGTTTGGAACTATGCTTTCCTTAATGCGGGCCTTAAGATCAAGCTAAATGATGAAAGCTACTACTCGGAAAATGGTTTATATGACCTCCTCCATGGGAAAACAGATGAGGAAAATATGCGCTACCCGGCTATTCATCTGAAAGGGGACGATATTGAGATTGCCCTTACCCATGGTAACCAATATGGGGAAGAATACTACTCTTTTGTGAACGGACAGCATACCTCACATGGTGGAACCCATCTAAATGCTTTCAAGGAAAGTTTGGTCCGTGTGCTAAGGGATTTTTACAAAAAAGATTTTGACCCTTCTGACATCCGTTCATCCATTATTGCTGCCCTCAGTATCAGGATGCAGGAGCCGGTTTTTGAATCCCAGACTAAAACAAAACTTGGGTCGGCTAATATACGGGAAGGCGGTCCTACGATGCGGACATTTTTTTACGATTTCCTAAGGGATAACCTGGACAATTACCTTCACAGAAATCCTGAAACAGCCGATGCGCTCTTAAAGCGTATACAACAATCAGAGAAAGAGCGCAAGGAGATCGCGGGCGTTAAAAAGCTGGCGAAGGAACGGGCCCGCAAGGCAAGCGTTCACAATAAAAAGCTTCGTGATTGCCGCATCCATTATACAGACGATAAAAAGGGAAACGCTCAGGATACCATGCTTTTCATAACTGAGGGGGATTCCGCAAGTGGGTCAATCACTAAAGCCCGTGACGTGCAAACGCAAGCTGTTTTCAGCCTGCGCGGCAAGCCCATGAACAGCTATGGTCTAAAGAAGAAGGTGGTTTACGAGAATGAAGAGTTCAACCTTCTGCAGCATGCCCTCAACATTGAGGATGGCCTGGAAAACCTTCAGTACAGTAAGATCGTAATTGCCACTGATGCGGACGTAGATGGTATGCACATCCGTCTGTTGTTACTCACCTTCTTCCTGCAGTTCTTCCCTGACCTTGTGAAGCAAGGGCATCTTTACATCTTGGAAACCCCACTATTCCGGGTTAGGGATAAAAAGCAAACTTTCTACGCTTACAGCGAAGAAGAAAAGAAAGAAGCCATTCAAAAGTTAAGTGGGAAGCCTGAGATAACTCGTTTCAAAGGCCTGGGTGAGATCTCTCCGGATGAATTTGGCCGTTTTATTAACCCGCAAGACATCCGCCTGCGGCCGGTAATCCTTAACAAGGATACCTCCATCCCTAAATTACTCCATTATTTCATGGGTAAGAATACGGGCGAACGCCAGCAGTTTATAATCGATAACCTCCGCGTAGAGCAGGACCTTGTGGAGGAAATTGAAAAGGATATTGAGGAAAGCAAAGAGAATGGGAAAGGGGAGCAAGAAACCGAAGAAGGAGAATTTACAGGGGAAGAAACCTAATCGTATTACCAAATTGGGATTATTGGTTTTTGGGCTGTTAAAAGGTGATAGGATAAGTAAAAAAGCCTGGTAATTAAAGCTTTAACCGGCTTGTATTAAAAAACTTTAAATTGTGAAAAGTTTTCCTTGTCCAATTCACATTTGAATAAATGTTTTGGCAATAAAAGTGCTGTCAAAAAAGCCTTTTAACTAAATTTTGGAAATCGATTCAAACAGGTAGAAAAAAGTGGCAAAGCAACAAAGGCTAAACGCTAAAACTATCGAGCCATTTGTGCCGGAAGGAGCAGCTCAGCCAGTGATCGATCTGCTTAATGCCAAGCATTTATCACTCACAATTAAGAACCCTCGCAAGACCAAGATAGGGGATTACCGTCCACCTCGTAAAGAAGGAGAACCCCATGAGATTTCTGTCAATGGTGACTTAAATTCTTATGCTTTCCTCATAACCCTGATCCACGAATATGCTCACCTTACCACTTTTGAAAAATATGATTTCAGTAAGATCAGACCTCATGGCGCAGAGTGGAAAAAAGAATTCCGGAAGTCCCTTAACCCTTTTATAAAAAAGGCTATATTCCCGGAATCCATTAAAGTGGCGCTTGACCGTTATCTAAAAAATCCTGCTGCTTGTACCGATTATCAGCTTATGCAGGCTTTAAGAGAATTTGATACCGATAGAGAAGAGCATGTCCTTTTGGATGAGTTACCCAATAATAGCCATTTCATCTGGGATAAGAAAAGGCTTTTTAAGAAAGAGGGTAAAATCCGGAAACGTCTGCGATGCTTAGAAGTAAAAACCAATAAATATTACCTTTTCAATCCGACTGTTGAGGTTAAACCCTACCATGCCGCAGAAGGCTAAAAGTTGGTAAGGGTTTTGATTACATACCCTTCATTAAACATTCATTTATTGCCATTGGCCATTCCATACATGCGATTACTTTTTCCTGTACTTTGCCTTGGTGCTAGCCTAGCACTTTCCCAACCATTGTGTGCCCAGGATAAAGACAAAGATACCCCCAAAAAGCTTAAGATAATGAATGCTAACACCCTGAAGTATGAAAGAGTAGATGGTGTTAAAATTCGTAAACTAATAGGAGATGTCAAGTTTCGTCAAGAAGGGGTCATAATGGATTGTGACAGTGCTTATCAATACCAGGATAAAAGCCTTATTAAGGCATTTGATAACATCCATATTCAACAGGGAGACAGTATCGATTTAACCGGTGAATTCCTTAAGTACTCCAGTGAAACCCGAAAGGCAGTAATAAAACATAATGTGGTAATGGAAGAAAAATCCATGACTTTAGAAACAGATACGCTCCATTATGAAATGAAAAAATCAAGGAGTTACTATAAAAACGGGGGCAAAATCCAGGACTCTGCCAATAAACTAACCAGCGTTAAGGGCTTTTACCATTCTCAGACTAAGAATATCTTCTTCAGGGACAGTGTGCGCCTGTTCAACCCGGATTATACCATTTATTGCGACACACTAAGGTACCACACCCCTTCCGAGAAAGCTTATTTCTACGGCCCTACAGAAATAGTTAGCGATAGTAATTTGCTTTACTGCGAAAATGGCTGGTATGATACTGACAGTAATTTAGCCCGCTTTGGTGAAAATGCTTACCTTCAATCCGACCACCAAACCCTTTATGCGGACAGCCTTTTTTATGATCGTAATCGTAAATATGGTAAAGCGCGTTTCGATATTCGGATAATTGACACAATGAGGAACTTGAAGGTAACAGGCCAGAAAGGAGAATATTTCGAAAATAAAGAACCTAGTTATGTAACTGATAGTGTATTGGCCCGGAAAACTGAGGAAGAAGACACGCTTTACCTCCATGCAGATACTTTAGAAATGGGTTATGATACCATGGGTAAGCGTTTGCTAAAAGGTTATTATGGCGCTAAGACCTTTGAAAGCGGTTTTCAAACCCAATGTGATTCATTGGTCTATTCCGTTCAGGATTCCATCATATACTTGTACCAAAATCCAACGCTTTGGTACCAGAATTACCAACTAAATGGTAAGCAGGTTAAAATCCATACAGATGGCTCAGGAAAAGTGGAAAAATTGGTAATACCAGAGGATGGGTTGATCATAGCACAGGAGACCAAAAAAAGATTTAACCAAGTAAGGGGCCGGGAGGTAATTGGTCATTTTCATGAAAATGAATTAGATTTAATGGATGTTATTGGTAATGCTGAATCAATTTATTACCTTACCGATGAAAATAACAAGTATATGGGCATCAATAAGATAAAAGCCAGCAATTTACAGATTGATTTTGAGGAAAGGGAAATCCAAACCATTACCTTCAGAGAAAAACCCAATGGCACTTTTCACCCACCTGCCCCGAATAATCCGGGAAAATTCAGGTTTGACAACTTCTTTTGGTTATCTGATGAAAGACCACGTAAAATAAGTGACTTATTCAAGCCGTTTAAAATTCGAGAAGTGGAAAAAGAACAAGGGAGTGATTCAAAAACCCAAAAAGAGTAGACGATGACCTATTTATTGCGTTCAATGTTACTTATCCTAATTTTTGGCATGACAACTACAGCCTTAATGGGGCAATCATCTTCTGAGGCGAATAAGATAACCGGTGTTTGGTATACCCAAAAAAAGGATGCTAAAGTGAAAATTTATAACTGTGAAGGTGATAAATACTGTGGCAAAATTATTTGGACTGAAAATGTCGAGAATGATAAACCCTTAAAGAAGGATGAGAATAACCCAGATCCTGAAAAAAGAGACCGTACCATTAAGGGTATCGATATCATAAAAGACCTGGCTTACAATGCCAGCGATGAAGCCTGGGAGGGTGGAACTATTTACGATCCCAATAAAGGTAAAAAGTACAACTGTTACGCAGAATTAGTAAATCCTGATGAACTCAAAGTAAGGGGCTATATTGGGGTGAGTATGTTTGGACGCTCTCAGCAATGGGAACGTATCAAAAATCATCCAAAGGCTGATTAATGGGTTTATGAAAATTAAGGATAGGGTAAGATATATTCAGCATTCTCGCTTAGTTTAATTACCTGCAAACTTTCTATTTATTTATGGTTTGAAACTAATAAAGCCCTTCCACCAAAAATGAAAGGGCTTTATTAATATTCGGAACATAATCAATTTGCAAGCACTAATTTGTCATGAAGTGGTTTTTTGGTCATCATCATCATTAGCATCACCGCTACCTCCCTCTTTCTCCTCGGGTTTTTCTTCATCTGATTGGTCCCCTTCTTGATTTTCCTCTGCAGCAGGCTCTTCATTGGAAGTTGATTCTGCTTCATTGGAAACAGGCTCAGCTTCTTCACTGCCTGCATCATCCGGACCTTCAGCAGTTTTCTCTTGTGCTTGGTTTTGTTCAGTATCACTTTCATCAGAAGCCTCCTCATCAGAAGCAGATTTTTCTTCTATAGCTGATTCTTCTGACGTTTCACCAGTTGTTTCCTGAGCCGAATCTTCGTCCTTTTCTTCCATCTTAGCAATTGCCTCTTGCTGTTTTTCTTTCTCCTCTTCCTCCATTTTATCTTTCAAGCCTGAAAGCTTTTCATTCTCTTCTCCAAGCTGAGGGGTTTCCACCTTGGATTTAACTTTTTTAACATCTTCCTTGGTTTCTTCTTCCTCTTTTTTCTGGTCCTGTTTCTGCTTTTCTTTTTCAGCCCTTTCTTTTTCTTTCCAGATGTCAGTATGAGAAACGATGATCTTGCGATTTTCCTTATCGAATTCGATCACCTTAAAATCCAAGGTTTCCTCTTCCTGAGGCTTAGTTTTATCTTCTTTCATTAAATGCTTGTTAGGAGCAAAAGCTTCGAGCCCGTATGGTAGCGCTACGACTGCCCCCTTATCTTCTACACGGCGGATTTCACCTTCATGAACCGAATCGACATAAAAGATGCTCTCAAAGTTTTCCCAGGGATCTTCGTCCAGTTGTTTAATACCAAGGCTTAACCGGCGGTTTTCCTTATCAATATCCAGTACAACTACTTCCTGCTCTTCGCCTACTTTAGTAAATTCGTTAGGATGATTGTACTTTTTGGTCCAAGACAAGTCAGAGATATGCACTAAGCCATCCACTCCTTCTTCTAATTCCATAAATAAGCCAAAATTGGTAATGCTTCGCACAATACCAGTAAAGGTGGAGTTGGCCGGATATTTTTCTTCAATATTCTCCCACGGATCTTGGGTGAGTTGCTTCATACCCAGTGATAGCTTCCGTTCTTCACGATCTATACTGAGTACCACGGTATCAACCTCGTCACCAAGCTGAACGTATTGCTCAGGGGATTTGAGGTGTTGGGACCATGACATTTCCGATACGTGTACAAGACCTTCAACACCGGGATGAATTTCAACAAAAGCCCCATAATCCTCAATGTTCACGACTTTACCTTTAACCTGGGTCCCTTCTTGAACATCATCCGGCAAAGTTTCCCATGGATGGGATGTTAATTGCTTAAGGCCAAGGGAGATACGCTTTTTCTCTTCATCATAATCCAGAACAACCGTATTGATCTTTTGGCCTAAATCCAGAATTTCTTCCGGGTGACTGATCCGGCCCCAAGATACATCGGTAATGTGGATAAGACCGTCAACACCGCCAAGGTCTACAAAAACCCCAAAGGAGGTAAGATTTTTCACAGTACCTTCCAGAACCTGGCCTTTTTCAAGTTTATTAAGTATTTCAGCTTTTTGCTGCTCGAGGTCACTCTCAATAATGGCCTTGTGAGAAACAACGATATTACGGAAAGCGTAATTTAGTTTAACGACTTTTACATCCATATTCTGACCGACAAAAGCATCATAGTCTTTTATGGGCTTTATATCGATTTGGGAACCCGGCATGAAAGAATCCAGACCTAGCAAATCCACGATCATACCGCCTTTGGTACGACCCCTTACATAGCCCTGCAGAATCTTATCATTTTCGTACGCGTCAACAATTGTTTCCCAGGCTCTTTCAGCTTGCGCTTTTTTGTAGGAAAGCACTAATTGACCATTTTCATCTTCGGGGCGTTCAACTAAAACCTCGATTTCATCCCCAATTTTTATATCATCTTTGTTCTTAAATTCTGAAATGGGAACTAAGCCATCTGATTTAAAACCTATATTTAAAACAACATCGCGGTCCGTAATATTAACGATCTTGCCAGTAACCAACTGACGTTCACCAACTACACTCAAATTTTGGGTATAAAGGTCTTCCAGTTGTTGTTTTTCTTCATCCGAATACTCCTGTTCACCAGATTCAAACTTCTCCCAATTGAATTCATCATCAGGGGCAATATTCTCAGGCTTGTGCTTTTGAGCTACTTGTTCTTTATCTGAATCAGGGATTGCGAAGTCGGTTTGTCCGTTTTGAACAGCCTCTTCTTCTGCGTTTTGATTTGTTTTAGTTTTTTCGGTGCTCATTACGATTGTTGTCCTCCTTTTTTACAAATAGGCCTGCAAATGTACAAAGTTATTGATAAATAGAATAATAGTAACTGCCTATTTTTTATTTAGCCGCAAGCTTTTGACCTAAAACTTGGGCAAATTCAAAATCCCATTCATTGGTAATTTTCAAGTTACTTTCCTCGCCATTTACCAAGCTAATCGATTTACCCGATGCTTCCCATACCATAGCATCGTCAGTCACATTAGTACCTAAATTTTCTTGATAGGCCGTCTTCAATTTTCTTAAATCAAAGACCTGGGGAGTTTGTATGCTTCTGAATGAAGCTCGGTCTTCTGCTTTCCAATAATCACCTGAATATTTACGAATGGTATCTTTGAGTGGTATAGCAGGCACAGCGGCTTCATTTTCCTGAGCTTCTTTCCAAACCCTTTGTATTAATTCATTACTCACAAACGGCCTAACACCATCGTGTATCCCTACTAAGCCTTCCGAATCAGATACTTTAGATAAAGCATACTGAACGGAGTGAAAACGCTCTTCTCCACCGGTAACAACTTCATGCGGTATTGATAAGCCATAACTGCCGCATAAAGCATTCCAATAATCCAGGTATGATTCAGGTAGCGTTATGAGAATTTTTTTTGGGTTAAGGGCTTCGTAAAACCGCTTTACAGAATGCCATAACAAGGGATAGCCAGCAATGGTTAAAAATTGCTTAGGCAGCGATTGGTTCAAACGTTTGCCAATACCCCCTGCAGTAATGATGACAAAACTATTTTTCAAGGTTGCTGTACAACATTAAGTGATTAACATTGCATCGCCATAATCCAGGAACCGATAGCCTTCTTTTACAGCTTCTTCATAAGCGGCTTTCATCACATCAAAGCCTCCGAAGGCAGTGGACGTGATTAAGAAAGCGGATTTAGGCTTATGGAAATTTGTAATAAGGGAATTAGCGATATAAAATTGATATGGAGGGAAAATGAATTTCTCTGTCCAGCCCTCGGCTGGTTTTAAATAACCATTCGCTGAAACGGAGGATTCAATGGCCCTTAGCGTAGAGGTGCCGATCGCACACACTTTATTCCTGTTTTCAAGGGCTTTGTTAACTTTCTTGGCAGTTTCCTCCGGTATAACAAAGTTTTCCGAATCCATTTTATGCTTTGACAGATCCTCAACTTCAATATCCCTGAATGAACCCATTCCAATATGGAGGGTCACCTCTGCCATCTCAATACCTTTGATCTCGAACCATTTGAGTATCTCACGGCTAATATGCATACCTGCAGCGGGCGCTGCAATCGCACCCTTGTTTTTAGCAAAGATGGTCTGATATTTTTCGCGATCATAGTCCTTAGCTTGCCTATCAATGTATTGAGGTAGCGGGGTTTCTCCTTGCCTGTCCAGGGTTTGATAAAATTCCTCATCAGTGCCATCAAAAAGGAAACGAATTGTACGGCCTCTGGAAGTGGTATTGTCTACCACTTCAGCAACCAAAGGCTCATTATCTTCCTGACCAAAGTATAACTTATTACCAACCCGGATTTTCCTGGCAGGATCCACAAGAACGTCCCATAGCCTTATATCAGGATTGAGCTCCCGTAGCAAGAGCACTTCTATATTAGCCCCGGTTTTTTCTTTCTTACCGTATAGACGGGCAGGAAAGACTTGCGTATTGTTAACAATGACTACGTCTCCTTCATTGAAATATTCCACAAAATCCCGAAAGTTGCGGTGTTCAATTTTGGCGGAGTCGCGATGAGTAACCATTAAACGCGATTCATCTCGAAAATCGATAGGTTCTTGCGCTACCTGATTCTCGTTAAAGGCGAAATCAAAGGCGGATAGTTTTACCATGTTGCTTTTTACTTTTGCTAAAAAGGCTTGCAAATGTATTAAAAGTCCTTTAAGAACCCAAACTTAATTGCCTGATATTAAGGTACTTTCTTCCTAACCTGAAACTTTTTAACTACAATCGACTTTTTTCGAGTTTTTTACTTTTTTGTTAAGAAACTTTTGAAACGTGTAAGTGGGTCTGTGCTGTATTAATATTGTAGATTTTCATTGCATTGGGCTTTTCTCCCCCTTTGTCTATAACTTTGCTTCTATAAGGATTTCTTTCAGTATTCAAAAGATTGGAAATGCTTTATAATTTTAGCCTTTAAACAGGACATAAATGCTTAAAGGACATTGAGCTTTGATTGAAAAGCCATGTCCCGGTCATATTATGGGAAAAGCCAATGAGTTAAAAAATCAATTCCGAAAAAATTCGGATGAAAAGGAAGCTGACAACAATCAAGGTAAATGGTGGCAGGTTTCCTTCAGTAAGGATGAGCGCTACCCTAAAATTGGTGGCCTTCTCCTGTTAGGTATTTCAACCATTTTACTCCTTTCTTTCACTTCTTTTTTGTTTTCGTGGCAAGTTGATCAAAGCTTGGTGAAAAACCTGAGCTGGGATGATTTCAAGGAAGCTAACCCTGAGATGGCGAGAAACTGGATGGGGATCTTAGGCGCCTATTTAGCCCATTTATTTATATACCGCTGGTTCGGGATTGCTGCCTTTTTATTAGTGCTTATCCTTGTGCTTTTTGGAATCAGGTTGCTATTCAATTATGATGTATTGCCTTTTCCTAAAACAATAGGCAGTTCAATTTTCTTTGTTTTTTGGGGTTCCATAACTTTCGGTTTGATATTTCAAAACTCCCTGACTTTCCTGGGAGGTGGATTCGGGCATTCGGCTCAGAAATGGTTCCAAGGAGTACTTGGATTACCGGGCATTATCATTTTCTTGTTGATCACCTTGTTGATTTACTTGGTTTACACCTTTAACATTACTTTGTGGCCTAATTTTATTGCTGACATTAAAGCTTTTTTTGCTTTTAGTCCATACGAAAAAGCTACTCAAAAAGATGAAGGGCCTGATCAAGAAGAGAACCATACCACCACCGGCCAGGATACAGAAATAGTGGAAGGGTCAAACTCCTTAAATATAGAAACCAATTCACCGGAGTATGGTGAAGGAAGCAGCGATGAAGAAGCAATACCGACTGGTGAGGAGGAAGAAACAACTGATAATGAACAAGAGGAGGAGGCAGAGAGGGATGAGCTAACAGATGGGATTCAGCTTAAACAAAACGAGACTGATAACACGGAAGAGAAAACCCAAGAAGATGAGAATGAACCATCAGAGCAGGAAGAAGAAGAGGGTTTAAGCCTTGAAATAGAAAATACACAGAACCAAGCTTCAGAAGAATCTGGGGGTGAAGATGTTGAAATGACCTACACGGAATATGATCCGACTTTAGACCTTTCCAATTACCAATTCCCTCATCTTGACCTGCTGAATGATTACGATGAAGGTAACCACGATGTGGACGAGCAAGAATTGGAAGAGCGTAAAAACCTCATTATTAATACGCTAAAAAATTATAAAATTGATATTGATAAAATTAAAGCGACCGTTGGTCCGACTATTACCCTCTACGAGATAGTTCCTTCACCGGGCGTACGTATTAACAAGATCAAAAACCTGGAAGATGATATAGCCCTAAGCTTAGCAGCGCTTGGTATTCGTATCATTGCCCCTATTCCGGGTAAGGGCACAATCGGTATAGAAGTGCCCAATTCTAAGCCTCAAATGGTAAGCATGAAAACGGTATTGGCTTCCAGAGAATTCCGGGAAAGTACCATGGAATTACCTATAGTTTTAGGGAAAACGATCTCCAATGAGGTTTACATTACCGATCTGACGAATATGCCTCACATCCTGATGGCTGGGGCAACAGGTCAGGGTAAGTCAGTAGGATTGAATGTAATGCTTACCTCATTACTTTACAAAAAACACCCCTCCCAGGTCAAATTTGTTCTGGTTGATCCAAAAAAGGTAGAGCTTAGTTTATTTCAACAAATTGAGAATAACTTTCTTGCCAAGCTTCCTGATTCAGAAGAAGCGATTATAACTGATACCGACAAGGTTATCACTTCCCTGAATTCTCTTTGCACAGAGATGGATAACCGCTATGACTTATTAAAAGATGCTCAGGTCAGGAATCTTGCTGAGTATAACAAAAAATTCATCAACCGTAAACTAAACCCGGAAAAAGGCCATCGTTTTCTACCATATATTGTTTTGGTAATTGATGAAATGGCTGATCTGATGATGACAGCAGGTAAAGAGGTCGAGATGCCTATTGCCCGTTTAGCCCAGTTAGCCAGGGCTATTGGTATACATTTGATTCTCGCCACTCAGCGACCATCGGTAAACATCATTACCGGCGTAATAAAAGCCAATTTCCCAGCCAGAATTGCGTTTCGTGTAACTTCTAAGGTGGATTCCAGAACGATTCTGGATGGTGGCGGTGCAGAACAATTAATAGGTAGGGGGGATATGCTCTTTACCTCAGGAGGTGACCTTATTCGATTACAATCAGCTTTCCTCGATACTGAAGAGGTAGAGAACGTAACTGAATTCATTGGTGAGCAGCAGTCTTATCCAAATCCCTACGAATTACCAGAAGCTAAATCAGGAGGCAACAAAGACAGTGAAGGGGAAGAAGATGTGTTGGAAAACCTTGACCCCATGTTCGAGGAAGCTGCACGATTAATTGTTCGGCATCAACAAGGCTCAACATCGCTTATTCAGAGAAGGCTTAAATTAGGGTATAATAGAGCAGGCCGTATAATCGACCAACTTGAATCCGCAGGTGTCATAGGTCCTTTTGAAGGTAGTAAGTCAAGAGAGGTGCTAATCGAAGATGAATTCGGGTTGGAACAGTTTTTGAACGAATTCAACGCGAAAAAATAATTGACCCTCATGAAACAAAGCCTACTTTTTTTATCCTTCTTGATTTTACCATTGGCAATGGTAGCGCAGCAAATGAACCCTAAGGAAAAAGCTAAAGCTGTTTTGGAAAAAGTGTCTAAGGAATACAAGAAATACAATACCATAGAGGCGGACTTTCAATATATTATGGAAAACCGAAAGCAGGAGGATTTCAAAGAGGTTGAAAAAGGCACGATCATGCTGATGGGCGAAAAGTTTCGCATTAATTTCGGGAATTACCTTGTGATATGTGATAATGAGAATGTCTGGACCTATTTAAAAGAAGCCAATGAGGTGCAGGTCAATAAATATGAGCCCGGCGAAATGAAAATCAATCCCCAGAAAATTTTCTCCCTTTACAAGGAAGGTTTCCTTTATGGTTACAAAGGCCGGAATAAAGTTAACGGGAAATCACTACACACCATTGAGCTTACACCGGAGGATAAAGATAAATCCTATTACAAGGTGCGGCTTCACGTAGATCCAGAAACACACCGTATTAAGAGGATGAAGACTTTCGAAAATGATAGCTCTATCTTTACTTATAAAATCCAGAATTACCAAGTCAATCAAGAAATGAGCGCCAGCTCATTTCAATTTAAAAAATCAAAACATCCTGATGTGACCGTAGTGGATCTCAGAAAATAAAAGCCTTCTGTTCCGAATCGATTTAATCCGCATTGATAAAACTGACCACTGAGTCAACCAGTCGCTTTTCCAATCTTTGACTAAATTGCTTGTCATCATTTAAATCTTTAATCATTGCTCTGATTCGACCCTTAACTATAAAATACTTACCTTGTTCTGTTCGTGGTTATAATATAGTTTAGAGGTGACTATCAGTGTCTATTTTACTTATTTTAGATTACCTGAAATTTTTCTTTTGCTAATTCAAGGTTATAATGTAATAAAACATTTAACTTGTAAAGGGATTTTTAGCATCAAGGAAAAAAACTTAAAGCAAATATTATGGACAAGAGGTTGCAAGCTTTCGAACGATTACTACAAACAATGGATGAACTAAGGGAACTTTGCCCTTGGGACAGACAGCAAACTTTTGAATCATTGCGCCCCAATACCATTGAAGAGACCTTTGAGTTAGCCGATGCACTATTGGGAAACAATCACCAGGATATTAAGGAGGAACTTGGAGATTTGATACTTCATGTAGTTTTCTATGCTAAGATGGGTAAAGAGGAGGAAACATTTGATATTGCTGATGTTTGTAATGCCATAGTGGATAAATTAGTAAGGCGTCACCCGCATATTTATGGAGAAACGGAAGTTAACTCTGAACAGGAGGTTAAGAGTAATTGGGAACAAATCAAACTTAAGGAAAAGAAAGACAAAGGAACCTTTGAGGGGGTACCTGATTCATTGCCATCGCTTATTAAAGCTACTCGTTTACAGGAAAAGGCCAGCGGAGTAGGATTTGACTGGGAAACCACCGATCAGGTTTGGAATAAAGTTCAAGAAGAGCTGGATGAGCTTACCACTCATACCAAGGAGCAGGCTAATGGAAAACATGATCAGGAAAAGCTGGAGAAGGAATTTGGCGATGTGCTATTCGCTTTTATCAATTACGCCAGGTTTGTGGGAGTAGATCCGGATAATGCTCTGGAGAAAACCAATCTTAAGTTTAAGTCCCGATTCAAGGAGATGGAAAGGTCAGTAAAAGCTAGCAATAAAGCAATGCGGTCCATGGATATCAATGAATTGGAAAGCAGGTGGCAAGCAGCTAAAAATAACGAGCGAAGGAATCAACAGCAATAATGGATAATGCTTTTTTTATCAAAGCATAATGAAATGGATAAAGTGTACCTTATCAATAATTTTTCTTCTAATTGCAAACACTGGTTTCCATAAGCATAGGCTTAGGATACATTGCTTCTTTTTTAGGACAGCTGATAGCGGTTTATAACTTCAAAAATTTAAATATCACCATTCTTATCATTCCCAAGCTGGAGCATCCATAAAATTAAAAAGCCCACCAATAGATGGCAGGCTTTAAAACTTCTATACTAAGGCCAAAATCTTTTAGCCGCCTAAGCTAAAACGGATAGGTAATAAAAAGGTGGCCCGTACCGGCTTACCTCTTTGTCTTCCCGGGTTCCAATTAGGCATGGATTTAACAACCCTGATAGCTTCTTGATTCAAAGCCTTATTAACCCCCTTTCTTACCTTCACCCGGGAAATAGAACCATCTTTATTGACAACAAAGTTGACAAAAACAGTACCTTCAATGCCGGCTTCTTTAGCCTGACGAGGATAACTCAGATTACTCCGGATGTAGTCAAACATCTTTTCTTTCCCGCCAGGAAACTGAGGTTCTTCCTGTACTGAAACAAAAATTTTGTCTTCCTTTTTTTCCTTTTCTCCCTGACCACTTGGTAGGGAGAGTTCATCAGATTCGACCATATCTGCACTCTGCACATCTGCTTGATCTTCATCTATTTCCACATCATCTTCAACAACCTCAATTTCTGGCGGTGCAGGAGTCTTGGGTTTCTTTTTCTTCTGCTTAGTAACCTCAGCCACTTGAGATTCATCGGGTACTTTGATATCGCTTTCTAGCTGAGCATCCACCTCATCATAGCTTTTCCAGCTAAAAGCCACAATGACGAATACCGTAGATAAAATAAGGCCTAAAAGTAAAAAATTACCCCTGTATCGTTCTACGTTAGCTCTTTCTGTTTTTTTGGGTTCCATATGATTACTTTTAACTTATAATTATTGACATTTACCTAAAATATCTTTGAAATTTTAGAGTGGAAAGTAAGCGGTTTTTAGCATTGAAACGGCTAACAGCTTCATATAGTATAGCTAAGCGCTATTTTGTCTGATCTCATCTCAGAAATCCCACTTCAGAAATAAAGGAACAGATCTTGTAACATTAAGCTAAATCAGGTTACTGAACTTCTTGTTTGTAAGCTTCGGCAGATAGTAGCTCGTTTACCTCATCTTTGTTGGTCATCTTAATTTTAATCATCCAACCATCTTCATAAGGTTTTTCATTCACCTTTTCCGGTTCATCTTCCAGGGCCTCATTGAATTCAAGTATTTGACCAGAGAGGGGCATATATAAGTCTGAAACCGTCTTAACGGCTTCTACAGTACCAAAAACCTCACCCTTTTCAATAGTTTCATCAACGGTATCAACATCAACGTAAACAATGTCTCCCAATTCGCTTTGGGCAAAATCGGTAATACCAATATAGGCCTCATCGCCACTAATTTTAACCCACTCATGATCCTTTGTGTAGTTTAAATCCTCTGGAAATTCCATTGCAAAGTAAATTTAATTATTTATAAACCCTTTAACACAACCAATGCTTGTTTTCAAGCTCAAACAATGACATATCTCTACAGACAACCCATAGAAATTAATAGCAAAGATGCTATTTCCAGATGAATTAAACAAGCACCCAATCTTTAAAGTGAGGGATCAACCTCCCAGAGTGTATCGCAGTGAAAAACCAAACTGCGTATTTTTTCTTGGGTAACTTTGGGTAGTAACCGGCCTGCGTATCGACCTGTTGTAAAATATACGTAGGTTAAGATTTTCATTGATCTTATAATCAATATTCGGCTTTATTTCAATGTTGGTTTGTCCACTTATAGGTTCTGGATTATCCTGATCAAGGCGTCTAACCGTATTTTTATTACTCCTTATGCTGAAATCAAGCCTGAAATTGACCTCATTATCAAGTACTTGCTTTTGGCCATCTATTCGAAAAGGAAGTGTAAATTCCGAAGTGCGGTAGCCTGCCCCAACAGTAAAACGGCTAGTAACCATTTCATTTAGCCGGTTATTGGTTAGTTCAAAAGAGAGCTGACGTTGCTTGGAATACTCAATCCTCGTTGTCCAGCCATTTGTCCATGAAATGTCAACACCAAGTAGCGGAGAAAAGGACTCATTAATCTGTATGCGGTTAATTTGGTTTTTAGGGAAGAAATCCTCTCCATTTGGGATATCATTAGGATCGGGATTCTCATCATATCGAATTTCCGATTGAAAATTATTAACAGAATAGGTGGACTTATAGGAGTGATTAAGGCTAACGTTATCGACAAGGTCTTCAATGATTTCAAGTTTACCGAGGCCATTGTAGGTTAATCGCCAGTTTGGTGCCGGAACATCCGGGAAAGGTGAAAGCCCAACATTGTTAACATCCTGTCCTGAATAAGCTGCTAAAAAGGAAGGAATTAGTACTTGTTGCGACCTAGGTGTGTAACCTTTGGGAAAATCAGTGGTTGGATCGATCACATCACTTTCTGACTGCCTTTCTGCAATCGTTTCCCGGTTATCTTCAAACTTTTCGAAAATCGGAGATGTACCATCCTCATTTTCCCCGGTGAAAGCGGTCGGTAATGTGAAATAAGAAACACTATAACTCCCTGTAGACCAATTATTGGCTGTGTCATAAACCCCCCTTTGTGGGTAGTAACGTATCGTTTTACGGGAGTTTTCACTAATTCGCTTGTTGAAATTGACATTGATCCTTAAGCCATCCAGGGGTTCGATCAACGCTTGGCCAGTAAGATTGCGCTGACTATTATTGGTAAAAGGTTTATTAAGCCCTGTATCCCGGGTAATCCAACCTTCATTGACAGCCCTTTGGTCTATATCTGTCTGACCCCCAAAAACAAAAGGCAAACTTGGCGCACTTTGCTGAACATCCTGCCCTAAATATTGGGGATCCGGTGTAAAACCATTCACACCTGTTCCTCTTGATATACTATAATTTACGTTAACATTCCGCACACTCATCAATCCCCTACTAGCAATCTCAGCAGTGTTAATAAGTGTCTCAGCCACTTCAACATCCTCCATAGAAGGCTTGGGACCTGCTGAAGTATCTTCTCTCTTGTCTAACTTTTCCCAATTTTTAATCTTTTCATCAAGCTTTTTCTTTTTAATGCGCTCTACGTTATCCCCTCCTCTGTTAACGGTTTTGAAGAACTCTACTTTATTGTACAAACGCCTTAATTGTAATTGTCCGTTGGCTGATATTTCCTGGGAATTGTTAATGGTGTTGCCAAGGGAAGATTCCTTTGGAGGAGCAGCTTCCCAACGGTAGCTACCATCATAATTTGTCTGCAGGGAAGTCCAGTCTAAAGCCGGAATTTTTTTCAAGGGCACTTTATAGCTCAGACTTACCTGTTGCTGAAAACGATTGGGCCGTCCAAAGTTCGAAAGATTCCTCCGGATAGAATCCCTGGCATTTTGATCCACTGGTCCTCTGGGTTCATCAATGATGGCATCAGCAGTAGCGCTGTAGTTCAAGTTCAGTGATTGGGTTAAATTCCATCTCAGGTTATAAACCCTTTTATTGGTAAAGTTTTTATCGTAATAACGATCCTGAATAGCTTTGTCAGCTGTATTGTTACGAAATTCATATTCGTTAATAAGTCGCCTGAACTCGGTTCTGAAACCAATTGAATTAGGTATATAGTTAAAATTAAAGTCAGTAATGGGTCTTAACCAATTCGAATTACTTAAATCTTGGAAAGGCTTTACCGTCTTTCCCTGAAAACTGTAATCGTAGTTAAGGGCCCCGTTGTAGACATCTTTTTGATCAAACTTCCTATCAATATTGCGCCTAAATCGCTGTTTGTAAGAGTAGGTAGCACTGAAGTTTTCAACATCCCAGGGACGGGTTTTACCACCTCCTGTCCTTTCTTTCCTGACATTATTGAAGCTTAAAGTTCTGCGACTCCTGAAATCTTCTACTTTTTGCTTGATAGAGTCCCTTTCAGCTTCAGACTCTGCTAACTCCAGCTTAGTATCCAATAATACATCTCTATTGAGAGGATTGTACCTCGGTCTTTTTATGGTTTCTGAATAGCTGTAAAACATAGGGATTTTGATGCCGGAATTAGCAGGGAAAAATTTACCCAGGTTAAAAGAAGACTTAAAATCAAACCCCCTGACATCCTCTTGGCTACGTTCTTGTATATTTTGCTCAAGGCCCCCAAAGCCAATGGTTTTACGGTTCCCGGCAAGTGTTAATTCAGCAAAATCAGCAAGTTGGGCACGGGCTTGGCCACGGGCAGCCCATCCTCCATCTTCTTTGAAATCAGATACACGCAATTCATTTACCCATACATGGCCGGACTTAGGCAGGCCATTATCGTTGGTTCTTGATTCCCCTTTTTCAGGATTCCAGACGCCTATCATTAATGACTGTACATCACTTAGATCCGGTCTACCCACTACCGTAATTTTTCCATTTCCCTCTTTTGCTTTGGTCTCAAAAGGCCTTTGCAAGTTAGATGAAGCCTTATTTCGTTTTAGTTTGGCTTCAAAAAACTCTTTAAGCGGTAAATCAATCTGGTTGGCTTCAGGCCATATTTTATCACGGTCATTGGTTTGTCCTTTGGTGACTTGCAGCGGTATAGCATATTCATAGTAGTTTTCGCTAAAATCCGTACCTAATCGAACAAATAGCCAAAGATCGCCATCCTTCAATTGATTACCATCCTGCCTCCCTTCAGCATGGGCGAACATCTCCAAACGATTGTACCTCCGGACGTTAAAACTCGTCCGCTTAAAAGCCGCTCGGGCATCGCCATCTTCAAGATCTTGCACTGAAAGGGCCAAGGATTGCTCATTTTGTTCAAGCAACTGGGAAGTATTGTATTGTACTTCCCTTTGAATATCAGGTGGCAAAACGTAAGGTATAGGGTTCCGGTTGGAATTTTCTTCGATATTCACAGTTGATATTTCAAAAGAGGATGTATCTATTGGATCCTGGGGAACCACAGAACTCAGACTTTTTGCATTTTCAAGATAACGTCTCCAGTCAGTTCTAACCAGATTCATCCTGGCAAAACGGCAAATAATACTATCACTGAAATCGGTTAAGAATAGCCTCATAAAGCGGATCGAGGTAAAGTTCTCAATCTCCCCGACCTTTTTATCGAAAGATTTAACAGGTATTCTGAACTGATACCACGTCACGTCTTCCGTGTTTCCATTTCTTAATTCAACAGAGCTCACTTGCTTATCTTTGATATAATTCTGGCCTACTTCCATTTTTTCCGGTTTCAGTTCTATCCTGTACTGGAAGTAATCTTCCAGGCTATTCAGTGTATAATCATTATTCAGGTCTTCTACATCAGGTTTTAAAGCAGCGGAATTGGAGTAATCATTAGGCCATTGCTCTGGTGTAGGCGAATTACCTTCTGTATTGTTAAAGTTTTGATACCTTCTGATAATATTGTGTTCTTCTTCATTGTGGTTGTCATTCCTGTAGTATTCGTAATTATCGCCTGCCGGATCTTCTACAGCTTGTTGATAAGCCTCCGAATTTTCTCCATATTTCTGAGCAAGCCGGTCAAGAAATATGCTGTCAAACTTTTGCTTTTCTTGATCATTTTTGAGCCCATCCAGTCCAACATCCTGATTAGGGCGAGAATCAGGATTATTGGCAAAGGAGAAATTCACGGGCGATGTAACCGGAACATAGCCCCATGCTGTTTCAGTTTGATCCGGACCAATTTGACCATCCTCTGGCAGGCCATTTTCATAAAACATCTGCCCATCCTTAAGTATGTCTTCTGAAATATTGCCCAGGTTAACATAGAATTCCCCACCATCACGATTTTCATCGTATATAAAGGGATCCATCATCCAGAATTCAATATATTCTATATTATTAGACTGAAAATCCGTTTGCTGAAGAGCCCTCATTATACCACCCCATTTATCCTCCGGATTTTTTAGCTCACCGTTCTGTTTAATTTCATCAACATTAAAGTTGTATGGCCCCCTTTTGTTGGGGAAGAAAGCAATATCAAAGCTATTCACATTATTTGGTACACCTTGGGGATTCTGCCTTCTGGGAAAAACCTCATTTTGCTTAATTTGCCGCATGTAGTGATTGGACAACATTTCCTGATCTCTTTGGATATGATCAGGGGTAAACTGATTATTCCGGTAAAAAAGGTTATCCACTTGGTACCAAGCAATTTTAGCACGCTGGTAGTTGTAGGAATAATTGCTTATTTCACCACCATTTTCTACTACCTTTGGTTGCTTAGCAGGTGTACTTGCTAATTGCCAATTCCTTACCACCCGTAGGTCTATGGTGGTCTCACTTCCCTCAAAATCATCAAGGTAAGAGTTTCCTTGTTCGCCAATAGCGTTTGGATGACCTGGGATAATCTGGGCAAATTCACCTTGTACGGAAATCTGCGATTCTTTCTTTGTATCCAGTAAGGGGATTTTATCCACCAGGTCTGTTAAAAACCGGGATTCCGTGCTATAAGAACCATCAACACCCCAAATGACATTCGCTATCGGTTCATTACCAATGTTCGTTTTTTGGGTAAAAGGGGTCTCATTCTGATAAAGGAAAGTACCGCCCAGGTTAAAGTTCTCGGATACTTTGTAATCAAACCGGTTTCCTATAAAGGTTTTTTGCTGGGACGAAAAGGCCTGATTACTTTCTGCACTAACTTCTATGGCCTGACCTGAACTAAGGATCTGCTCGTTGAGGATTTTTACCCTCCCAAGCGTATAATCCACCGTATAATCAGTGCCTTCCTGTAATTTAACGCCACCGGCTGTTACCTGAACTGAGTTTTTAGGGATATCAACTGCATTGAGGGACACTGTTTTACCCTTAGAAGATTGGTACCTTCCCGCTAAAATGAATTTATCACGCTCAGTGACTTGTTCGGCTAAAAACTGGGTTGAGTCATAAAGAGCATCGTAAACATATTGATTGGCTTTACGGGAATCAGGATCCTTAAACTGGTTTCTCAAATGATCACCAAATGGCTCAAGAACGGGAAAAATGATTCGTCCATTATCAGGTTTCACGGTAATATTCGGAATGTAATCAAACCGGCCGTCCGGGTAGCCCTCTTGCTTAGCATTCAATTGATCAAGGTTCATAACCTGTAACAACGACCGGTCGGAAAAATTAGGCTCAGGCAAATAATTGAGATCACCACCACTTTCATCATCTTCATAAAGAACCTGGCACCGAAAGTCCTCCTGGGAAATTTGATAACCTCCAACGGAGTAAACATTTTTCATCATGAGGTCCCAAATCGGCAGGTCTGTCCTTGGGCCAAAACTTTTCAATAATTTAAGAAAGAGCACATTTGGGTCATTAGGATCCGAATTTTGCTGGCGACCAAACTCACCTACCTGATAGAGCTCGCCATTCACCTGGTATTCAAAAGCTACTGCTAAAACCTCATCTTCATTTAAAGACCGATTCAGAGAAATAAAGCCCAGTTTTCGGTTAACATCGTAATCAGACCTATCCAGCCGCCTGGCATTGTCAATTTTAGCGTAATCCTTACCATTGTTAAAATCGGGATCAGAAATTCCATTCAAACACTGCGTTACACGCTGCTGATCCCGAAAGCAAGGCTTGGACTGAAGTTCTTCGTAAAGGTTGTTAGCATCATTATCGGGAAAAGGTTGGTTCGTACCAGTAAGAAATTGGCCATTTTTCTCGTTATAAGGATTGGGCTCTCCTAAATCCATAAAGCCCACAATGTTTCGAGTCTTTTGCTGGTTACCCCTTTCATTGGTCACCCAAACCTCAACCCGCTTAATCTGAACCTGTGAATTAACAACAGGTAGCCGGGACATGGCATCGTTGTAGTTATCCCTGAAATATTGGGCCAGGAAGAAATGGCGATTAGCATCGTAATCACTTGCTTCTATGTTAAATCTTTGCCGCTGGCCTCCGCCTTGAACAGTAAGCGATTTTTGTTCACTTCGCTTTTGGGCTATAGCAGATGTTATCCTTAGTCGCCCGAATTGAAGTTCTGATTTAACCCCAAATAAACTACGACTACCGTCTATCAGGGTTCCGGGTACAGGAAAATTAATATTTCCCAGTTCAAGGTTTTGAACTATTTCATCCGATTCTCCCTGGTAGTTGATGCTTACCTCGTTATCAAATTGAAATTGAGATTCGGTATCATAATTAATACCTATATCAATCCGGTCAGCAATGGTACCGGTAACATTCAGGTTAATCTTCTGGTCAAATTTGAATTGACCTGTTCTCTGCTGCCGTTGGTCCCAGGCAGGGTTTTCTACAGTGTTGAAATCCCCTTTAAAGGTTAGCTCAGCTGAACCCCTTGGTTGGATATCAATAATACCACCACTCAATATTTTATCAATAAGATTAGGCCCTAAGTTGACTTCTGGTATCAAACCCTGTTCACCCTGAACAAAATTTTGGGACTTTGATCGATCCTTAAAATAATCTTGTTGCCAACGTTTAGTATCCTCTTCCAGGTACTCATCCAGAGGGACCTCTTCTGTTTCTCCTATCTGCTCCCCTCCAATACTTTTTTCAATCTTGTAATTGTCAAGATTAGAATCAAGTTTCATTGAGCGGTCAATACTTGAGGGGCTTTCAAGATCAAAAGGATGCCTGTCACCTGATGAATAAGGACTATCATCATCAGAAATGGGATAACGTAAGTCCTCATCTTCTTGCTTTGTAGTATCCCCATTACCATCTACAGGGTTCTGCAAAATAGGAGCCGGGGTTGCAACGCTTTCATTCGTACAAGCTAAAGCTGCCCCAAACACCCCAAAAATGATGCATGCATTCCTAATTCCGCCCAATATTGCTTACGCTTTTCTGACTTTCAGGGAGATTTTACAAAATCTTTAAGGCATGCTTAATCAAATCCTCTGTAGTCAAATTTTCCCCTTTCTGATGCAATATCTTTTTTAAAGCTTTCTCAGCCTCATCTTTCTTAAATCCCAGCATTACAAGGCCTTGCTGTGCCTCTTCCAGGTCAATTGAAGATCCTGATTCTTCTACTGCAATGCTCCCTTCTTCTTCATGTTGTTTTTTAAGCACATCCTGCAATTCTACTACAATACGTTGACCTGATTTCGCACCTATGCCTTTGATTGATTTTAACAACGTTACGTCCCCTTGAATTATTGCTTTTTTGAGATCAGGATGTGCAACAGATGACAAAATCATTCGTGCAGAATTAGGACCGATACCTGAGACACTAATTAAATGCTTAAAAAGTTTTTTCTCGGATTCGTCATAAAAGCCATATAAAATATGAGCATCTTCCTTAATAGCCAGATGAGTATGCAATTGGCAGTTCTCAAGGTTTACAATCTTATCGTAGGTATTGAGGGAAATATTGACTTCATACCCAACTCCCTGATTTTCAATAAATACATAGGTAGGACTCTTGTAAGTCAAATCTCCTTTTAGGTAAGCTATCATAAGTATTAAAACTGCTTTTTTTGAACCAAGCTAAAACACAGTTGAGACAGAATAAAGCCCAAAGGTATTGTTTTTTTCTATCAATGAATATTAAGAAGGTTTTGAGGCAAACCTTTTTCCTTTATATTTGTTTTAGTTGGTGGTAAAAAATTCACTTTATGGATATATCCACTACCCAAAAAACCAACCAGCTAGCCAAGAAAGTAGAAGAAAGTCTTAAGCAAGTTAGTGATCCGGAAATCCCAACGCTTTCCGTTATAGACTTAGGTATTATCATTGATATAAAAGTAGAAGAGAACCATAACGCAAAAGTAGTGATGACCCCAACTTTCTCAGGTTGTCCTGCTTTAAATATTATGCGGGAGCAGGTTAAAGTAGCTTCAGAAAAGGTAGATGGCATCCATTCGGCAGAGGTAGAGGTTAATTATGATGTACAGTGGAATAGTAATATGATCAGCGATGAGGGCCGTGAAAAGATGCAGCAATTCGGTATTACGCCGCCGGCTTGTTACCAGGATGACCTTGACGTTTCAGTGGTGGAAAATGCTCAATGCCCTCACTGCGGTAGTGAAAACACCACCATGCAAACTCCCTTTGGGCCAACTTTGTGTCGCTCCATCCATTACTGCAACAATTGCAAGGAAACGTTTGAGCAATTCAAACCGGTTGGCTAAACCATTTCCTTTCAATA
>CAZQQN010000003.1:45026-54989 GCA_964595485.1 uncultured Sphingobacteriales bacterium | reverse complement strand
CTTTTCAATAAGCCTACTGAATTGATTTACTTCTTATTCAATAAGCTCATAAAGGTTAAAAGCATTTATAGAAGCCTTTAATAATAACGTCCTAACTTAAGGTATTCTGACACATAGTTAAATATCCCTTCCTCAAGGGAATAGAACGGTTTATTGTACCCAATTGACCTTAATTTTTCCATTTTTGCCTCAGTGAAATACTGGTATTTATCCCGTATATCTTCCGGTGTATCAATAAACTCTATAAAAGGCTCTTTTCCAAGTGCTTTGAAAATGCTATTAGCCAGGTGCAGAAATGTTTCAGCTTTTCCTGTTCCTAAGTTGTAAATACCGGAATTTTTACCCTTTCGGTGAAGCATCAGCCAGTAAAGAACCTCAACGACATCTTTAATGTAGATAAAATCTCTCATCTGTTCACCATCCTCATAATACGGGCTATGAGACCTAAAAAGTCTTACTTTTCCTTTTTCCATGATCTGGTTAAACGCATGGTAAACAACGGATGCCATCCGGTCTTTGTGATACTCATTGGGACCATAAACATTGAAAAACTTCACCCCTATCCAGTAGTAAGGCTGCATTTGCTGATTAATAACCCATTGGTCAAAATCATTTTTAGATTGACCGTATGGATTCAAGGGTTTTAACTTGGGCACAAGCTCAGGATCATCCTCGTAACCAAATTCCCCAAGACCATAGGTAGCACCTGAGGAGGCATATATCAATGGCAAGCCAAAATCAATGCACATCTGCCACACTTGCTTGGCGTAATTAAGGTTCAAATCCTTGAATATTTGATCATTCATTTCAGCAGTATCAGTTCTTGCCCCTAAGTGAAAGACAAATTGCACCAATTTTTCATTATTTGGTAGCCATTCAGGGAAATTACTTCTTTCTACTTTTTCAGAAATTATTTTATTCGAAAGGTTGGGTGCTTTGGCTGAGCTGGAGAAATCGTCAACGGCTACTATATCACGATATCCTTCCCTATTTAATTTGCCTATCAAACAACTACCAATAAATCCCGCTGCGCCGGTTACTACAATCATGGAATAGAACCCCTTTATAAAACAATGAGCAATTTTAATGAAAAAAGCATGAACTTATAAAGATATTCATGCTAAAAACACCACTTCAAGTTTTAAATTTGTACGTTCAGAAAATAACCTCAGGAATCTCAGAAAAGGATTCCTTTTTAAAAAGCAATTGAGTTGCCGAGGAGGTCATGATTTACCTTACAAGAAGAGAACATTTTAACGCTGCCCATAAATTAGCTGTGCCGGGTTGGTCGGAAGAAAAAAACCTGGAGGTTTTTGAAGAATGTGCTAATCCGAACTGGCATGGCCATAACTTTGTGCTTTATGTAACAATAAAGGGCCAACCGGATCCCACAACTGGTCTTCTAATGAATGTGAAAGACCTTAGCCACCTTATTAAACAACACATTATACAAAAGGTAGACCACAAAAACCTTAATCTGGAAGTAGACTTCCTTGAAGGTCTGAACCCAACAACTGAAAATTTAGCGAAAGGTATCTGGCAGGAATTAGCACCAATTTTTAAAGAAGGTATAGAATTACACCGCATTCAAATTTTTGAAACGGAAAACCATTATGTAGATTACTATGGTGAGTAAGCGATAACCTAAACCAGAAAATACCAAACTGTATGAAAGCTTATATTTTTCCCGGACAAGGATCCCAGCACTTAAACATGGGAAAAGACTTGCATGATAGTTCCCGAATAGCAAGGGATATTTTTCAGCAAGCGAATGATATACTCGGATTCGATATAACTAAAGTCATGTTTGAGGGGACTGAGGAAGAGCTTAAAGAAACCAGTGTAACCCAGCCCTCCATTTTTATCCATTCCTATGCAGTAGCCAAAGCAAAAGGGGATGGTTTTGATCCGGACATGACAGCAGGCCATTCGCTTGGTGAGTTTTCAGCATTAGCAGCTACCAATGGTTTGGACTTCGAGGATGGCCTCAATTTAGTAAAACACAGGGCTAATGCTATGCAAAAGGCATGCGATGCTAATCCTTCAAGTATGGCTGCTATTATGGGCTTAGATGATGAAACAGTGGAGTCAGTTTGCAACAATATAAATGACACGGTTGTCCCGGCTAATTATAACTCCCCTGGTCAGATAGTTATTTCAGGAGAAGATACAGCTTTGGATAAGGCCATTGACGCCCTAAAAGAAAAAGGTGCCAAAAGGGCCATGAAATTAAATGTTGGCGGCGCCTTTCATTCACCTGTAATGGAACCTGCCCGGAACGAGTTGGCAGATGCGCTTGAAAAAACAACCGTTAATAAGCCATCATGCCCGATTTACCAGAATGCAACTGCTGAACCTTCCCGAGATCCGGGTGAAATCAAAAAACGCCTTATTGAACAGTTAACAGCACCTGTCAAGTGGACGCAGTCTATTCAGCAAATGATAGAAGATGGGGCTGAAGAGTTTTTAGAAGTAGGGCCTGGTAACGTTCTTCAATCCCTGGTGAAGAAAATTGACCGAAGTAAAAGTTTTAGCAGCCTAAAGATTGAATAGCTTAGAAAGCCTGTTCATTAGTTATTAGGCGCTTCTCATTTTTTATGATCATCAATTTCATTAAACGTTTCTTCATGACTATTACAATTAAAACGCCTGATCAAATAGAAGGCATCAGGCAAAGCTCGCTTTTAGCAGCCAAAACCCTGGACTTCATTGAGCCTTACGTTAAAGCCGGCGTAACAACTGAGTTCCTTGACCAGAAAATCCATAAATTTATCAAGGAAAACAATGCTGATCCGGCACCATTGAATTATGGTGGCTTCCCGAAATCAACCTGCATTTCCCTGAACGAGGTGGTTTGTCATGGCATCCCCTCAGAAAATACTAAGCTAAAGGATGGAGACATCCTCAATATAGATATCACGACAATTCTCAACGGCTACTACGGTGATACCAGTAGAATGTTCACTGTTGGAGAAATAAGTGATCCCGCCAGGCAATTAATGAATTCAACAAAACAATGTCTTGATATTGGTATCCAGGAATGTTATCCGGGTAATTACTTTGGAAACATTGGTTATCAGATAGCTAAATTCGCCCATTCCAAAGGTTATAGTGTGGTTTATGAATTTTGCGGACATGGGGTGGGTCTTCAATTCCATGAGGAGCCTGAAATTCCCCATATAGCAGAAAAAGATTCAGGAAAAAAGATGAAGCCTGGGATGGTTTTCACCATAGAACCCATGATCAACCAAGGCAAAGCTCGTGTAAAAGTAAATAAAGAAGACGGTTGGACGGCAACCACAATTGACAATAAACTTTCAGCCCAATATGAACATACGATTTTAATAACAGACAATGGGCATGAAGTGTTAACAGATATCCACGATGAATATGCAAAACAATAAAGGCGAAAAGGAATTCAGGCCTGCAATACTGAGTAAACTAAATCCCCAAAATCCACAATTTAAGGACTTCATCAATGAAAAGCTGAAGGGACAGCATTTCATGCGCCATATTGGTTTTGATTTAACCACCATAGAGCCAGGCTATATAGAAGGACGCGCCCCCATTAAAGATTTTTTAACCCAACAAGATGGTTTTATACACGGGGGGGTCACATCCACCATTGCTGATGTTGTCTGCGGTTTTGCTGCTTTTTCACTGGTTAGTGAAGAAGAGCATGTTGTGACGGGCAATTTAAGTATATCTTACCTCAGTCCCGGAAAAGGTAGTCACATATTTGGTAAAGGCTATGTGATTAAGCCTGGTAAACGCTTAAATTTTTGTGAAGGGGAGGTCTGGGTAGAAAGTCAGAAGGAGGATAAGCTAATCGCAAAGATATCAGCTACAATGCCGTCTTTTAAACCAGGTAAAGATTAGTCCATTGAAATTTGCTTTTTGGTATAGTGGTGCATCCAATCCATCTTACATTGAAGAAGGAATGGAAAAATTCATAAAGCGGATTAATCACTACATTCCTTTTGAAATAGACCATTTAAAATTGGGCAAAGTCAAGTCCCCTAAAAAAAAGGCCGAAAAAGAGAAAGACTTAGTATTGCGCAATCTTAAGCCGGCAGACTACCTCATTCTCCTTGACGAAAATGGCCAAAATTTTACTTCAGAAGCCTTTTCATCTTACCTTCAACACCTATTTAACCAAGGCCATCAAAAGATCATTTTTCTAGCAGGTGGCTCTCACGGGTTTCATGAAGTACTGAAGCAGAAAGCTGATGCGCAAGTAGCACTGAGCCAAATGACCCTCAACCACGAGCATGTTAGGTTATTTTTTATCGAGCAGGTTTACCGGGCGCTTACTATTATTCATAATGCCCCTTATCACCACTAAGATTGAAAAGATTTCCTATGGCTAGCCATAATGAACTAGGCAAAAAAGGAGAAACACTTGCTAAAGAATACCTGGCTGAAAAAGGGTTTCGGATCTTAGATCAAAACTGGCGATCAGGCCACGTAGAAATTGATTTAATTGCTAAAGAGCCAAAGGGACCGCTTGTTTTTATTGAAGTAAAAACACGTAAAACCGATTTTTTTGGCTACCCCGAAGCTTCTGTTAATAAAGATAAACAAAGGCACCTCCTCAACGCAGCCAATGCCTATATTGAATCAGAAGCATTGGATGAAGAGATTCGTTTTGATATCCTTTCCATCCTCTATTCGGGTCAAGAATGTAAGGAAATATACCATATTAAGGATGCTATTACACCGTCTACTTAAAATCATTATCATTGAGAAAGTCCCGATTTTCCTTTTAAAGGCTATTTAATACCTTTGCCATTGTATGACACAGGAAGATCTTAAGGCAGTCCGCAAACGCCTGGAGGCGTTAAGGGGGTATCTTTGACATCCCCAACAAAGAAGAACAAGTTGAAGAATTAGAAAAAGAAGCTTCTGATCCAACATTCTGGAATTCTCCCGAAAAAGCTCGGTCAACGCTTAAAAAGATTGACAATATTAAAAATTGGGTTCAGTCATATTATGAAGCTGAAAGCAAGGTAGATGACTTGGAAACCCTGGCTGAGTTCCTTAGCGAAGGAGAAGTATCCGAATCAGAAGTTAATAAAACCTACCAAGCTGCGATAGAACAATTAGAAAACCTGGAATTTCTAAACATGCTATCTGAGGAGGAAGATCGTTTCGGTGCAATTTTAACCATCAATCCGGGTGCTGGCGGAACCGAAAGTCAAGATTGGGCGGAGATGTTATTTCGTATGTATAGCATGTGGGCTGAAAATAACAACTATACAGCCAACATTGTGGATAAACAACCAGGAGACGAAGCTGGTTTAAAATCCGCAACCATTGAGATAGACGAAGCTTATGCTTATGGTTATCTAAAAGGAGAATCCGGTGTACACCGGCTGGTCAGGATCTCCCCTTTTGATGCCAATGGAAGGAGGCACACTTCTTTTGCTTCCGTTTTTGTTTACCCTAAAGTGGACGAAAGCATTCAAATAGATATCGACCCCTCAAACATTAAATGGGAAACCTTCAGAGCTGGTGGTTCCGGCGGACAAAATGTAAACAAGTTGGAAACAGCAGTAAGGCTAAGGCATGAACCGACAGAAATTTTAATAGAATGTCAACAGGAACGCTCACAGGTACAAAACAAAGAAAAGGCCATGGAACTGCTTCGTTCGCGCCTTTATGAAATAGAGCTCAGAAAAAAGCGCGAGAAAAAAGATGAAATGGAGAAAAATAAAAAGAAGATCGAATGGGGTTCGCAGATCAGGAATTATGTAATGCAACCCTATCAAATGGTTAAAGACTTACGGACACAGGTAGAGACCAGTAAGGTAGATGAGGTTATGGATGGGGAGATCAATCAATTCATTAAGGCCTATTTAATGGGTGACCAAAATCAAAAAGCAGAAGAAAATGGGTAAAGAAGCGGTAATCATTTATCACAATACCAATTGTAAAAAAAGTAAAGAGACTTTAAACCTCCTTCGTGAAAAGGGTATCGAACCCAATATAGTAGAATACTTAAAAACGCCACCTACTCCAAATGAATTAGATACCATCCTAAATAAACTAGGTGAAAAGCCGGAGAACATTATTCGAAAACAAGAGAAGGTATTTAAAGAAAATTTTAAGGGTAAGGATTTTAGCAAAGACGAATGGCTTAAAATACTAAATGAAAACCCTAAGTTGATAGAGCGCCCAATTGTAATAAAAGGTCAAAAGGCAGTAATTGGCAGGCCTCCAGAGAATGTGAAAGCTTTGGTTTAAGAAAAAAGGAGATTGAAACAAGCTTTTTCCTTACCTACATTTTTAGCACCTATTTTTAATAAGTGCTACCTGAAAGCTGATAGGTCCAACTCAAATAAGCAACCCAACCTGAATTAGTCAAATCAGCTTTATTAGCCGTTACATCGTAATCAACAGTGTTATCAGCGTTCACCGATGAGCTGACTTCATAATCATTAAAGAAGGTGTCATCGATATTAAGGAATCCCATTGTATAGCGACCTTCTATGCCTAAGGTACTATGATCAGAAATCTCAAAGCTTATTCCTGCACCTGCTGTTACTCCGATATCCAGTGAGTTTAGATTACCATCTAAAGTGGTTGGAATGTCTACATCTTCAAAAGAATCAAGTCCTCTGTATGGGTTGAGGCCATATTCCGAACGATTTTTTAACCGAAACTTTCCGCCATCTATCTCAGTGCTACTTTGTTGTTCGTCTTCCACTTCACCATCATCGGTTAGAAATTTCACGGTGGTTTCCCTTGAGGTATTAAAACTCGCTCCGGAATTAACTAAAAAACCTGCATAAGGGCCAACCATGAAGTCAATATTAACAGGCCCTGTTTCACCACTATAAGGGAATACACCTCCTCCCAAGGATAAGGAATATTTAAAAGTAAGCGGCGCCTCGAAATAAGTAAGATGCAACTTATTATCGTAATTCAATTTAGTTTCTGTAGAAACATTGTTTTGCTCTAAATTGGATACTTCCTGGAACTTTTGATTAAAACCTCTTAGACTGCCTAATAAATCAGCTTGAATATTGTATTGGTCATATTCACCAAAGGAAACCCCTATCGTTGCACCCGATGAAAAACCTACCTTGGGGTTATTACCCGGAAAATCGCCGTTAATATTGGTTATTGTAGGGCCGGCCTTACCCCCAAAATAAAACTGGGCATCAGCTTTATTGTGGCTAAGAAAGCAACCAAAAATTAAAGCAAGTAAAAACGAATAATACAGGTATTGCCTAACCATACGAACAATTTTTCTAATACATTGAATTTAATCTACCAGGCATAATATCCAGAAAATAAAGTAATTTCAATTACTCGGGGGAATAATCCTTTTGTGGAGGACCTACTCGATCCATAGCACAACGGAAGCCTAATGAAGGTTTCGCTTGTTCCTGATCTAAAAACCTTCTAGTTCCGGGGCTCAACCAATATGCCCTGTCATTCCAGGATCCGCCTTTGTAAACCCGAGCTGTGTTTTTAACCAGTGTGGAAATTCCATAATTATATTTCTGATCACCTGAAAGGTACTTCATAGGATCGTCAGCTCCTCTTTGGTCGGATTTTGTATAATTCCTTCTTTCGGCGTATTGACTTTTAAACTTATTACGGGTAACATCTGCGCTATCAACAGTAGCTTTTTCTTTCGGAATACGGCCAAGACTATCTTTCGGTGCTAAGAAACCATCTTCCGTTCTTTTCTTTTGCTTGTAGACATTACCACGGTAAGGGTTAAAATCATTAGCCATTTCAAAAGTCAATGGCCGATAGACATCCTTGACCCACTCACTAGCATTACCGGCCATATGAAATAAACCCAGATCATTAGGCCAGTAGGATCTGACAGGAGCTAAAATTTCTGACGCATCATTTGGTTCATTGGAAACGCCCATGTAATCTCCTGAACCTCGCTGGAAGTTGGCCCTGAATTTACCACGATTATTGCCCCTATCATGACGGAGGGAAAGCCCTTTCCAAGGATAAACCCTTCTCGTATTTACGTTATTACCGGTCGCATCACCCACTAACGCTAAAGCTGCGTATTCCCATTCCGCTTCAGTAGGCAAGCGATAATCAGGTAAAAGAATACCATCCTTAATTTGAACTCGCCTCCCTTCTGAACCAGGTTTGTAACTTTCTTTTTTCTTATTTACGGATTGCGGCGTATATTGACCATTAAGATAGGCTTCTGTATTAAAATTATTCGCACCTACCTGATCATTGGTAGCAGGGTTAATATAGCCTTCTTTGATAAGAATCATTTCGTTGACACGATCAGAGCGCCAGTCTGCATATTTGGAAGCTTGCTTCCAATTAACACCAACTACCGGATAGTTCATATAAGCGGGGTGCCGGAAATAATATTTAACAAATGGCTCATTATACCCTAAACGTCTTCTCCAACTCAAAGTATCCGGCAAAGCTTCATTGTATACTTTAGGAAAGTCAACAAAAACACGCTTAAGCCAGAAAAGATACTCTCTGTACTGCAGGTTTGTAATTTCAGTTTCATCCATGTAAAATGAAGAAACGGTTACTTCCCTTGGTAAGGCATTTTGTTCATAAGAAATATCATTCTCTACCTGCCCCATGGTGAAGGACCCGCCTTTTACATAAACCAAATTGGGACCTGTTTTCTGGCCTTGGTATTCAGGCTTTTCAAATCCGCCCCAATCACTATTGTTATGAGCCCAACCAGTAGTATCGGATTGGGAACTGCCGCAAGCAGTCATTAAAATTCCGATTCCTCCAACCATTAAAAAAGTGACTATACGTTTCATATCCTAAAAGTTTTACCTACTTAGCTAGTAATAGAACTACAAAAATAATTTTTTATTTTAATTTTTTAAAAATCCGGGCACCTTAAGCTACGCCATTTCTTAACCTGACGTTTATCTTGTGATTCTAATTCGATTATAAGCGATATTTCATGACTCCCAGCAGCTGCATCTCTGGCATCGGAAACGGTTAAATCAAAACTATATCCGATTTTGACAGGGTCTTTATGAAAACCAACCAAACCCATTAAAGCATCAGCGTTGGGAGCGGTTTGCCTGAACCAGGCCCCGGCTACAAAGGACTTGTGTTGGTAATAAGCACCAAAATTGAATTGTTGAAAACGCCTCTGACGCTGATAAAGAATATTAGGAGATATGAACTTTTCCGGATCACGAACATTCTCCAATGGAATCATCATTCCAACATGGCCGGTGAATTTCCTGGGCAATACGCTTTGAGGATTACCGTAAAAAGATTGATTCGGTTCTGAAATATGATGAACTGAAAAGCCTCCGAAAAATTTATCTGTAAATCCCATTATCCCAGCAGAAAAATCGGGGAAAAGCGGCACTTGCTCTCTCCCTTCTTCAGGTAAAGGCTCTTGGGTTTCATAAATAAACCCAAACCTGGGATCAATCTGGTCTTCGAACCTTAGTTCATTGAAATCTATACTCTTTTGGTAGGCAGAAGCCTGCAAAGCTGCTTTAACCGTAAAATCCTTTGAAACATTTAAATGATAAGAATACATCCCACTGATTACAGTAGTGGATAATTCCCCATCGCCAGCGCGGTCATGCCAAACCTGAAGACCAACACCGCCTCCAATTCCATCGAAATGCTGATCATAAGAAGCAGAATATGTGACAAAGGCACTGGATATACTCGGCCATTGGTTCCGGTAATTAAGCGAGAACCTTGGCCCGCCATTTGTTCCTGCAAAAGCAGGATTTAAATACAATTTATTGGCATAAAATTGTGTAAACTCCGGGTCCTGTCCTTTAACGCCAGCATAAGCAAAGAAAAGAACGAAAAGTAGTAAAATTTTTTTCATAGTACCACAAGTTTGTATAAACAGACTACAATTTTAAGGAACCTTAACCGTTAAACCAAAAGTTTAGTATTGGGTAACAATTAAAATTATCAAAAGAACTTAAGCTTCGCTTTTGAATTTATGAAACGTTCAGG
>CAZQQN010000003.1:0-45016 GCA_964595485.1 uncultured Sphingobacteriales bacterium | reverse complement strand
AACCTTATTGATTTTTTCCATTCCCTTATTATTGAATGGCCAGCCATCTTTTCAAAAAACCATACAATTGGAATGGAATGAAGCAACCTTTTCAGGTAACGAAATTCCTAAAATGGAAAATAATCGTTACAATGCTGAAAATCGCACATATCTTAAAACAATTCGGTTACCGAGAGAGCCTTCAAATGTCAGAATAGAACCCGCTTTTACTTTCAAAAAATCTGCTGGCTTATTTTCAGATTCTTTTAAGCATGATTTATCAGAAAAATTTAATCTTTCATACGATATAGGTTATGACCAAAAGCAAGCGCTTCTAAAGCTATCTATTAACCCAATAAAAAGAGGTGAACAAGGTAAAATAGATTTTATCCAGACCATTCATGTAGAAGTTGATTTTCAAGAAAATAGCCAAACTCTCAGGAAAAAAGGAGAAGAAAACGATTGGCCTGATCAATCAAAGTTAGCCTCTGGAAATTGGTTTAAAATGGGTATTGATACGACAGGCGTTTTTAAAATTACCTATCAATTTTTGAAAGAACTTGGCTTAAACCCATCCAATATCGACCCTGAAAAATTACAGATTTTTGGAAGCGGAGGTGTCATGCTACCTCAATCACTTGCTAAGGATTATCCCAAAGGGCTTCGCGAAATACCCATTTCCGTGATAGGTAGCGGTGATGGCAGTTTTGACAGAGGTGATCTTATTCTTTTCTATGGTCAGGGACCGGTTAATTGGCAATATGATTCTAATTCCAATACTTACAGCCATCAAAAAAATTACTACAGCAATAAAGGGTTTTACTTCATAAGAGAAGGCAATGAAAGAGGAAATCGCATAAAAGAACAAAAGTCTTTAGAGGGAGCTTCCTATTCCACTAACCGGTTCGATGAATTACACTACCACGAAAAGGAACAGTTTACTCAAATAAACGAAGAAATTAAAACCGGAAGAGATTGGTATGGGGAAATTTTTAATGAAAAAGCAAGCCATTCTTTCACATTTAACCTAAACAAGAACCCAGATTCCCTGATTGTGAAATATGGCCTTGCTCATAGAAACCCTAATAGTGCTACCTTTGCTATTAAGTTCAATGGCAACCTGGAAAAACGCGTGAATATCGATCGCGTTCGTGGATTTAATAGGTATGAGAGTGATTACATTGAGAAAGAAGTAAGCAGTTTGAAACGTTACCAAGTCCCCCAGGACCTTGAAATAAGCATTCAGTATAATGAACACGATAACAATAGAGGCTGGCTTGATTTCATTTCGTTAAGAGCAAGGACGGAGCTAAATTACACAAATAATTACCAATTCGTTTTTAAAGATCATGCTACCTTAAACCATGAAAAAGCCAGGTATAACGTCAAAAACGCTTACGGAAAGGTCAGAATATGGGATATTACAAATCATTGGAATGTCCATTCCCAAGAGATAAAACAAAAGCACGGCCACACTTATTTTGTAGATAGCTCAAAGGCATTAAGGGAATACATCGCATTTCAGCCAAACAGAACATTCAAACCCAACGCTGTTGGTAAAATTAATAATCAGAATCTCCACAGTTTATCGCCTGCTAAAATGGTTATCGTCACCCAAGATAGGTTTCGTTCACAGGCGAAAGCATTGGCTGAATTTCACAGGAACAAAGATGATTTTTCAGTACACGTTGTCACACCACCGGCCATCTACCAGGAATTTTCCTCAGGCCGCCAGGATATAACGGGTATTCGGAATTTCTTGAAAATGTTGTATGACAAAGCCGACAACAAAGCAGAACAACCGGAATACCTCCTTCTGTTTGGGGATGCCTCTTATGATTATAAAGACAGGATCGATAGCAACACGAACTTAGTACCAACTTATCAGAGTAAAAACTGTTACTCACCAACCAACTCATTTGCTACTGATGATTATTACGCCTACCTGGATGATAATGAAGGGTCAATGGATAATTTCCTGGATGGCGCAAATTATTATGCTGATTTAGCAATCGGAAGGATACCGGTTAGTGATGAAGCTCAAGCTGATAATGTAGTTGATAAGATAAAGAACTACCATAATGACCCCGAAAGTTTAGGACCTTGGCAAAACCTTGTAACATTGGTCGGCGATGATGAAGATGACAATAAGCATTTAAAACAGGCAGAGAAGGTTGCTAACCTGATCAATAAACACGGACCTGATTACACTGTCAATAAAATATACCTGGATGCCTATGAACAAAAGACCACGCCAAGCGGAACCAGGTACCCTGATGTTAAAGAAGATATCAATCAACGTATCAATGAAGGCACTTTAGTATTCAACTACATCGGCCACGGTGGGGAAAGGGGATTATCACACGAAAGGGTGGTTCAATTGAAAGATATTCCAAAATGGGACAATAATTACCGCTTGCCACTCTTTGTGACAGCTACTTGTGAATTCTCCCGGTATGATGACCCTAACTTTACTTCTGCCGGGGAACGAACACTCTTTAAAAAGGGTGGTGGCGCCATTGCCCTGTTTAGCACTACCCGGCTAGTATTTATTAACCAAAATGGGATACTGAACAGAAACCTTTTCAGGAATAACATCTTTCAACAGAAAAACGGGCAATACAAGCGTTTAGGAAAGATCATTCAAGAAGCTAAAAAACGTATTGACCACAACCAAAGTTCAAGTTTTCGGAATAATACAAGGAAATTTGCTTTGCTGGGTGATCCGGCCCTTAAGCTTGCTTATCCCAGAAATGATATCGAGACCACTAAAATTAATAAACAGCCTTTTTCTTCCGATGATAGCTTGAAAGCCCTTCAGAAAGTTACTTTAAAGGGCAAAGTCAAAAGTAACAATGGCAATGTGCTGGAAAATTTTAACGGGACTATTAATCCCACTGTTTTTGATAAAAAAATTGACCTTAAAACCTTAGGCAATGATCCCGGATCAAATAAGACAACATTTAAGCTTCGAAATAGTGTTATTTACGATGGCAAGGCCAAAGTAAAAAACGGTGAGTTCAATTTTTCATTTGTGGTTCCCAAAGATATAGCCTATACCAAGGGTCAGGGCAAAATCAGCTACTTTGCAAGTGACAAGTTAAAGGATGCTAATGGCCATGACTTTATCCAGATTGGTGGTACGGCAGAAGATCCAATTTCTGATGATCAACCGCCTAAAGTAGACCTTTACCTCAATGACAGGGATTTTGAAGATGGGGGTATCACAAGTACTGACCCGCTATTGTTAGCTGATATCATGGATAATTATGGCATTAACACGGCGGCTAATGGAATTGGCCATCAGCCAAGAATGATACTGGATGACAAAGAATCCGAAAAGCTACCAGATGCTTACCAGGCTTCATTCGATTCATCCAATAAAGGCACATTGAAACACCGATTAAAAGATCTTGAACCAGGAAAACATTACTTAAAACTTAAGGTTTGGGACGTCATGAATAACGCTGGTGAAGACCAGATATCTTTCGTAGTAAAAGAAGATGAAAATATTGAAATACGGGAATTACTGAATTATCCGAACCCTTTTGCTACCAGAACGAATTTTCAATTTAAACACAACCAAGACGGTAAACCCCTTACCATAACACTCCGCATTTTTGATGCCCAGGGTAACCACCACAGAACATTAAAGCAAAAGGTTATCCCAGAAGGTAATCAATTCTCCGAACTTTCCTGGAATGGCCAAAATAGCAATGGTAAAAAGTTGAGCAATGGAGTGTATATTTACCGGCTGAAAGTGGAAAGCGCTGGCGGAAAAGTGACACACTCATCAAACAAATTGGTAATACAAAAATAAATTTTCAGGGAAGTCGTTATTTATTAGCTTTGTAAAAATGTTAAGTGCAGGAAAAATGAAGAAAATATTGACCAAAGTTTTTTGGATAACCATTTGTTTATCCTTTTTTGGGGTTAGCCAAATATGGGCTCAAAACAACCCCAGGACTAACTTAGCTGGCCAGCGAAACGTAATAACCACATCAGTACCGTTTCTTTCAATTACGCCAGATTCGCGCTCGGGTGCGCTCGGAGATGCCGGAATAGCTCTGCCCCCTGATGCCAACACCCCTTACTGGAATCCCTCAAAACTTGCTTTTGTACCGAATAAATCTGAAATATCGGTTTCCTATACCCCTTGGTTAAGTGCTTTGGTACCTGATATAAACCTTTCTTATTTATCCGGTTATTACAGGATTGATGACCTTTCCGCAGTATCATTGTCTTTGAGGTATTTTTCTTTGGGTGATATTCAGTTCACAGATCGCCAAGGTAACGATTTAAGAGAATTCAGACCCAATGAATTAGCTTTAAGCAGTTCATACGGCCGCAAACTTTCTGATGCATTTTCCGTGGGGCTTTCCTTAAGGTACATCCATTCCAATTTAACAGGTGGAACCCCTACTCAGCAGGGAGGCTCCAACCCTCAGCCCGGCAATGCAGTAAGCGGGGACATTTCAGGTTATTACAATGATGAGATAGACATCTTCAATACGACAGCGGATTTATCATTTGGCCTGAATATGCGCAACGTGGGTTCAAAAATTACCTACACCGATGAAGCCCAAAGGGATTTTATACCAATGAACCTTGGGCTCGGCACTTACTTAAACATTCATTTGGATCAGTATAATGAAATAGCCATTATGGCTGACTTTAATAAGCTATTGGTTCCAACACCACCGGAATTTGCTGTTGATTCCAATGGACAACGTATAACTAAGGATAATGCCGATAATGACAATGATCCAGCCAATTTTGTGATTAGCCAAGGTCAAAATCCCAATGTATCAGTGATTCAGGGTTTAACCCAATCATTTTCGGATGCACCGGGTGGTTTTCAGGAGGAAATGCGGGAGATAAAGCCATCAATTGGCGTTGAATACTGGTACGATGACCAATTCGCATTAAGAACAGGCTATTTTTATGAGCACGAGAATAAGGGAGATCGGCAATATTTAACTGTTGGAGCCGGTTTAAGGTATAATATCCTCGGTATTGACATTGCTTACTTAGTCCCTACCAATAACCAAACAGGTAACACAACAAGTCCGCTCTCAAACACCCTTCGTCTTTCGCTTAGCCTGGAATTAGACGGTGGTAAAGAAAGTAAAAACGGTAGTTAGCCCAACTTGAGAAAGCCTGTAATCTTCCAACTCCAAGCATTATGAACTTACGAATCGGTCAGGGATATGATGTGCATCAGTTGGCCGAAGGGTATGATCTTAAGGTAGGCGGTGTTCACATAGATTATCACCTGGGCTTAAAAGGACATTCCGATGCCGATGTACTTATTCACGCCCTATGCGATGCTTTGCTTGGAGCTTTGAACAAAGGGGACATTGGATCAAACTTTCCTCCCTCAGATCCAGCATACAAAGGTATCAGCAGCCTAATCCTACTTGAAAAGGTTAAGGAAATGGTATCCGAATCCGGTTTTTCCATCAATAACTTAGATACGACCATTAGCTTACAAGCACCTAAGCTAACACCCTATATCAATCAAATGAAAGAAGCTACTGCTAAAACGCTGGATATTGCTACTGAGCAGATTTCGATCAAAGCCACCACCACAGAGAACTTAGGTCCGGAAGGAAGGGGAGAAGGAATCAGCGCTTCAGCAATTGTCCTTTTGAGGCAAAACCTTTAATGACTCCCATTTTGTAAATAGCTTATCTACTGACCCTACTAAATTTACTGAAGGAAAGGATTCGTAGCTTTTTCCCGGCCAATTGTGGTTTCAGGTCCATGGCCAGGGTATACGGTTACCTGGTCACCCAAGGAAAATAGCTTTTCCTTTATGGTTTTGATAAGCTGATCAAAGTTACCACCAGGTAAATCAGTTCTTCCTATACCGCCTTGAAAAAGGACATCAGCACTGATAATAAAACCGTCTGCCTCCGAATAAAGAGCAATATGACCTGGGGAATGGCCTGGTGTTAGTATAACATCCAAAAGGGTTTCCCCTACTTTCAATTGCTCACCTTCATTGATATATCTTTCAGCATTCGGAGAATCAGGTGGCGAAACGCCAAAAGCCGATGCAAAGGAATCCGCTGCTTGCAGAATAGGTTCCTCATCAGGTGGTATTTCTAACGGAAGGTTGTATTGTTCACTCACGTACCTATTTCCAAAAATATGATCTAAATGACAATGAGTATTGATTAGCTTTGTAGGGGATAAGCGATTATCTCGTATGAACTGTGAAAGTTCATTTTTCTCAGACTGGTCAAAACACCCAGGATCAATAATAATTGCTTCTGATCCTTCATGTAAAACATAAGTATTTTCCTGGAAAGGACTAAACACAAATCGCTCAACCTTAGCCATAAAAAGCCTATTTTGGAAACCAATAAAAAAACCCGCCTTCATGAATAATCAGAGGCGGGGCAAAATCAAATAACTATGATAATAAACAGATTATATTTGAGGATTCTCGGCATTTTCGTTAATATGCTCCTTAATCCACTTAGTAGTAACTGATTTAGGCCGTTCGATGGGTAGCATCAACATGCGATCCCAGATTAACGAAGCCAATGTACCTAAAGATCGGGCAACGCCAAACAATACCGTGTAAAAATCATATTCAGTCATGCCATAATGAACCAGCAATGCACCTGAGTGAGCATCCACATTCGGCCACGGGTTTTTGATCTTCGCAATTTCAGATAGAATACCGGGAACCACCTCATAAAGTGAACCTACTGTTTGAATAAGCTCATCATCAGGCATGTAACGCAAAGCAAATTCTCTTTGGGCTGTAAACCTGGGGTCTGTTTTCCTTAAAACAGCGTGACCATAACCCGGAACAACTTGCCCATTGTTGAGGGTCTCTCTCACGTAATTCTCAACATCCTCCTTACTAGGCTTATCTTTACCGATGTATTCCCGCATTTGGTTAATCCAACGAATAACCTCTTGGTTCGCCAAACCGTGGAGTGGACCGGCCAATCCGTTCATGCCCGCTGAGAAAGCGTAATATGAATCACTTAAAGAGGACCCAACTAACCGAACAGTGTGAGCTGACACATTACCACCCTCATGATCAGCATGGATGGTAAGGTAAAGGCGCATTAACCGCATGAATTCTTCATTATCGCTATAACCAAGCATATTGCCAAAGTTAGCTGCCCAGTCAAGGTTAGGATCAGGCTCAATGTGGTCATCGTTGTGATACTTCCTTCTGTAAATGTAAGCAGCAATGCGTGGCAAGCGACCAATTAAATTCATAACATCCTCATACATATATCGCCAGAGCTCTGAGCGGTCAGTGCCTTCCCGGTAAGCCTTGGAAAATACGGATTCTGTTTGCATAGAAAGAATAGCACTGCTAAACATGGTCATCGGATGAGTATTGCGGGGTAAGCAATCTAGCGTATTGAACACATGCTTTGGAACATTGCTTCGCTTTTTCCACTCATCACTTACCTCTTTAGCATCTTCGTTGGTGGGTAACTCATCCATAAGCATCAAGTAAAAGATGCCTTCCGGTAAGGGCTCTACTCCCCCTTCAGCTTTTGGTAATTTTTCTCTTACCTGCGGAATAGTGTATCCTCTGAATCGGATACCTTCTTCCGGATCAAGGGAAGAGGGTTCATAAACCAACCCTTTAATGCTTTTCATTCCACCATAAGCCTGTCCAACAGTATATTCCCCTAAGGAAAGGTCTCCGTGCTCTTTTCGTATTTTTTGAACTTCTTCACGTAGTTTAAGGCCTTTTCCTTCAAATTTTTGCTTTAAATTACCCATAGATCAGAATCTTGCTTTAAAATTTATTGGATTTCAAATGAATTTGGGGCTAATATACATAATTCTGACCACCTGCTAAAGGATTTAGCCTATTTCTTAGGATTCACTTCAAAATGAGCCCGTCCACACACTAAATATTGTTAATTATATTTTCATATACCTTTTAATACTTTCATTCAGGAAATTTAAAAGTCATAGTTGTATTTCAAGCAGATTTTTGCGGCAGCCCAATTAATCTGGAAATGATTAAACCAGTAGCCGGCTATTTACAAATTTTGATAAGATGACCCCTTGAAAAGAACCTTGCTTTCATTATTTGTTCAAGAGAGCAAAAACCTATGTCAAGGGTAGGTTTCATACCTTTGAATCCAGAATCCTGAAATCCTAAAAAGTGTTAAAATGCTGCTAAAGCAAGCAGGCTGGGTATTTTGCTTTTTAATTGCCTTTCAGCTCACCTCAGCCCAGCCATTTGATTATTTACCAACTTCTACAACAGGGCAGGTAGTTAACCATGAATACTTGACACTCTCCTATTCCGAGCCACACGAACAAGCAGAATGGGTAGCCTACCGTTTAACTAAAGAGTGGATTAAAGGCGGGTATGAACGTACCAACGATTATAGAAAAGATAATGATATCAAATCAAACTCCCCTACATTGGCTGATTTCAAAGGAAGTGGGTATGACAGGGGGCATTTAGCACCCGCTCGGGCGATTGCATTTTCGCCAGAAGCCATGTCCCAAAGTTTCTATTTATCCAACATGAGCCCTCAGGAAGCAGGTTTTAACAGAGGCATCTGGGCTAACCTTGAAAAACAGGTGCGACAATGGGCTTACCAAAATGAGGAGATTTTTGTCGTTACCGGCCCTGTCTTAAACCGGTGCCAAACTTCGATTGGTAGTAATGAAGTTTGCGTCCCAGCCCATTTTTACAAGGTCATCCTCGACTATGAACAGCCGGAATGGAAAGCCATCGGCTTTTTAATGCCCAATGAAAAAAGTAAAAGGGACTTACAGGATTACGTAGTTTCCATTGATTACCTGGAAAGTAAAACAGGCATAAACTTTTTTCCCAAGCTGCCTGACAATGTGGAAACCCGGATTGAGCGAACGTCAAATACCAATCAGTGGGATTTCAATACCAGCCAATACATACCTGGCACCAACGAGCCTGATCAATCAAAGGCAAAGCGTTGTAAAGGCCAAACCCAATCAGGGAAACGTTGCAGCCGGAAAACCAAAAGCCAAAATCAGTATTGCTGGCAACATAACGAGCAAGAGGAGAGCACCAGTCATGATCATCGCAAGGAGAAGTCAACCACTGTCCGGTGCAAAGGCATGACAAATGATGGGGACAGGTGCAAGCGGAAAACCAAAAACACCTCCGGTTATTGTTGGCAGCATGAATAATGCTGGCTCATCTTACCTAACTTACTTAAGCAAATATTTACTGAAAACTAAAAAAAGCCTAATCCATGGGGGTTAAGGTGTTTACTTCCCAATACAAAACTTCGAGAAAATATTCCCAAGAATCTCGTCTGTTGTAATTTCACCGGTTATCTCTCCCATTGAGTGCAGGGCTTTCCGAATATCAATTGTGATAAAATCGGTCGAAATTCCCTGCCGAAAGTTTTCACGGATATCGTGAACAGCCTCTAATGTCTCATTCAGCGCTTGGTAATGGCGAAGGTTGGTAACCATGGTCTTATCCGTCATTTGATCATTCAGGGCCATAGTTTCCATTAGTTTATCCCGTAATGCATCCAGATTGGCCTTCTCTAAGGAAGAAACAAAGATCACATCCCCAATTCCTGAAAACGTTTTCCGCTGCTCATCAGTCAGGCCCCGGTCAATCTTATTGGCCACCAAAAAATGGGGTTTATCCAGGTTTAGCTCATCTATATCAGCCTGGACATCCGCAGGTGTTAATTCATTTACATCAAACAAATAAATAACCAGGTGAGCCTGGTCAATATTTTTCATGGTCCTTTCTACACCAATGCGCTCAATGGTATCATCAGATGTACGAATACCAGCTGTATCACTAAAACGAAAATTAACCCCGTTGATCTGCAGGGTATCTTCCACTACGTCCCTTGTTGTGCCTGGTATATCCGAAACAATGGCTCGCTCATCGTTCAAAAGGGCATTTAACAAGGTTGATTTACCCGCATTGGGGCGCCCGGCTATGACTACTGAAACACCCTCCTTCATAACATTACCCATTTGGTAGGAGTCCGAAAGATTCTTAACCGTTTGGTAGATTTCATCCAACGTTTGTTGGAGCTCATCGCGGTTGGCAAATTCCACATCCTCTTCTGAAAAATCCAGCTCCAATTCAAGGAGAGATGAAAAATTCAGCAGTTTTTCACGGAGTTCCTTGATCTTTTCCGAAAAACCACCCCTTAATTGCTTAATAGCGGCATCCCTTGAAGAAGCTGACTCCGAGGCAATAAGGTCAGCCACTCCCTCCGCCTGAGAGAGATCCATTTTACCATTCAAAAAGGCCCTTAAAGTAAATTCTCCCGGATCTGCATGCCTTATTTCATTTTTTAGCAAGGCCTCCATGACATTACGGAGTACAAAAGGTGACCCATGACAAGAAATTTCAACTACATCTTCACCCGTATAAGACTTTGGGCCCAAGAAAACGGTGGCCACTACATCATCCAGGATTTTTCCATCTTCCTTAATGGAACCATAGTGGACTGTATGGCTATTGGCATTTTCGAGCTTTTTGCCGTAGAACAACTGGCCCACCTTGCTTATCACATTTTTGCCTGAGCAACGTATCACCCCAATGGCGCCTTGCCCGGCAGGTGTAGCAATGGCTGCTATCGCATCCCCTTCATTATTGGTTATCATTTTGCACTTTCTTTTGTAACTCGGTTAGCAATGCAACAAAACAACTTATTTAACCATTTTTGCCAGAAAAGATTTATAGAAACCTCTTAACTATGCGGATAAGTATTTTTTTTACGGTGATTTTTAGTTTATGGGTTTTGTTCGTGGCCATATCAAGTAGTGCCAAAGCACAAGAACGCTGGCAAAATTACCTTGATTTTGGTATTGATAACACTACCCTAATAAATGACGGTAACGGAACAAACTCTTCCCTAACCAACCCTTATATCGGGTTCAATTTATTTTCTCCGGCATTGTTTCATCATGATGAGCCACGCACCGTTAACGACCTCAGGATGGTGTTGAATACAGGATACACGGTTAAAGGGGGGGCTTTTGCAAGCCCAGCCTATAAGCACCGTTTCCATTATGGGCAAGTGACTATCAAACCGACCGTCATGCTATTTGACGCATTCAATGTTTTTGCCGGCGTGCAAGGCGCTTACCTTGGCTTATCATCCAGGGATGGCGCTGAAAATGTGGATAATGAAGATTTGATGGTCACCGACCCCAAACCCTTTGAAGTAGCCGGCCAATTAGGTATGGGTGCGCCTCTTAGTCAAAAATTCCGGCTTTACTTGCGATACCAAAGGAGCATTACCCCTGTAGAAGGTTCGATTAGCCATGCCGGATTTCGTATTGGGGTGAACTACTTGCTTTCAAAGCCTGAAAAAGGCAATATCCAAACATCCAATGGTAATATAGAAAAAGAAAAGCAGGAAAAAAGCAAAAATACTCAGGCTGAAAAGCATATTAAGCGGTTAAAGGAAGGGGTTTTGTTAGTGCGCTTGAGTAGTAGAAGAAAGCAAATTCAATCTCTGGAAAAAAATGGAAGATCAGAAAAAGCAAGGGAGCTTAAGGAGCAAGTAAAAAAGCGGCATAGAAAAATCATTGACGCTTTTGAAGAAGCTTATACTTTCAGCGATGTCGGGTTTTTCCTGGATTCTCAAACACCCGAGCTGCTTAATGAAAACTGGGAGAAAGCGTTACTCGAAACAGGTAACAAGGTCTCCTCAAAGAATATGGCTCAAAATCCTGATCATTTCTACATTGCAGATGCCGGAGAAAGTTACATAAAACAAGAAGAGCAAACTTTCAAAGGGCTGGTTATTCGGGATAAAAACCTTGAATACATACAACCTCCTTTTCCGAATAAGATTGCTAACCTTGATGGGTTATTTTTCCTTGATTTGAATCGATCACCAAAAGAACTGGTAGAAAAACTCAATACCAAATTGAATAGCTATTTCAGGGAAGTAGTAAATTAATCATCCTGTTTTACCTGGCCGGCTAATAAGTACAAAACGGCCATTCTGATGGCTACGCCATTCTCAACCTGGTCAAGTATAATAGCGTGATCAGAGTCAGCAACAGCACTCTCTATTTCTACCCCCCTATTCATTGGACCGGGATGCATAATGGTGATGGGCTTAGTCAGGGAGTTCAGGTTTTCAAGCTTTACCCCGTAAGTCATGGCATATTCACGCAAGCTTGGCAGGTAACCATAATGCTGTCTTTCAAGCTGAATTCGTAACACATTGGCCACATCACACCATTCAAGGGTTGACTGGAGATCGTGGTTAACATAAACGCCCATAGATTTCATGTGATAGGGTATCAAAGTAGGAGGTCCGCATACAGTCACCTCTGCACCTAATTTCTGTAAGCAAAAGATATTGGAAAGGGAAACACGTGAATGCATCACATCGCCTATCAAAGCCACCTTTTTACCTTGTAGGGTTCCTAATTCCTGCGTTAAAGAGTAAGTATCCAATAGGGCCTGAGTTGGATGTTCATGCGTACCATCCCCGGCATTCACAACCTGCGCATCAATGTTATTGGCTAAAAAATTAGCAGCACCTGAATGAGGATGCCGCATAATTACCATGTCCACTTTCATTGCCAGGATGTTGTTCACAGTATCCAGTAATGTTTCGCCTTTACTAACCGAAGATACTGAGGCACTAAAATTCAGGTTATCGGCTGATAATCGCTTCTCAGCAAGCTCGAAAGATATACGTGTGCGGGTGGAATTCTCAAAAAAAACGTTTGCGATGGTAACATCCCTTAGGGAGGGCACCTTTTTAATAGGCCGGTTTATGACTTCTTTAAAATTATCAGCCGTTTCAAAAATTGTTTTGATATCAGCCTCATTGATTTCCCGAATACCAATCAGGTTATTGACGCTTAATGAAGTCATAAAGCATTATCCGATTAATGGCGTTATTCAAATCTATATTCACTTCAATCATTGTGGTTGCTGTAACCAGTTTTAATTTTACTTGGTTGCACCCGTTTATATACAGAAAATTCCAACTTGATAAATTCCAACCATTATACTAACCAAACTTGGTTTGAACCTTCCAATTCCTGCCATTCAACTTTCACTTGCTGAGAAGAACGCGTATCAACATACATACCCACATAATCAGAATCGATGGGTAAGTGACGGCTAAACCGCCTATCCACTAAAACCAGGAACTCAACTTTATCGGGCCTGCCATAATCCAAAAGCGCATCCAAACCAGCCCTGACCGTTCGGCCGGTATAAAGGACATCATCTACTAAAATCACTTTTTTACTTTCTAACAGAAAATTGATATCACTTTCCTGCGGTTTTAACGGTTCTTCCCTCCTGCGAAAATCGTCACGATAAAATGTTGGATCCAGGTAACCATACGGTAAATTATCAACCCACAGAATATCCTTTAGACGATCCCGTATACTTTGAGCCAGGTAAACGCCCCTTGGCTGAAGCCCGATAAGAGCAGACTCCTCAAAATTGCCATGTTGTTCGATGAGTTGATAACAAAGCCTTTGAACGGTAATATCAAACCGGGCTTGATCAAGAATAATGGCTGACATAGGGTTTATCGAACATTTTAGGGTGTAAATTTATGAAAAAGCAGGGGTTTATACTTTGGTGTATCTCACCAATCCCCTTGAAATGGTATTTATTCATTAGAGAAGCTTAAAATTTTAGTAAGTTTAACAAACTTCTTAAATTCCAAATTCAAAAATCATCTTTAAAAAAAGGAGGATATCATGGCAGTTCCCGGTCCCATTAATTTTCAGCAATGGATTGACGAACATCGTCACTTATTAAAGCCTCCCGTTAGCAATGAAACGGTTTACAAGGGTAATGACAATTTCATTGTAATGGTATCAGGTGGGCCAAACACCCGGAAAGATTTCCATTACAATGAAAGCGAAGAGTTGTTCTTCCAGGTGGAAGGTGATATCAATGTTAAAATTGTAGATGATGGCCAATTCAGGGACGTTCCCATTAAAGAGGGGGAAATGTTCCTCTTGCCTCCTAAAGTACTTCACTCTCCCCAAAGATTTGAAAACACCATTGGCCTCATTATTGAAAAACACCGTGAAAAGGGTGAAAGGGATGGCTTCGTTTACTTTTGTGATAACTGCGGAAGCAAACTTTATGAGGAGTATTTCTTCCTTGAGGACATTGTTAAGCAATTCCCTATTGTCATGAACAACTTTTATTCATCTATTGAACACCGCACTTGTGACAATTGTGGTCATGTTATGGAGCTTCCGCCTAATTGGGAACAAAACTTTGACAAAGTTCAGCAAAACAACCCTTACGCTCACGGAGATTAAACCAAGTACTATTTGCTTGCCTGATAGCAGTAAAAGGGTGGATGCCATTGCCCACCCTGATTACTGTTTCCTTATCAAAATATCCTGGTTGGATATTTGTAATAATGAACAATTGTTAATGCAAATCAAGCCCTAACGTGTTTAGGTCCTGGTTGGATTCTATTTTAACCGGCTTAATGCCGCCATTAATGGCAGCAGCTACATCAGAATCTTTATCACCGATCAAATAGGAATGGTCTTTATTGATGCCATGTTTAGCAATGGCTTTTTCAATCATCAAGGATTCCGGCTTACGGCACAGGCAATACTCAATGGAATCATGGTGTGGACAATAGAACCAATCTAAAAAATTTATCCCGTATTTCCTGAAGTGTTGATCCAGGAGTTCATGGATATTTTGAACATGCTCGTGCGAGTAATATCCCTTTTGTATACCGCCTTGATTGGTTATCGTTATGAGATCAAATCCTTCTTTCTGCTTTGCTTTCAGAAAGGATTCTATTCCCTTAACCATTTTAACATGCTCGGGAAGATAGCTATAATCCCCATCTTCTTCAATAATCACTCCATCCCGGTCCAAAAAGATCACCTTCTTCATAGGCTAATAGTTTAATGGCTTTTTTCCCTTTTGGCATACTATAACCTCAATAGCGCAATAAAAGGCATAATATTTGGAACATTTTTATCTTTAAGCCTTAATTTTTCCCAAAATATTGAGATTTTTGGCTTGCTTTAAACAAAGGTCAGGTTTTAATAAAAGGACATCAAATTGAGTGACTCTGTTGTCGTTATACCAACTTATAAAGAAGAAGCCAATATAGAGGCTATTGTCCGAAAGGTTTTATCCTTAGCAGTTCAATTTGATGTTCTGATTGTAGATGATAATTCTCCCGATCAAACTTCCAGGATCATTCGGCAGTTACAAGATGAATTTCCCGACAGGCTTTATCTTTATCAGCGCCCTGGCAAGCAAGGGCTTGGGACAGCTTATATTGAGGGATTCAGGTGGGCTATGAAACGTAATTATTCTTACATTTTTGAGATGGATGCCGATTTTTCCCACAATCCAGAGGATTTGGTTAGGCTTTACCACACTTGCAGGGATGACGGGGCTGATCTGGCAATTGGCTCCCGGTATATTAAAGGCGTCAATGTAGTCAATTGGCCCATGGGCCGGGTGATACTTTCATACCTGGCATCAAAGTATGTAGGAATCGTTACCGGTATCCCGGTTAAAGATACAACAGCTGGATTTGTTTGTTTTAAAAGGGAAGTCCTGAAGGCTATTGACCTGGATAAGATCAAATTTAAAGGCTATGCTTTCCAGATAGAAATGAAATTTGCTGCGTGGAAATTAGGTTTCACCTTACGCGAAATCCCTATCATATTCACAGATCGATCGAAAGGGGAATCAAAAATGTCGAAAGGAATTTTCAGAGAAGCATTGTTAGGCGTTGTTGAAATGAAGCTTAAAAGTTTTTTCAAAAACTACCAGTACTACATATCGGATAGAAAAAAAGGCGAATAAATAATTATCCGCCTTTTTCTCAAAAATCGAAAGTATCGCTTCAACTAATCTTATACGAGTGCTATAACGTTATTATCCCTAACTTCTACAAAGCCATCTTCAACGGTGTAATACTGTGTTTCCTCTTTAGCGGTGGTAACACGGATTTGGCCAGCCTCTATTCGGGAAATCATAGGTGCATGGCCTTTTAAAATTTCAAAAGAACCATCTAAACCTGGAAATTTCGCTCCCTGGATTTCTCCCTGAAATAGGGTATCCTCAGGGGTTATTATCTCTAATTGCATAAAGTTTAAACGTTCAGGGATTTATCAGGATGCTTCTTTTTCAGTCTCAGCTAATAGCTGCTCGCCCTTTTCAACAGCTTCCTCAATAGTTCCTACCAGGTTAAAAGCTGCTTCAGGGTATTGGTCAACCTCACCATCGAGGATTTTATTGAAACCTTTAATGGTATCTTCAATGGAAACCAACTTGCCAGGTATATTGGTAAACTGCTCTGCTACGTGAAATGGCTGGGACAAGAAGCGCTGAACCCTTCTTGCACGGTGAACTACTGTCTTATCCTCCTCGGAAAGTTCTTCCATACCTAAAATAGCAATGATATCCTGTAATTCATTGTAGCGTTGTAATATTTCTTTTACTCGCTCAGCAGTATTGTTATGTTCGTTTCCAACAACGGCCGGTTCCAGGATACGAGAGGTAGAATCCAAGGGGTCAACAGCTGGATAAATACCTTGCTCAGCAATTTTCCTGCTCAAAACCGTAGTTGCGTCAAGGTGAGCGAAAGTAGTTGCCGGAGCTGGATCAGTCAAGTCGTCTGCTGGAACGTAAACAGCTTGAACTGAAGTAATGGAGCCACGCTTGGTTGAGGTGATGCGCTCTTGCATTTCACCCATTTCAGTACCAAGTGTCGGTTGATAACCTACAGCTGACGGCATACGGCCTAACAAAGCCGAAACTTCTGAACCTGCCTGCGTAAACCGGAAAATATTATCAATAAAGAGAAGGATATCTCGGCCTTCTTCACTGTCTTCGTCTCCGTCCCTAAAATACTCAGCAACACTTAGGCCGGTAAGCGCTACCCTTGCGCGTGCACCGGGAGGTTCGTTCATTTGACCAAAAACCAGTGTTGCTTGTGAGCTTTGAACAGCTTTCTCATCAATTTTAGAAAGGTCCCAACCACCTTCATCCATGGACTTACGAAATTCATCCCCATAATTAATTACCCCAGCTTCTAACATTTCCCTGAGCAGGTCATTACCTTCCCTTGTTCGCTCACCTACACCCGTAAAAACAGAGATGCCCTCATAAGCCTTGGCAATGTTGTTAATCAACTCCATGATAAGAACCGTCTTACCAACACCTGCTCCGCCAAATAGGCCAATTTTACCACCTTTAGAATACGGCTCCAGTAAGTCGATTACCTTAATCCCGGTCCAAAGCGGCTCATCTGAAGTTGATAAATTTTCGTAATGGGGGGGTTCCTGGTGAATAGGCCGGTATTTGTCAGTTTCTACCTGTTTAAAACCATCGATGTTATTCCCTACAACATTGAATAAGCGACCTAAAATATTATCACCAATCGGTACCCGGATAGATTCACCAGTATCAACAACTTCCATTTTACGGACCAATCCTTCGGTTGAATCCATAGCAATTGTGCGAACAATATCCTCTCCGAGGTGCTGCTGTACCTCCAGAACCAGTATTGAACCATCTGCCCTGTAAACGTGAAGAGCGTGCATTATTTGGGGCAGTTGAGAACCTTCTTCCTCAAAGCTTACGTCCACAACCGGCCCTATTACCTGGGCTATACTACCTTTGTTTTCCATTGTAAAGGATTTTATTTTCTCGAAAATGGAGTGCAAATATAGGGGTTTCACAAAAAAATCAAATTAATGTTACTAAAGGATTTTTAGGTCCTGTTGAAATCGTTATCAACAGGGTACTATGGGAATTTACAGTGAATTTGGATTAAAATAGCTAACAGGGTAAAGCCATTGTTTTATTTTTCCTTTGTAAACTAAAGTAGTATGTTATTCCTTTACCCATTGTTTGAGATTAAAAACCTTTTTAATGATACTCATTATCTCCGGAACCAACCGCAAATATTCGCGCTCAAAGGCAATAGCAGATATATACAGTGAGATCCTAACCCAAGAAGGAGCTGACAATGAGGTACTAGACCTAAATATTTTACCCCGGGATTTTATTTTCAGTGCCCTTTATGAAAATGCCCTGAAACATCCAGAGGTAAACGAATTGCAGGATAAAATCGATGGTATTGAAAAGGTCGTTTTTGTCATATCTGAATACAACGGGTCATTTCCCGGTGCTTTGAAAGCATTCATGGATGGATTGCGATACCCGGATACTTTTACAGGAAAAAAAGGTGCCTTAATAGGCTTCTCCTCCAATACGCAGGGAGCTGCGCTGGCCTTAAGCCATATGACTGACATCCTCCATCACCTGGGCATGGCTGTTCTACCCAATAAGCCTAAAATACCTCATATTGAAGAACAGCTTCAAGGAGATTCCCTTGTTAATCCATTTTACCACGATCTTCTTAAAGAACAAGCGAAAGCTTTGATTAGGCTTTAGCATTTCTCCTGTTCTTAGGGTCATTTATGCCATGGCTATTTCAACCTTATCCATTGCAAATAAAGCACAAGGACCTTAAGACGGGTGACAGTACAGGCCATTAGGCCCGCGATCCAGCGTGTGAAATGGCTTAATCAAGCCCCCTCTGTAAAACTTAAAGCTATTATAGTTTAACGATAAAAGCTCTAAGTGCTTCAAAAAGCCAATTTTTGTTTAAATTTTTAAAAAATTTTGTAAACAAAATCTATATTCTTAGGTTTGATAGATGAAACCCAAAAATTATTTATCTATGGAACTTCCTGAACTGACCGTTGGCCAATACAGTTTGGTCTACAATTTTATGTCGCTAACCATTGCGGCATTTCTGGGCTCTGGTTTATTCTTCATTCTTGGAAGAAAACATGTAAATGAGCATTACCAAAAAGCCCTGCTTACTTCAGCCATTGTTGTAGGTATTGCGGCTTACCATTACTTCCGTATTTCCCATTCATGGGCGGAAGCATTTGTACTTGAAGGAGGTGCCTACCAACCTACCGGAAAGCCATTCAATGACGCGTATCGGTATGCAGATTGGCTAATTACCGTGCCATTGCTTTTGGTTGAGTTGGTTCAGGTGATGAATTTGTCAAGAGAAAAATCGAGAAGTCTCATGACAATTCTGGCTGGATCAGCAGTTTTAATGCTGGTTACCGGTTATTTTGGGGAAATAAGAACCGATGATACTTCTCTGTTTTCATTAAGAGGGTTTTGGGGTTTAATCTCCAGCATTTTCTTTGTGATAATCCTTGTCAAATTGGTTCAGGAAATTTGGGGCGCCGCCAAAGATGAAACCGGTCGTGTCAAAATTCTAGTCAGAAACATTCTGCTGCTGACTGTTTTTGTTTGGGGTTTTTACCCTATTGTTTACATGGCTCCATTTTACGGCCTTTCAGGCGGGGCTTCAGAAGCTTTCTTACAGGTAGGCTACAGTATGGCAGATATTATTGCTAAAGCTGGTTATGGCCTGTTGATTTTCTCAATTGCCCGTGAAAAGACATTAAGGGAAAATGGTGAAACCTCTGAATAAATCCAACATTGGCGGCCGGTTTTTATACCGGCTGCCTTTTTTAGAAAAATTTAGTTACGTTTGTTTACTTTATAATGGTTAATAATTTAAAATTGAATACATGCAGCGATCAGACTTTTTCTTTTTAGGAGCAGCATTTATCGCATTTTTACTATCTGTCTCCACTTGGTTTTTAATTGACAAAGATGCTGGTCTTTTTGTAGGCATCTGGGTCCCGTCAATCCTTTCTCTTGGGGGTTACATCAAGACAACATTAAAGCAATAAAGCTTCAACCCTCTATAATTCTAATAAATGAGCGATTTAGTAATTTTTTTGCTTGGCTTATTCGTGACAGCCTTGACAGTCTTTGGTTTATTTTATACCAAAAAAGAGTTTGAAAAGGACAACAAGTGATCCTAACTTTCTCTCATCAAGTACGCTTTTAAAGCTTAAATTAAACATTGGTTTTCAAAAATCATTAAGAGCCTACTTTTTTTAGCGTTGATTACTATATCAACCTATAAGGTAATTATTAAGGCTTATAAAAGGTCTTAAATCCCCTTACTTCCTTTTTGTCGTATTGGCTTTCTGATTACTTTGCAATACCATTATCCTTAGCTAAACAGAATCAAGATATTTCAATTTTAAACAGCTTATTCGTTGTTGAATGCCCTTAAAGATCCTTTATTATTATCTTACCCATCGTTTAACAAGGGTAAATTGAGCAGCAATCATTAAATCCCATGCCTATTGATAAACACAAGTATTTAAAAACCCAGTTTTAAAGCTTAAGAGCTCATTTAAAATGGTTCAACATAAATTAATCAATGGCAAAAAATGGTTTTCATTAAGGAAGTATTTATAAGGCCATTTTTAGGATTAAGCCAAACAAAATCCCTTTATAAACCTTAATTTAGTGAGTAAAAGAAAATCAAAGCACAATGGCCACAACGCTTGATAAACCAGAAACCAAATACCTGGAAGGGGCTCCGACCGGAACCCAGCTACAAGCAAAGGGCTGGCTTCAAGAGGCTCCTTTACGAATGCTACTGAACAACCTCGACCCAGAGGTGGCGGAAAAACCTGAAGCGCTTGTTGTTTATGGCGGCAATGGAAGAGCAGCTCGTAACCCTGAGGCATTGCACAACATCGTTAAAGCTCTGCAAGACCTCGAGGAATATGAGACCTTGCTAATCCAATCCGGAAAGCCTGTAGGCATCATTAAAACGCATGAAGATGCGCCCCGCGTATTGATATCAAATTCAATGCTTGTACCTCGCTGGGCAACGTACGATTACTTTTCGGAATTAGAGAAGCAAGACCTTATCATGTATGGCCAAATGACGGCTGGATCTTGGATATATATCGGTACCCAAGGAATCGTCCAGGGCACTTATGAGACCTTTGGTTCCCTTGCCAAGCAACATTACAACAAAGACCTTTCCGGAAAACTCAACGTAACAGCCGGTTTAGGAGGTATGGGCGGCGCTCAACCCTTGGCTATCACGATGAATGATGGCATTTGCCTGGCCGCTGAGGTTGAGGAAAGCCGTATTGAAAAACGGATAGAAACAAGCTATTTGGATACCTATTACAAGGAAATCGATGAAGGCATCGATGCGGCCCTTGAAGCTAAAAATTATGGTCAAGGCTACTCCATAGCCGTATTAGCCAATGCTGTGGATTTGTTGGAACGCATGACGCAAAGAGGTATAATCCCGGATACCCTGACAGATCAAACATCAGCCCATGATCCCCTCTATGGCTATGTACCACAAGGCTTCTCCCTGGAAGAAGCTAACCAGTTGCGGGAACAAAACCCAGATGAATATATCAGAAAGGCTAAAGCTAGCATGGCCAAGCACGTAGAACTCATGCTAGACTTGCAAAACAAAGGGGCAATCACGTTTGATTATGGTAACAACCTTCGTGGACAAGCTAAGGATTATGGTGTTGACAATGCCTTCGAATTTCCCGGGTTTGTACCGGCTTACATCCGCCCCCAATTTTGCGAAGGCAAAGGCCCCTTCCGATGGGCTGCCCTTTCTGGGGATCCACAGGATATTTATGAAACGGACAAAGCCCTTATGGAGCTTTTTCCGGACAACCACCATTTAAAACGCTGGCTTGAAATGGCCCAAAAAAAGGTTGCTTTTCAGGGTTTACCTTCCCGCATTTGCTGGCTTGGTATGGGAGAAAGAGCCAAAGCAGGTTTGGCTTTTAACAAACTTGTAAGAGAGGGTAAATTGAAAGCACCGGTGGTCATTGGACGCGATCACCTTGATACAGGATCAGTTGCTTCACCAAACCGGGAAACGGAATCCATGAAGGATGGCTCTGATGCGATTGCTGACTGGCCTGTTTTGAATGCCTTAACCAGTACAGCTTCTGGAGCAACCTGGGTTTCATTTCACCATGGAGGTGGCGTAGGAATTGGCAATTCCTTACATGCTGGTTTAGTAATTGTAGCAGATGGTTCAAAGGAAGCGGATGAGAGATTGCAGCGAGTACTGGACAATGACCCTGCAATGGGCGTTATTCGTCATGCAGATGCTGGATATGATATAGCAAAAGATACCGCAAGGAAGCATAACCTTGATTTAGGGGAGCGTTTGCATTGACTTGTTACTAATCGTTCTTTCCAAAGATCATTAACAACTTTTACAAGCAACTGAACTATATCTGAAAGGTATTTCTCAACAAAAACTTTTGCTGATACTAACTTTTTAAAGCATTAACCTAGTAAAGGTCTCAATAATCCTGTAAAACTTTTTGGATATTAATTTTGAATCTTGTAAAAGTCTTTTCCGGTCTGGGTTGTGGTTTCTGCATCTATCATTTCACTAACCGCTTTGACAATCCCTTCCTTATCAAAACCACAATAATTTTGTTGCTCTCCGGGATCACCGTGTTCAATAACTTCATCAGGCACCCCCAATCGTTTAACTTCCTTTGCATAACCTTGATCAGCCATGAATTCCAGTACAGCACTGCCAAATCCACCCTGTACAGAAGCATCTTCAACCGTTAAAACCTTATTATAACTTTGAAACACCTCATGAAGTAATTCATGATCGATGGGCTTAACAAAGCGCATATCATAATGAGCTGGATCGATACCTTGCTCAGCCAGTGTTTCAATAGCCTCCCGGGCAAAATTACCGGGGTGACCGTAAGTTAGAATAGCCAGTTCATTACCTTCTTTCATTTTTCGTCCCTTTCCAATGGTGACCGCTTCCATAGGCTGCTGCCAATCAGGGGTAACCCCTTTGCCTCTTGGATAACGTATGGCAAAGGGCCCCCAATCCCTTAATTGTGCAGTATACATTAAGTTTCTAAGTTCAGGCTCATTCATAGGGGCCGCGGCAATAATATTGGGTAATGTTCGGCTGTAAGCTATATCAAACGCTCCTTGATGGGTAGCTCCATCATGACCTACCATGCCTGCACGGTCTATACAAAAAACAACAGGTAGGTTTTGAATGCATACATCATGAACAAGCTGATCGTAGGCCCTTTGAAGAAAAGTCGAATAAATGGTAACAAAAGGCTTCATACCCTGAGCAGCCATACCGGCAGCAACTGTAACGGAGTGCTGTTCAGCAATTCCAACATCGACAGCACGATCCGGCATTTTTTCCATCATAATATTCAGGGAGGAACCGGAAGGCATGGCCGGTGTAATGCCCATGATGTTTTCATTCTGCTCAGCTAATTCAACGATCGTGTTGCCAAAAACTTCTTGGTATTTAGGAGGGTCGTTAGGTTTGGGTGCCTTTTTCTTGATCTCACCTGTGATCTTATCAAAATAGCCCGGGTTATGCCATTTAATTTGTTCTTTTTCCGCAGGTTTAAAACCTTTACCCTTGACCGTAACACAGTGCAGTATCTTAGGGCCCGGAATATCCTTCATATCCTCCATAAGATCAACCAAGTGGTTGACATCATGACCATCTACCGGTCCAAAATATCGGAAGTTAAGGGATTCAAAAAAATTGGCATGTCTTAGTAGCAAGCTCTTTACGCTTTGCTCCATTTGAGAAGCCAATTCCTGAGCCTTGGGACCGAATTTCCTTATTCGGCCCAAAAGGTTCCAGACTTCATCCCTGAAACGATTATAGGTTTGCGATGCGGTGATATCTGTCAAGTATTCTTTCAATGCGCCAACATTCGGGTCAATGGACATGCAATTGTCATTCAGAATAACGGTTAGATTCGCATCTTCAACCCCCGCATGATTAAGCCCCTCAAAAGATAAACCAGCCGTCATTGCACCATCACCAATCACGGCCAAATGCTGGCGATCCGGTTCTCCTTTCTGCCGGGAAGCAATTGCCATCCCTAAGGCTGATGATATCGAAGTAGAAGCATGGCCAACGCCAAAGGTATCGTATTCGCTCTCACCAATTTTAGGGAATCCGCTCAAGCCTTGCCACTGACGATTTGTTGGAAACAGGTGTCTCCTGCCTGTTAAAATCTTATGGCCATAAGCTTGGTGACCCACATCCCATACTATACGGTCATAGGGCGTATTGAATACATAATGGAGCGCAACGGTTAATTCCACAACACCAAGGCTAGCACCAAAATGACCTCCATAAACGGAAACAATGTCAATGATATAATCCCTTAATTCCTTGGAGATCTCGGAAAGTTCTTTGCGGTCGTATTGTTTTAAATCATCCGGGTAATTTATATTCGACAGCAATTTTCCTGGTTCTATGTCCATAAGGTATTTATTTAGTAACTAACTATAGAACACCGACATTAAACGGTTGTTCAAACTAACAAAAATAACGATTGCATAGCGTTAAGAAAAAAGATTTCAAAAAAGAGGCCAAATTAAAACCCACTTTTACGACAAAATGTAGGCATACCCATGAGCTTTATTTGGATCAATGGAAAATATTGGTATTTTGATAATATAAAAGCCTTGAGAACTGAAAACTTCGCTGACTATCCCAAACTGGAAGAAGAGACCTTAACAATTGCCCGCAATTGGCTTGATGGACAACCTAATTTTTCGCTCAAAACCTCAGGGTCTTCAGGTTCACCCAAAACCTTAACTTTTTCAAGGGAACAGATTGGTCAAAGCGTTGAACAAACAACAAAAGCTTTTGATCTAAAGCCGGGCGATCAGCTTTTAAATCCCCTGTCACCTGGCTATGTAGCTGGTTTCATGATGCTTATGCGGGGATTGATTCTGGAAACGCCGGTCTTCCTTGTTGAGCCATCCAGAAAGCCTTTTCCGGAAGATTTACTCAATCAAAAATTCGCATTGTCAGCCTTTGTTCCGCTTCAAATTAAGAAACTTCTGGAGAATGGTTATCAACCGCAATTAAACGACATGAAGGCCATTATCATAGGAGGAGGGCCAATGAATCAACAATTGGAAAACGAAGTAAGCCAGTTAAGTGCCGCAACTTACCACACTTATGGTATGACAGAAACGCTAACCCATGTGGCTATCAGGCAAATAGCACCCACTCAGGAAAGGGGTTACAAGGCCCTACCGGGTAATGAGTTTGAGCAGGGCAGCAATGAGGAACTAATCATTCATACCCCTTTGTCGGCAAATCCCATTACAACAAATGACCGTGTTCAATTAAAGGACCGTTACCACTTTTCATGGCTGGGAAGGTTAGACCGGGTGGTAAATTCAGGTGCTTATAAAATTCAATTGGAGCCAACGGAGGCTGAAATTGCAAAAGCCTTGAAAGAAGAATGGGGCACAATACCTGAATTTTTCCTGACTGCTATTCCGGATAAGGAATTAGGGCAAAAGCTATTGCTGATTTTAAAAACTGAAAAACCGCTTAGCCCCAATGCCAAACAAGCCTTAAACAAGGTTTTTAGGAATTATTTACCGGCATATGAGATACCAAAAGCAACATTTGACCTGCGTGAGTTTGCTTACACCCATACTGGAAAGGTAGACCAATACGCAACCTTAAATTCTATTACCTTTGAATAATTTATAGAGCAATAAGCTATCTAACTTTTGAGTTGGGTCTCTAAAGCATTTTTCTGAGTAATAAAATATGCTATTTAAATGATGACAGTTAAACATTGCCAACAAGCTTGCTTGTCTTTTTTAATGCTAACACTTTTAATAGCGGTAGCCTGTGAAGAAGGGAATGACATTGAAAATTGCAATGAACATGAAACAAAACGTTGCCGAACTCAGCAGGAGAAAAACAACATCAGAATTAAAAATATCAGTGATTACGACTTTTGCAATGCAAAAATTAACCATGGCGGACAAAAGGTAAATTACGGGGTTATCAAAAAAGGGGAAACGACTTGTTATCGGCCCACTGATACATCGTACAGCTTTGCTTTTGTTTTTGTTAAAATAAGGGGTTTGCTTTTCAAGGACAACGCGATTAAGTACAGCGGTAAAATTCCACTGGCACCCGGTAAATACACATACAAGGTAGATGTGCTTAATTTTGAGCGGGAGCAACTTGAAGTTAAGGCTATAAAGAATTAAAATTCCTTCTTACTCCTTAAGATCTTTCCTGACCAGTGTTTTATCCGGATTCAGTTTCAAACGATATTGCTTTGAATCGCTTAATTCAATGGTCACCAGGTTGCTTTGATCAGCATAAAGCTTATTGAAAAGGGTATTTTCCACTGTCATCGTTTCCATTTTGTTCAAAGGCATAACATCGTCTATCTCTAAGTAAAACCACAAATCATGGTAATCATCCCCCAACTCATACCCGAGGAAATGCTCAACAAGTTTTTGGCCATTAAGCCGAAAGCCAAGGTTGTCGTCAATATATTGCTTAACCAGGGAATCAGCGCTATCGTGTTCTTGCTTAGTACCCACATTTAAATCAGGAGCCCCTTGCTTTCCAAGGGCTTTTTCGAGGTCATGGGCTGGTATCTTCAAGCTTATCTGAAGGCTTGATGAAGATGGCTCGTAAACAACTTTCGTGTGGGTAAAATGGTATTCATGAGGAGCCGCTGAAAGGAGGAGCAGAAGTATAATAAAAGGGATCAGCCTATTGATCATGAATTTGGGGTATTTGAATCCGTAATCTTACTTATTATGGGATTTGATTAATCCTCTTTATTCTTTTTCTCCTTAGCTTCTTGTTGGCGTTGCATAGCATTTTTACCGCTTTCCCTTTGCTGTCGCTTAAAAATTTCAAAACGGGAGGGTACTCGCCTCTCAGGCCAGTAATTGTTGCCCCTTTCTACATCTGCCGTTTCAAGGAAAGGGTCCAAAGTAACCCTTACAAGCTCACGCTTGCGAGTAAATACTTTGCTTACCTGCTGATCATTTTTACGCCATATCTGGGCAGGGATACGGACGATCTCAGTTTCACCGTTTTTATACTCAAACTCAAGGATGATAGGCATTACCAACCCTCCTAAGTTCTCAAAAGCCATTTCGTAGTAATTATGATCCTCAGCCAGGAGTTTCTTTTGTTCCTCTGTCAAATTCTTTTTAAAGTTCTTATATTCCTTTTTTTCGAGCATTGTCACTTCATAAGGGTCTTGCTTTGTATAGAAATCCCTTGTAGCCGAATCCTTCTCGGTGATTGTATTAAACGCACTATCATTACGGATATCCCCTATAAAACGCGGATCCCGCTTATCCTTTTCTTTAGCAAGATCCTTAACGGCTTCCGGTTCCTTTGGCTTAGCCTTATACCACTTAACATCTTTCAAAGCAATATCAACATGGTCAGTAGTAAAAAACCAACCCCGCCAGAACCAATCCAAGTCTACACTGCTGGCATCTTCCATAGTCCGGAAGAAATCTGCTGGTGTTGGGTGTTTGAATTGCCATCGCTGAGCATAGGTTTTAAAAGCAAAATCAAATAGCTCCCGTCCCATGACTGTCTCCCTAAGTATATTCAGAGCAGTAGCAGGTTTGCCATAAGCATTATTACCGAATTGATAGATGGATTCTGAATTGGTCATGATGGGCATAATGTTATCCTTATCACCTTCCATGTAGTCAGTGATCTTGGCTGGTGGGCCTCTTCTTGAAGGATAATCTCTTTCCCATTCCTGTTCGGTTAGGTATTGCACAAACGTATTCAGGCCTTCATCCATCCAGGTCCATTGCCGCTCATCGGAGTTTACGATCATGGGGAAAAAGTTGTGTCCCACCTCATGAATAATCACGGAGATCATCCCGTATTTTGTCCTTTCTGAATAAGTACCATCCTCCTCGGGACGGCCGAAATTGAAGCAGATCATTGGATACTCCATGCCCATGCTTTTGGCATGAACAGATGTAGCATGCGGATAAGGATATTCTATGGTATAGTGTGAATAGGTTTTTAACGTATGCGCTACGACCTTCGTGGAATATCGCTCCCAGAGAGGATTCCCCTCTTCGGGGTAAACGCTCTGCGCCAAGACCGTCCGATCGCCAAACTTGACGCCCATCGCGTCCCATATGAATTTACGGGAAGCAGCAAAAGCAAAGTCCCGAACATTTTCTGCTTCAAATTGCCAGGTTTGGGTTTCATCACTTTTTGTCTGCTGATTATCAATGGCTTCTTCAGCTTTTACAACCGTAACAGGTTTGTCATAGGTATTCCTCGCCCTTTCAAGCCGGCTCTGCTGCTTATCGGATAATACATCTCCGGGATTTTGTAGTTGCCCGGTTGCCCTCACTATATGATCAGCCGGCAGAGTGATATTCACTTCAAAATCCCCGAAAGGTAGGGCAAATTCCCCGCGACCCAGGAATTGCTTATTCTGCCAACCCTCGGTTTCATTGTAAACAGCCATGCGGGGATAAAACTGGGCAATGGTATAAATCGCATTGTCATTTTCTTCAAAATATTCAAATCCGCTACGGCCACGCTCTTTCATCCGGTTATTTATGTTATAGGACCACTTGACCTTGAAGGTATAATCATCACCACTCTCCAATACATCAGGCATATCAACCCGCATCATTGTGTAATGAATGGTATGATCAAGCTTATTACCTCGTTTATCACGCACATAGTCAATATTAAATCCGCCTGGGAATTCATTGTGCATTGATTGAAGCCTGCTTAAACTCATCTTGTTAGACATGCGGCCGGTCGATACTTTATCTGACAAAGCATTCGGACTTCTGACATTCTGATCCAACTGGACCCATAAATACGGTAAAGGATCAGGTGAATTATTGGTATAGGTTATGGTTTCGGTACCTTCAATCCGGTGTTTCTCCTCATTAAGCTTAATGTTGATTTCATAATCAGCCTCTTGCTGATAATACTGATGACCCGGAGCTCCGCTTGCTGTTCGGTAAACATTCGGCGTGGGTAGCTGATCATTTAGCTTACGAAAAGGGTTTTGGTTAGTGTTTTCCTGAGCAATAAGCGTTATTGGGTTTGATAACAACAGGAGAGCTGCGAGAAAGCGATTCATGGTTCTATTCTTCAAAATTAAGTTTGCAAAGGTAATGGTTTAAACACTATTGCTAATGCTGAAGTTGGCCTATTTCCTGAAAATACATTATAAGGTAATTTTAAAATTAACGTAGACCGATTAACAATTAGCCCTTAATGACCTACTTAACCAGGATTGGTTCTGCAAGGAAAATAAACGCAAAAAAATGCCTCTTAAAATGTGAAAACCTTTGAATGTCCTTACTTTCAATTTTTGATATTGGTTAAAATCAAAGATATTTGGTCAAAGAAAGGATTAGGCCACAATGATAAATACTCTTAGTAAATTAGAAGTGCTACCCCTAAGGTCCTACCGCCTTTCTTTTGCTATTCTTTTTTTCCTTTGGGTTTCTATCCTTTTATTACTTGGTTCCAGTTTCGCCTATGGACAGTTCCTGAAACCTAAGATCAACAATTTCTCACCAGAACAGTACGAAGCCCATACACAAACCTTTTGCTCAGCAAAAGATAGCAACGGGGTCCTTTACTTCGGCACCAACAAATACGTGCTTCAATACAATGGCAGTGAATGGAGAAAAATCTTTGTTAAAGAAGGATTTTCGGTTTATTCAATGGCTATTGATGAAGAGGGTAGGATTTGGGTAGGCGGCAATGGTGATTTTGGGTACCTGGCACCGGATAATGAAATACCAGCTTACAAAACTGATACTTCAAAGGATGACAAAATTCAGCCGTTCTCAATCAGTAATCAGAAGGCAAGTGAGCTGCATTTCGTTTCTTTAGCAAACCAGATAGCGGATTCTCTTCGCAATTTCAATATTATCTGGAAAATTCATGCGGTGAATAACAAAGTGGTTTTTAACACTAACAAAAAACACCTTTTCATCGCCTCAAAGAATGGCATCAGTACAATAAAGGCTAATAATAATTTCTTTACATCTGAAGTCATTAGTTCGGAAGCCCTGGGAACTGATTCAGGTGGCAGGGAGCTTTGGATACAAAGTCGTGATAAGGGTATCCTGAGATGCCAATTAGAAAAGAATAAAATAGACAAGTCATGCTTTAAGCTTTTACCGCGATCTGATTTTTTTAATGATAAAAATTTGGTTGCTTTTGTCCCATGGGATCACAATGAGGTCATTATTTGCACCGGGAAAAGCGGGCTATACAAATACCGGTTTGGCGAAAAAGCAAAAGAGCCCGGGGATGAAACCGGAAAAGACCGCATAACCCGTTTCGCAGGATCTTTAACCAATCAGCTTAGTAATGCCAAAGTCTATGGCGCTAATCGCTTAAAACCAAAAAATAACGCGTACAGCGCTGCTCTTAATGTTTATACTAACTGGAATGGTTTGTGGTTGCTGAAGCCAAATGGAGAAATGGCTGTCCATGTGAGCAGTGACAAGGACCTTTCCAATAATTTTGTTTGGGATTGCATAAAAGATGATGGTAACCAGTTGTGGGCATGTACTGATAATGGCATTTCACAATTGGCAATTGCCAACGCATTCACCGTTGCAGAAGAAGGTGAAGCTTTCTCTGGTGTTGTCACGGATGTTAGCTATTACAGTGATCAAAAGAAAGCATTGTTCATAGCTACCATGCAGGGTGTCTATAAAGTCAATAAGGGTTCTCGGAACATGGCCGCAAGCTTCAAACTCATACCCGGAACCAAAGGACAAAATTTAACATTTAAAAGAGCTGGCCATAAACTGTTGTTGGGTAGAGGCCATGACGGTTTATACCAAATAGATAAAACATCAGAAGGTTGGAAAACCAAAAGAAAGGAATCAGAACACACTTTTGCCATTGCCAAAGCACCCAAAAAGGTAACAGATTCTTTTACTTCAAAACCCATAGTTGCTTTTGGGGGTTTGGAAGGCATTGTGCTTTTACAAGCAAATGAGGATAAGTGGGAACGACAACTAACGATAAAGAACCTTCCGGAAGTTATTCGATCTCTCACCTTTAGTCATCAATATTACCAAGACTCCCTTATCCTTTGGACTTCTTTTTCAGAAAAAGGGGTGCTTCGTATTGCCATAGCCAAAGATATTTTTCGCAGCAATCATTCTGAGAACCATGAAAAAGCTAATTCTCAGGCATATAACAAAACCTATTACCATACTAAGGACGGTTTACCAAAAGGTCTCGTTAAAACCTTTCCATTAGGTGATCAGATTGTATTTGGTACCGATAGCGGCCTGTATAAAGCTAGATCCGGTTTAGCGAAAAACTCCGCAAATCAAAAGGTAGCTGATCATAATCAAACTTCTTCAAACCCCTCTGCTAATCGGTTTTCCCCTGATAGTTCTTTAGGCCAGCTATTCACGCCGGAGAAAGCAAATGGCCAAGGGAAAATGATTCGAATGCTGCTAACGGATAAACAGGGACATACCTGGGTCAAAAGTGACCAAACTTATCACCTGATTACCCATGATAATGGTTATAAAATGGATTCGCTATCATTTAAAAGCATGGATATTGGAACGGTCAGGGCTATATGCCCGGGCGCTGAGCCAAACATTACCTGGATAGGGGGAAATAAAGGCTTAGTAAAATACGACAGCAGAGAAAATAAGGACTTTTTAAGGAATTACAATTGCCTTATAAGTAAAGTTGCCTTACCGGGCGAAAAAGTCTCAGGCGGTGACAGTATTTTACTCCATGGAAAATATTACGCTTACGATTCTACCTTGAATCCCCCCTGGCAGATTGTTCAATCCCAGCCTGATTGGATGGTGCCTTCGCTGACCACTGATATTAACCGCATAAGTTTTCATTTCTCAGCCCCATATTTTGAAAAGCAAGAAGCTATTCAGTATAGTTATAAAATGGTCGGTTTTGATGATGAATGGAGTAAGTGGAGTAATATCACAAAAAGAGAGTACACTAATCTACCACCAGGTCAGTATAATTTCAAAGTAAAGGCTAAAAATATATATGAGCATGAGAGTAATATCGCATCGTATAAATTGAAAGTATTAGCACCGTTTCACCGAACCGCGTGGTTTTACGTAATCCAGGTTGGCGTCCTGTTCTTTTTAGGGGTAATTTCTGTGTACTTTGCCAGAACCCAGACAGGCAGGGCAGCAAAATTTGCGATATCCCTCGGTACCGTGGTTATATTCCTCATTTTCGAGTATTGCCAGAATTACGTGGAAGTTTACTTTGAGGATTACCTTGGAGGGGTGGTGGCATTTAAAGTGGCTTTGAATGTCCTTGTTATTACGCTGCTGATTCCCTTTAAAACGGTGATGGAACGCTGGCTCTTAATACAACAAAACTATTCCGCAAAGGAAGGGATTAAGCAAAGAAAGGTAAAACAATATAAGAAGATGAATTGGGGCACAGCACAGCGGTAAAAAATGCAACTCCCCTTGCATTATCAAGTCAGAAAGCGGGTAAAATAAGTGCGCTCGTTATTAGGTCTTGTTGCTTATCATTGCCTCTTGTTTCAAAACAGGAATGTTAATCATTTGCCTGCCCTAGCATTTTTGCTTTCTCGATTAGGTTCAGGAGGGCATTTCGGTAGCCATACGGATCTTCACCCAATCCTTTTTGAGCCATTTGATCAATCAGGGAATAATCCGTCTCTCCTTTGTATTCGGAATTCCTCAGCTCCATTCCAAACATGGCTACTGCCGTGGACCAGTAAAAATCCTTCGAAGGGTCAGCGGTAATGGTCCTATCAATCGGTTGTTTTATCATTTTACTCTGGGATTCATCCGGTTCCTTGTACCGGAATTTTACCATCCCAACTTCATTGGTGGCAAGGGCTCGCTCTTTGAGGCTTTTTTCCTGGTATTTTAAAATGGAATCTCCGATCTCACTATTCTGACCAACCTCATCAGCCGGGATAATTTCATACAGTGCTGTCACACTGTGGCCGGCACCAATTTCACCGGCGTCTACAGCATCATTGTCAAAATCCTCCCTATCCAGTTGCCGGTTGACATAGCCAAGTAGCCGGTAAGACTGAACCTTTGCGGGATTGAACTCCACCTGAACTTTAACATCCTTGGCTATGGTGTAAAGCGTACCACTCATTTCACTAATAAGGCTTTTCTTAGCTTCCAGGATATTATCAATATAGCTGTAATTGCCATTCCCTTTATTGGATAATTGCTCCATTTTAGCGCCCTGGTAATTGTCCTTACCAAAACCTAATATTGATAAAAAAACACCGCTTTCCCGCTTCTTCTCGATAAGCCGGGTTAAAGCCCCTTTACTTGTAACGCCAACATTAAAATCTCCGTCAGTAGCTAAAATTACACGGTTGTTGCCCTCCGGCATAAAGTTTTCTTCGGCTTTTTCATACGCCAGTTTAATGCCTTTGCTACCGGCGGTCCTTCCACCGGCTTTCAAACCATGAATGGCTTTACTGATTTCAACCTTTTCATCACCGGTAGTAGTCGGTAAAGCAATACCAGATGAACCGGCATACACAACAATGGTGATTTTATCCTTCCCCCGGAGCTTATCTACCAATAGTTTAAGCGACTTTTTCAAAAGGGGGAGTTTATTCCGGCTATTCATAGATCCTGAAACATCAACCAGGAAAACCAAATTAGAAGGTGGCAAGTCTTCCTTTTTGATGGTTTTCCCTTCCAAGCCAACATGCAATAGTTGGCGGTCTTCTTTCCACGGACATTTCCCAAGCTCGGTATGGATTGAAAAGGGGTGTGTGCCGTTTGGCTCCGGATAGTCGTATTCAAAGTAATTGATGAATTCCTCTACACGGATGGCATCTTTGGGAGGCAATTCATGATCATTGATAAAACGCCGGGCATTGGCATAAGAGGCATTGTCCACCTCAACCGAAAAAGTGGATAGGGGGTGATCTTTGACCGCTTTGACTGGATTAGAGCGGACCATCCCGTATTCCTCCCTGTTAAAATCAGGCTTATAGCGACCTTTGGGTGGCTTTTTGCCTGATGACTTTTCTTCTTTGCCCTTACCACCAATCACAGCCATATCAGCTGACTGAAACGCCTGATTTTTCCCAGATATTCTTACCTCTCCTTTGGGTAACTTCAGGGTGACATTTTTGACAGTCACTTTACCCGGTTGAATCACGATATCTTCGAAAACTTTCTTCTCTTGCCTAATGTCTTTAACAATCAAATTACAAGTATCCGGGATTAAGCCTGTTATTTTGTAATGACCTGCTGCATCCGTTATTCTGCCAATAGTATCCCTGTTAATGGTTACGAATACCTCGGTACCCATTATGGCTTCTCCATTTTCAGCATTTTTAACTTTTCCTTTTAATATACCGGTTTGGGCGAATAGAGCAGAATTTCCAACTAATATGAGCAGGAGCATTAATACCAAGCGTATCATAACCATTCATTTTATGAGAAAAGCAAGCTCAACTTAACTTTATTATTTTAAAACGTTGACTAAACGTTTATAGCATGATAGGTATGAAAAAATTATGGACGACTTGCTATCGGGAGACATAACCCATAATCAGGTAGCTAAGCTGAACTGTTTAATATGCGGCCGAAGGATTTGATAAACTTCCCCGTTTACACTGATTTGCACCGGTAGATTCTCGTCATCTTTCACTTCCAATATTAGCGTTTCATCTGATATGGAAACCATGAGCCAATTACCCAAGAACCGGAGCTGAAACCTCAATCCCTCAATATCCGCTGTCAAGGGTAAGATTAAAGCAGAGGCAATCATACTTGATCTCAATATCGGTATAGCAACTTTGAATGAGAGGCAGAAATCTCAATCCCAACACCTTAATTAATCCTATCAGCATTTTAATTTCAGGAGCACTAAGCAAAGCCTATTAAGCCCTGCCCGAAGTGCAGATCACTTTCAGCCTTGTTTGCTAAAAAGGTTTAAGACCGTAACAGGTAAGGCATTACCTATCGCGCATAGGCATTTTCTAATTTAGCCTTGATGGCTTTTAAAAACCATTCAACCTCGGTTACATCTTCCAGGTAATATTTCGCAAAAGTTTTGTGACCATGGTCACCAACCAAAATGCTTACCCCCTTGCTCAATAAGGCACGGAATGCATCCTCATCGGTAAGATCATCGCCAAAATAAAATGGTAAGCGCTTAGACCCATCGATATTAAGCTCCTTTAATAACCAATCAACCGCTTTCCCTTTATCCCAATCAACGTTTGGCTTAAGTTCAAAAACCTTTTTCCCACCATTTAGCTTTAGGTTTTCATACTGTTGGGTAACATTAGTCACGATAGGTTCCAAAGCATCATATTCTTTTTGGGCAGAATTCCTGAAATGCACGGCAATAGCAAACTGCTTCCGTTCTATCCGGACACCGGTTAAATTTTCAGTTTGTTCACGAAGTGATTTCTCTGCCTTCCCTAAAACCGGCAAAAGCGACCGCGCTTTTGATACTTGCATAGTGAACCCGCCAGGACCTTGTATATCAAAACCATGACTACCGGCATAATAGATATCATCAATCCCCACTAAAGAAGCCAACTGACCGCAATCCCTGCCACTTATTACAGCTACCGGTATTTTATGGGCTAAGTCCGCCAGTACCTGCTTCATGGAATCTGACAGAACCGCATCCTCAGGTTTATTAACAATGGGCGTCAAGGTTCCATCATAGTCTAAAAATAAGGCCAGCTCACGGTCTACTGAAACATTTTCCAAAAACCGTTGGTCACGGGCATTGGCAAGTTTCTCAGGTGAATACTGTGGATCAAGTAAAAAATCCGATAACTCATTCAAATGCGATACGGTAATATCAGCACCGTTTTTTAACAACATTTCCTTTCCCTGCATCGTGGACACTCCAACGACAAAACCAAAGCCGCCCTCATTAGCAGCTCGAACACCTGAAATGTCGTCTTCAAAAACAATGCATTCATCAGGTGAAAGTCCTAATTGCTTAGCCCCTTCCATGTAATAATCGGGTTCTGGCTTTCCCTGCAAGTTATTTTGCTCGGCTATCACGCCGTCAACGCGAACATCAAAAAGGGTGTTTAAATTGGTTTTATTAAGTATTGACGCACAATTTTTGTAGCCTGATATAACACCGGTTTTTATACCAGCTCTCCGCCATTCTACTATTTTTTGGCTGTTTTCATGGTAAACCTCAATAGCACTTTCCTTCAATAATTGATGGAAAATTTCATACTTTTTCCTATCCAATGATTCGATGGTGAACTCCTCATTACCATCAATCATATCATTCCATGGTAGGTTGATACCCCTGCTTTCCAGGAAACTTTTAACACCCTCAACTCTTGGATTTCCATCTATGTAGTTCGGATAATCCTCCGCTATTGAAAAGGGCTCAAATTTTTGATTCTTAGCAGCACCGTACTCAGCCAGGAAATCATCAAACATCTGTTTCCAGGCTTGGGCATGAAGGGTGGTTGTATTGGTGATAACCCCATCAAGATCAAACAGACACCCTTTGAAATCCATCAGTGAAGACCCACCAGAATTAAGCGTCATAGGAATAGTTTAATAGGATGAAAAACCCGGTTTCATTATAACAAATTTCTGAAAAAGGTAACAGGATTTTGCTCAGACGTAAAAGCAAACCTCAATCTCAAAACACCTTTTAAGGAAGCAACTGGTAACAACCGAAGATCCATTATTAATCATGATAGCAACCATGGTAACAAAAATTTGAAATGGGACGCCCGGTCAGGGTAAGAAATCCGGCTTATCTTGTTTATAAGCTATCCGAAAAGCGGCATTTACCAAACCCATGTGACTGTAAGTCTGTGGGAAATTGCCCCATTGACTGCCATCTTCCGGGTCTACATCCTCACTTAGCAAGCCCAAATGGTTACTGTAGCTGGTCAGTTGCCCGAATACCTTTTTTGCATCCTCTATACGTCCTACACAAGCAAGGGCATCCACATACCAAAAAGCACAAACCAAAAAAGCACTTTTAGGCTTGCCAAAATCATCTTCATGCTTATACCTGAAGAAGAGGCCTTCATCTGTCATGAGTTCTTCTTCCAGTTTTTTAAGGTGGTTTTTGGCTTTATCGGAATCCGGATCCAGGTATTTTAAAGTAATAAGCTGCAATAGGCTTGCATCCAGGTTCTTACCGTCCATAGCCTGTCGATAGACCTGCGCCTCTTCATCATAACAAGCTTCTATATAGCCCTCAGCTTTTTCTTTCAGTTTTTCAGCTTTATCTGCTATGGATTGATGATTAAAATGATTGGCGATGGTAAGGCCTGCGTTACTCCCCACCCAATGAAACAAAGCTGAGTAGCAATGAAACTGATTGCTTTCCCGGAATTCCCAAAGACCCGCATCTGGTTGATCGATCTTTTCTTCAATTTTATCGAGTAAGAGGGAAGCCAGACGAATACCCAGTCGCTCGTCTTTTTCAGCGAAACGCTCATCTGAGTACAGCGGAAGTAGGGAAACCAGCATTTGCCCGTATATATCATTCTGAACGTGGGTATAAGCTTGGTTGCCCTTTCTAACGGGCTGGTTACCTTTATATCCTTTTAAATCAAGCGTCTCTTCAGGTAATTTATTGTTATCCCCTACAAGTGAATAAACCGGCTGAAAGTTATAGTCATTTTCACGCGCCGCCAGATTCTGAATGTAAAAAGCATATTTCCTCAATTCGTAAAAATGCCCGGTTCTATTCAGAGCAGCGAGGGTATAATAAGAGTCTCTGAGCCAACAGTAGCGATAATCCCAATTCCTGCCTTGGCCGGGATATTCCGGTAAACTACTGGTGCTTGCTGCAATGATAGCTCCTGTATCCTCAAATTGATGAAGCTTTAAAGCAAGAATGGACCTGATTACGGACTTTTGATGGAAGTTGACGATCGTAGCCTGGTTGATAAAATCCTGCCAATACTCCCTGGTTTTTCTAAGGAAATCTTCTGCTGTGGAATTAAGGGGTGCTTCCAGCGGAATACCCCAGCTAAGGCAAACATAATTAGTAGTATTTAGAAAAATACAACGTTTAGAAAGGATATAGCTTAGTGGTAAGCTTGAAGTGAGCCTTACAGGCTTTTTAAGGCCCAAAAATCGTATATGGTTACTGCCAATATAGGCTTCAGGCTTTATTTCGCCATAGTTACCAACTGGTTCGCAGGAAACCACAATTTCCGGATTGCCTTCGAGGGGTTCAATTTTACGGAATAGCATCAGGGGTTTAAAATGCCGCTCATACTGCCAAAAACGCGGGGCAAAGTCAGTAACACGGAATTTTCCATCCGGGGCATTGAATTCCGTGCAAAGTATGTTCGTGTTAGTCATGTAATATTGATTACAGTCATAATGATCGCTATTAGGCTTTATATAAAAGTGCCCACCCTTCTCATCATCCAGCATGCTACCAAAAATGAAGCTACTGTCAAATTTCGGCCAGCACATCCAGGAAATATCAGCTTCATTGTTGATATGGGCTAAATAGGCACAGTTTCCGATTATTCCTTGCTTGTATTGATGACGCTCCATAATTTTTGGGTTTTGGTCAAAGCTATGGCAATTTCCTAAGGCTTGCAAGCCTAAAAAAGCTTTTGAATAATTTTCATTTTTCCAGTTTGAAAAAGGCTTAACGGAGCTATTGGAAATGATTATATCAATAAGGGGGCTAACCTGACTTTGATACTTTACTCATTTCCCTGTTAAGCCAAAAACCCGATAGAATTAGCAATACACCCCCGTATATCATATTTTCAGATGGAATCTCCCCAAAGAGCAGGTAACCAAAAAAAGCAGCCACCACGGGAGAAACGATGATATCAACCAGGGAATAAACATTAGCCGAGATGTGCTTGAGAACAAGAGAAATGAACAGATAAGCTACCCCTGTCGAGAAAGCCCCTAAACCGACCACCCAAACAAGAATAGGCAAATCAAAACCCAAAGCAGGGTAATGCTGCATAAAAAAGATATCCCCTGTGCCATAAATAAAAACAAATGGGGCCAACAGTAATGTCGCCACGCCCATGTACCAAACTACCATAATTGGGGATTCATCCTTCCCCTCATACCGCATATAGGTAACCATAGCAGCATAAGTTATACCGGAGCAAAGCGCTATCAGGTTGCCCATCATGGCACCTCCTTCCAAAGGCTTAGCGATAATAATACCGGCTAAGGATAATACAAAGATCATGATATGCCTTCTATGGACCTTTTCTTCAAGGAAAAACCATGAAAAGAGGAAGACAAAGGATGGGGCTATACTCCAGAAAATGACAACGTTAGCAATAGGAGCCATCGTCATAGCAAAATTGAAAAGACTGATTTGCAAGGCTATGAATAAACCAATGAAAAATGAGGGCATGATATCAAAGCGGTCCATCTCCCAAAATTTTCTTTTAATAAACGGCACAGCTGCCAGTAGAAAAAGGAAGGCCAAGCCTGCACGATAACAATTCAAGGTAAATATGGGTACATGGTTGCCTGTTAGCTTAACAAAAACCCCAATTGTTGCCTCTGCTAAAGTAATTAAGGCGAGGTATAAATAGCTTAACATAGGTAATAAAAAGTTTCATCAAGCAAATGTAAAATAGCTTGAGCAAGTAGGTTTTGGTTCCCCGGTAATTTTTATATGGTTAGCTAAAAACCCCGCCCCCATTTGATTCAAAATTGATTTATAAAACAAACAGGAATTGACTTTATTTTTTCTCAATTTTTCACTAATTCACCGGATTCACACATCCTTTGGAATAAATTGGCGTAAAGATGATGAAAATCATTTTTACCCTATAAAACCATAACTACTTTTGAAGAGGAATCACTAAAGCCAACATCATGAGCCTTTTAATCAATGACTCGCAAGAATGGAAAGTTTTTGAAGCAACAAAAAGCTTAGTGAAACCGGCTATTAACATTATGGAGAATGACCAAACTTACCTGATAGAGTTGGTAGCGCCCGGGTTAAAGGTAAAAGATTTCAATATACAGGTCCGGGAGCACTATTTGTGGATAAAAGGTGCGCACCACGAAAACAACAATTATCCCGAGAATACCCTCAAGCAGGAGTTCTACCATGAGCATATCCAATTCTCCAGGTGCATTGGCCTACCTTATACCGTAGAAACCAGGAATTTTAAAACCTATTATCAACAAGGTATCTTAACTATTTATTTCGGTAAAAACTCATAATAACTTCTTATGCTTCCCGTGGGCTTACTAAATCCCCCCTGTAATAATTTCTAATATTCTTAAAAGACCACACCATGACCTACTAATTTAGCAAGCTACTCAATACTGATTTCGAAAACACTGTTGAAAAAGTTACTGAAGAATTGAAAGCAGAAGGGCTTAGCGTACTGACAGATATAGATCTCCAAAGGATTTTTCAGTAAAAGCTGGAGGACCATTTTAAAAAATCCGGCTTTTAAGTGCTTGTAGCACCCATTTGGCTTATGAAGCTTGGCAAAAAGAAAATAAGATAGGCAAGATGCTCACAAGTAATGTCGTTGTGTAAGATAAACCTCTGCAAACCATGATTTAATCCGGGTCTCCCTTTGCTTCCATGCAATCCATCAACAATTAAGCGCTTGGCCAACCGGCTAAAAAAGTACATAGCATCCTGAGAAGCGTAATTGATAACCTCGGGGAATGCGTTTCCAGGTACTCCCCCCCACCCATTAGCTAATAAAGGGAGGGTCATCCTGTTAACCGTGGTATAATGCCTTAAGTTTGATAACTTTGAAGTAGCAAACGTCTTATCCATTCAACCACCATCTATGGAACCAATCCGAAAGCTATTAATAGCCCTTGATTTCACAGAAGCAGACCAAAACCTGCTTCGCTACGCTCAGTTTTTAAGTGAAAGCCTCCGGCCGGAAGCCATTCATTTCATCCATGCCTTAAAGCCGGAATGGGTACCTGATGCCATGGAGGAAAATTACAAAGGCCACATTAAAAAGCCTATTGAGGAGCAACTTGAGGAGGACATCCAGGAACAGATTAAAGCTTTTTTTTGGGAGGATCAGACTGCCTTAGAACCTGTTGTAAGAAAGGGGCAGCCTCTTGAGACTGTTTTAAAATATAGCCATGATGCTGATATTGATTTAATCATTGTTGGAGAAAAACAAGAGGAAAAGGGCAGCGGCATCCTTGCCAGTCAGTTAACCCGAAAAGCTACCTGCTCAATCCTCTATGTACCGGATATCCAAAAGGAACCGAGAATCGAAAATGTCATGGTTCCACTGGATTTTTCGCCGTACTCGGAAATGGCACTTGAATTCACCCAAAACCTGGATAAAAATCAACCAATTGGCAAGTTTTTTCACCTGAATATCTTTCAGTCAGTACCATCTTATAACATGATGAAAACTTACGGGCAAATGCGCTCCACCATGGAAGCTAACGCTAAGGAGGCTTACCAACAATATTTGGATAAGATGGAGTTAAACATTGACCAGGATAAAATCTACCCCCTTTTCAGGCTGGATGAAAAAAACCGCCCGGCCAGGTTAATTTTAGAAGAGGCTGGGAAAAACTATTGCGATCTCATCGTGATCGGTTCCAAGGGCCAGTCGAGTACAGCGGCCATGTTTTTAGGTAGTACCACCGAAAAGTTACTCAAGCAAGACAAGCATATTCCTGTTTTAATCCTCAAACAAAAAGGAGAAAACCAATCTTTACTAAAGGCATTGCTTTATGGGTAAAATTCCTGATATTTCTGCTTGCATCATTACCTATAACAGGGAACAATTTTTATACGCAGCTTTAGAAAGCCTTGCTAATCAGTCATTGGACAAGGATGCGTATGAGGTCATTCTGGTAGATAACAATAGCACGGACAATACACCACAAATAGCTGAAAATTTCCAACAAAATTATCCGAACGTCCATTTCAAGTATTTTTTAGAAGAAATACAAGGGGAATCTGCTGCCAGAAACCGTGTGCTTAGGGAGTCAACTGCTCCATTAATAGCTTTTATTGATGATGACGCCATAGCCTCAGAAGACTACCTTACCAACCTTATTAACTTTTTTAAAGAACGCCCGGATGTCATGGCAGCCGGTGGTAAGATCCTGCCCTATTTTTATCCCAGTGGGCAGAAAGAACTGCCCTGGTTAAGTCATTACCTGCTCGGGCTAATCTCTTGTGTCGACCAAGGGTCTAAGATTAAGCCTTTTCCAAAATCCAAATACCCTTTAGGTTGTAATATGGCTTTTCGCCGGGCGGTTTTTGATCAACTAGGTAATTTTGATAATCGCTTAGGCCGCAATAAACGGAACTTAATAGGCAACTCCGAGAAAGACATGTTCCTGCGAATGAGGGACAATAAGATGCCTATTTATTACTTGCCAAACGCGTGGGTTTACCATACCATGCCTGAAGAAAGGATCGCTGAGCCTTTTATTCGGGAATTATCAGTAGGCATTGGACAGAGTGAAAAGCTCATGTATAAGAACAGTGACCTGATGGGCCGTTTGAACATCATTTTAAAACAGGCCGTTAAAACCGCTGGTACGGGTATTATTGCACTCGGCTACTACCTCAAAGGAGAGGCTCCAAAAGGCAGGATGCTCTTTTGGTACCGCGTTTGGTTCTTCAATGGTTTTTTCCAGCACCAGGCCGACAGTGCTTGATACCCACCAATATAGGCTGCCAATTAATTAAAAATTCACTATTGGCTTAACCAAATGCCATTTTGCGCTTTAGCAATTGCGCATTGATCGCCACAATAACGGTACTTAAGCTCATCAGCACAGCTCCCACTGCAGGGCTTATCATTATTCCCCATGTATACATGACACCAGCTGCTAAGGGTATGGCAATCACATTGTATCCGGATGCCCAGAAAAGGTTTTGCACCATTTTTTGATACGTTGCTTTACCAAAATATAGGAGGTTTTTAATATCTTTCGGATCACTTTCGACTAAAATGATGTCGGCTGTTTCGGCTGCAATATCGGTTCCGGAGCCAACGGCAATACCAATATCAGCCTGGGCCAAAGCCGGGGCATCATTAACGCCATCCCCGGCCATGGCTACAACCTCTCCTTTTGATTGCAATTCTTTTACCTTATTTTGCTTGTCATGGGGTAAGACTTCAGCAAAATAGCCATGGATATTCAGGCTTTTGCTCACGTCCTCAGCCACCTCTTTATTATCTCCGGTTAACATGTAAATGTTGATATTACCAGCCTTCAATTGCCGAATGGCTTCTTTAGACGATTTCCGGATTTTATCGGCAAGCGCTATGAAACCGGCTACTTCCCCATCCACCAAAACATAAACCAGCGATTCCAGTCTTTTAGGCTGAACCTTTTGCTCAGTTCCTACTTGAGCACCATCAAGGTATTTAGGACTAACCACCATTACCTGCCGACCCTCTACGTTAGCCTGGACCCCCTTACCCGTTATGGACTCAAAATTATCAGCCTCGGGAACCACAACCCCATCAGCCTCTGCCTTTTTCAGGATACCCGAGGCTATGGGATGTTCCGAATTCTGCTCAAGGGATGAGGCTAAGCGAAGGATTTCCTGAGAATCCCTGTTTTCTTGTAGCGAACCGTAACGGGTTACACCAAAAGTTCCCATGGTTAAGGTCCCGGTTTTGTCAAAAACGATAGCAGTGATGTTACGGGCATTTTCAAAAGCTGTCCGGTCGCGGATCAATAAGCCATTGCCCGCAGCTACACTAGTGGAAATAGCGGCTACCAAAGGAATTGCCAAACCCAATGCATGAGGACAAGTAATGACCATAACAGTCACCATTCGTTCAAGGGCAAAAATGAAAGGCTTGCCTACCGATAACCATGTAAAAAGTGTTACAACTCCAACGGAAATGGCAGTGATAGTAAGCCAAAGGGCAGCTGCATCGGCTAAGCGTTGCGTCTTGGATTGGCCTTCCTGTGCTTCACGAACCATAGTAATCACCTTGTTCAAATAGATCTCATTTCCCGTTTTAGCTATACGGATCATAATAGTACCCCGGTCATTGATAGCCCCGCCAATCACCTCATCGCCAATTCCCTTTTCTACTGGCTGGCTTTCACCCGTCAGCATGGATTGATTAACGGAACTTTGCCCCTGATCTATAGTACCATCAGCAGGTATTTTTTCGCCAGGTTTTATCTGAATCAGGTGACCGTTTTCCAATTTATTAACCGGCACATCCACTATGCTACCATCTTCCTGAACAAGGTGGGCCTCATCCGGTAACATTGCTGCCAGCTTTTCCAAGGCGCTTGAGGCTCCCAGGATTGAACGCATTTCAATCCAATGGCCCAGTAACATAATCAGGATAAGCGTAGCCAATTCCCAAAAGAAAGTGGCTCCCGGCAATCCAAAAACTACGGCCGAGCTGTACCCATAGGCTACGATAACAGCCAGCCCGATTAGGGTCATCATACCCGGCTGTTTTTGCTTTAGCTCATCATAAAGCCCGGTTAGGAAAGGCCAACCGCCATAAAAGAAAACCAGGGTCGACAGGCCGAAAATGGTGTAACCCCTCCCGGTAAATTCAATCGCAAAGCCAAAAAATCCCTGAATGGTTTTAGATAAAAGGAGAATTGGGATGGTTAGAACCAAAGTTACCCAAAACCTTTGCTTAAAATCCCGGATCATCATTCGGTGATGTTCGTTGTGATCATTTTGAGGAGGGCTACTATTTTGTTCCTGGTGTTTTTGAGCCATTGTCTAAAATTTTTGAAAGCTTGAGTTAAAAAGATGGCTGATAACAGGTTAACAATCAACTTGTTGAAATCATTGTTATTCCTTAAATCCGGATGTCGAAGATAAATAAACGCTGCAAAACGCGTAATGATGAATCCTCCACAGGTCTCGCAGCATCGTTTGACCTCTCTTGAATGGGGAAATGAACTCAATAGGTGATCCTACACCAAAAAACAAATATTTAACCCTAATTGAATAGCTGAGAGGAAATGTCATCAATCAAGGGCTGCTCGAAAAACATCAAATACCACCCTTAAGTGATGACTTTCAGGATAAGAGATTACCACAGAACTTAGATGTTAGAACCCAAAGCTTAGACTTCTATTTCAATTCATAGTTGTTGAATTTTAATAGGGGAAATTACCAAGCACCAGAATGGTATTAGCATTTCAAATTCAGTGTAGTAGGATTTTACCCGGTATAAGAATGGTTCAGCTATTTTGCTTAAACCAATCTTTCAGCCTTTTCTTTAAAAACATCCGGCCATAGTGAGTTTTGAAGTATTTCTCTCTCCTCAAAGCATCCGATTGGTTTAAGCAGCCTTCAAAATAAATCAG
>CAZQQN010000002.1:89948-127751 GCA_964595485.1 uncultured Sphingobacteriales bacterium | reverse complement strand
TTTAGAAAAAAGCTCGGCAAAAAATCGCGGCCGGAAACTTTTTTCGATTCAAACCGCGGCTCGCCTTGAGCACCCTGCCGGAAAGCAAAACCGCAAGCTAATAATCATGAAAAAATCCTTTAACTTCATTGCTTAGATCAATGATCAGCTTTGCCGCTAACATCACCGAGCTTTCCTAGACCCCACGGGCCATCCCTACTCAAGCCTCACCGGGTTTTGACCACGAAAAAACTTTAAGGCCGCATCCTTACCTGTGCCACAAGTATCTGAGCAAAGAGCAAGCAATCGAGTGAGAAAACTAGTGGCACAAATTATTCAGCGTTGATTGAAAAAAACTTTAAAACATTATCTGATAAAAACTGGTAATTGGGCTGTAAAGAGCATCAATAACGCTTTCCGTTTTTCTTTTTCAAGATATTGTGACCTTTGTATAAATACAAGATTAAAAAAAGTTTTTATTAAATGTTTGCCTATTAAGTGTATATACATTTAATTTGCCAACAAGAAAATTTTGGTTTTATGAAATTGGAAGAAGAAATACAGCAAGTCCAAGGATTTCAAGACAGTTTGGAAAAGGCTTTTCTAAACGTGATTTATACGGGTAATTGGCTTTATGGTAACCAGTACCAGTTTTTAAAACCATTCGGAATTTCACCAGAGCAATACAATATATTGCGGATTTTAAGGGGTCAATCCCCCAATTCAGCATCGATTAACCTCTTGAAAGCAAGAATGCTGGATAAAATGTCCAATGCATCGAGGCTGGTTGAGAAACTTCGTAAGAAGGGCTTGGTAGAACGTGAAGAATGCCCGGATGACCGTAGGTGTGTGGATGTTACCATTACAAAAGCGGGTCTGGATTTATTAGAAAATATCGCTCAAAACAATACCGGTGCACGTGATAATTATCCACAGATCACAGAGGAAGAGGCAGGAATTTTGAACCAAATCTTGGATAAATTCAGGGAAACTTAAAAAATTTACCGAATTTAATGTACAAACACTTTTTGTTAAACCAATGAGTAGCATTATGGGTTAAAGGTTTTACCAAATCAAACCCTTAGCAATAAGTATAAAACAATAAGCATTAGTAAACCAAAAAATCTTGTAGCCATGAACAAAAGCGATATTGAATCAAACTTGAATCCACTGATTGAAAAAAGATGGAGCCCCCGGGCATTTGATAGTCAACCCGTTTCGGAGGCTCAGATGACAAGGCTTCTAGAAGCAGCAAGAAGAGCCGCCTCTAATTATAACGTACAACCCTGGCGTTTTATCTATGCCCATAAAACCGATGAAGAGGGCTATAAGCAAATATTTGATGCCCTTATGGAGCCGAATCAAATATGGGCTAACTCAGCACCAGTCTTGATGACCACAATTGCAAGAATCCATAACAATGCAGGAGAACCTAATCCGCATTCTTGGCATGATGTCGGTCTGGCAATGGGCAACCTGACAATGCAGGCTATGCACGAAGGTTTATATGTCCATCAAATGGGGGGCTACTATGCAGATAAAGCCAGGGAAAACCTAAGCATACCTGAAGGTTTTGAACCTGTTGCTATGGTAGCCATAGGTTATCCCGGCGATCCTAACCAATTACCCGAAGACCTGAAACAAGCTGAAATAACGGAATCCCAGAGAGAACCTTTAGCCAACCTCGTTTACAAGGGAAAATGGGGGACCGTACCAAATCATTTCAATAATTAAGTAAATAACATGTTCCACTAAAGATTCGTACTATGAACTTACAATCCCGTATTTGCAAATTGCAAAAAGAAGCCAAAGTCCTTTTGCTAAGAGGAAAAGTCCAAAACTACGTGCAAAAAATGTTGGAATTAGAGCAATTAAGATCTAAACAGGCCAGCGGAATTATATTTCCACAGCAGGCTTGGAATTAAACAGTATTGACATTTTATAGCCCTTTCCTGCATAGGTTTGATCGAATAACGGTAATTTTGTAGATTAAGCTTTTTTAGCGCTTATGCAGATTAGCGGATTCTCAATGGTAAAAAATGCCACTGAATTGTTCTACCCGGTAAAGGAATCAATAGCTTCCATATTACCGTTAGTGGATGAGTTTGTCGTAGCGGTGGGGAAGGGAAATAAAAATGATCGAACAAGAGAAGAAATTCTTAGCCTTAATTCAAGTAAAATAAGCATTATCGATACGGTATGGGATTTAGAGGGTTTCCCAAATGGAACAGAAAATGCTCACCAGACAGACATTGCTAAAAAAGCATGCTCCGGGGACTGGTTATTTTACCTGCAGGCAGATGAAGTAGTGCATGAAGGTTACTTACCCACCATCGAAGCGGCTTGCCAGAAATACATGGATGATAAGGAAGTAGAAGGCTTTTTGTTTGATTACTGCCATTTCTGGGGAGATTTCTGGCACTATGTACCAAATCATGGTTGGTATCCAAAAGAAATAAGGATTATCAGGAATGATCCAGAAATACATTCGTGGCGCTCAGCGCAATCTTTCAGGCGAATCCCCAATTTTGACGGGAAAAGTTACCGGCAAAAGGAAGGTACAGCCAAGCTAAAAGTGGCGCCTATTGACGCTTACATTTACCACTACGGCTGGGTAAGGCCACCGCATTTAATGAAGAAGAAAAAAGAAGCCCTTGATAACATCCACCAAAGTAAAGAGGCGAAACCACAATCATCTGACGATCAAATAACAGATTTTGACTACGGTGACCTTACTAAACTTCCTACGTTTAAGGGTAATCACCCCAAGGTCATGAATGAATGGATACAAGAATTTGATTGGGCTGATCAGCTAAAATCAAATGCAATCAACCCCAACAGGCCACCATTTCGACATGAAAGATGGACTAACAAGTTATTAACCTGGTTTGAACAAAATATTTTAGGAGGTCATCAATTGTTTGGTAGTAAAAACTGGCAAATTGTGAGGAGAAGTTAAATTTTATGTTCTATAGCGCTTGATATTTTCCCATATTCATTAGAAATTAGAAACCTAAAACCATTCTATGGAGAGAAATATAAACGGCGTACAAATAGAAGCCATTCAAGGTAATATAGTCAACCAAGATGATTGCGATGCTATTGTCAATGCAGCTAATGCTCAACTCGAAACAGGCGGTGGAGTAGCGGGTGCTATCCATAAAGCGGCTGGCCCGGGTTTAGCTGAAGAATGCCGACCCTGGGCTCCAATAAAACCAGGGCAAGCCGTCATTAGTAGTGGGCATAACCTTCCCAATGACTATGTAATCCATTGTTTGGGGCCGATTTACGGTATTGATACCCCAAGTGATGAATTGTTAGCAGATTGCTACAAGAATGCCCTTGTTTTGGCTGAACAAAAAGGATTTCCCCGTATAGCCTTCCCGCTTATATCAACGGGGGCTTTTGGTTACCCATTTGAAGAAGGCGTTCAAGTAGCACTAAAAGCCGTTAAAGATCGAATCCCGACCCTACAGGCAATTAACAAAATTCGATTTGTATTACTCAATCAAGAGGATTTGAAAAAATTTGAAAAGGCTTCTGAGGGTATAATTTAAAAAATATGCAATAAAAGTTGGAACATTAAAAGTTTCAACTTATTTTTGTCTTTAAATAAATTGTTCAATAAAACGTCAATAATTATGAAACGAATGAAATTTACTTTTTTAGGATTATTAATGATAAGTGCTGCCGCCTATGCAGCTACGATGACATGGAATTTCGATAAAGCGCATTCTGAAGTCAAGTTTATCGCAGAGCACATGAAAATCTCAGAAGTAACCGGCTCATTTGAAGAATTTGACGGTGAAATCAAAACGCAGGGAGAAGACTTCAAAAATGCTAAAATTAATGTCACTATAGATGTCAATAGCATCAATACTGACAACAAAAAGCGGGATAAGCACTTAAAAAGCGAAGATTTTTTCCACGCTGAAGAATACCCAAAGATCAAATTCAGAGGAAAAAGCCTTGAAAAGGTAGGAATGACTGATGATGGGGATACGAAATATGACCTTACCGGTCAATTAACAATGCGCGGAGAAACCCAGGAAGAAACCTTTACAGCCATTCACAATGGCACAATTAAGGACCCTTTCTCAAAAAAGAAAAAGGCCGGCTGGAAGATCAAAGGAGAAGTAAACAGGTATGATTATGGCTTAAAGTGGGATAAAACCACTGAAGCAGGTAATTTAATAGTAGGCAAGCAAGTTAAAATTAATTGTGATATTGAGCTAAGCGTTGAAAGCTAATTGGCTCTTTATATCGATTCCCATATTAGGGGTGCTTCTTAAAGCACCCTTTTTTTTGTTTTGCCATTGTATAGCATTTTACGGAAATTTGATAATACCAAATGATTGGGTTAAAAGCAATGCCTTTATTAGCCATTTTATTTAACTTAAAATGACTCCCTTTCATTATTGCTCATTAGCAAACTTTTAAAAAGGAATTTTTCTATTCAATCCGGAATTGCCATTTTTTTATGAAATTAGAAGAAGCCATTTCCCAGTATTCATTTCCAAGTGAGCAACAAAAACTTCTGATCAACCTCCTTTTTACTCATAATTGGGTTTTATCACAGATCAAAAGCTTTCTTTCGAATTATGACCTAACTGTCCAGCAATTCAATATTTTAAGGATACTACGAGGACAATACCCGAATCCAGCCACAATTAACCTTCTTAGGGACCGAATGCTTGACAAGATGTCCGATGCATCCCGGGTAGTAGAACGCTTAAGGGTTAAGGGCTACCTTGATCGAAAAAAGTCTCACGAAGACCGGAGAACCGTAGAAGTCAAAATAAACCAAGCTGGCCTTGATATTTTACATCGCATTGATCAAAATGGTCAATTTTTCGACAACCTTTTAGGTGAACTTTCAGATGAAGAGGCCCAAACGATGAATGCTTTCCTTGATCGCCTCAGAGGGTAACCATAAGTCCTTCTAAACAAAGTTTTTTTGTAGATACTTGCCTTTATTGCTTTTACTGCTTTAATTCATCAACCGTAATTTGTTTAAAAGCAATGCGAGCTGGGTAGTAAGATGCCATAAAACCCAACAAAACAACGGTAATAAATACCGCTACAAAATCCAATATCTCAAAGCTTACAGGATAAGCTTTAAGCACAAATGTGCTGTTTGCTTCTAATTCCAATAAATCATACTTAATCTGAAGCCAACAGATAAACGCACCTAACCCAATGCCTGTCAACGCTCCCCCTAATGAAAGAAGCAGCCCTTCGTAGAAAATAACATTTTTTATGGTTTGAGCTTTGGCTCCCATGCTTTTCAATATAGCCATGTCTTTTTTCTTTTCAAAGGCTAACATCAACAGGGCTCCTATTAAATTAAAAGCCGCAATAACCAAGATAAAAGCCAGGATTAAGTAAACAGCGGTTTTCTCCGTTCGCATCACTTGATAAATGTATTTGTGTTGCTCAAAGCGGTTTTTCACTTCAAAATCATTTCCGAAAAAATCCCTCAGCTTTGATTTTAGTGTTGCTATGCTATGGTTCGATCTGGCATCCACCTCCACACCAGTAACAGCTTCCTTTCTATTCAATAGATCCCGTGTAAAGTTTAAAGGGGTTACCAGGTATTTGTTATCAAACTCTTTTTGAATAGAAAAAATACCAGAGGCTTGAATCCGCTTTTTGCGAAAAGCTTCACTGGGATCCAAACGAAAGCCTGTTTGATCTTTTTTCGGTGTGAAAATTTCGAGCATTGAGCCATCGCCATAAACATTCAAGCTTAATTTTCCAGCAATGCCGGCACCAATAATTGCCCTTGAAGATTGGCCTGCGGTAAGGTTAGGCTTTCCTTTATACATCATAGTGTCAACACCCATGGAGGAAAGATAAGCCGGGTCAATTGCCTTCACGGTAGCGATTGATTGCCGATCCTCATTACGGATCAGTACATTTTCCTCAATGACATAAGAACAATCGTTAACACCTTCCCAACCTTTGATTTTCTTTAAAACCGCTGTTTTACGATCATCGGAAGAGTCTACAGCTATTTGCGGGTTAAAGTACTTGCCTTTTTTCGGGGTAATTTTCACATCTGAATCAAATGAATTGTAAAGGGACAAAACAACATCTTCAAAGCCATTAAAAACAGATAGGACGACTATAAGAGCAAATGATCCGACTGTGACGCCTATTAAGGATATAAGCGATATCAAATGGATCACATTGGCAATTTTACGTGAGAAAAAGTACCGCTTGGCTATAAAAAACGGTAGGTTCATAGCTACCTACTTTTTTAGGTTCAGTGGGCTCTTTTTTTAATGAAGATAAGATGTGGCCTATTCATTTCCAAGCTTTCACAATAAGGCCGGTCCCAGTCATATGACCTGTATTGGAATCAATGTAATTCAATATAAAACAAACAGGGTAAACAATCAGGTAATAAAATGGTAAAACAACAAAAAAAGCTTTGGATGTATTAAGCATAAGGATGGGGTATTTCATGGAAAGACGCCAGGAAACTTTACCGGGTCCGCCATAGGAATACCGTGCTTTAACCCGTGAAAATCCCGCTTCTTTCAACTTTTCCTTGATTTCTTTCATCCCGTAACCATCGCGCACATGCTCACCAATAAAGGACTCATCCTCATCACTACTGACATCCGAACCACCCTGATCAGAGGGAGTGGAAATGAGTAACATCCCGCCTGGCCTTAAAGACTCGTGGATATTTTTAAAAACCTGGACATCCTCTAAAATGTGTTCCATTACATCCACTGACAAGACAAGGTCATAAGTATCTGGTTTTTTGTACTGGGTTAAGTCAGCTGTTTTAAATCCAACATTGGTAAAGCCTGTTTTATCGAAAAAACGCTTGCAATTAGCAATTTCATCCTCCTTCACATCAATGCCTAAAATATCAGCCTGAGGCCACTTTCGGGCCATAAAATACGTATACTGCCCAAAACCGGAGCCCGCATCAAGTATTTTATACTTATCAGGGTTGTCAGAAGCCCATTGCTTGAGTTCCCTGTGAACGTGCCAAGTTCTGAGGAGTAAAAGATCTAAAAGCCGGTAAAAAATTTTCTGAAGAGTGGGTGTCCTTTCAAAAAATTGGCTTAGCTTATTTTTTATGGGATCATAATCCATGAGGATGCTTAATCTTTAGCCAAATTGATTTTTGATGCCGATTGATCGCTTAATTATTGTTGGAACCCTCATCGCCTTCTGTATTATCGCGCTCTTCTTTGCCTGTATCAATATTTTTAAAAAGGTCCTCCATTCTTTCTACGTAGTCCATGGTGTCATCATAGTAAAAATGTAACTCCGGAATCTGCTTTACCTGGTCTTTAATCCTTTGGCCTAAAGCCATACGTATGGATTTTCGCTGTTCCCGGATCTTATCTATGAGCTCTTCCGGATTTTTTTCATTGAGGACAGAGAGAACAACTTTAGCATAGCCCAGATCAGCCGTCATATGAACACTACTGATTGTTATAAAGCCATTACCAAATGCGGTTTTTCCCTCTTTTAAAAATATATCACCGAGTTCCTCTTTTATTAATTTCCCTAACCTTTCCTGCCTGCGACCCATAGGAATAAATTTAAAAACCTGATTAGAACGCAAATTTAGGAGAAATTACGTAACTGATAACGGTTCATTTAACCGGGAAACGTAAAGGAGTGAAGGTGCCGGTATAATCCGCTGTAAAAAACCACAAATAAACCAGCAAATCAATGGTTTAAAGCTACAGGACTCCATTGAAACAAGTTAAAAGACAAAACACGAAAGCTTAAAGGGTCGGGTTAATAATCAATCAGGCACTTGCTTAAAGCTAAATTGCGTATTGAAATCTTTGTAGGGAACACCTTCTTTGTAAAACTTGGGGTAAACAAAGTAATTCAGCTTTTTGGTAACACCGTTATGGATTTTTACAGGGACATCTCTTCCTGATGTAAAACGCACCCTGAAAGGATCGAGCGCTCCAAAGTAGTACTCGCTCTTTTCTTTGTTTTTCCATGCTTCAGAGATATCCACAGGAACCCAGCCTTTCTCACCATGAAAAAACTCAGCCCAGCAATGGTATCCTTTTACTTTACCCGATTTTTTTCCCTGAGGTATTGGAAACCCGACATGGAATCGAGCAGGTATATCCACACTTCGACTCATACCAATAAAAAGGGAATGAAAATCGGTACAATTGCCCTTTTTAGCGTTGCATGCATAAACCGCATCACCTCTTCCCCAGCCTTCACCTGATTTATCGTAGGTCATGCTGTTGACCAGGTAGTCGTAAAATGCCTTGGCTTTTTGCATGGTTGACTCCTCGCCATCAAGCGCTTTTGAAGCTTCTTTGCGTATCTGCGAATTAATAGGGATTAATCTATCAGGTTTTTTAAAACGCTGCAGGTTTTCACTACCCTTTTGGTACTTTTTTTCTGACTCAATGGCTTCTCTTTTAACCTTAAAATTCATTGAAAGGTCAAAATTTCGGGGTATCTCACCTTTAGCCTTTCCTGCAACCAAATAACGATTACTAAATTTAGAACCGCTCTTCACTTTATAATCGACATTCGATTCTATGGATAATCCTTGAATCGTTTGATGCCTGTCCGATTCAGGAATAGGGATTACAATGCTGAAAGATTCACCATCCTTCGGTAAATCTTTCGCATGAACTTCGTAGCTGAATTTGAAGGTAGCTTTTTGGCCTTTTACCAGTGCTGGTATCAAGGCCAAAAAGCTAAATAAGGTAATTGCCTTAATCAATTTAGTTGAACTTGGCCTCATATAAAGCTTTAGGAAGAGGCTTGTTGCTTAACGGGTTTTTGTTTCCAAACACCATCTTCCTTTTTGTATGTGAAACGCGGTTCGCCGGCTACTTTATGAACCTTTGGATCACGTACCTCTTCGAGGTTGGATTTTTTCGTCCCCTTCATGAAAATATCTACATCATAAGTTTTACCGTCCTGTGCCTTAAAATCCGCGCAGACAAAATATTTATCCCCACCAAGATTGGAAAGTCGCTTACGATGCACTTTTTCCAGTTGAAGCTTTAGCGTTTTACCCTGCTCTTCATCTTCAACCCTGAAAAATCCATTGTTTTCATTTTGCTCTTTTTCGATGTGGGCTTTTGCGGCATCAGCAAATTGCTCAATGGTTAAGGAACTGGATTTGCTGCTTTCATCCGGGTGCTCACTTCCTTCATCATCAGGATGTTCATTTCCTTCATCATCAGGATGCTCGCTACCTCCTTCACCTGAATGATCATGATCGTCTCCTTCGGAATGATCATCGCCATCTTTTTCTTCTTCAGACATTTCTTCGCCATCTGAAGAATCTCCTGACTGGTCACCGCCACAGCTGGTAAAACCTATTGCTACAAATAGGGCTAAAACGTAGGGTAATGATTTTTTCAAACTCATAATATTTAATTTTTGGGATTCAACACAAAATAAGGAAAATTACTGGAATTTTCGGCAATTTTAAAACCTTAAACAAAATTTACTTTTCCTTTAACGAATCATCCTTAGCATTGTTTATCTGCTCTCCAACATGCTGTAAAATGACAAACTATGCACCCAATCGAAATATACTTGCGCGAATTTTATTAACTTTGATATTTTCTTAAGTAATTTTATCGACTAATTGGTAACATAATCCCTATTTAATGAAAGGATTTTTTAAGCAATTCCTTTTAAACTACCGAAAAACAGGGGCAATCTCTGCATCATCGGATCAATTGGGGAGACAATTTATACAATCGGCAGACTTGAACCAAGCAAGAAGTGTTGCTGAGTTGGGCTCTGGTTCGGGTGTGCTAACCCATAAAATTCGTGAAAACATTTCCCCATCTGCAGATTTTTTTGCCATAGAAATAAACCCGGTATTTGTTAGGGAAACGCAGAATCGTTGTCCCGATGTGCCTGTTTATCAGGACTCAGCCCATAACATTAAGAATTACCTTGATAGACACAATTTAAATGGGTTGGATTGTATTATTTCAGGTTTGCCTTGGTCTCTTTTTAGCAGGCAATACCAGGAAACTTTGCTAGAAGCTATTACATCAAGCCTTAACCCTGGTGGGGAATTCCTGACATTTGCTTACATACATGGTTTATTTCTCCCTTCAGGCAGGGTATACAGAAAAAAACTTCCCGGAACATTTACCACCGTTAACCACTCCCGGATTATTTGGAAAAATGCTCCTCCAGCTTTGGTCTACAGGGCAAAAAAGTAGTTTAAAAGCAATATGCTAATCTAAAAAAGATAGGACAATAATATTTATGAGGCTGATACAAGAGAAAGAGAATACTTTCAGTTCAATAAAAAGGGAACAAAGGGCATCTTTCCGTATAAGGCTACCCTTTTTCATTTTTTTACTGGTGTTTATTATCGCTATGGCTGGGTGTGGAATATTCCAGGGTCAGGACAAAATGGAGCCCGAAAATCCTGAAAAAACAGCTGTTATTTGGGAGATTCAAAAAAACAAAGCAGTAGATCCGTCCTATATTGTTGGTATTCCTGAACCGTATTGTTTCGATCCATTGGAAAATGGCAAGCGTTTTTACAGGGCATTAGCTGATGTAGATATTGCGCTTGTTCCTTATTTCAAACCAAAGGACCAGCAAATGGCCACACTAACCAACAAGCTTAAAATGAAAAACAATTTGATTCTGGATTCTTTATTAAGTGCCAACCATCAAAAGCGATTAAGAACATGGCTTAAAGATACGGTTGGTATTAATCCGGATGATTACCAGCAAGTGCCTCCGCTGCTATTGAATAAATTGGTTCACAAAAAGATCCCTTCTTGTTCACCTGATAAAACTTATTTAAGAGAAGTTCTTAAAGCTTCAAGAAGGTCCAAAAATATCAAAATGGTCAGTGTTTTCAATAAGCAAGACCTGATCAAGCGTTATCAAAAGCCTTCTTCTTATAAAAAGCAGGCAGACATCCTCATGCAAACGGCTAAGGACTATGAAAAAATCAAAACCTTACAGGAGCACATGCGTTTTACTACAAAAACAAGGATATAAAAAAAGCCTCTAATGCTAAAATACAATCCGCTCCCCATCTCAAATCCCTCGATAAAGTTTTTGTTAATCAGATAAATGAAAAATGGATGGAAGCCATTGTAAAGCACACAAGTGATAAAGGGGCGATAATGCCAATCGGTGTGGAACACTTAGGAGGAGATAATGGGATATTAAGTCAATTGAAAGATAAAGGATACCTTGTTCGCCCTTACGATCCCTCACAGCAAAGAAAAGAACGTATCAAATTTCAACAGAAACAAGAATCTAAAGATAAGCCATAACAAAATGCCAAGTGCTAAGGATTCATCTGAGAAACAAGCCCACTGGGATAAAGTATATGAAGGGAAAAAAATCAATGACTTAAACTGGACTCAGGAAGAAGCGACTGCCAGTTTGAAGCTTATAGATGCTTGTAACCTTCAGGCAGACGACACAATTATTGATATTGGCTCTGGAGCTTCCATTCTTATTCAAAACTTATTAGAAAAGGGATTTTTCAATATAATAGCTACTGATATAAGTGAAAATGCCCTTAATGCTAACAAGGAACGATTAGGTGAGCTCAGTGAAAAAGTGAATTGGGTGGTGGATGATTTTACCAATCCCCAGAAGTTACATGACTTTGATAAAGTCACGGTTTGGCATGACAGAGCCGTGTTTCACTTCCTCACAGATTTCAAAGAACGCCTAAATTATTTCTCACTAATGAACCAATTGGTTAAGGAAGAGGGCTATGTCATTCTATCAGCCTTTAATACGGCTGCCAAAGACGAGTCCACAGACCTTGAAGTAAGAAAGTATGACGAGGAAAGCCTCAGGAGCTTCATGGGGCCCGGTTATAAATTACTACAAAGTTTCAATACTAATGAGACTTCACCCAATGGAACGGAAAGCTCATTGATTTATGCGCTTTTCCAGCGAATACCTCACGTGGAAATGTAAAATGTTCGGTGAAATTGGTTAAACAAGGTTTTATAACTTATAACTGAAAGGAAAATGCCTTAGGCTTAGAATGATAGCCTGCATGTTAGCCTTTTTCAAGAGAGGGCCTATAAGTCAGACGGTTCATTTTTTCAAGGCTTAGGGCTTCATTGGCTACTTCAATAACATCCGAGGACGTAACTTTATCAACTTGCCGAAAATATTCATCTAACGGTGGGAGCTCATCAAAATCAAGTAAATCCCTTCCAAGGTTTTGCAAAAAAGCTGAGTGATTTTCCCGCATCATTGTAGCTTGTCCTTTTACTTGATTTTTGGCCCTGTTTAGTTGAATTTTTCCAAGTTTATGCTGTTTTAGTCCCTCTATTTCTTTGTCAATCAGGGAGAGGCAACGGTTAAGGTTTTGACCATCCGTTGAAAAATCAATGGTAAAAAGGCCACTTTCACGGTAAGCAATCAATGAAGTATCGATTTGATAAACAAACCCGTACTTTTCCCGGATGTTCATATTTAGCCTCGAGCTCATTCCGGAGCCACCAAGCACCATATTCAGTACAGCCAAAGCATATTTTTTTTCATTAAACCTGGAATAAGCTTGGGCTCCCAACATGCAGTAATTTTGTTGAAAGTTTTTGTTCCTGACCTCATTAAATTTGCCTATATTGGGTGCTGTTGATTCATACCCTTCATGGTTTTTTTTCTGAAGCGGTTCAAGGTGTTTATCAATGAGTTTTCGCGCCTTATTAGCTGTGACATTGCCAATGATGACAGCCACCATATTATCAGGCCGGTAGTGATCATCATAAAATGCCTCCACTTCTTTTTTTGATAGGGCATTAAGCGACTCATCAGTGCCAAGAATATTGTAGCCAAGTGAATGATCCGGGAAAAAACGTTCATGAAACTCATCCATCAAGCATTCCTCAGGGATATCCTCATACATTTCAATCTCTTCTTTAATTACCTTCTTCTCCTTTTCTATTTCATTTTCCGGAAAAGTAGGGTTGAACAGGACATCTGTTAACAACTCAAGGGACCGATCTGCGTAACGGCGCTGGGAAGCTGTCAAATAATAGGTTTTTTCACGGGTAGTAAAGGCATCTAACTCTCCACCAACATTTTCAATACGTGATAGAATTTGGTAGGGTTTGCGCTTGGTAGTTCCCTTGAGGGTGGAGTGCTCAATAAGATGGGCAACACCATTGGTCAGAGTAGACTCATGGCGGGAGCCTGCGTTAACAACAAACCCGCAGTGTACCATTCCGGAATGGGGCACGTGTTGGTGTACCACCCGCAATCCATTATCGAGTTGATAAATTGTCGGGGTGGTTTTCATGATAAATCAAATTGAGATAAAGACAGTATGCTCCTAAAGTTATTATTGAAACTTTTGTAAACATATCAAGTATCATTCACCTAAAAAGGATAGTCCTTTCCTTAATGAATGGACTATTGATACTACTGCCCTGCTAACTTGTTCATGGTCTCAGCAAGCTTCCGGTCTTTTTCAGTCACAACACTGCCAGCATCATGTGTTGTCAGCTCAACCTCCACAGCATTGTAAACATTTTTCCATTCCGGATGATGTTGCATTTTTTCAGCTTCAATAGCGCAACTTGTCATAAAACCGAAAGCTTCTGTGAAATTATTGAACTTAAAGGTTTTTTTAAGCCTATTATCTTCTTCTTTCCAGTCGGTCATAGTATTAGATTTTAATTCATTAAATGATTATTGATTAAGCAAGTTCATTACCTGCGCCGGCGTTTTTCATTGAAACTTTCAACAAAATCAACAAACAAATTAAACGCAGGTTTATACCCTTCATACGATAAATTTTCCGGAATATCATTGATATCATGATAATATGGATAATCTTCTTTCAAGTAACAGAAAAAGCTTGGAACACCTTCTTTATGGAAAAAGTAGTGGTCACTGTTTTTGGCTTCCCCACGCTTTCTAAATTTTGAAAAGTAATCTCCTTTCTCGTTCAGAGTGCGGAGCTTGTCAAATTGTTCATCATAAACTTTTCCATTTACAGTCATCATACCATCTTTACCAGTCCCCATCATATCAAGGTTTATTAAAAACTTTACTTTCTCTAACGGGAACATCGGGTTATTAACAAAATGGTTAGAGCCAATTAAGCCGGCTTCTTCTCCTGTAAAACCAATAAAAATAATAGAAAAATCCGGTGTTTCCCTCGGGCTACTAAAGTGACGCGCGAGGTTCAACATCAAGGAAACCCCGCTGGCATTATCGTTTGCTCCATGAAAAAGATTACCCTTTCCCATCTTTCCCAAATGGTCATAATGTGCGGTAAATACTATGAATGAATCCGGCTTTTTCCGACCTTCTATGTAGCCAAGCACATTCTGGGATTTAGTATTATTCTCGTACTCCTGTTCTACATTAACGGTAACTATCTGAGGGCTATCAGTTTTCACAGCACTCTTTTTTACCTCCAGGACAGGATAATCAAGCTCCTCAGTACTCTTGGCCCATACCAAATCATCTGAATGAAGGTAAATAATGGCCTCAGCACCCACATCATTTTCTTTAATTTCCTTGTATTGTTCGTTATCTTCAAACTCGCTAAATTTATCTTCATCAATGACAAGGCATTTGTTGTCCCAATTTTTATCTTCCAGTTTTTCATACGCCGATTGGGATTTTACGTGTTCTTTTTTTAGCATGACAGGATTAAAATACCTTCTGGTTTCTGTACCTCCTGAATGAGGTTTTACTAAGAAATCCTCTCCTGGTTCAACCGGTATTCCATCAAACTTCAGTTCCATTTTACCGGGAAAGGTGTTTACACTAAAGTAAAATGGTTGGGTGTATTGAACATTGTTTTTAAACCTGAATTTTTCGAGGCGGAACTCTTCAAACTGCTTTTTAATATACTTAGCAGCCCTTCCATCTCCATTGCCAGCATAGCCACGGCCTTGCATATTCACAGAGCAAAGTTCATCAATCACCTTCTTACCATATTCCATTGTACTTAGTTTGCCACGTCTTTGGCCATTAGAAAATTGGACGAGAATGACTCCCAATAAGAGTAAAATCAACGGCTTTTTGAAAGACTTAACATTCATAGACATAAAAATTATATTTTTCAATAACAGGGTTAACTAATAGCTGCTTACAAGCATTATCTACTATCGATTGTGCCTCTTCTTTATTGTCTGCTTCAAGATTCATTGTCATGTGCTTACCTATCCGAACATCTTCTACAGCTTTTAAAGACAAGTTGTGAAGCCCATTTGCCACAACTTTCCCTTGGGGGTCAAGCAATTCATCAAGAGGCATAACATCTATTTCGGCCTTGAATTTCATGTCAATCGTTTTTGAAAGATCAGTGAGATCATAACGTAAAAAAGAAAAATAAGCGGTATTGCTGTGAATGATAGCAAGATAATAAATACTAACGAAACAAGCACAAAAATAATTTGTGCCTCTTGACCTCCCCAATGCAAACCATTCAATTTTAAACTCATCATGGGTATGTTACAAACCATTAACAAGGGAATAATCACCATAATACCTAAAATTACCCATGGATTCAGGATAAAACCTGAAAGATATACCGTTTGGTAGCCAAGTAGCAGCAGGTCGTATTCAAGAATAAGCGGTAAGGAGGCTACTAACAAGCCTGCAGCTGGACAAGGTACCCCGTAAAACCCCTTAAAATCAGCCTCTTGTAAATTGAATTTTGCCAGCCTGTAAGCTGCACCCATGGGAAAAGCAAGGCCTATCAACCCAAAAGTTGGTATATTCAAGAAGTAAGCGGGGCTTACCCAATCAGCATGCGTTTTTATTAAAAGTATCACAAGAATGGCCCCTGGCAAAGCACCAAAACTTACCATATCAGCAAAAGAATCCAACTGTTCTCCAACCTTACTTTCAACCCTCAGACTTCTGGCAGCCAAGCCATCGAATAAATCAAATAGAGCAGCGGTAAAAACCAACAATCCTGCTGTTTGAAGGTCGCCATAAATCACATTAACAATGCCCAGGAAACCACAGCATAGGTTGGCAAATGTTAAAGCATTGGGAATGTATTGCTCAATTTTCATGGGTTCCCCTTGTTATTATTGCGGCAAAATTAGTAAATATCTGAAAGTGCCAGCCAACAGCCTATGTATATGATCAAATTTTACCTAACTCCAGCACAGTTATTTCAGGGTAAACCCCAATCCTTGCAGGAAAACCAAAAAAACCTAATCCTCGATTCACATACAGGTACTGATCTCCTTTGTGATACAACCCTGCCCAATGTTTGTATAGCATTTTGGCTGGGCTCATTCGAAATCTGGCAAAATTTTCGAAATCAAATCCAAATTGCATGCCATGGGTGTGACCTGAAAGTGTGAGGTCTATTTGCGGATAATCCTGGATTACTACTTGATTCCAATGGGTAGGATCATGAGATAATAAAATTTTAAACGCTTGATTCTCTACTCCTTCATAGGCTTCTTCAAGGTTACCATAATTTTTAAAGCGTTTTAGTGAACTCCAGTTATCAACGCCTATTAAGGCCAGTGAATCCCCATTTTGCCAAATGCGGGTATTAGTATTTCGTAGTAAATGCCAGCCAAGTTCTTTCTGGACAGAGACCATTTTATCCAGGTTGTTTTGCCAGTCTTTTTGGCTTTTCCAATTCTTGTAGTTACCATAATCATGATTCCCCAAAATAGAATAAACACCTGCTTTAGCATGAATGCGGCTTAAATCTTTCATGAAAGAGGATGTTTCCTCTGAATCATAGTTCACCAAATCACCAGTGAAAAAAACAGCATCAGCTTGTTGCTTGTTAATCAATTCAATAGCCTGCTGAAGGGGCTCATTTGATTGAAAACTACCAAGATGAATATCAGAAATATGGACAATCTTAAAATTATCAAAAGCTGGTGGTAAGTGCTTAAAGTTCAAACGCACACGTTTGACTTTATAATTGTAGGCGCCTTTGATCATGCCATATAGCATCGAAAAAAGCGGAAAAGGAGGCAATTTACCGGGTGTAGTCAATACTTAGCTTTTGATGAATGGCTTTTAAGGTAGCAAATACAATGCAGTTTTTCAGAAAATTTTAATAGCGCTCAGTACAACTCAGGGGCAAAGTTTTTTAACCAATCAGGGGGTGATGAAAGTACGCATAATTTTTTAAACTTGCCCTTTCACCAAAAAACCTTAAAGTCCCTGTAGTTCATGCTTACCAAAAGACTGCTATTAATACTCTTATTAATCATTTCAATTTCGTGCAACTTTGGTACTACCTCAGCACAGGAATACTTCAAAGATCATACGTTTTCCCGCTATGATTCTTTAAGAGGTGCCCTCAACCCTATGCGTTCCTGCTACAATGTCACTTTTTATGACCTGAACCTTACGGTAAATCCCGATCGGCAAAGCATCGAAGGGTATAATACTATTCACTTCCAGTCTAAAAAGGCATTTAAGAGGCTTCAGATTGATTTGTTCAGCAACATGGTTATTGATACTATTCTGTACAAAGGCCGATCTTTAACCTTCAAACGCGATAGTAACTTTGTGTTTGTTAATTTCCCTAAAAAGGTTAAAGCAGGAACAGCAGGCCAGTTTACAGTTTATTATCACGGGGAACCGATTGTAGCTGATAATCCACCCTGGGACGGTGGCTTCGTCTGGGACACTGACCAAAAAGGGCGCCACTGGATCGGAGTTGCTTGTGAAGGGATCGGAGCAAGCCTCTGGTGGCCTAATAAAGATCATTTATCGGAAGAACCGGATAGTATGGCCATAGAATACAAGGTGCCTGAAGGCTTAACTGCCGTGGCAAATGGTAAATTAAGGACAAAATCCGAAGAACCTGGCGGTTATCAGTCGTATCAGTGGTTTGTAAACAATCCGATTAACAATTATAATGTGACGCTAAACATAGCCGACTATGCCCACTTCCAGGATAAATATGCCACGTCCGGTAAAAAAGACAGCTTAGCCCTTGATTACTATGTTTTGGATTACAACCTGGAAAAAGCCCGAAAACAATTTCAACAAGTGCTGCCCATGTTAAAGTGTTTTGAGCAATATTTTGGCCCCTATCCATTCCAGGAAGATGCCTATTCCCTTGTGGAAACACCCTACCTGGGCATGGAACATCAAAGTGCTATAGCCTACGGGAATAATTACAGGAATAATTCCTGGGGTTTTGATTACATCATTATTCATGAAACCGGGCACGAATGGTGGGGTAATAGTATAAGCGCGCGTGATTTGGGTGAGTTATGGATTCACGAATCCTTCACAACCTACATGGAAGCCTTGTATATGGAATGCCGGTTTAATGAGAAGAAGGCAGTCAAATACCTCCAATCCCGGAAAAACCGTATCCGGAACACTCATCCCGTTTTAGGACCTACAAAAGTCAACTATAACAATTGGCCGGCTTCTGATATTTATTACAAGGGAGCATGGATGCTACACACGTTAAGGAATACCATCAACAACGATTCTATCTGGTTTAAAACCCTTCGCGGCTTAACAAAGAATTTCCATCAATCCATTGTTAGCACAGATTCTATTACCAATTACATCAACAAGAATACGCCACGGGATTACACCAATTTTTTTAACCAGTACCTGAAATATACGCAGTTGCCAATTTTTTCCTATAAAATTGATAACCAGGGCGATAAGCAAAATCTGCATTTTGCTTGGGCTACCGATGTAGAATCATTTAACTATCCTGTAGTAGTTTCTATAAACGGCGAATCCAAGCGACTTACTCCATCAACGGAATGGCAAACCATTGATTGGCCAGTAAAAATCAAATCCGTTAAAGTAGAAAAATCAGCTTTTTACGTTTGGGAGAAGGAAATGCAGTAATTTATTCAGGAAGCCCAATACCAGCAAAAAGGTAGCTTATCCCTCTCAAAAGGCTTTTAAAGGCTCTTCAATACATCAATAACATAATCCAGCTGTTGATCGTCAACATCCAGGTGAGTTACCATGCGGACCTTCTGCCCACCGAAAGGTACTGCCTTAATGCCCTTGTGGTAAAGCTTATTAATAAAATCATGAACTTGATAATCCGGTTTTAATTCGCTAACCACAATATTCGTTTCCACCGGTAAAACTTGTTGGATATAAGGTTTACTGCCTAATTCGCTTTCCAATTTTTTGGCCTGCTTGTGGTCATCCGCCAACCTTTCCACATGGTGATCAAGCGCATAGTTGCCGGCAGCAGCCAAATAACCGCCCTGACGCAAGCCACCACCCATAACTTTCCGAAACCTGGTAGCTTTATTGATATAAGCCTGATCTCCTATAAGAACTGAGCCTGCCGGAATGCCTAACCCTTTAGAAAAGCAAATTGATATGCTGTCAAACAACCTTCCATATTCCGCCGGTGTTTCATTTTTTGCTACTAAAGCATTGTAAAGCCTTGCCCCATCCAAATGCAATTTCATACCATGCTTATCACAAACCTTACGAATTTGACGTATAGCATCCAAAGACCAACAGCTACCACCCCCGTGATTGGAAGTATTTTCTATGACTACTAATTGAGATTCGGGTTTATGGATATCTTTAGGGGTAACAGCTTCTTCCACCGCTTGCGGGGTAAATTGGCCCCGCTCACTTTCAATGGGAAATACGGAAACGCCTGAATTAAACGAAGGACCTCCTCCTTCATAGCGATAGACATGGGCATCCTTTGAACAAAGTAACTCATCTCCTGGCTGAGTATGGGTTTTGATGCCAATTTGGTTAGTCATTGTACCAGAGGGGCAAAATAAAGCGGCTGGATGACCAAAAATACTGGCAACCCGAACCTGCAATGCGTTAATGGTTGGGTCTTCCTGAAACACATCGTCTCCAACCTCTGCTTTCATCATGGCTTCCAGCATGCCAGGCGTAGGTTTTGTCACCGTATCGCTTCTGAGATCAATCATAAAACCGGTCATTTAAAAGTTCAAACCCAATTTAGCTAAAAAATCCAAAGCTAATGAAGGCTTTAGTAAAATGGTAAATACAAAACCATAAACAGCTCCGTAAAAATGCGCCTCGTGATTGATCTGCCCATGCCCGCCTCTTGCCATATAGGCTGAAAGCACCAAGTACAAAACCCCCATTACGATGCCGGGGAGCCCTATTATACCCATTAAATAGATCTTACGCATAGGCTCAAAAACAATGCTCGCAAAAACAATGGCCGAGACCGCACCAGAAGCGCCTAAACTATTATATCCCGGATCATCACGGTATTTAAAAAAGGTAGATATGTCTGAAAAGATCAACGAGCCTACATACAGGAAAATAAAGTTCCTTGTCGCATTATCCCCGAAATGAACCTCATAGGCACCTTCTACTACTTGAGCAAAAGAAAACAGTACAAACATGTTAATCAATAAATGGACCCAGTCCCCGTGAATCAAGCCAGAGGTCAAAAAACGTTCGTATTGATTTTTTTGCTGAATCATGAACGGATTGAATAAAAACCGCCGGTAAATTTCCTCCTTACTAAAGGCGAGGATCGATACGCCAATCGTTATAATTAAAATGATAATCGTCATTGTTCCTGAAATAAGTAATTGTTAGATTTGATTGATGCTAAATAAGAACATTATGATAACCCAAAGTCCAATTAATACAGATCTTTATGAATTAACCATGGCAGCCGGTTACTTCCAGGAAAATCATAACCAACCCGGCTCCTTCGACTTATTTGCCCGCAAACTTCCTCCCAACAGGAATTATTTAATTGCTGCCGGTTTAGAGCAGGCTTTGGAATACATCACGAACTTAAGGTTTTCAGATGAAGAAATTCAATACCTGCGAAGCCTATCCACTTTCAAGTACATCAAGGATGATTTTTTTGATTACTTGCGGGAATTCCGTTTCACCGGGGATGTTTATGCGGTAGAGGAGGGAGAGGTTATATTCCCCGAAGAATCAATCCTCCAGGTTCACGCGCCAATGGTAGAGGCACAGATATTGGAAACTTTTTTGTTATCCACTATTCAACATCAAACCATGATAGCATCCAAAGCAGCTCGCGTGAACCAAGCAGCGAATTATGACGGACAGCAAAGGGCTGTTCTTGAATTTGGCAGCCGAAGAGCACACGGTTCCGAAGCAGGTATTCTTGCAGGTCGAGCTGCCTACATTGGCGGATGTAAGGGAACCTCAAATACATTGAGCGGTTTTAAATTTGATATCCCCGTTTCGGGTACTATGGCCCATTCCTGGGTGATGTCATATGAGGATGAAAAAGAAGCTTTTGAAGCTTTTCATAGGAACTACCGGGACCAGGCAATTTACTTAGTGGACACTTATAACTCGTTAAAGGGTACTGAGATTGCTACTGAAACCGGAGAAGCCTTTAAAGGAATTCGCCTTGATAGTGGTGATCTTGTTAACCTTAGCAAGGAAGCTCGTAAAATCCTTGACGACAAGGGTTATTCCGATGCATTGATCTTTGCAAGCGGTGATCTTGACGAATACAAGATAAAAGAAACCTTAAAAGCCGGTGCAAACCTTGATGCTTTTGGTGTGGGCACACAGCTTAGCACCGCTGCCGATGCCCCTTATATTTCCATGGTATACAAACTATCCGAATATGACCAAGCCGGTGAAAAGCGGTACAAGATCAAGCTCAGCAACAAAAAACAGACCTTGCCGGGATTAAAACAAGTTTACCGCGCTTATGGGGAAAATGGCGTTATGGATCATGATTTAATCTGTTTTTTAGAAGAAAGTGGGCTTTCTAACAGCCGGCCATTAATCAGCCAATACATCCAAAACGGTGATTGGAAAAAAACCCTGCCTGACATTCAAACGGTGCGGGAAAAAACATTGGCCAATCTCAAAAGCCTTCCTTCGGATTTGTTATCCCTGGAGGATCAGGTGTCGTACCCCGTTTATACATCAAGTGAAATGCAAGCGGTGACAGAAACCCTTGCGGAAAAGTTAAGGGCTAAACAATCGGCCATTACGGAATGATAATAACCCCTGAGGATAAATCTTTTATTGCTTGCTTTCTTGATAAGGCTTTGGTTGTTGTTTATTTATAGATTTTAGCAAATTTGTGAAGGAACTCAATTCAACTTAATGGACGAAAACCGGGTACTTGAAGTTAGTCAATTGACAACTTCTTTCCAGACAGAAGAGTCAGCATTTGTGGCTGTTGATGGCATTGGTTTCAACATTGATAGCGGGGAGACCCTTGGTATCGTTGGAGAAACAGGGTCAGGAAAATCGGTAACTTCTTTATCCATAATGCGCTTGATCCCTTCGCCACCGGGCGAGATCTCCAGCGGCTCCATGCTTTTCAAAGATAAATCAGGACAAGAAATAGACTTGGCAAATGCCTCTTCTCAGCAAATGCGCCAAATAAGGGGTAACCAGATTGCCATGATATTCCAGGAACCCATGACCTCCCTCAATCCGGTCTATACTTGTGGAGATCAAGTGATGGAGGCAATTAAACTGCATCAAAAGGTTTCTAAAAAAGTAGCCAAAGAAAAGACCCTGGCGTTATTCAAAGAGGTTCAGCTGCCAAGGCCGGAGTTCATGTTATCTGCTTATCCGCACCAAATATCCGGCGGGCAAAAACAACGTGTGATGATTGCCATGGCAATGTCCTGCAACCCTTCTATTCTTATTGCAGATGAGCCGACAACCGCTCTCGATGTTACCGTGCAAAACACAATACTGGAGTTAATGCAGAAGCTGCAGCGGGAGCATAACATGAGCATCATTTTTATCACCCATGACCTGGGCGTTATTGGTGAAATTGCTGACCGGGTGATGGTCATGTACCAGGGAAACATTGTAGAAGAGGGCAACGTATACCAAGTATTTTCGGAACCTCAACATCCCTATACAAAAGGCTTATTGGCTTGCAGACCTCCTTTGGAAAAAAGACTGCACAAATTACCCACTATGAACTTCTTTATGGAAGAAACCGAAGAAGGGGGTATGCAAGCCCGTGATAAAACGGTTTCCGAAGCCCTGGATGAGCTTGAGGTTACCACTGAGGAGCGAAATCAGCACCTGAAGAGGCTTTTCAACAGGAAACCCATTTTAAATATTGAAAACCTTAAGACTTATTTCCCTATCAAGCAAGGCATTTTCGGGAGGACCAAGGATTATGTCAGAGCTGTGAATGATGTGTCGTTTGATGTTTATGCTGGAGAGGTGATGGGGTTGGTTGGCGAATCCGGCTGCGGCAAAACAACCCTGGGCAGAACTATTCTGCGACTAATTGAGCCAACTGATGGAAAAGTCTGGTACTATGATCAAGAGGTTTTCAGCCTTGGCTTAAAAGACTTAAGGGCACTTCGAAAAGAGATGCAAATTATCTTTCAGGACCCCTATTCCTCCCTAAATCCACGGCTAACTATTGGTAATGCCATTTTGGAGCCAATGAAAGTCCATAACCTTTACAGCAATGATAAGGAGAGAAAGGAAAAAGTCAGGGATCTGTTAGAGCGGGTTAATTTAGATGGCAACTTTTTCAACCGTTATCCTCACGAATTTTCAGGCGGGCAAAGACAAAGGGTATGCATAGCCAGAGCTTTGGCTGTAGATCCGCGTTTCATCATTTGTGACGAATCCGTTTCAGCCCTTGATGTTTCGGTACAAGCACAAGTACTCAACTTGTTGAATGAGCTCAAAAGAGACTTTGGGTTCACTTATATTTTCATCTCTCACGATTTATCCGTTGTGAAATATATGGCTGACCGTATGGTCGTAATGAATGAGGGACTCATTGAAGAAATGGGCGATGCGGATGAGATCTACTACAATCCTCAAAAATCCTACACCCAACAATTAATTAATGCCATCCCCAAGGGGCGGCTGGAAGACATTGAAAAAGCCATGAAACAAAGAGGCCGATCATTACCTGCTTAAAGAATGGCTGGTTGGTTCATCCTAACTTATGTGGCACCATTTGTAAATTGCTAATGAATCGTTAATCAGATTGAAAATTGGGGGGGAAATTATCTTTCCGTTACCTGTAACCTTTCACTGTGCGCATTCCCTAAAAGCTTTATAGCGTCCAAGTACTCTTTACAAGGCTTCCCCTTTCCTCATCATTGACCACATGAAGCGCTACATCAATTTCTTCCTTTAACTCATCAACATGGGATATCACGCCAACAATTCGGTTTTCCTTTCTCAGGGATTTCAGCGTTTCAAATACTATACTAAGGGATTCTTTGTCCTGAGAGCCAAACCCTTCATCAAGGAAGAAAAAGTTTTGAGATGATTGGGTCAATCGCTGAATGTTTTCAGCCAGTGCCAAAGCTAAGGACAACGAAGCCTGGAAAGTCTGCCCGCCAGAAAGGGTTTTCACACTCCTAACCCGACCATTATTCAGGAAGTCCCTTACACGAAAATTATTGTCCTCCGTAACTTCCAACCGCAGTTGTTGACGGGTTAGCCTGTAAAAGCGTTCATTGGCAGCCCGGCAAAGATCTTTTAAGAAAACAGAGGATACATATTTCACAAACCCGCTACCCTTGAACAGGTTTTTCATGGTTTTAATGTTATCGGCCCTTGTTTGAAGCTTCTCAACCTCTTCTTTTAATTCCTTCTTCTTGTGAAGCTTATGCTGCATATCTTCCACCTGTTGGTTCAAAACAGCAAGCCTTTGGTTTGCCGCTTCAAGCTCCTTTTCCTTTTCTGCCATTGTATTGGCTAAATTGTCGTATTCTTCCTGTTTAAACGCCTCTTTATCAGCTAACTGTTCTTGAAGGTTTTTAACGATACCCTGCTGCTCGGCATATTGGTTGTTAAATGACTGGATAGCAGCTTTTTCCTTTTCTACATCAAACGATTGTTCCAGGATTTTGGCTATTTGCCCCAGGTTATCAAATTCTGACTGCGACAGGAGGTGTTCCAGTTTTTCGTTTACTGCTTTCTTATCTTCCTTTTTTGCATCCAGTTCTTCCTGCTTATTAGTGAGCTTGGTCCTAATTTCCTCTGTTTCTGATTGCAAACTTTCAATAACCGCTTCCAGGTTTTGAAACTGCTCAAGTTTTTCTTGCCAATCTTTTAACACCTCCTCAAGCTTTTCCTTCTCCATGCTTTGATAATCATTAGCCTTAAGCACCCGAAGCTGTTGCTGATAAGCTTTGATCCTTTCTGAAAGGGTGTTGACTTGCTGATCAAGGTCGTTATAAGTCTGTTCCTGTTTTTGTAGCTCATCTTGCTGTTTTTCGATTACTTTATCTGCATCTGCTATTTGTTTTTCAATGTTTGCTATTTCAGTTTCCTGGTTTTGGGCTTCCCTGAGTAGCTCATCCACCCTACTCTCAGTAACCTCCTGGTAAGCAGGCCATTGAAATGCTTGATAATGGGCTTCAAGCTCTCTTTGGGATTTATCCAGACTCGACTGATGCTGGTCCTTTTGTTGTTTCAGCGATCGGTAATCACTTTTCAAGCCCTCAATTTCCTGTAATGATTGGTTGATGGTTTCTATCCAAACCTGATAGCTTTTTTTCCTGGTCTGTAAAGCTTTGATATTGGCTTCTGAATCTCCCTCCTGCAGTTTAGCAGGATGTTCTATTGAGCCACAAACAGGACATGGCTGGCCCTCTTGAAGACTTTTCGCGTGTGTTTCTAAATGTTTTTGCCCTTGGTAGTGGGGTAGCTCCTCGTTATCAATAACATGAACTTTATTATTGAAATCCGATTTAAAAGCTTCTAATTCGGCTTTTAAACCTTTTACTGAAAGCGTTTCCAAACCATTTTTTAATTGCGACAAATTATTCCTGGCTACAACAACCTTTCGTTTTTCTTTGAGCTCATCAATGGCCTGATTGGCTTTTTTTAACTCATTTTCAAAGGATTGAATGTTTGCCAGGTAATGATGTTTTTGGGTAAACCAGTTCTTAACCTGTCCCAGTGTTCCCTGGTCGACCTGATTGTTTTTCTTTTGTTGTAATGTTTCATTTAAACCCTGCCGTTCCGCTTTTTTGGCTTTGAGGAGATTTTGAACTTCTGTTAAAGCCTGTTTTGCCGCTTTCCTCTGTTCCTCTTTTTGATCCAACTCCCCTTGAAACCGCCTTATATCCAAAATCAAATTCAGATCGGCAATGGAGTTTTCTAAACCCCGTTTATCGGGAAATTCCTTTTGAAGTTTTTGAAGCTCACCTTGCTTACGGATGAGTTCTTTTTCTTTGGATTGCTTCTGCTGTTTGAGGTTTTTCACGGATTCTTCCCTTTCGCTAATTTCCTGATCCAGTGCATTAGCACGGTCTATTTTATCCTTGAAATGGTTAAGGCATTGCTGGTATTCTTCCAATTTCTCCTGACGCTTTGCATAATCAGCTTTTTGCTTATCCAGGGTCTCAAGGTTTTTCTTAGCTTCCTGCAATTGGTCATTTAATACTTTCAAGTCTTTTAACTGCTCAAAGCGGTTCTTTTTTTCATTGTATTGGTCCTCCAGTCGGCTTTTTTCCTGCCGTTTTGCTTTTTGGGCTTTAAGGTTAGCCTCCAAAGCTTCTTCAGTGTACTCCTCCATTCCCTTTAATTCCCCCTCATGGCGGTCTAAAGCTTGTTTATTTTCCTTTTCCACCCGGGCTACCCGATCACTTAATTCAAACCTGTCCAGGTTAAAGATCTCTTTAAGCATTCGAGTGCGGTCGGTTTCGCTTAACTGAAGGAACTCTTGGAATTTCCCTTGTGGTATGATGATGGTTCGCTTGAAATTTTCGTAGCTGAGGCCTAATATAGCCTCTGCATCAGCTGATTCAAGGGGTAGCCATTCATTATTTTGCCAATGATAGGCCTTACGCTCAAAGGTGTTAATACGCTCAAAATGTTTCTGATTTCGCTTACCCTGAACGATGAACCGGTAATGATCCGCACTATGACCTGTCTCAAACTCGAAATCAATGAGAAGCTCATTGGATTTTAGGTTCATCATGTTGTAGTTACGGCCTTCTTTCTTATTAAGCCGTTCGCTTTCACCATAAAGGGCAAAGGTGATGGCTTCCAGGATTGTGGACTTTCCACTGCCAACACTGCCAAAAATACCAAATAGCTTAGCCTCCGTAAGTTTTGTAAAATCAATTTGTTGAGCTTCCTGGTAGGAGTATATACCCTTTAATGTTAGGAAAACAGGGATCATGATCAATTGGTTTTGGCGCGATAAAGGCTTAAAAGGTTACCGGCCCAAGTTAAAAATCGCAAAATGAATCAGGAACTTTTTTGCATTCGAATTATCGTTTTTAAATTGAATTTTAATTGAGCAAATAACAATGCTTATGAATCAATTTTTATTCGGGATTTTCGGCGAAGTATTAAGCAAAAATCCCAATGAAGAGACTCAAGAGAAAACCCTAACGTCAAACCAGCACGGCATTGATTCGCGTTTAATCCTCTATAATGACGAGTACAATTCCTTTGATTTTGTGATTGAATCGCTTCAGGAGGTGTGCAAACTAGATATCCATCAAGCAGAACAGATCACTTTGCTGGCCCACTTTAAAGGGAAAGCTACCTGTAAAAAAGGCCAAAGAGAAGTGCTTGAGCCTATGTGCGCTAAGCTTGATAACCGTGGTATTGACGCCGAGGTTAATTAACCTTCTAATATCAAGGATTTTTCCCTTTTTGAATCAATTCCCTTGCCCCCTCCGGCACAAAATGCGTTAAATCTCCATTATTCCGGATTATTTCCCTTACAATCGTTGAGCTTATTGAGTTATAATCAGGGTCAGTTGTTAATAAAACAGTTTCAATAGAGGGGTCAAGTTTCTGGTTCATCTCCAGAATGGCTTTTTCCGTTTCAAAATCTGAGTTGTTCCGAACCCCTCTTACCAGGAATCCAGCTTTGACTTCCCGGCAGTAATTAACCGTTAGCCCTGAAAAACTGGTGATCTCCAGGTTTTTTTCCCTGCCGAAAGTTTGGCTAAGCATTGTAAGACGCTCTTCCAGAGAGAAAAAGTGTTGTTTATTGGTATTTTTGCCAATGGATAGGTAAAGCTTGTCAAATAGCTTAAGGGCTTTATGAATAAGGTTGTAATGCCCTAATGTAATGGGGTCAAATGTGCCGGGAAATACAGCTATTCTGGCCATAGTTTTGAGGTTTGGGGTTTACGAATATGCAGCTTTCTCTATAACATGCCATAATTTCTCTGCTGTCTTATCCCAGGAAAAACGCTCGCGCTGCTCGCGGCCTTTTTGAATCAAATTTTGCCTTACTTCCTCATCAAAAGCTAATTGTTTCATGGCATTGGCAATCCCTTCCACATCATAGGGATCACAAATTAATCCTGCTTCTCCGGCCACTTCAGGTAAGGAAGAAGCTTCGCTTGTTATAACCGGTACATCTGCATACATTGCCTCTACCAACGGTATCCCAAAACCTTCAAAAAAGGATAGATAAGTAAGGGCGCGGGCAGCCCCTAAATAATTCACCAGCTGATCCTGATTGACGTTACCGGTAAATATGACCTGGTCATGGTGGTCCATTTCCTGGTAAACCTCCTCCATCTCTTGATTTCCCCAAGCTTTGCGGCCAATTATGACTAACTTAAGAGCAGTGTCATTATTCCGCTTAAAGTGGTCAAATGCCTTTAGCAGGTTAACAATGTTCTTTCGCTGATGCAGAGAACCTACATATGCAAAGTATTCGCTACCGCCGGTCACCTCTTTCATAATTCGTGCTTTTTCTTCTTCATCTATTGGCTGAAAAGCTTCGTTAGCTCCATTGTAGACTACATCAATTTTCTCCGGCTCAATGCCATATTGCAGAATCAAGTCATTTTTTGAAAATTGCGATACGGTCGCAATTTGATCCGCCTTATGAGCATACTTCGGAAAAAAGTATTTGTAATATTTCCGTGTTCTCCATGGAACAGCATTCGGGTAATGCTCAAAGGCCAGGTCATGAATAACCGGAACGGATGGCACTTGTGTCCTTAAAGACAAATAACCATCCGGGGAAAGAAAAATATCCGGCTTAAACTTTTTCATAGCCCTTGCCACAGAGCCCTCAAACCACCAATACCATAAAACCGGATGACGTGCCTGGGGGAAAAGTACTTTAGGAGTGATATTACTATTGTAAATAAAGGTTTTATCGTAGCTCCTGTCAAAAAGGAATAAAAATTCATGCTCTGGGTGCCATTGGGTAATTCTTTTCATGGTTTCGTGAGTAAAAACGCCCAGTCCTTCCAATCTATTGGGCAATAAAAACCTGGTATTAACGGCAATTCGCATAGCAGCAAAATTAAACAGGACTCTTTAAAATGATAGCAATCAGTTGATATGGTATCCGAATTGTAACTTTGCCCAAAAGGTAAGCACCTTACATGCAACGATTAATAAACCGGGTTTTAATTTCTGTTGCGGGCAAGGATTCCCACATTAGAGAGTTGTTAAGTAGTGGGTCCACCGCTTTTTTCCTGAAAATTGGCAGTGTCTTGGTTGTTTACCTTTTCCAGTTTGTGGTGGCCAAGATACACGGAAGTGAGGGTAATGGCCTTTTTTCCTTCTGCTATGCCATTCTAAACATCCTTATGATTATTAGCATGCTAGGGTTGGAAACTTACTTGGTCCGCTTTATCGCTGATTATGCTAACAAAAAGCTTTGGGGTGGTATTCAAATGCTTTATCGGAAGGCGGTCACGCTGACCTTCCTGATGGCAGTTTTTTTATCCATTATCTTATACACAACACTGCCGGGTTTGATGGGAACCATAGGCAAAGCCAGTTATACGCAGGGATTGCAAATAACCGCCATTGCCCTGATACCCGCTGCCATTGTCCGTTTAAATTCAGAAGCCCTTAAAGGATTGAAGCTAATTAAGGAATACTCGCTGCTTCAAAACATCAGTATACTGGCTTTTGCTTCCCTTGGCTTTGTAATTCTCGAATTTTTCACCCACCAGAAGGAGAATATACTCTGGGGGTTATTGATTGGTGAAGTCATTGTGATGCTATGGAGCTTTTATTTATGGCAAAGGCAAGCCGGTAACCAATCAAAAGCTGATGTTAGCCGGGTTTCCAGTAGAGATATGCTAAAGACTTCCATTCCTCTTCTGCTTGCCAGTACAATTTTTTTCCTGATGAACTGGACAGATAAGATCATGCTGGGCTTTATGGCCAACCAATCCGAACTCGGGGTTTACGAAGTAGCCATTAAAATAAGCCAATTGGGTAATATTGTAATTTTCGCCATTAATACTATTGCAGCACCAAAGTTTTCGGAATTTTATGGCAGCCAGAACATGGAACAGTTCAAGAAGTTCACACAACAAACAACAGCGATCATCCTATTGGCCACCTTACCCGTTATTCTTTTTATCATGATATTGCCAGGGTTCTTACTTGGAATTTTCGGCTCAGCTTTCCTGGCTGGTAAAACAAGCCTTTTGTTATTGTCCGTAGGAGCTTTTTTCTCAGCAGCTACAGGCTCAGTGGTTATTATTCTTAACATGACCGGCAAGCAAAAAACTTCCCAATACATTTTGTTGACTGTTGGCATTGTGAATGTTTTACTTAATTATTTCCTGATACCCACTTACGGCATTAAAGGAGCAGCCATAGCCACAATGATCAGTACAGCTGGTTGGAATATTGCTGCCATGATTGCTGTGTATAGCTATTACGGATTCTGGACCATTAATTTTACTAACTTGTTTCGATCATGAGGTTATATCCCGATTTTTTCATTATTGGTGCGGCTAAAGCCGGCACTACTTCTTTGGTTGAATACCTTAGCCAGCATCCCGGCATTTTTTTCAGCCCAATTAAAGAGCCGCATTTTTTCTCATCGGATATCAAGCCTGAAAATTTCAACCAGCGGTATTACAATAACGTGGTGATTGATTTAAATGAATATTTCAGCCAGAAACCCCTTAAGCCCGTTTTCGAAGCTTATGTAAGAACTGAAGAGCAATATAAACAACTATTCGAGGGTGCGAAACCTGAACAGGTAAAAGGGGAAGCCAGTACCACGTATCTTTATTCCAGAGAATCAGCCCAAAACATTAAACAATTTGTTCCGGAGGCTAAAATTATTGCCGTTCTAAGGAACCCTTTGGAAAGGGCCTATTCTCATTACTTAATGGCTTTAAAATTTGGGTTTACTTCGCTCTCATTCATGGATGCCATACAGGAGGACCAATATAAGCCTGAAAAAGGCTGGGGGATATCGGAGTTATTCCTGGAATTGGGGTTATATTACGAACAATTAAAGCGTTACTACGACCATTTTAATAGTGAGCAAATCAAAATAATTTTCCAGGATGACCTTTATCAAAAGCCTAAAGAAACCCTCGATCAATTGACCGATTTTTTAGCCCTGGCCTCCTTTCCATTTGATACAGGATCAAATCACAATACCGCAGGTGTACCGAGATTCAGCTTTATCAATGAATTGTTGAATAAATGGGGGCTGCGAATGAGGTTGGGTGCCATGTTACCATCAAAGCTTAAACAAACCCTAAAAGGATTTTACTTGAAGACACCGAATGAAACCCTTCAAGATCACCCTGAAGCCAAGGCCTTTTTATTGGATTACTATAGAGAAGATATCAGGAAAACGGAAAACCTTTTGAATACAGACCTTAGCGAATGGCTATCATAACCCCCTATCAATTTAAACAAAAGGACATTGCTATCCTTTCAATCAGCGCTTTTTTTTGAAATTTGAGGTTTCTAAAGAAAAAACTGAGCTATCATGAGAGACTACAGTCGCGAGCCTTTAAACTTCTTAAATGTAATCCGTTTCATTTATCGTTGGCTTTATTACTTTATTGGTATTTGTTTGGTTGCTGTTATACTGGCCTATATTCTTGCAAGCCCTTTGGTCACTGATCCAGTTTATAAGTCAACCACTAGTTTTTATCCGACCTCGCAGAACAGCCTTTCAACAGAAATTATGAGAGACTTTACCCCTGGCGATAAAGACTACCTGGATTATGGCAATGAAGAACAAGTAGAAAAATACCTTGAGATCCTACGCTCCAATCGCATGCAAAACCATCTGCTCAACAAATATAACTTGCTCGAACATTACGAAATTGACAAAGAAGGTTATAAACCTTTAGTCAAATTTAAAAATAAATACAAAAACAATTTTGTGTTTACAAAGACCGAATTTATGGCCATAGAGGTTGAAGTATTTGATAAAGATCCAAAACAGGCTGCCATTATGGCCAATGAGGTAGTGAATGCGCTGGATTCTTTCGTTGAAAAAATCAAATACAAACGGGCTTCAAAGACTATGGCTATTGTCAAGAAAAAATATAAGCAACAAAAAAAGCGCTATAACAAAGTATCAGATTCCGTCCAAAAATTAAGTGAAAAAGGGTTGGTAGAATTTGAAGCCCAGTCAGAAGCCCTTACCGAATCACTCGGTGAGGCCAAAATGGCAGACAGAACCAGTTTAATCAATGATATTGAGGATAAACTGAATACTGTGGGAAAATATGGGCCCATTTATCATTCCCTCTTAGAAGAAATGATATATATCACTGAAAAAATCACCAATCTTCATGCTAAGTATCAAAAAATTCAAGCGGATGTAAAGAATAACCTCCCCAATACTTATGTTTTGGATAAAGCCCAGGTGGATCGAGAAGAAGCTAAACCCAAAAAATTATTGATCCTGGTGTTAGCTTTAATTGGTTCCTTTTTAATCACCTTTGTTTTCCTCAACATTTATGAGAAATGGCCTTACATCAAAGAATCGTTCGCTGAGCAGGAATAAAGCTAAAAGGATTAGGTGTTGAGACAGAATAGTTGGTTAACGTTCTACATGGTTTTAGCAGGGATATCCATTTATGTTCTGCTAAACATAATTTTAACTGTCAACGGCACTTACCATTTATTAAGCTTACCGATCATTGCAGGTTTGTTTTTTCTCCTTGTTAGGAAACCTGAATTCCTCTTTTTCGCTATTGTTTTTATAACCCCTTTAAGTTATATCCTGATCCTTGGTGATAAGCTTTCTATGGCTTTCCCTACAGAGCCCCTTATTTGGTCACTAATGGCTCTTTATGTGCTTCAGCAAATATTAAGTCCCAATATTGATAAACGTGTAATCAAACATCCATTAACCATTATTATCCTGATTCATTTCATTTGGATGTTTTTTGCCTGCTTCACGTCTCTCATGCCATTTATTTCTTTTAAGTTCTTCTTGTCAAGGTTTTGGTACATAGTAGTATTTTATTTCTTAGCCCTGGATATTTTTCGAAATTACCATAACATCAAAAAATTCCTTTGGCTTTTCATCATTAGTTTATCTTTGGTGATTATATACACAGTTTTGAATCATGCGGCTTTAGGGCTTGAGAGGAGTACTTCTCACTTAGCAGCCAAGCCATTTTTCAAGGACCATACCATTTATGGTGCTACTGTTGCATTATTTACACCGGTTGTTATTACTTTTTTTCTAAGAAAAAAGCCTTTCGGGAATGGTAATACATTAAGGCTCCTTGCCGCTATTCTAACTCCGATCTTTTTAGTGGGCTTATTCCTTTCTTTTAGCCGAGCAGCGTGGTTAAGCGTAGTCTTAGCATTTGCTGGGTTCATTATCTTTTGGTTAAGGGTAAGATTCCGAACGCTTATTATCTCAGTGGTAGCCGCTGTAAGTTTAGTGCTGATTTTCTGGACCCAAATCATGATTTTCTTCCAGGAAAATGAAGCGACCTCTGCTTCAGGCCTTGCCGAAAACGTCAAATCTATATACAATATAACCAATGACCACAGCAATAAAGAGCGTATCAATCGTTGGAATTCAGCCTACAGGATGTTTAAGGAGCGGCCTGTCTTTGGTTTTGGGCCTGGGACTTACCAGTTTCAATATGCGCCTTTCCAGCGAGAATACCAACGTACCAGAATCTCCACCAATTTTGGCGATGTAGGCAATGCGCATAGTGAATACTTAGGACCGCTTGCAGAATACGGTTTTTTAGGTATGCTATCAAAAGTTGCCTTGATGCTGATGACCATCTACATCGGGATGAGGCTATACTACCACGGAAAGAATGAAACCGTTCGAATTACGGCTTTGGCTATCTTACTCTGTCTACTAACTTACTTTACGCACGGTTTTTTAAATAACTTTCTCAATTACGATAAGGCATCAGTGCCTTTTTGGGCTTTTATTGCCATTTTGGTAGCGTTGGACACTTACTACAACAAGCCAATGGTATATTTTGAAGCAACTAAACACCCGGAATCTGATCATTCTCTGCCAGATCAGATCAATTCCACTGAGGATCCTCGGGAGAGTTAGCAAGTAGGGTAAAATTACCACCCATCGCTTTCATTACTGCTTGCCACATTTGGTCCGTGTTCTCAGAAAATATAATATCCTCGTTGGCACTGGTAACAATCCAGCTTTTACGGTCTAATTCCTGCTCCAATTGTTCCTCTCCCCAGCCTGAGTAGCCCAGGAAAAACCGGCATTCCTCTGGATTAATGGTGTTGTTTTCTAACATGAGTTTAAGTGCCTCAAAGTTAGCCCCCCAATAAACTCCATCCATAATTTTCATATCAGGCTCGCCTAAGCCCTTGTTTTTGTGAACTAAGTGAAGGGTGTCTGGCTGTACCGGCCCACCCGTATACAATGTAATATCATTTGGTATGTCAAAATCAACGACCTCATGTAATTTATATTCAGCTGTTTTGTTTAGCACAAAGCCTATTGAACCAACCCGGGGTTTGTGTTCAGTAAGTAACACAACGGTACGGTTAAAATTGGGATCCGGTAAAAAAGGATCTGATATTAATAACTTCCCCGGCCCGGGTTCCTCTTGCCTGTGTTCTAACTTGCTAAAGTCAATCATAAGTCTTTTTTCATTTTTGTCAACTGTATTAGGCTTATTTATCATTCGGTAATTAACTAAAATTATGCTAATTTAGTTTGGGCAAAGCCAATTTTTAAAGCCAAGAAAATGGTTTTTGACTACTTAAGTTCCTCACAAATAGCGTCTTTTTTAACATTAGGTACGAAGTAATTTGCTCGAATAAATTTTTCAATATTGTTCATAAATGAAATGTTATGCTCGTCAAATCTTATGGAAGTGCTGTCTTTGGTATTGATGCCCAAACTATAACCATTGAAGTAGATGTTAGCGCCGGAACGGATTATTTCATTGTGGGTTTGCCTGATAGTGCGGTTAAAGAGAGCTTGCAAAGGATTGAAGGAGCCATCAAAAACAATGATTACAAGTTCACCCGTAAAAAGATCGTTGTTAACATGGCCCCTGCAGATATTAAAAAAGAGGGTTCTGATTATGACCTGCCTATAGCTTTAGGAATTCTGGCTGCTTCTGAACAGCTTACGCCCGATAACCTCGGTGATTATATAATAATGGGAGAACTTTCCCTTGATGGGGAAGTCAAACCCATCAAAGGAGCACTGCCTATTGCTATCCAGGCCAGGAAAGAGGGCTTCAAAGGAATGCTGGTACCCAAGGAAAATGCCCGAGAAGCGGCTATCGTTGATGACCTTGCCGTATATGGTATTAGCCATATCAGAGATGCTATTGATTTTTTTGAAGGGGAAAGCCAGGTCGAAAAAACGCATGTGCAAACACGTGATGAGTTTTACGAGCAACAAAGTCATCATGTGATTGACTTTGCTGATGTCAAAGGCCAGGAAAACATTAAGCGCGCCCTGGAAATAGCCGCAGCAGGTGGCCACAATATTATACTGGTAGGTCCGCCTGGATCTGGTAAAACCATGTTAGCCAAGCGGATACCAACCATTTTACCGCCTCTTAATCTTTACGAAGCTCTGGAAACAACCAAAATCCATTCCGTTGGAGGCCAGTTACCCGCCAATACGTCACTTGTTGCAAGCCGTCCATTTCGGTCGCCCCATCACACAGTTAGCGATGTAGCTTTAGTTGGAGGCGGCGGCATGCCACAACCCGGGGAAATCTCTCTTGCCCATAATGGGGTATTGTTTCTGGATGAACTGCCTGAATTCAAGAGAACTGTACTGGAAGTATTGCGGCAACCAATGGAAGAAGGACGGGTTAGTATTTCGAGGGCTAAATTCACAGTGGATTACCCGGCTAGTTTTATGCTTGTTTCTTCCATGAACCCATGCCCATGTGGTTACTACAATCACCCGGATAAGGAATGTGTTTGTTCCTCAGGAGTCGTTCAGAAATATTTGAACAAAATATCAGGCCCACTACTGGATCGCATTGATATTCACATTGAAGTAACGCCGGTCGATTTTGAGGAGCTTAGCTCAGAGCAAGAGGCTGAAACCAGCGAGCAAGTACGCAGCAGGGTGGTTAGTGCCAGAAACCTCCAAGAAAACCGCTTTAAGGAAAATGAAGGCATTTTTACGAATGCCCACATGGCTACTAAGCAAGTGCGGAATATTTGCCAAATATCCCAGGCCGGCCAAAACCTTCTGAAAGCGGCTATGGAAAAACTAAGCCTTTCTGCCAGAGCTTATGACAGGATTCTTAAAGTGTCCCGAACTATTGCAGATTTAGCAGGTTCTGATTCTATAGAAGTTGAACACTTAGCAGAGGCCATTCATTTTAGAAGCCTGGATAGAGAAGACTGGGCGGGGTAAAACCATTTAATTATCAAAAGGGTTTTTTGAGTTTTCTCGAGGACATAAAAAAAGGGACCTACTGTCCCTTCTTTTATTTTAACTTAAGCATGATAGGTTCGAAGTTATACAGCAAAACTTTCTCCACAGCCGCATGTCCTACTTGCATTAGGATTGTGAAATTGAAATCCTTTACCATTCAAGCCATCCGAAAACTGAAGCTCTGTACCATGGAGATAAAGGTAGCTTTTCATATCGACAACCACTTTCATACCATTACCAGCATCAAATTCCTGGTCGCCTTCCTTTTCTTGATTATCAAAATCCAAATAATAGGATAATCCGGAGCAGCCACCACCTTGAACGGCCACCCTTACGAAATAGGACTCATCATAACCTTGCTGGTTCTTGAATTCAATCAATTTATCTTTAGCTTGTTCTGATACATTAATCATAACGTTCTTATTTTAATTTTAAAATTTAACAAGAAACACTGCTGTTGGTTCTCATTTTGTTCAAAAATATTGGTTGTTTATGGGCTAACCAAAACCTTTTGAAGGATTATCATTAGGCAATCCTGAACAAGCATACCTAATAGCCTCAGATTTTGATCAAAAAGCCCTTCCACTAAATCTTTAACAATAAAGGATTTTCGTTTTTAAGCCCGTATTTTCGCATTGATGTCCAATCAACCTTCATATATTATTCAATCCAATGCGGAGCTCTATCCTTACAATACATTTTGGGTAAAAGCCAAAGCTGGTTATTTAGCCAAAATCCAGTCTCTAAATGGGGCGAAACAACTTTTTCGAGATCCAACGATTAAAGGGCTTCCCTACTTGGTTTTAGGGGATGGTAGTAACATTCTATTAACGGGGAATTATAATGGCTTGGTTGTCCTGAATGAAATAAAAGGGAAAGAAGTATTGGCAGAAACAACAGAAACGGTAACTGTTAAAATTTATGCAGGCGAAAACTGGCACCAATTAGTAGCGTTTGCTGTAGAAAGAAACTGGGGTGGAATCGAAAATTTGTCCCTGATTCCCGGTAAGGTAGGGGCCGCCCCTATTCAAAATATTGGTGCCTATGGCGCTGAGTTAAAAGACGTTTTTGTTTCGCTTGAAGCTTTAAACCTCTCAACCTTTAAACTTGAAACCTTTGATCGTGAAGCTTGTGAGTTCGGTTATCGGCATAGCGTCTTTAAAGGACAACTAAAAGGCGAATACCTGATTGTATCTGTCACTTTATCCCTGACCAAAAATCCCGTCATTAACACCTCTTATGGTGCTCTTCAAAAAGCCATTGCTGAGAAAGGCCTCCAAAACCCTTCCATCAAAACCATTAGC
>CAZQQN010000002.1:0-89938 GCA_964595485.1 uncultured Sphingobacteriales bacterium | reverse complement strand
TTAACCAACTTGTTTCAGAAATACGCCGCTCAAAATTGCCTTACCCGGATGAGCTTGGCAACTCCGGTAGTTTTTTTAAGAACCCAATCATTAAAAAGTCGGAATTTGATGTATTAAGGAAGGCTTATCCTGATATACCTTTTTATGAACTTTCAGAAGAAAAGATGAAGATTCCGGCAGGTTGGTTAATTGAGCAGGCGGGCATGAAGGGTTATCGGGAGGGGCAGGTAGGCACGCATGAAAAACAAGCGCTTGTGATCGTCAATTATGGCGGGGCTACAGGAAAGGAGCTATATAACTTTGCAATGAAGGTGAAAGCCGGTGTGAAAGATCAATTTGGCATCGACCTTCAACCAGAGGTAAACATCATTTAAATACCCTTTTGAAAAAATCAAGACTATGCTGATAATGCTAAATCACCTTAACGGTTTTTGCTCTCACCCATCCTTTTTTATCATCCGCTAATTCTACCTTTAGCCAGTTTTCCAACTTATCATGCAGGGCTACTTTTGTACCACCATGCAAGATAAATAACTCCTTACTATCCTTATCAGGGGCACTTTTTACGTATACACTCGGAGAAAATATGACACCCTTGTTAGCCCTAATGGTATATTGGTGGCGCTTAAAAGTTATTATGGAAGTTCCTACGCAAAGGACAAGCCCTAATATACCAATGAAAAGGCTTAATCGCTGCAACCAAGGTGTTCTCAAAAACAAAAACCCCGCTACAGCCAAAGTAAACAGCCAGAGTAAAAGAATAGATAAGGCACCCCATGTCGAAGGGCTAAAGTAACGAATGGCAGTATTCCACCACTTTTTCAACAGAATAGGGGTTTCTGCCTCCACGCGGTCAGGGATTTGTTCACGCGCCAGGGAAAGGTTGTGAGCAATATCCTCCCGGTATCCGGTTATTTTTTGTGCCTTTTCATAAAATAGAATGGATTCCGGGATTTGATCAGTTTTATAATAAGCATTGCCCAGGTTGAAAAATAAATTGGGTGAATAATAGCTAGCTTGATACAAACTATCGTATAACTGAATAGCTTCGTCAAACGCTTTATCCTTGTACGCCTGATTGGCTTTTTGAAAAAGGTTCTCGGGATTCTCCAAGCTTTTACCGTCCAGGGCAAGCATCAAAAAAAGCAATGTGAATGACAACACCCTGTTTAGCATGGCTTATTGAAGTTGGCGTTCAATGGTCAAAATTACGTCTTCAGCTTTTTGGTAAAGGGAGCCCATGTCAAAATTTCCCATAGATGGAGCATAGCGAGCCTGTTCACAATTATCAATAATACCCAGGAATTCTTTGATTTGGTTTTCCCCAACACCCTTCTGTTCGAAAACTTCCCGGATGTGATCTTGCATCATATCAGCCATTGGTATTTGCATTTTATCACCGGCATATCCCCACATAGCTTTTGAAAGGGCTTCGTAAAAACCATCCTGATCTCCATTTTTCCAGTACTTTTTCGCTGTTTTAAGTTTTCTCCTTGCTACTTTTTGAGCCTTTTTTGCTTTTAAATCTACCGCAGAATAAGGAATATTGGTCATTCTCTGCCTGTAATAAACCATACCCCCGAGTAAAAGAAAAGGGGCAATGGTCAATCCCCAGAAGGGCCCTGAGAAAACAAAATTATTGTGCCCCTTTTTAAGGCCTCCAGGTTCTCTTTTGATGTATCGAATGTCCTTATTGATCACTTCTACGTCTTTCTTATTTGAAGTTCTCCGTTTATCAAAAGCACCGGAATCAGGAGTACCTGCCCCCTGATTAACCCGGATTTTGTAACGTGGTGTTTTATGGGTTACGTACTTTTCTTTACTGGGATCAAAATAGACAAACTCAACAGGCTCTATTTTATACCGGCCAGGGCTTCTGGGTATTAAAATATATTCCATGCTTTTCCTTCCGCTTACTACGTTGTTATTCGTACCAATCACCTCTTCGACTTTGGGGCTATAACTTTCCCAAACCGGATCTAAATTCAGGTCAAATGGTTGCAAAAGGTTCAAGTTTCCTCGACCACTGACATTAATCTTTAAAGAAACCGGGTCATTGGTCATAGTTTGCTTTTTATTAACCGTACTATTCATTTCAAACTTACCTACCAACCCGGAAAAAGAGCTTGGTTTTTTAGCCGGTAAAGATTTGACGTTGACTTTTTGGCGATCACTCTCAACATCTATCGTAACGGTTTTAACATTGTACCGATTGAAAAGCCCCCTTCTTCTGCTACGTGATTCACGGTACTGAATATCGTATGTTAAGGATAAGGGTTCGATTGATAATTCACCACTCCGCTGGGGAAAAAGGGCCACCTTCATAACCTTATTTTCTACAAACTGCTTCCCCTTGATGGTTACCCTTTGCTCTCTTTGCTTTTTAGGAATGTCTATTTCTTCCTGCCAAAAGTCTTTAAATTGGGGTTTTTGAGCTTCTTTTGGTCTTCCCAGACCATTGATAGCATAATAAAGTTTGTACGTAACAGTTATTTGCTCCCCTTTGTAAGGATTTTGGTCACTAACTTCACATTTCATGAAAAGTTTTCTGCGTATTTTCTGAACAATTTTCTGTCTGCCTTTCCCCGATTTTTCTTTAACCTTTATCTGTATGGGATCAGTTTTAAGGGTCTCTCCATTGATTTTCACTGAAGCCGAACCTATTTCAAAATTTCCTTGCTTTTTTGGTTTCAACCGGTATTCCCGAATCTCTTCTTTGGAAAAATTATTATTCCTTATAACAGTGTTGTAGTATTTTCCCCGCTTTACAACGTCAAAATGTTTGAAATCAGGAGGTTTAAAGTTTTTACCCCTACCTTTAAGCTTAAATGTAACTTTAAAGGTCTCATTCTTCCCGACCTTTTTCTTAGCAGCTTTGGCTTTAAAAGTAACATCCTGTCCACTGCTGAAAAATGAAGGCAGTAGTAAAACCACTATTAGCAGGAGCTTAATTAGACGCATAGGCTAACTTTACCAATTTTTTTGGTCTTCATCTGAAGGACGGCCTTTTCGCTTTTTCTTCAAAACCTTTCGCTGGATCTCTTCTTCTCCGGATTCAATAGCTTTCAGCATGCGCATCATTTCCTGCTGATCTACTTTTTGCTTTTGCTTTCCGGATTGTTGAGCCTTTTTTTGCTGCTCATTGCTTTGTTCTCCTTTCTGCTGATTCTCCCCCTTTTGATTCTCTTTTTTATCCTCAGATTTTTGCTTTTCCTGGTTTTTCCCTTTTTTTTCTTGGTCTTTTTTATTTTGTTTTTGCTTTTCCTGGTCTTTCTTATTCTGCTTTTTGTTGTTTTTATTCTGCTTATTTTGCTTTTGCTTTTCTTCAAGCTTTTTCAAAGCATATGAAAGGTTATAACGTGAATCTTTATCGCCAGGGTTCTTTCTTAATGCGTTTTTATAGGCATTAACGGATTTACGGTACTTTTTCGCATTCAAATAAGCATTACCCTTATTGTGGTAAGCTCTGGCTTCTACAGATTGTTTGTCTGAGTTCTTAACTACCTCTCCAAATTTTTTAGCGGCCTGCTCATAACGGCCCTGACGTACTAGTGCGTTTCCTAAATTAAATTTCGCCTCATTGAAATCTTTGGCCTTTTTCAAAGATTTCTTGTATTGGACTTCGGCTTTACTGTAATTGCCTGATTGATAGGCCTGGTTGCCCTTACGAGCCATAGCCCTTTCATTCTGGGCAAAAAGGCTGATGGGTATCATTCCTACTAAACCGGCCCAAATTGCTGTTCGAATCTTCATTTAAACCCCTATTTTTTGCATTAAACGACTTTTTCGCTCGGTAATGACAAATTCTAAAACCATAAAGAGCAAAGCAGCCCCGAGAAAATATTGGAAGTGATCGGTATAATCCGTGTATACTTTGGTATCAATTTTACGCTTTTCCATCCTTTCAATGGCATTCATTAAACCACTTACTGTTTCCTTGATATCATTTAAACGAAAATACTCACCATTCCCATTTTTCGCAATATTTTCGAGGATGGAGGCATTCATCTTACTTACTACAACTTCTCCTTGCTGATCCCTCAAAAAATCAGCCTTTTGGCCATCCTCTTTGATTGGGATCGGAGACCCTTCTTCACTTCCGACCCCTATTGTATTAAGTGCAATATCGTCTTCATTGGCTTTTTTGGCTGCTGATACCGCATCACCTTGGTGATTTTCTCCATCCGATATAACAACCATGGTTTTATATTTTTCCTGTTTTTGATCAAATGATTCCCGTGCTAGATCAATCGCATCGCCTATTGCAGTACCCTGTGTAGGCACCATTTCAGTGCTGAGTGAGTTGAGAAAAATATTAGCAGCAGCATAATCTGATGTTAAAGGCATCTGAACATATGCATTGCCTCCAAAAATAATCAGACCGATACGGTCATTTGTCAGTTCTTTTAACATCTCACGGATAAAAAGCTTAGCTTTCTGGAGCCTGCTTGGTTTGGTATCCTTTGCTAACATGCTCTTAGACAGGTCAAGCGCAATCATAACATCCAATCCCTTCCGCTCAACTTCCTTCTTTTTACTACCATATTGAAGGTTTGCCATTCCGAAACATAAGAAAACAAGAGCAATACCAAGTAAGCTAAGCTTCAAGGGTCGTTTAAAGCGAGAAAGATCCGGCATTAACTGCTTTACAGTCCTTTCGTCTCCCCATTCCCTTAATGCTTTTCTCCTACGATATTGCATAAGTAGAAAAAGGCCCAGCAGTATCGGTAGCAGCAAGATGCCATATAAAAACAATTCATTTTCAAATCGTAATTGCTCCATGTCTTATGGTAACCTTTTTAGCAGGCCATAGCGGGTAAAAACCTCTAATCCAAAAAACAATGCACCTATCAATGCAAATGGAAGAAATTCCTCTTTATAGCGCTTAAATGCACTTACTTCTATTTCCGTTTTTTCTAATCGATCAATTTCTTCATAGATACTCCTTAATTTGTCTGAATCCGTTGCCCGGAAATATTGGCCACCTGTTAAATCAGCGATTTCCTTTAACAGTTCTTCATCTATATTGACTTTTTGTTGGCGATAACGTGTTCCATGTGAAGTTTTTACCGGAACCTTTGCGCGGCCCTTACTACCTATGCCAATGGTGTAAACCTTTATATCGAATTCCTCAGCAATTTTAGCCGCTGTAATGGGATCAATTTTTCCCTGGTTATTAACGCCATCGGTTAATAGTATCAGAACCTTGCTTTCAGCATCGCTTTTTTTTAGCCTGTTAACAGCCGTACTTAATCCCATGCCAATGGCTGTTCCATTCTCAACCATCCCACTTTTGGTTTCCTCTAAAAGATTCTTTAATACCCGGTAATCAGTAGTAACAGGGCATTGGGTAAAGCTTTCCCCCGCAAAAACTACCAACCCTATCCTGTCATTCCTCCTTCCGGCGATAAAATCCTTGGCCACTTTTTTGGCAGCTTTTAACCGATTCGGCTCAAAATCCCGGGCCAACATACTTGTGGAAATGTCCATTGAAATACCAATATCAATGGCTTTTGTTTTAATTTTTTCCTTTTCAAGCGTAGTTTGAGGCCTTGCTAAAGCAATGATCACCAAGCCAATGGCTAAAAGACGGAATACAGGTAAAAGGCTGTTTAACACTTGCCGCCAGGAAAAACCTGAGTTCTCAAAAGGCACAAGGCTTGAGATAGCTTGCTCTGGGTAATACTGTTTCCGCTTCCACCAAAACCAAACCCCTAAAACGGGTAGAAGTAGCAAAAGCCAAAAGAAGTTGGGGTTGGCAAAAGAATAGCCGCCTATTTCCATGCTTGTCCTCTCTATTTTATGATTTGGTTAAAAGCCAGACCCATTATTGGCGTGACATTGGCTTACTTATAGCTATATTGAATGCATGCAGCTACGCTTCAAAAACCATTTTAGCAAATATTTAGCCAAATGCATCCTGCTTATTTTTATTGATTAGGAATGCAATCGGGCAAATGCATTCTCAAGATCTGCCTTCAAGGTTTCCGGATCTTCCATACCTATATAGAATCGAATTAGATTCCATGGTATGCCGGGAACAGCATCACTTTTGTCATTGAGTAATGCACAGGTTGGAAATGCCAAAGATTCATGGCCTCCCCAAGAGCATGCGAGCATGAAATGGTTTAATTGCTCGCAAAATTCTTCGATTTGCTGAATGGTATCAGCTTTCAAAGCAATGGAAAACTGACCGCCACCTTTCTTCAGTTGTTTTTCAGCCAAGTCCCTTTGAGGATTTTGTTGGGCAAACGGGTGGTAAACCGCCTCCACCTTGGGATGATCTTCCAGAACTTGAACAATTTCCCAAGTACTATCCGCTACACGGTCCATTCGTACTTCGAGCGTCCTCAGTCCGCGGATCATTAACCAGGCATCATGTGGAGAAATAATGGCCCCCAATGTCATAAATTCACCATCAAAAATCTTGTGAATCATCTTGCTGGAACCACAAATCACTCCGGCCACCACATCGGAATGTCCATTCAAATATTTGGTAGCTGAGTGGCAGACTATGTCGACACCCCATTGAGTTGGTTGCTGGAAAAGCGGGCTTGCATAACTGTTATCCATTAAGGTTATTAGGCCTTTTTCCCTCGCTAAGGCTGTCACAGCTTCGATATCCTGCATTTCAAAAGTAACAGAGTTGGGGCTTTCCAGAACTATCAGCTTTGTATTGTTTTGAATTGCTTGTTGGAATTTTTCTGTTTCACGACCATCAACAAAAGTGGTTTTTACACCAAAACGTGGCAAGTAATCATTCAATAGGGCATTAGTCCAATTGTAAGGTTTATCAACGCAAATAATGTGATCTCCTTGTTGAACATTGGCCAGGATAGCTGCTGATATAGCGCCACTCCCACTCCCAAATACAAGGGCATCCTCTGTTCCTTCAAGGGCTGCCAGCTTCTTTCGTAGAATTTCTACTGTGGGGTTGTTCCCGCGCGTATAAAAATGATGGGTAAGCTCATCAGCAATCCCTTCCCTCATCTGTGATACAGATTGGTAGGTAAAATTGCTGCTTTGAATGATTGGTGGCGCAACCGCATTGAAATATTGTTCACGGTCCTCACCTAACTGATTGATTATATAAGAAAGATCCATTGCTATTAATGATTTTTCAGTTAGCGAAATTAGGGATTTAAAAAAGTGTTAAGTCGAAAATTAATATGGGTTTTTATGGTAAAAGTTTGTTTTTTGATAATGGCAGCTCCTTAAAACAGCCAATTAACCATAAAAGCAAGATTACGCGTAAAAGGCATAAAATTTGTTACCTTCCCGCCAAAAAACCAGTTCAATGGAAGCTTCTGAACCGCAGACAAAAGATCAACAAAAAGATATTCAAGCCCTTAACGATAAAATTCACCAAGAGAGTGCCTTTGTCGAGCAACTGGAATTAGAAATCGGGAAAGCAATTATTGGCCAGAAGTACATGCTAGAGCGACTGCTCGTTGGTCTCCTTTCCCAGGGACACGTCCTGCTGGAAGGCGTTCCGGGTTTGGCTAAAACCTTAGCTATTAAATCCCTCTCTTCATCCATAAGCGCTAATTTTAGTCGTTTACAATTCACTCCTGATCTTTTACCGGCTGACCTTTTAGGAACACAAATTTATAACCAGGCTGAACAGAAGTTTGCCATTCGAAAAGGACCTATTTTCGCTAATTTTATCCTGGCAGATGAGGTTAACCGGGCACCTGCTAAAGTTCAAAGTGCCCTTCTGCAAGCCATGCAAGAACGTGAGGTAAGCATTGGAGATCAAACGTTCAGCTTAGAAGAGCCTTTCCTTGTGCTGGCTACTCAAAACCCCATTGAACAGGAGGGAACATACCCACTACCTGAAGCTCAGGTAGACCGGTTCATGCTTAAAGTGGTTATTACTTATCCACAGAAAGAGGAAGAGCGGAGCATTATGCGGCAAAACATTAACTCCCCTGCTGACAGTATTCAGCAAGTGGCTTCTCCGGAAGTCATCTTGAAAGCGCGGGATACGGTTAAAGAGGTTTACATGGATGAAAAAGTAGAGCAATACATACTGGATATTGTCTTTGCGACTCGACAACCTGAGCAATATAACCTTAGCGAAATTCAGCCACTCATTAGCTTTGGGGCTTCCCCAAGGGCCAGTATTAACCTGGCTTTGGCTTCTCGTGCTTATGCTTTCATCAAAAGAAGGGGTTATGTGGTGCCTGAGGATATAAGGGCCATTTGCCATGATGTGATGCGTCACCGCATCGGGCTGACCTATGAAGCGGAAGCCGAAAACATGACCACCGATGAGGTAATAAGTAAAGTGCTAAACGCTATTGAAGTACCCTGAATCGACAAAACACCCAAGGGGTTTAAGCCCTCGAGCCATGTAATCTGTAAGAAACCGGCAATAAAAAGCCCTGCTGAATGGAAACCAAGGAGCTACTGAAAAAGGTGCGATCTATAGAGATCAAAACAAAGGGACTTTCCAACCATTTATTTTCCGGCGAATACCACAGTGCATTCAAGGGACGGGGTATGGCATTCTCCGAGGTCAGGGAATACCAGTATGGCGATGATGTGCGCAACATTGACTGGAATGTCACAGCTCGCTTCAACCATCCTTATGTTAAAGTTTTCGAGGAGGAACGGGAACTGACCATGATGCTCCTCATAGATGTTAGCCAATCTGACTTCTTTGGAACCGCCCAGAAGACAAAAAATGAAGTCATAACTGAAATTGCAGCTATCCTGTCCTTTTCAGCCATTAATAACAATGATAAGGTGGGTGTACTCTTTTTTAGTGACCAGGTTGAAAAATTCATTCCGCCCAAAAAAGGTCGTTCACATATTTTGCGAATTGTTCGTGAATTATTGGATTTTAGACCTGATCATAGCCAGACCAATATTAGGCAAGCTTTGGAATACTTTAACAACACCATGAAAAAGCGGACCATAGCTTTCCTCATGTCGGATTTCTTAGATAAAAACTTTGTTAAGCCTCTTACAGTCGCTTCTAAGCGGCATGATTTCATTGGTATGCACTTCCATGATCCCCGTGAAGCAAAGATCCCGCCGGTAGGCTTGGTACGGCTTAAAGATTCGGAAACAGGTCAAACCAAATGGGTTGATACCAGTAAAAAGCAAGTTCGGGAAGAGTACCAGCGTTGGTATTACAGCAACTACAAATATGCCCATGAAAGCCTTAAGAAAAGCGGTGCAGATTGGGTTAGTGTTGCCACTGACCGGCCTTACGTCAACACCTTGCTGAATTTTTTCAAACAACGGGAAAAAAGGCTTTGAGGAATTTAATGAAACGTCATTTTACCATTTTCCTGAATATTGGGTTATTCCTTACCCTGCTTTTAGCAGGATTTAACGGATCGAAAGGCCAGCAAACCCATATTAATGCCGATGTAGATTCCAATAACATTCTTATTGGTTCACCCTTTCATTACCACATTAAAGTTAGTCATAGCAAAGAAAAAAGGGTAAAATGGTCAATGCCCGAGGATACTTTGGGCGCCTTCGAAATCCTGGAAAAAGGAAAAGTAGATTCCAAACAAAGCCAAAAAAGCATTATCAAGCAGCAAACGTTGAAGATCACTTCCTTTAAACCGGGAATACAAGTTATACCCGCTATCGAAATCCCCTATAAAAAAAAGGGTGATACCTCCATCCATCGATTTCAGACCGATACCATCCAAGTAAAGGTCAAAACCATGGCCGTTGATACCTCTAAATCCATTAAGCCCGTAAAAGCCATTTATGACATACCATTGACCTTTTCCGAGATTTGGCCTTACCTTACAATTGGCTTGGTCATCATACTCCTGGTATTTTTAGGAATCTGGTTTTACAAACGCTGGAAGCGTAAACCTGCACCATCTCCCAAACCAAAACCCAGGAAGCCCCCTCATGAAATCGCTGTTGAAAAGCTGGAAAACCTCAAATCGCAGCAGCTCTGGCAGCAGGGATACATCAAGGAATACCATGATCAATTGACAGACATTGTCAGGGAGTACTTGGAGTATGTATTCCAAATCCACGCTCTGGAGCTCACCACAGGTGAGATAATGAATCAATTGCAGGAAAAACCCCTTTCTCAGTATCAAAGAGACCAACTTCAGAAAATCTTCGAAACAGCAGACTTAGCTAAGTTTGCCAAGGCTAATCCTTCACCGGAGGAAAACAATTCGGCTATGGATATAGCATTTGATTTTATCCGTGAGACAAAAGGACCCGAGCCTGACGAAGACGCAATAGCCGATAAAGCTTAATTATAGGTAAACCTGAACAATTAGCCAAGTGACATACTGATTAGAAAATTATTGCCTGGCAGTTCAGGGATTGTTTTATGCAGTTCAAACCTGAATTCCAGCACTTACAAAGCATTAACCCATAACTTGCCAGAATTTTTTTATCGCACCTTGCCACCAATTGCCATTTCCTCATCTGGCTTTAAAAAGGATAAATTCCCTTCGCTATCCTCAGCCATTAGAATCATCCCCTGTGATTCCACACCTTTCATCTTTTTAGGCGCTAAGTTCAGGAGCATACAAACCTTTTGACCAATCACCGCCTCTGGCTCGAATTGTTTGGCAATGCCGGCCACTACAGTTCGTTCTTCGTTTCCGGTATCGACTGAAAGCTTAAGCAGTTTATTGGCTTTCGGTATTTTTTCCGCTTTTTTAACCTGAACAACCCGGATATCCAACTTTGTAAAATCTTCAAAGTCAACGTTCGGCTTGATCTCCTCTCCTTTTTCTTCTTCCTCTTCGGAGGTGGACTTTTCCCTAAGCTTTTGTTGCTGCTTTTCAATTTGGTCATCGGAGATCTTTTCAAAAAGCAATTCCCCTTTATTGATCTGATGGCCTGCTTCCAGAATTTTAAGATTACCGGTTTGATCCCATTGGACAGGTTCCCGGTTAAGCATCTCCCTTATTCTATTAGTGGCAAATGGGATAAATGGTTCAGCCAAAGTAGCCAGATTAGCAACAATTTGAATTCCGTAGTGAAGGATTGTCTTTGTCCGGTCCTTTTCACCGTTCTTCCAAAGCTTCCAGGGCTCGGTTTCCGTCAGGTATTTATTTCCCAGGCGGGCAAGGTTCATCATTTCTACAAGGGCTTCACGCTGTCGATAATTTTCCATGGCCGTACCAATCTTATTAGGAAATTGACCTATTTGCCTTTCAACTTCCTCCTCCGGGTCTCCTTTTTCAGCGACTTCCGGTACACGACCTTCAAAGTATTTATTAGTAAGCACGATCACTCGGTTGACAAAATTCCCGAGGATGGCTACCAGCTCATTGTTATTCTTGTTCTGAAAATCCTGCCAGGTAAAATCATTGTCTTTGGTTTCCGGGGCATTAGCAGTTAAAACATACCTGAGCACATCCTGCTTGCCCGGCCAATCTTCCAGGTATTCATTCAGCCAAACAGCCCAATTACGGCTTGTGGATAGTTTAGATCCCTCCAGGTTTAAAAATTCATTGGCAGGCACATTATCCGGTACAATGTAATCTTGGTGGCTATGTAACATACAAGGAAAAATGATGCAATGAAAAACGATGTTATCTTTACCTATAAAGTGCACCAATTTCGTATCTTCCTGTTGCCAGTACTTTTGCCAATCATCGGCCCTATAATTGGCAGGATCTTCCTTTGCTTTTTGATGAAAAAGGGCTTTAGTCGCTGAAATGTAACCTATAGGAGCATCGAACCAAACGTAAAGGACTTTTCCCTCAGCCTCATCCAGGGGTACCGGTACACCCCACTCTAAATCGCGGGTGATAGCCCGGGGTTTCAGGCCTTGATCCAGCCATGATTTGCACTGGCCGTAGACATTGGTTTTCCAATCAACCTTATGATCCTCGAGAATCCACTTTCTGAGCCAATCCTCGTATTGATCAAGAGGCAGATACCAGTGCTTGCTTTCACGGAGTTGGGGATCATTGCCGCTTAGTTTAGATTTTGGATTGATCAGCTCTTTTGGGCTTAAGCTACTGCCACACTTCTCACATTGGTCCCCGTAAGCTTCTTCAAAACCACATTTTGGGCAGGTGCCAATGATATAACGGTCGGCCAGGAATTGCTGAGTTTCTTCATCATAATATTGTTGGGAGGTTTCCTCAAAGAATACTCCTTTATTATAAAGTTTGAGGAAGAATTCCCGGGCTGTTTCATAATGCAGAGGGTCACTAGTGCGATGGAAAATATCAAAATTGATCCCGAAATCACTAAAGCTTTTCTTGTTAACTTCATACCATTTGTCAACAACTGCTTTGGGATGAACACCTTCTTTCCTGGCCTGTAGGGTGATGGGAACGCCATGTTCGTCAGCGCCACAAATAAAAGCTACATTCTCGCCTTTTAAGCGCAAGTAGCGCACATAAATATCAGCTGGTAAATAGGCCCCTGCCAGCTGGCCGATATGAATAGGCCCATTGCCGTATGGAAGAGCCGATGTTACGAGTTGACGGTTAATATTTCCCATAATTTGTAATTTCGGGATTATTGAAAGGAATGCTCGAAGTTAAAGGTTATGCCACCATTTCTGAAAGCCGGTGATACGATTGGTATCGTCAGTACTGCACGTAAGATCACCCAAACGGCTATCCAACCAGCTATTAACCGCCTGGAAAAGTGGGGGTTTCACGTGAAATTGGGAGATACAATCGGGGCTGAATCACAACAGTTCGCCGGCCCGGATGAATTAAGGATACGGGATTTCCAGGGTATGCTTGATGATCCTGAAATCAATGCTATTCTATTTGCCAAAGGCGGCTATGGTACGATCAGGATTATTGATCAAATAGATTTTACCCAATTTCAGAAAAGACCTAAATGGATTGGCGGGTTTAGCGATGTAACTGTCATTCATTCTCACTTGAACGGTATATTAGGTATTCCATCAATTCACTGCTTAATGCCAAGTGGTTTTCCTGAAAATGGGAATGAAGGGAGCTCAGTTAATAGCATTAAACAAAGCCTTGAAGGCAGCATCACAAAAATCCCAACTGATTACCATCCGCTAAACCAAAAGGGTTGGAGTGAGGGAATTTTGATAGGTGGTAACCTATCAATGCTTTATAACCTGATCGGATCTCCTGAAGATTTTAATTGTAAGGGAAAAATCCTCTTCATAGAAGAAGTGGATGAGTACTTATACCATTTAGACCGAATGTTATGGGGCCTCAAAAGGGCCGGAAAGTTTAAGTGGTTAAGGGGTTTGATTGTGGGTGGCATGACGGATATGAATGACAACGAAACACCTTTTGGTCTAACAGCTGAGGAGATTATTCATCAGCATGTGGTTGAATATGATTTCCCTGTTTGTTTTGGCTTCCCTGCCGGCCATGGTTCGGAAAATCAGGCTTTCTACCTGGGAATGCCTGCGAGGTTGGATGTTTACGATACCGGGAGCAGGGTAATGTTTGATTTTTAAATAATAGGTAATGCTTTGAAATGGAACCTTTTTAAAAGTGGATATTAATGAGCCTTAACTCTTTATTTTAAAAACTCAGCGAATGTTTTCAGTTAATAAAAAACTGATTAAGTTCTTCACTTGATCAAGATGCCTTTTTCTAAATTTCTCAAGGTATTACCACCATTACTTCAGTTGCTTTAGGCTTACATTATCCTTTAAGGTTTCTTTAGCAGATTCATAGCCAATATTAAAAATTTCCTCAGCCTTGGAGATCCTTAATATGTTGTATTCATCCAGACCAGGAGGTTCAATAAAAAGATCAAACTGATCCTTTTTTTGCCAAATATGGCCGGCTACACTTAGCTGAAAAGTGCGCTCTGCAATATCCACCAAATTGCTGAAATATTTTGAACGGCCAATCGGATTCACATGAACGCCTATCAGTTGACGACAATATTCATTAACAGGCTCATAAGGTAGGTTATCATACAACCCCCCATCCACATAAAAATGACCATCCAATTCTACCGGGCTGAAAAGGACGGGAATAGAAGAGGATGCAAGGATTGGCTTAACCATATCACCTTCTTTGAAGAAAGCAGGTTCGCCAAGGTTAAAATTAGTAGCCATTACTAATAGCCTTTTCTGCAAGTGCTCAAACTTATTAGCGGATAAATGCTCCCTGAACATTTTAATAAAACCGCTCATCCTTAATAGCCCTGTTTTCGGAAATCCAATGTTTACGAACTTAAAAAAACCCTGATCCTTGAAAAGGTTAAAAATAGCCTCCGGCTCCCAGCCATCCGAGTAAAAAGCACCTACTATGGCGCCAGAGCTAACGCCACAGACCATATCTGGTTTTAACTGTTGCTCCTCCAATGCTTTGAGCACGCCAAGGTGGGCTATTCCTCGCGCCCCTCCACCGGACAAAACGATCCCTAATTGATTTTTTTTGTTTATCTTCGTTACCGGTTGCTCCTGCATAGAAAGGCAATTAATACCAATAAAATATTCCGAGCAAAGCTATGGAAGAGTTCCTGAATAGCATCCCTGAGAACCTTAAATCTTTTGTGGTTGTAGCCCTATTGTCACTGCTTATTGGATTGGAACAAAGAGGCCTTCACTGGGCTTCGTCAGAGGACGATTTTGAAAAACCTGTTTTCGGAACGGACCGTACCTTTGCCCTGATAGGAATTTTTGGTTTTATCCTTTACATCCTGGATCCTGACCAAATAAGGCTATACATTATCGGGGGTATAACATTGGGTGCTTTGCTTGCCATTTTTTACTATTCAAAAACAAAAACCGGCGAAGAATATGGATTAACAAGTGTCATGATTGCGTTTATCACATATTGCTTAGGGCCTTTGGTTGTGACCCAGCCTCCATGGATGGTGCTTTTAATATTTGTTTCAGTGATACTGCTGGCTGAGCTAAAACCCACGTTAACCAATATATCAAGGCGTTTCCAAAAAGAAGATTTCACAACCTTAGCCAAATTCCTGATCCTGACAGGTGTTATTTTACCTGTTGTTCCCAATAAACCTATCTTTGAATTCATTCCCACTACCCCTTATAAAATTTGGTTAGCAGTTGTGATTGTTTCAGCAATATCTTACTTAAGTTACCTGCTGCGAAAATATGTCTTCAAAAGCTCGGGAATCCTCGTAACGGGCTTACTTGGCGGTCTTTACAGCAGTACTGCTACGACAATGATCCTTGCTCGTAAAAGTCAGGGAGTTAAAAGCCCATCCCATCTCTATGCTGTTTCTATCATTTTTTCTACTGCTATGATGTTTATCAGAATATTCATCATCCTGTTAGTGTTTAATGCCATCTTAGCAAAAGCTTTAGCGCTCCCGTTTGCTTTATTGTTCATCTTTTCCATTGGCGTTGGCATTTTGGTATATTTCCAACCTACTAGTTCAGAATTGGGGTCTGAAGATGTACAAAAAGAGCAGAAAAACCCATTAGAGCTAAACGTTGCTATCATATTTGCACTCTTGTTTGTACTATTTTCCATAATAACCAAGGTGGCGCTCGAGTATTACGGCACAGCAGGGGTAAAGGTGTTATCCTTTGTTGTAGGCATTACGGATATAACCCCCTATTTAATCAACCTTTTTGAGGGGAATTACATGCTTGATTTGAATACAGTAGCGCAAGCTACCCTGATTGCTACAGCCAGTAATAACCTGCTTAAAGCCATTTACACCATAATTATAAGCAGGGAAAAAACAAGGTGGTATGCTGCAGGGGCATTATCACTTATTTTTGTAGCCACTTTATTATCAGCCCTGTTTTTTATTTGACCATTAAATTTTTCTCGACATGTTATCAACCGATTTAACCGGAAAAAATGCCATTGTAGGAGGTGCCTCAAAAGGGATCGGTAAAGCTACAGCTCAAAAATTAGCCGCAATGGGTGCTTCCATTACAGCTTTTGCTCGGAATGAAGAGGACTTAAAAGAAGTTGTGGCTTCTTTAGATACGAGTAAAAGCCAGGACCATCAGTATTATTCCGTTGACTATAGCCAGCCGCAAAACCTTAAACGAATTGCTGAAGCCATTGCCCGAGAAAGAATTATTCACATAATTGTTAATAACACCGGTGGTCCAGCAGCCGGACCAATCATTGATGCTGAACCAAAAGCTTTTCAAGAAGCCTTTGAACAACACGTTGTTTGTAACCAAATATTGGCCCAGACTTTATTAGCCAATATGCAGAAGGCAGCCTATGGCCGGATCATCAATGTCATTTCTACATCAGTTAAACAGCCCATACCGAACTTAGGGGTTTCAAACACCATTCGAGGTGCTGTAGCCAATTGGGCTAAAACTTTATCAATGGAAGTGGCAGAGAATGGTATTACTGTTAATAACGTTCTTCCCGGATACACTAATACAGAACGTTTGCACAATCTTATCCAAACAAAAGCTAATAAAGCAGGTAAAAGTGAGTCTGAAGTAGCATCATTGATGAGAGAAGTGGTACCTACTAAGCAATTCGGAAATCCGGAGGACTTGGCAAACGCAATTGGCTTCCTCGCTAGCCCCGCGGCTAGTTATATCAATGGAATAAATGTTCCGGTTGATGGGGGAAGAACAGGGTCACTTTAGTAACAAAAAGGGCCTTAAAAAATATTGCTACGTAGTCATCTACAAGGACCGCTTAACCTCCACCTCTTCATAAACCTCGAGGTTATCTCCCTGCTGGATATCGTCAAAATTCTTGATATTGAGTCCACATTCATATCCTGTGGAAACCTCTTTGACATCATCCTTAAACCGTTTTAAAGTGCCAATTTCACCAGTGTGAATGACAACCCCATCCCGTACGACACGAACCTTACTATCCTTGGTAATTTTACCGTTCATCACTTTACAACCTGCTACCTTCCCAACTTTAGAAACTTTGAAGATATCCCTTACCTCCACGTTACCAACAATTTTTTCTTCAACTTTCGGTGCTAACATACCCTCCATGGCAGACCTGACTTCCTGTATAGCATCGTAAATAACAGAATAGTACCGGATATCAATTTGTTCTTGTTCAGAAAGTGTACGAGCATTGGAGGAAGGCCTAACCTGGAAGCCAATTATAATGGCATCGGAAGCAGAAGCCAATAGGACATCAGATTCTGTGATCATGCCCACACCTTTGTGAATTACTTTAACCTGCACTTCTTCAGTGGAGAGCTTTTGAAGGGAGTCAGCAATTGCTTCTATAGAGCCATCCACATCACCTTTAATCACAACTTTTAACTCCTGGAAATTGCCTATAGCCAGACGCCTACCAATTTCATCCAGGGTAATGTGACGAGTGGCTCGAATACCTTGCTCACGTATAAGTTGCTTTCGTTCGGTGGCAATTTCTTTTGCGGTATTTTCTTCTTCGGTAACGTAGAAGCGCTCGCCAGCTTGAGGAGCCCCATCAAAACCCAATATTTGTACCGGTTGGCCAGGCTCAGCAGTACTAACTTTACGCCCCCTTTCATCCAACATAGCACGCACGCGACCCCAATGAGAGCCAGCTAAAACAGCTTCACCAACGTGCAATGTGCCGCTTTCGACTAAAAGGTTTGTAACGATCCCTTTACCCTTGTCTAACCAAGCCTCTACAACACTTCCAACGGCCCGCTTTTTAGGATCGGCCTTTAGATCCAGGATATCGGCTTCTAATAGCACTTTTTCTAAAAGGTCATCTACTTTTTCTCCTTTCTTAGCGGATATTTCTTCGCATTGATATTTACCACCCCAGTCTTCAACAAGGATGTTCATTTCAGCCAGTTCTTGCTTAATGCGCTCAGGGCTAGCTCCTTCCTTATCAATTTTATTGATGGCAAAGATCATGGGAACACCCGCTGCTTGAGCATGGCTAATAGCCTCCTTGGTTTGGGGCATCACATTATCATCAGCAGCAATGATGATAATAGCAACATCGGTTGCCTTAGCACCACGAGCACGCATAGCTGTAAACGCTTCGTGACCCGGTGTATCCAGGAAAGTAATATGGCGACCATTTTCCATGGTTACTTCATAAGCCCCTATGTGCTGCGTAATACCACCTGACTCACCCGCAATGATTTTGGAACCCTGAATGTAATCCAGTAAGGAAGTTTTACCATGATCAACGTGACCCATTATTGTGACAACGGGCGGCTTTTCAACATAATTATCAGGATTATCCTCTTCTTCAAGGGAGGGCTCATCCATCTCAGCCTCAGTAAACTCAACCTCGAACCCATATTCATCTGCAAGGAGGGTAATGGCCTCTGCATCCACCCGCTGATTGATAGAAACCATCAATCCAAGGTTCATACAAGTTGTAATAAGATCGGTTACTGAAACATCCATGATATTAGCCAGTTCATTGATAGTAATGAACTCAGTAACCTGTATTTTATTCTTTTCTTGTTCTTCCTTTTCTTCTTGTAGTTCTATTTCTTTTTGCTTGGTTTCATCCCGTTTCTTCTTCCTGAATTTAGAACGAGATCCACCGCTTTGACGGCCTGAAAGTTTTGTTAAGGTCTCTTTTATTTGTTCCTGGACCTGTTTTTCGTCAATCTCTTCTTTAACCTCTTTCTTACTTTTCTTTTTCTTTCGCTGTTCTTTTCTCTTATCCTGTGTTGACTTTTCAGACTTTTTACTGGATGTATCTGCTTCCTTTTTGGTTTCTTTCTCTTGTTCTTCAGACTTAACGCGTTTTCGCTTTCTCCTCTTTTTCTTGATAGAGGACATATCTGAAGTTGAAGCAACAGGCTCTTTCTTATCGGGTTTTGGTTTATTGGATTTAACCTGTCCTAAATCAATTTTCCCAACTACTGTTGGACCCTCAAGGGAGTAATCCTCTTTTGAAGTGAGTTGATCTTTATTCGAATCCTCTGTTTTTTCTGGCTCTTCACTATCAGGCTTATCAGCTGTTTCTGGTTCAGCCTCTTCTTGTCCCTCAGTTACCTCATTTTCGGTTTGTTCTTCTTGTCCCTCAGTTGCCTCATTTTCGGTTTGTTCTTCTTGATCGTTTGTAGAGTCCTCAACCTTTACTTCTTCTGAGGTTTCCTCAGAAGTTGGCGTAGTTTCCCTCTTTTTTTCACTTTCAGGTTCTTCTTCTTTTTTCCCCTTCTTTCTTCCTCCTTTCCCTTTCTTTTTAGATTCTACCTTATCAAGATCTATTTTACCGAGTACTTTTGGACCAGCTTCTTCTTTTCCTTGTTCTGTTTTTGTTTCCTCTTGTGTTTCATTCCCGGATTCAGCAGATGAATCCGATTGGTTTTCTGTCTGATTTTCTGTTTCAGCAGTGCTTATTGCTGTTTCATGAGTTCCTTCTGATTCACCTTGCGGATCTGGCGATGTCACAGTCTCCGTTGCTTCCGTTTTATCTTCAGTTCTTTCCTTAGATTTAACCTCAGACTGCTTTTCTTCTTTTGTATCGTTCGGGGCTTCCTTATTCTCATCTTCACTTTTCTTTTTCTCACTACCAGGTAAGACTATTTGCTCAGTCTTCTCCTTGTCAAGCTTATCTGGCTGAAATTTTTCAAGCAAAGCCTCATAAGCATCGGGAGGTATCTTGGCATTGGGACTATTCGAGATTTCAATACCCTTTTCATCCAGGTACTCCCGAATGGTCGTAGTAGCCACATTAAATTCTTTAGCTACTTTTGATAGCCTTTTCGGTGCTTTGGTAGCTGTCATATCTTACCTTACCTCTTCTTATTCAAATTCTGATTTTAAAATCGAAATTATCTCTTTAATTGTTTCCTCTTCTAATTCAGTTCGCCTAACCAATTCTTCAACGGATAGTTCCAAAACACTCTTGGCTGTATCACATCCTATTTCTTTTAGCTCATCCAGTATCCAGCTGTCAATCTCATCACTAAATTCGTCAAGATCAATGTCATATTCATCGCCTCCTTCACTTTCCCTAAACACATCAATTTCGTAATCAGTTAATTTGGCTGCCAACTTAATATTAAGACCTCCCTTACCTATAGCGAGAGACACGTTTTCCGGCTTTAGGTATACATCAGCTTTTTTATTGTCTTCATCCAAATCAATTGAATTAACTTTAGCAGGACTAAGGGCTCTACTAATGTATAGCTTAATATTAGTCGTATAATTTATTACATCAATATTTTCATTCCTCAATTCCCGAACAATACCATGTATCCGGGAGCCTTTCATCCCAACGCAAGCCCCTACGGGATCTATCCTATCATCATACGATTCAACAGCTATCTTTGCTCTTTCACCTGGTTCCCTTACAACTTTATGAATAGTGATCAATCCATCAGCTATTTCGGGTACCTCTAGCTCAAATAACCTTTCCAAAAACTCTGGAGCTGTTCTCGAAAGCGTTATTAAAGGAGAATTATTTTTGGTTTCCACACTTTGTACAACAGTCCGTAAAGTATCTCCTTTTTTAAAATTATCATGAGGAATCATCTCACTCTTCGGAAGAATAAGCTCATTACCTTCATCATCGAGTATAAGCATCTCCTTCCGCCAGACTTGATAAACTTCACCTGATACAATTTCCCCCACCCGATCTTCGTATATTTTAATTACCTCATCTTTTTGAAGCTCAAGGATTTTATTGATTAAGTGCTGTCGAGCAGCCATTATAGCACGCCTACCAAAAGTGGGTAATTTAACCTCTTCTGAAATTTCTTCTCCTACTTCAAAATCAGGCTCAATTTCTATCGCTTCTGAATATTCAATTTCCTGAGTAGGATCTTGTACATTCCCATCTTCCACAATTATTCGGTTATGCCAAATCTCTAAATCACCTTTTTCCACGTTAATGATGATATCAAAATTTTCATCCGTGCCATACTTTTTTCGAAGCATATTCCTGAAAACTTCTTCCAGGACACGCATCATGGTAGCACGGTCTATGTTCTTAAATTCTTTGAAATCGGCAAAGGATTCCTGAAGTTCAGCAACATTCATTGTTAATTCTACTTTATTTTAAATATCTACTTTAGCTTTCTCTATTTGCTTCCAAAAAAATCCTTTAGCCTCACCTTTGTCTGGTTTAAGCCAAATTCTTTGATTATCCACATAAATTAGTTTTCCCTTACTTTTATTACCTTCTTCATGGACAATAAGTTTGCGATTTACATTTTTTTTCAACTGCCTTATTGAAGTCAATGGCTCTTCCAAACCAGCAGATGAAACATTTAATGTATAATCCTCAGGTACTTCTGGTTTTTCCTCAAGCCATTCTTCCAAACGCCGGCTTATTTTTACACAATCATCAATGGAAATTCCGTAATCGCCATCGAGATAAACACCTATTTTTTGAAAATTGCTACTAACCTTTATTTTAACCACAAAAACATCTTCCGGTAAAACGAGGTTTAAATACCTTGTAATGGGTTCTTTCATTTAAAAAGGTATTCAATAAAAAAAAGGGGACTATATCCCCTTTTTTGTTCCGCAAAAATACAATTTTTTTCCTATTTATCAACTTTTAAAAAATAAGTGAGAGGAATAAGCATTAGCTTTTTAAAGCAGGCGATAGCATAAACAATTTCAAAAACGCTTGAAGTAATGATTTCTTTAGCTTCTGTTTTTTCCACAGGATTAGATGATTATTAATTAATTAATTAAACCAAAATAAACTTTATCATTAGGGATGTGAATTTGCGGAAAACTTTTTAGATAATATTTTGGACACATTGAATTAAACGTATTTTCCACATGAATTTTAACAGGAATGAAGCCGTTTAGGATGGGAGATGACAAAAGCTGAAATTGATACTCCACTTATGTTAATGTAAGATGTGTTAATAAAAATAAAATTAAATGTTGGAACATTAATGTTATTGGGTAAGTTGATTTCCGGGTTGGTAATGGTGGATAGCTTTGGAAAATTTCTCTTCAGTTTAATTCTTTAACCCCGCTTTATTTTTTAAAATATTCAGCTCTTTTCTTGTTAAATGCCGCCATTCACCGGGTTTAAGTTTTTCTTTCTTAACACCTCCGTAATAAATCCGATCAAGGTTTTTAACATGGTATCCCAAACTTTTAAACATTCTCCTAACAATGTGGTATTGACCACTGTGAATAGTTATAATTAGTTTGTTTTTTTGATTAGGGTTTTGGTAAATGGCATTGTCCGGTTTAATGAAATCATTTTCCACTTTAACCCCCTTTACCAATGTTTCCATTGATTTTTTCGGAAAAGCCCTATCAAGGGTTACTTTGTACATTTTTTCGATCTTTCTTGAAGGATGCATTAAGTGGTTAGCAAGATCCCCATCGTTAGTAAGAATGAGTAGCCCAGAAGTATTCCGGTCCAACCTACCTATAGGGAAAACATTGGGGAGGTTTGCTTTCCCCAGTAAATCCAGGACTTTTTTCCGGTTATCAGGATCTTGAGTTGTTGTTAAATAATCCTTCGGTTTATTCATGATAATGTAAATGTGCTTTTGCTTTTCCACCTTTTTTCCACAATATTCTACAATATCTTCATCACTGACTTTTGTCCCTAATTCTGTCACTAATATTTTGTTTACTTTAACTTTGCCGGCCTTAATGATCTCATCTGCTTTTCTTCTTGATGCTACACCACATTCGGATAAGTATTTATTTAACCTTACTGTTTTGTTTGGGCCGGAATTTTGTTTTTTGCTGGCGCGTTTATTCATTCTAATTTTCAATATTTAGACTGCTGGGAGGTGAAATATTATGCTTAAGCGACTTTTTGTTTTATTGTTGGTTATTGTAGTTAATAATGTTTTTTGTTCCGGTCAGAAACTTGAGTTATTTAAGGTATGTGAGAATAATGGTACTGTGTCTTTAAGTTGGGAAACAGCCAAAAACCCATGTTCAGGTTTCAATTTCTATACCATTCATTGGAAAGAAAATCCTAATGATGATTTTGAAATAGTGGATACGGTTTTTAGTAGACAGAAATCCGAATTTCAGTACAATCCTCCTAATACCAATAATATAAGGCAATGGGAATATTATGTGAGGGTTTACAGGGATTGTACTAATGATTCTTTTGTCTACAGCGATACGGGCACTGTGGATAAAAATGAACCTAATGTCAAGGAATTGGATTCTGTAAGCATTAGGAACGGTGAGATTACTTTAGGCTGGACTGCTCATGAAGGTACAGATGTAAAGGGTTATAATATCTACTACGTGGATGAAAATAACCAAACAAGTCTATTGGATTCCGTACCCGGCAAAGCAAACACCCATTATGTAGATAGTATAATTGGTAATCCAAGCGGTGGAAAAGATAAATATCGTTTAGCGGTTTATGACAGTTGTGACAATGTTAGCCCCATAAGTCTCAATACCCATAAAAACAGTTTTTTAGAGTATAGTCAGGATTCCTGCGCCGGAGAGGTTACCTTAAATTGGACTGGTTACGAAGGTTGGGAAGTAGAAGCCTATGAGGTTTTCTTATCCAAAAATGAAAAAGGTTTTAAAAAAAATAGAACTGTATCGGGAGATTCTTTATCAGCAAAACTGGACTCTTCAAATACAAGAGGAAGTTTTGAAGCTTTTGTAAGAGCAAATCAAGATGGAGGAAATGCCACCTCTTCGTCTAATAAAGTATCATTTTCGAGTTCATCAGTTTCTAAAACGAAATATACCTATATACGAGATGTCACGGTTGAAGACAGTAACCTTCACATTAATTGGTTCATCGACAGACCTGTTCCATTGTCTGGTTTTGAAATACTTAGGGGACGATCTGATGGGGATTTGAAGGTTATTGATAAAGTAGATTATGATGGTGGCCGCCAATTCCTGTATGTGGATTCCAGTTCAGAAATACAAGTTTCTGAAACTTCTTATTTTTATAAGATAATAGCCAAAGGGATCTGTGATAATGATGTTGATGAAAGTAATTTGGTTAAGAGTATTGTCTTAACTACTAATAAGCGTGATCAAAGGAGAGAATTAAGGTGGAATAACTACAGGGGGTTTGATGGCAACATTCTGCATTACAAAATAGAACGGTTAGAGCGTGGAAACGATCGAAATACATGGGAGAGTCTTCAGGAAGTCCCCTTTGAAGTATCCACCTTTGAGGATAATAAGAAATACGATTCTTATCCGGATAATGGGGTTTGCTACCGGGTTAAGGCTGTAGAAACCGGGAAAAATCAATATGGTTTCAAAGGGGAGAGTATATCAAACATTGACTGTGTTTTTGGTGAGCCAATAGTACATATACCGAATGCGTTCAGGCCCAGGGGTAAGAATGATATGTTCAGGCCAAAGGGAAAGTACATTGATTTTGAGAAATCCTCAATGGCCATTTTCAATCGATGGGGTCAGAAGGTTTTTGAGACAAGTGACATTGAAAAAGGATGGAATGGCAAAAAAGGAGGGAGTGGCGATTTAATGCCTCCCGCAACGTATTTTTATGTAATTGAAATCACTGGTGCGGATAAGTCAAAGCAATTCTTCAAAGGTGATATTACACTTTTAAAGTAAAGGTTCAGAATGGTTGGTAAGATTGAATTTCTTAGTGAGGATCGGGACTTTCCTGAGGTAGATTTAAAGCCAGTAAGGCCAACTATTCAAGCCATTACACAAGATTTTGGATTTGTTCTGCACCAATTGAATATTATATTTTTGTCTGATCAGGAACTGTGGAAGATAAACCTGGATTATTTAGGACATGATACTTATACGGATGTTATAACTTTTGACTTAAAAAATGAGGATGATTTTGTAAACGGAGAAATTTATTTAAGCATAGACCGGATAACAGAAAATAGTAAAAATAATGAAGTTTCATTCATGGAAGAATTAAACCGTGTTATCATTCATGGTGTTCTGCATTTGGTTGGTTTCAATGATAAAACCAATAATGAAAAGGCAATTATGAGTGAAAAAGAAGATCAATACTTAAAAATCGTTAAAAAAAGTTTTAATAATGGCTGATCAATATGATGTTATAGTTGTAGGTGGAGGGCATGCTGGTTGTGAAGCGGCAGCCGCAGCTGCAAACCTTGGGTCCTCGGTGCTAATGGTTACCATGGACATGAATAAAATTGCCCAGATGTCTTGTAATCCTGCTATGGGAGGTATTGCTAAAGGGCAAATTGTAAGAGAAATAGATGCCCTTGGGGGAAAAAGCGGTATTGTCTCGGATAAAAGTATGGTCCAATTCAGGATGCTAAATAAATCTAAAGGGCCGGCAATGTGGAGTCCGAGAACTCAGAATGACCGTCTTCGTTTTGCCGAAACCTGGCGTCTCACCCTTGAACAGACTCCCAATGTTGATTTCTGGCAGGAAATGGGGAAAGAATTGATATTTGAAGGTGACAAAGTTGTAGGCGTAAGGACTCAACTTGGCGTGGAGTTTTACTCCCAAAGTGTTGTTCTTACCAATGGCACTTTCCTGAATGGGCTGATTCATATTGGTGATATCAATTTTGGTGGCGGAAGAGTAGGTGAAAAATCAGCAACCGGTCTTTCGAAGCAATTATTGGACAGGGGTTTTGAAACGGGTAGAATGAAAACCGGCACGCCTCCGCGGATAGACGGGCGCTCCATTGACTATTCCAAAATGGAAGAACAAAAGGGAGATGATGATCCCGGTACATTCTCTTTTTCCAATGTGACCAAACCTTTAGACAAGCAGCTTAGCTGTTACATCACCTATACCAATCCGGACGTACATCAAGAGCTTGAGAAGGGGTTTGAACGTTCACCGATGTTCAATGGCCGCATTCAAAGCATAGGGCCCCGATATTGCCCGTCAATTGAAGATAAAATTGAGCGTTTTAAAGACAAAGACAGTCACCAGATTTTTATTGAACCAGAAGGGTGGAATACAATTGAGGTCTATGTCAACGGGTTTTCCACATCCCTTCCTTTTGAAGTTCAGGAAAATGCTCTTCGTAAAATTGCAGGACTTGAAAATGCTAAACTTTTCAGGCCGGGGTATGCCATCGAATATGATTTCTTCCAACCTCATCAATTGAAGCATACCCTGGAAACAAAACCGGTTGAAAACCTTTATTTTGCCGGTCAGATTAATGGCACAACTGGTTATGAGGAGGCAGCCTGCCAGGGTTTAATGGCTGGTATTAATGCTCACAGAAAAGTTAAAGAGCTTAGCCCTGTTGTTTTGAAACGGTCAGATGCATACATCGGCGTATTGATCGATGATCTCATTAACAAGGGCACGAATGAACCCTACAGGATGTTTACGAGCCGCGCTGAATACCGCATGCTTCTAAGACAGGATAATGCTGATCAAAGACTCACCCCCCTTAGTTTTCAAATCGGCCTAGCTTCAGAAGAAAGGTACCAAAGAGCGAAAGAAAAAGAAGAAGGAATTGAAGAAATTGAAGAGTTTTTCAGTAAGGAGAATGCTCCGGAGGAGGAGATCAATGCTACTTTAGACGCCGTAGGCTCAAAACCTGTTAAGCAAAAATTTAAGTTAGAAAAGATTTTGGCTAGGCCTGAGGTTACTTTGAACGATCTAAAGGACAATATCCCCAAAGTTGAAAACCTAATTCAGCAATATGACCAGGAAGTATTGGATGCTGTTGAAATTAAAATGAAATATGGGGGATTCATTGATAAAGAGCGTGAAATGGTGGAAAAGATGAACAGGCTAGAGGATATTGAAATCCACCCTAATTTGGACTTTAATAACATAAAAGCCCTTTCGGTCGAAGGTCGTGAAAAGCTTAACCAAGTAAGGCCTGAAACAATCGGCCAAGCTAGCCGGATAAGTGGTGTATCCCCGGCTGATATTTCCGTTCTGCTTGTTTACATGGGGCGTTAAACAATAAAAATAAACTCTTGCGAATTCTGTATTTTCCTTTTTGGGTTTTATTGGTCGCATTGTGTGCTTTGTATGGCTGCGCCCAAAAAGGATCCCTGACCGGAGGCGATAAAGATCAAACGCCACCTAAAATGGTCAATGCTAATCCGACTAATTTTACAACCAATGTCAATAAGCGTGAAATAGAAATAGAGTTTAACGAATACATCGAACTTCAAAATAAAAGAGACAATATTCTTATCAATCCTCCTATTGAAAACTATGAAATATCAGGAAAACGAAAGACTGTTAAAATCAGTATTCAGGATTCTCTCAAAGAAAATACTACCTACAATATTCAATTTGGAGAGAGTATTGTAGACCTTACAGAAGGTAACAGTGTTTCAAACTTTCAGTATGTTTTCAGTACCGGTGATGAACTTGATTCCCTAAAGCTGAGGGGTAAAGTGGTGGATGCCTTTTCACTTGACTCCATTCCTGAAAGCAAAGTTTTGATTTACCAGGATTTTTCTGACAGCGCACTTAGCAAAAGGCGACCTTACTACTATACCAAAACGAATAAAAAAGGAACGTTCAGATTTAATCATTTAAAGACGGGTAAATACCAGGTTTATGCACTGAAAGACTTGAATGGTAACCTGCAATATGATGGTGGTGAAAAAGTTGCCTTTCATCCTGAACCACTCTACGTTTCGACTGATACTGTAATCAACCGGTTGTTAATGTTTGAGCAATTGCTTGAGAGTCCTGCGGTTGTTAATGCCAAAATGATAAGCAGGGGTAAAGTAGCTTTAACATTTAACCAAAAGCTAGATACCCTAAGTATTCAACCGCTGCATAATAAGGATGTTTCTCGCGATTATATCTGGCGTTTCAAGGATGATAAAAAAAAGTGCATAATCTGGTTTCCGCCCAGTGAAGATAAAAAGCTTAAATTTTCGCTTCAACTAAACCGTGAATTTAAAGACACCGCTGCTATTAAGCGTGGTAAGAAATACTTATCCCAACCAAGGAATCATGATACAACTTTTCAAATAAAAAACATACAAGAAAAGGTTAAACCAAATCAGGCACTTAAAGTAAATTTAAATAACCCGGTAGAAAAAGTTGACACCAATCTGATAAGGATTTGGAAAGATTCCATTCCTCAAAAAATTACAGATGTAAAGATAGCCTCTCCAGATAGAAGACAGGTTGAAGTTTTAGGGGATTTAAAAGCGGACTCCTCGTATACTATTTATTTAGATAGTTTGGCTTTGGTAGATATCTATGGCAATGGTAGCTTACCTCAATCTGCAGACTTTAGAATGTTAAACCCGAATCAGCTGGGTTCTCTTGAGGGAAACATTGTGGTTGATAGCACGATAAATGCCTTAATCCTACTTAAACTTATCAATGAAAATGGGAAAAGGATTCGGAGTGACAAAATCAATAAAAGGGAAGGGGACTTTGAATTTGAAATGTTAAATCCTGGAAATTATAAGCTTAAAGCCATTATCGACCGTAACCGGAATGGGTTCTGGAATAAGGGGAATGTATTTGACAGAAAAATCCCCGAAAGGGTTATTTATTATCCTGGCCAAATCAATGTAAAGGCTAATTGGGAGATTAAAGATACCGAATTTAAGATTCCTCCTTTTTAGAAGTGGAAATACGGCGATTCAATAGGTTTTCATAAAGGGATTCGTAAAGGGGCATTATTTTACTGATCTCGAAAGATTCTGCTCTTTGGTATGCGTTTTTTTTAAATTGAATGAGGGTCTCGCTGTTATCAAGGATTGTAATTGCCTTTTCAGCCATGTCATGGACATCCCCTACTTTACAAGTAAAACCGGTCTCCCCATTTATGTTTAACTCAGGCAAACCTCCCGAATCTGATGATATAACCGGAACCTCACATGCCATAGCTTCTAATGCTGCCAAACCAAAACTTTCAGTTTCCGAAGGTAGCATGAATAAGTCGGACTGGTTCAATATAGTAGCTACATTATCCCTCTTACCCACAAAATAAACATCGTGGCAAAACTTTGACTCTCGGCATATCATTTCTGCACGAGCTTTCTCAGGCCCGTCCCCTACCATTAAGAGAATTGAAGGAATTTTCTCTCGTATTTGAGCAAATGCCCGGATAACATCTTCAACCCTTTTCACTTTTCTGAAATTGCTTATGTGGGTTATTACCTTTTTGCCTTCTTCTTTAAAAGCTAAAGCATTTTCTTGCCCCTGATCTTCGGAAAATGTTCTTAAATCGATAAAGTTTGGTATCACTTCAATATCCCTTGTTATGTTAAAGAATTCATTTGTTGAATTTTTAAGGTATTCAGATACGGTAGTAACGGCATCTGAGTGGTTTATTGAATAAGTAACAGCAGTTTCGTAAGTTGGGTCTTTTCCTACTAAAGTAATGTCTGTCCCATGGAGGGTTGTTATAATAGGTATATTGTAACCGCTTTCTGCAAGCATTGTTTTAGCCATATAGGCAGCAAAAGCATGTGGTATGGCGTAATGGACATGAAGGATATCAAGCTCCTCATGGTTAATTAGATCTACCAACTTGCTAATCAAGGCTAATTCATAGGGGGGATATTCAAAAAGGGGGTATTTAACAATATTGACTTCATGAAAATAAAAGTTTTTACCGGATGTTTCCATCCGAACAGGTTGACTATAAGAAATAAAGTGTACTTTATGGCCTTTATTTGCTAAGGCTTTTCCTAATTCTGTAGCTACCACTCCACTACCTCCAAAAGTCGGATATCCTACTATGCCTATTTTCATAAAAGCCTATTCAAATTTTAAAACCTTGCTTTTAAATTTACTAACATATCCTCAACCATGTCGTCAATAGAAAATTCCGGTTTCCAAAGCCAGTCATTCCTGGCCTGGCTATCGTCAATCTCTGCTGGCCAACCATTTGCGATATTCTGCCTTGAATCTGGCTTATATTGGGTCTCGAAATCCGGTAAATGTTTTTTTATGGCGGTTGCTAACTCTTCAGGGGAGAAACTAAAGCCTGCCATGTTGTATCCTGAACGGATTTGTAGGTTTTCTCCTGGGCTCTCCATGAGTTCTATTGTTCCCCTAATGGCATCAGGCATGTACAGCATCGGTAAATAGGTATCTGATTCTAAGAAACAAGTGTAAACCCTATTCTTCAGCGCCTGATGAAATATATCAACGGCGTAATCAGTGGTTCCACCTCCCGGTTCAGTTTTGTAGCTTATTAAACCGGGGTACCTAATGCTTCTGGTATCTATACCGTATTGCTCGTAGTAGTAAACGCACCAGCGCTCACCTGCTAGCTTTGTGATTCCATAAACGGTATTGGGATCCATTATAGTTGTTTGAGGTGTATTCTCTTTTGGGGTGTTCGGACCGAATACGGCTATAGAACTTGGCCAGAAAACCTTTTTAATTCCCGTTTCCTTTGCCAGGTTTAATGTATTAAGCAAACCTTCCATATTCAATTTCCAGCCAAACATGGGGTTTTCTTCAGCTGTTGCTGACAATAATGCCGCTAAATTGTAAATTTCTTCAACATTATTGGCGCTTATGATGGAAGAAAGCTGGTTATAGTCAAGTACATCCAAATGGTACGAAGGTCCTTCTTCAGCTATTTCTTCCGGAATTTTATTGATATCTGCGGCTATTATACTGGTAGGTTTATATATTGTCCGTAATCGGTTTGTTAATTCACTGCCTACCTGGCCTGCTGCCCCAATGATTAGGGTTGATTTTTCCGTCATTTTAGGCTGTTTTTGGCAAAGTTAAAATTCCTGCGTCTAAAAGCCTTGCCAAAAATTGCTTGTATTGTTTCACGTGAAAACTTAGAATAAGTAGCGTGCACTCACATTTGCTTGATGGATGGTCTGGTTTTCTTTACTTGTCCTACCGTTGTAACTGATGTTCAGCTGGATGTTATCCCCCAGGTTGTAACTTGATGATAAGAACCATGTCCAATTTTGGCCGGTATTTAAACCTTGCAGCATTTCATAGGCAACTGGAGTATTGTTTTCACCAATGTAATTGAAATGAATGTAATTGAGGGTTGCCCTTATATTGCCCTTACCTATGAAACTGTAATTTGATTCCAATCCCAGTTTATTTTTGGTAGCTTTTTCGCCACTCTCCTTCAAAAGGTTTTGTTGACGTTCATTTTCGTAGGTTAAAGATATTCTGAAATTACCTAATGGTTGGTAATTTAACTGTGAAGAAATACGTTCCAAGTGTATATTGTAGTTTTTGTCTGGGAAAAACTGAGAGTTAAACCGTTTTCTCCCTATTGTGTATTCAGGAGAAAGGGACCATATCCTTGTGAAATTGATCCGCCCATTCACGGTGTTGGTCTCTCGAAGACTTTGATCAATACCCCGCACTCTGATGGATTTACGCTTTTGGTTACGGTATCTGTAAAACAGAGCGAAATTGGAATTATTGCGGTTAAAGTGTAAAGTGTTTCTTAACTCTGAGTTAACGGTTACCAAATTAGAATCTGCCACCGATAAATTCACTGGGATATATTGTTGCCACTCATCACGGTTCAATACCTTGCGATTGATTCGTAAATTGGTTTCATTGCTAAACCTACCAACCAGTTGTTTTAATCCCTCTGCTTCTCCCCACTGTTTTCCGGGATCTATACTGATCGTTTCACGCAGTTCGTTTGTAATGGATCGAATAAATTCATTGGAAGGTGTTATGACTCTCACAAAATTGGCTCTGTAATCATTGGCTTCATTGGCCTTTTGGAACTCGTTCAGTTCCTGGGCGCCGTTGTTGTTATAGTCTTCCCATACATATTCGCCTCGTCCATCTGCTCTTACCCGTATAAATTGATACTCTCTTTTTTGTTCTTTACCAGCGCCTAGCTCATAAAACGTTGATGTTTTAACGACCTCATTCAGGAAATTAAACTTGCCCTGTAATGCGCCTGTAAGGGATTTTTTAGGTAAGTCGCGCCTCTGGTAAGTTGAGTCTTTTAGGCGAAATCGTCTGTAATTGATGTTGTAAGTTAAGTAATTATTGGTTTGCTGACTTTTCAATTTACCTCTTAGGTTTACGTTAGTTCCTCTTGTTGCGTTTGCAAAACCTTCATCGTTTGCTGGAAGGAAATCCCTTCTTTGTGAAAATTTTAATTGGTAAGTCTTACTGGTAGAATCTGGGCTTTTCGCTAATAAATGCCATTTTCGGTATTGGTAGCTACTAGTATCCAATTTAAGCCTATTATTGGTTTTAGTTCTGTTTTTTTCCCGGTGAAAGCCTCCTCCTGCTATTATATTACCAAATTGATGGGTTAATTTACCTTGTTGGTCCCAAAATGTTGTGTTTTTATCGGGAGCATTAGGGAGGTTACGGCTAACGGTGGTTAAGTTATTGCGCAAATCAAGGTTAAAATCATTCCAATGCCAATTCAGGTCAGCTTTATGCTTTGAACCATCAAACCGGGTTCCACGTGAAAAATTTTCATACCCGTAATTTAGGTTAAAGTTTTTATTGTTATTGATATTCGCCGATGCCTTTCCCAACCGCTGAGTTTTGGGCTTCCATTTTGTTGTATTGTTTAAAGTGTTTTCCCAATTGCGTTGAAATTCTACAGGTCTGAACCTTTCAACCGGCCTGAAAGTTTTGGTGGTATATTCATAAGAGAATTGGGTTTTTGCTTCCCATTCCCCAGTTTTTTCTGATTTTAAAAACGTTTTCTTGACGAATGCTTTAGTTGCTTGGCCCTGATTATTTTGGTTATCCTTTGACGAAAAAGTATTGACATCGCGATTACTTGAAGCATATTCTATTCCTGCCTGCATATTATCACTTACGTCATACTTGGTTTGTACACTTGCCATTTGTCTTTTCTTAGGTGCCACCAGTGTTTTTACTGGTGCATAGCTTCCTTGAGGGTTACCGTTTATAGGTTCGACCCACTTATACACCCTTCCATTAGCCCTGGAAGCTTTTCTACGGTAATTCCCGTTGTTTTTTCCAACATTACTAAACTGAACCGTATACTCCCCCTTGTCGGGATTGGTCGTGTACACAAAAATGCCTTTGTATCCATTACTATCCGTTTTCCGGTACATTATTCTATTCTCATCGTATTCCTCCCTTTTTCCTCCTTTTATAACAGCTTCATCCAAACTATCCCCAACAGATGCTAACTTTTCTTTTTCCTGGTCACCCAATTCCTGGAATAATGGGCTATTCTTATGGTCCTGCTCTGAAAACAAGTTGGCACTTATTTCCCAATTATTTGAACGGTAATTGCCATATGTGTGGGCTATGGATCGTTCATAATTGCGTTTTGCATATTGAAATTCCACTATTACCCGGTCGTATTGGTTGATGAGGTTTTGGTTAGTGAAAGTAATTTCACCTGAGTTGTAGTCGATGGTATAATCATTTTGACGGCCTCTTTTTAACTCATCTCCATTAAGAAACACTTTTTCAGAGCCTGCTACAATGACAATGTACCGCTCACCCTCATTTCCCTTTAGTTGATAGGGACCTTGATCCCCTTCTCGGGCATTAATTTTATTCCGGGCAAACTTTCCCCTGGAAAAGCCTAAGTCTGCACCTGCATTAAGCGTTTTATCATTTCCAAGATCCCAATCTCCATCAAACCCAATACCCTGTGTTTTCTTGGAAAAATTGAGGAAATGGGAAGGTGTATTTTGATTCATGCGGAAATCGCCTAAATTTAGTTTTTCGTTCTGAGTGGCAAGCTCTATGAATACCCGGTCAAAATCCTGGATTTGGGCTGAGTTTCCATCCGGTTGAATGGGCAGATTTTGGTCAGTAACAGCTGCGTCTATACTGATCTCCTCTGTAAGGTTTCCGGAAAGCTGAAGATCCAGGTTAGAATTCAAAGAAAGGTCTTGATTATTTCCGGTACTGATACCGCGTGAAATATTCCCATTTCGTTCCAGGTTTTGGAATGCTGATGACTGCTCACCTTCATTGGGTAAGTAAACCTGTTTCCTGTTCTTAAAGCGCAGGGTGGAGTCAATTAAATCTTTTGATTTATTCCTGTATGGTTTGGTTAGCGAAAACGGAAAAACCCTGTAATGCGCTTTAAGCGAATCTATCTGGGGAATGGGCTTTTGCCAAATCAGATAACCATTGTCCGGGTTTAGGCGGTAAAAAGTTCTATCTGCTTTTTTGCCCGCCATTGTCTCAAGGCTTATAGAGCTTGGAATCACTGTTACCGTATCTAAAAGAACAGAATCTCCCCGGTAAGGAATGGTTTTAGTCCTTTTATTTGAAACTTCTTGCCCATTTAAAATTTGGATCACGAAGATGGGTATCGTTAAAAGCAATATGGTTTTTATTGATAAACCCATGTTGATAAATTCCTGATAGCGTAATGTGACGAAAATTCTTGTTTTACCGCTCATTTTTCTAAAAAATGATTTAAGAGCGGTGTTATACTAAAGGGATTTTCAGGTAAAAAATTGTTCCCATATTGGGCTTTGAGTCAAACCAGATTTTACCATTCGCACCTTCCACCATTTTTTGTACCATTGCTAATCCCAACCCTGTTCCAGAGCTTTTAGTGCTGAAATTGGGCTGAAATATTTTCTCCTGTTTTTCTTCCGGGATGCCTCTCCCATTATCGGCTACCCATATCAGGATTTGGCTATTATCCTCGTACCTGGTACCAATTGTTATTTGGGCTGTCTCTTTATCGTATGTGGCCTCCATTGCATTTTTCAGGATGTTGGTGGTAATTCTGCTAAAGTGATCTGGGTCTATCCATATAGGGGAATGGTTGGTGTTAAAATTCGTAGAGAAAATTACATTGGGTTGGTTTGCTTCTAAGAAAGTTTTTTGGTTTAAAAGTTCTTCTTCTACCTCAATTCTGGATGGTTCCCCGAGGGAAATCTGGGCAAAAGCTGAAAAATCTGTGGCAATTTTGGAAAGGTGGTCAATTTGTTGAATGAGAATGCCACTTACCTTCTGGATGTCTTGGCTTTTAGGGTCGTTGTTGCCTTTGAATTGGTGTTGCAAGCGCTGGATGTTAAGCTTCATTGGAGTGAGGGGATTCTTTATTTCATGAGCCACTTGCCTTGCCATTTCACGCCATGCTCCTTCACGTTCTGATCTGGCAAGTGCTTCAGCGTTGGCCTCCAGTGCCTCTATCATTTTATTGTATTCTTTAATAAGCTGGCCTAGCTCATCTTTGGTTTCCCATTCAATGTGCTCGTTGCTCTGGCCAAGCTGAGTTTTTTTAAGTTTTTCCCTTATCAGGTCCAATGGTTTGGTTAAAGTTTTTGATATTGAAAGGGACACTAAAATAACGATTAGAAGAATAAGGACGTAAAGGTCTAATAAGGTTATGATTAAAGAAGAAATTTCTTCCTTGAGCTCACTTTGTTTAGAAAAATAGGGTAGGTTTAAAAAACCAATTATTTGGTTTTGGGCATTTCTTATTGGGGCATAAGCAGCCTGATAATTCAAATTTCCGATGGTTTCATTCTGGATTAATTGAGAGCGCTTATCTAACCGCATTTGACGGTAAGCCCTGGGATCCATCAAGTTTGCCTGTATATCCTTTCTGTAAACGCGAGGTTGGGAGGAAGTGATTAAAAACCCATTCAAATCAAAGATGTTGATATCCGATTGAAAGCGGTTGGACAAATTTTTGACGGTCACATACAAATCTTCTTTGTTATTGTAAAACTTAGGCCCTTTAGATTGTATTTTGTTCTCCAGTAAGGGTAAGATTTGTTTAATCTTATTGTTTAAGTTTTTGTTGAGTTGCTGGTTGTAATCATATCTTAAATAATTAACGGTACTGATTCCAACAGCTGCCATGACCAGGAAAACCATCAAGAGAATGGTAAACTGGATTTTCTGCTGGAAAAACAAGTTGGTTATCCACGGTATACGTTTATTAACTAATTGACGGAATGGGTGTGCTAAGCTAGCGATTCGGTTTAAATGCCACTTTTGAAAAGTGACCAATGCAATAGTGAGAATGAAGAAGGCAATTAAAATAATGGAAAAAACAGATATTTTATTGAGGAGGCCCGGAGGTTCTTTGCTAATGATAACAAACGTATTGTGACTTACCTGATGAAAAAGGTGATCGTAACCGTTCTCCCTAAACTGGTAGAATACGTTACCACCATGGTCGATGTCTGTTTGGACCGGATAGGGATACCCGCCCTTTTGCGAGATGAGACGTTTGTTTTTGTAAATAGCATGCGAGTATCCTTTTAATAAGTTTTTGTTAACAACCCCTTCTTCCAACAAAAGCTCGGGATAAATACTTTCTTCATGGAAAACCTTTTTCTTCAGTTCAATTACCAAAGTACTTTTTATTTTTCCCATCCAATTAAACTGGTATATGGCTAAATAAGTTGGATTAGAGCCGGTTTTATTGATGAAATGTAGGTTTTTCCCGGGTGTCTTAAGGCCATATTTATTGATTAATTTCTGGAAATGGTCAAGGGATTGCTCTGATCTTTCTTTGTAGGGTGTTCCTCCGTATTTAAAAGTATGAATCTCCAAGTCATATTTATTTAAATACCGGCTAAAGTATAGTTCACGAACCCTCTTCTCAAGGTATGATTTGGGTAAAACCGGGTTGAAAAAAAAGTTTTGAATGTATTTGTCGTTTTTAATTTCACGTGAAACATCCTGGAATAAATGTTCAGCAACCACGTCACGATGGTAAGTTGCCTGAGTGGCTAAATGTTTCTGGTGCTTAATTTCCTTTTCATTTTCGAAACCAATGAGGTGGGTTGCGGTAAAAAAAGAAACCCATAAAACGAAAAATGTTAACATCCCGTAGCTATGAGTTGGCCGGGGATGCCCAATAGCCAAACCACACCATAGCCCAATGGTGAGTAATCCTGCCATGTGATTGGCGATAGGTTGGGTAATCGCCAGCAACTGATAGCCAATGGTGATTAATGCGGCTATACCAAAAAACTTGAATGCTCTTGATATGACATATGCTTTGACTTGGTAAAAAAACCAAGCCGTTAGCAGTACTAAATTGTAAAAAATTAAGAATAGGGAGATAATTCCGGCTAATGAATGAATTGATAAGTTATAAAAGTTTTCAATAGCCCAATTAATATCAGATTCCATCACTAAAAAACCCATCAATGAAATGGCTAAATGAGCGACTACAACTGTTAAGGTGTAAAATAGAAGGGATAGGAATAATTTTGGATTGGGCCTTATTTCTTTTAGGAAGTCCCTAAAATACTTGTTGATGTAGTGGATGGCTATGGATAAAAGGATTAAAGCGATTAAAAAGCTACCTGACGAATTGATGAATGCAATAGAAGATAGGCTGTCCTTCTTAAAAAGTGTGGCGGAAAATAAGCTTTCAGGGAATTGCCAGAATATAACGTTTAGCCAGGTAATCAGTGTTGCTGAACCAAAAACTATAAGGGCCTTGTAGTATTTTCGGTTGAATAGTAAATGATTTAGGCCTCTTGTTAGGGCCAATAAAAGAAAAAGGAACCCTATAGTATATAGCCAAAAAGGCCATTGAAAAGAAACTAAATTGGCTTTTTTTTGAAGGGAAAAAAGGTATTTCCCATTTTGGGAATAGATGGATTTACCTTTTTTAGAAGTGAAATTTACCCGGAAATAAGCATCAAGGTTATCTCCTATTTTAAGTTGGTTTTGCAGGTATTCATTCTGGATAGAAAAGTTTGTTTTGATTGGGATTAATGCCGAATAAAGGTATTCTCCCATGTACTCACTTTTCTGTAAGTAATAACCGGTTCCAAGTTCCTTGAGTGTTAAAACGCCTCCTCCTAATGATTTTGTTTGGGGTAGCACTTTGTTATCATTCCAAAAAATAAGGGATCTGTTTTTATAAATGAAAATTTTAAGGCCGTTATCATCAGCCATTTCGGCCAGATCCTGAAAGTTGTTTAATAAGGCTTGTCGGTCAAGCTTTTTGGCTGTGTCAAAAAACGCTTTTACTTGGTTTTCTTTTTCGTGTATTTTTGATTGTAATTGTTGTGGCTTATTGTTAAGCTGGTATTTTTGGAACGTGGGTAAAACCAAGAATTCCAATGCAAGAGCCAGTAACATGACCCCTAAACCTAACGGTAAAAACGGATTTTTTGGGGATACTTTTAGCAAAGGATTTATTTTTAAAGAAAACTTTGGGTATAAAAAGTTTAAGGGCTTTTGGAGACTTTTCGTTTCACGTGAAACAATATTTTTTAACGAGCCTCTAACCGCCTTTCAATGACCTCATCGCTAAGGAAGGATTTGTAAATCTCCCGTTGAATGTTAGTACGGAAATCCATGGAAATGAGTTTTCTGTTTTCTCTATTTGGGTGAACTCGGTTGGAAAGGAAAACGTAAACCAAGTCATGTTTAGGATCTGCCCAAACACAGGTTCCCGTAAAGCCTGTGTGCCCAAAGGTCTTAGCAGAAGCCAAATCACTTGCCGGACTCAGTTTATCGGGGTCTGTTTCGGGCTTATCAAAACCAAGACCTTTCCTGTTGTCTTCATACTGTTGGCTTGTGAATTGTTGGACCGTAGGCCAGCTGAAATATCTTTTATCGCCGTATTTTCCCCCATTTAATAACATTTGCATTAGCTTGGCCAGGTCATTGGCGTTGCTGAACAACCCTGCATGCCCGGCAATGCCACCCAACATTGCCGCAGCAGGGTCGTGAACATACCCATGTATTAACTGGTTGCGGAAATTATCTTCATCTTCGGTCGGGACTATATTCTTTAGGCTGAATTCCTCCCTTGGTAGGAATACTGTTTTTGTTAAACCCAACGGTTTGTAGAAATTCTTATCAAGGTAATCTTTGAAAGGAACCTGGATTAATTTTTCTACAAGCTTTTTCATGTAAAAAAATCCCAGATCACTGTAGCGATAATTGCCGCGCCCCTCAACTTTTGATTCATTGATCATTCTCCAGATACTGTCTGTATAGTTCGCTTGTAAGTACAAATTATTTGCCACCTTTATTCGAAAAAAACTGTTAGGCTCGTAGCAGTAATTGGAATCGCAAAATCCTTCCTCGGTAAGGGTGTATTTGTAAAATGGTATCCAGGCTTCCAGCCCTGCTTGATGGGTTAATATTTCTTTTAAGGTTAAATCAGCTTTCATCGAATCAATATCCATAGCCAGGTATTGACCAAGGGAATCTTTTAAGCTTATTCTCCCTATGTCGTAAAGGCGCATGATGGGAAGCATAGTAGCTGTTATTTTGGTAATGGAAGCAATGTCATAAATATCAGTGGTTTTAACGCGCCTCTCCCGATCATAGGTGTGGTAGCCAAATGCTTTGTTATAAACCACTTTACCTTCTTTAGCGACTAATACTTGGCAGCCCGGCGTTGCTTTTTTTTCGATTGCTCTTTTAGCAAGAGAGTCTATCCCTTTATTGAGACTATCAGAGGATATACCAACGCGCTCCGGTAAGGTGTATTGCAAGCGATTGATAGAGCCTGTCTTTATACCCTCCCCAGCATGGTAATGCTTTTTTATACTAACTGGTAATTCACCATTTATGGTAAATGCACCGAAGATTCCCTGAGCTGCTATTTTTTGAAAAGATGCGCCATCCTCGTAAGCTTGGAGAATGCCCTCATTGTGGCTAAATAATTTCAGGGCATAAGGAGATCCGAAATTTACCAGGATATTTTTCGTCTGTTCCGCTATTTGATTTGTATAGGTTATTATCGACTCACTAAGGCCAAACGTGGATAAATCATATTCGCTAAGATTGTGGGTACTTATAATTATCTGGTCAAACTTCCTTAATTTCTGCCTAAGAACTGCAAAATCCATTTTGGAAGCATCTTTGGGCAGTGAGAAAGTTTTGACCGATGCATACTTTTTAATTTGTTTCTCAAAGGGTGTCTCTTTTTCAGTACCAACGGTTAAAACCGCACAATCTTTTAATGAAAGCTTTTTTAAAGGAAGGATCGAATTTTTATTGCTGACCACCGTCATGGCATCTTCAATGAGTTGCTGCTTCAAAGCTTCATTCCTTTTTGGTTTCAGCTTTTCCTTAATGCTGTCGACCTCAACGGGCTCGTAGCTGTTTAGGTCTGACCAATGTTTGGCTTTGAGGACTCTTCTGACACTTTTATTGAATTGTTTTTTGTCAATATCGCCGCTTTTTAGACCTTTTTTGATAGCCTTAACGGCCGCTGGGATATTTTTCGGAAAAAGAAGGATATCATTACCGGCCTTTAGGGCCTTTTTTTCTATTTCTCCAGGCTGAAAATGTTTTGTAACGCCCTTCATATTTAAAGCATCAGTGAATACCAACCCTTGATAACCCATTTTTTCTCTTAACAGGTCATTAACGACATTGGATGAAAGGGAAGAAGGGAGGTTGCTTTGTTCTTCGTAAGCAGGTACGGATAAGTGAGCAGACATCACTCCACCAGTTTTTGACTCGAGCATTTTCCTGAAAGGGTATAGTTCAAGCGTGTCTAATCGGGTTTTATCATAAGGAATCTCAGGTAAATTGAGGTGAGAGTCCTGGTCTGTATCACCGTGGCCGGGAAAATGTTTAGCAACCCCGATTAGGCCGTTTTCCTGCATGCCTTTGAGGTAGGCTTTTCCCTTGTTCGCAACGTTTTTTTTCTTTTCCCCAAATGATCGCATGTGAATGACCGGATTTTTAGGGTTGTTGTTAATATCTACCACCGGAGCAAAATTGATATGAACCCCCAGCTTCTTGCATTGGTTAGCTATGTTGGCTCCCAGGTTGTAAACCATACTGTCATTCGGATGAGCGCCTAATGTCATCTGTTTGGGGAAGGCTATTGTACTATCTAAACGCATTGATAACCCCCATTCTGCATCCATAGCAATAAGGAGAGGTATGTCAGCCTGCTGCTGGTAATGATTGGTTAACTTGGCCTGCTTCTTAGGGGAACCCTGAAAAAAGATCAAACCACCAATGTGGTATTGCTTGACAAGCTTGGTGATATTTTGCTTGTGGGCTTTACCCTTGTTAGAATAAGCCGCTACCATAAATAGCTGGCCGATTTTCTCATCGAGGCTCAGGGTTTTATAAACCGAATCAACCCATTCACTTGATTCGTAAAGTGATTCATTGGATCCAAACAGACCCAAAGGTTGATCGTTAGCATGAGCAGCTATCACTGGTATTAGCAAGCAAAGCATTGCTATTAAAAGTGATGGATTCTTCTGATGTATTAAATCCCGCATGCGTTTAATTTATTATTTGAAAGCAATATAACTGCCAACAATCTTTTTAAGATAAATTTTCCTCTATAAAACAATAATGTGGGCCCTTGCCGTATGATTTAAATACTGTAATTTACCAATAAGGCCCCTTTCAAAAATAAAAAACCGCAATACAAGTGTTGCGGTTTTTTAATGAATAATTCCTGACTGGTTTGTTGAGGAGGGATTAACTCTGGCTGGTAACGCTACTTTTTGAGGAATTTTTGCCTTTTGATGGTTTGCTTGCCTTCGATAACCAGTACGTATTGCCCAGGATGCAGATTTTTCATAGGAATAGCCAATTGATTGAATCCTTCATCAATGGCATAAGTATGCTTATACTTGGATTTTCCTAATAGACCAAGAATAGTAATATCATAAGAAGCTTGCCGTCTGCTTTCGATCATTAAGCTAAGCTCATCTTTAACCGGGTTTGGACTTACCACTAAGTCAGCTATAGCATTGGGTTCCGCATAGAGACTGCGAATAGGCGAATATTCAAAGTTACCATCGCTATTCACTTGTTTCAGCCGGTAATAGTGAGTTGTTCCTTTTTGGAAATCTGGATCCCGGAACCGGTAAGTGTTTTTACGAGTAGCATTGCCGTTTCCGGGTATTTTTCCAATTCGACTCCAGTTTCCTCCGGTTTGCTTTTGGACAATGAAATGACTGTTGTCCTTTTCTGAGGCAGTGGCCCATTTGAGAAGCGCAATTTGGCCGCTTTGTTTTACGTTAAAATGAATCAATTCCACAGGTAAAGGATTGGTAGAGCCAGTTGATTGGGAACCGAAAGTAAACGGGCTGAAACTTGTGACCTTACTTTTGCTGGTGATCTTGCCGCTTGAAGTGGTACTTGATCCATCGGTTGTGCTTGATTTATTTTCCCATTGACTTTGATTGCTATTGAAATGAGCAATGTTAAGATCTTGTGTATCAGTAATGTTACTGCCTGTATTGGAACCATCCTCCCAATAAAGGGTAATATCAACATCTGAATTGCCGCTAACCCTGTCTAAATTCCAGTATTCTACATCGCTCACATTTTGTAGGTTAGACCCCGTGGTTGTATTGGTATAGCCACTATTACTGTAAGATGCTGTGAAAGCATCTGTACTTTGCTGGGGTTTTGAAATTTCAATTCTTGCCCATTTCCCATCATCCCCTACTGGAAATGTAAAGGCTTCATCACCAATTTTACAGACAGGACCTTCCACATAGCTTGAACTTTTGCCGCCAGAAGAATTTAATGAGGCACCATCAGCCAGGGTAAGTGAGTCACTTGATCCTGGTATTTGAATGATGCCATCCGTTAGGGTTAGTTTATTATTGATTTTAAAAGCGGTTCTTAGTTCTATGTCGTCTGGGTTGTTAATCGTTAAGTCATCAATTTCCAACTGACCATCACCCCTTATTATCTGCTTTTCACTCCCGTTTAGAACAATTTCACCATCTCCCAAATCATTTTTACCCTTATTGATAATTTCATTTTTAACCTCAAGCTTACCACCACTTTTGACGGTTAGCTTGCTATTGCTACCACTTTCAATGCTAAGGCTCCTTACCTTACGTGTACCGGTTATCTCAGGATAATTTGAAAGCCCCTTTGGTATAAAAATTGACTCGTCACTGCCTGGTACAGTGCCACGAGTCCAATTGCTAGCATTATTCCAGTTATTGCCTGCAGTACCGTCCCATTGATTCCCCGCACCACTGATAATCAAGGAAAATTCCTGTGGCGCGTTATTACCGTTATTATCCTTTAAAGTACCCTTATGTGTCACTTCAATAGTATGCTTGCCCTTGGAAGGGCCATTAACAAATACCTGTTCCACATTATCCACGTCATTATCTTGGGTGGCCGCGGCATTTGAAGGGTTGTTGGGGTCCAGTTCATAAGGTTTATGATTCGATCCATTTGGATCGATCCTTAGATCAAGATCATTTACTAGCATTTTTGTAGTGGGATCTACCTGTTTAGAAGGAACTGTTCCCTCTGGATCTGTCCAGCAAATAGTAGCTTTAAGTGGTTTATTTCCATCTGAATAAACCTCGAAAGTGTAAGTATTACCATTTGCAAGGGAATTTTCTTGAACATATTGCCCACCAGAGTCTTTGGCTATTACAGAAGCTGCATGCTTAGTATTCATTAAGCCCCATCCAAATTTGTAATCCGGCCCTTGACTACTACCTGCTTCTATGGCTGTATGTATAACCAATCCTTTAAGCGTTGCGGATCGCATTTTTTTCCCATACACGTTGTTGTAATGTTCTTGCAAAAGCAACATTGATCCAGCCGCATTGGGACTCGACATTGAGGTCCCACTTCTTATACAATAACCTGATGAGCAAGCTGAATCTGCTGAAGTAAGCTTGTATCCGTTAGCCACAATATCCGGCTTAATACGTCCATCATCTGCAGGTCCATAGCTACTAAAATTTGTCATATCAGCCGATACCGGGTTGCCACTACTTGTTTTATCCTTAATAGCCCCTACCGTCATAATATTTTTAGCGGTGCCTTTTGGCGTTATGCAATCATAATTACCATCATTGTTCCTTGAAGCACTGCTTGTAACCCATTGTGACTGTGAATAATCATAGACATAATGGGTTGTATTTGGGTCATCATCGTTTCTATCATTACCAGCAGACTTAACGATTAAATAGTAAGGTGCATTGTAAGCGACTTCATCCCACTTAGAGGCATCGCTATTGTAAAAACCAAAGCTGTAATCTTCTGAGGCATCTATATTCTTATTGCCATACCAGTACCATGAACCTCCCGATTCATACCAACCACAAACTTGACCGTATGAATGGTTGGAAACTAACATCCCGGAACCTGAAGCTGAGGAAATTTCAGAATTATCGTTAGAAAAATCATAAGCGTCAAGGCTAGCCTTATGGGCCATTCCTTTCGCTGAATTTGATGGTGTAAAAGGATATCCTGATGAGTTTCCAATAAGCGTGCCAGCTACGTGTGTAGCGTGGTTACTAATAGAGGAAGCGCCGTCAATTTGTGTAACGCTTCCTGATAAATCAGGATGGTCTGATTTTACTGCCGCTCCATCCCATTCTCCAATGGTATAGCCATTGCCCGAGAGGCTTAAACTCATACTACCACCTTGCCAAACTTCATTGGTGTTAGTCGTTTTGGCAGCATCCAGGTTGGTAGTGGTGTAGTAGATCAGTTCCCCTGTATTAGTATCCAGGCCTTGTAATTCAATCACTGTTCCGTCCTCTTCAACTCTGCGAATAGGCATACCACTTCCCCTTGCAATTTTTCGAGCCTTCTCCATATTTTGCTCATATTCCTTCTCAAACCGATCAGCCATTTCTTGAAGGGCTTTTTGGTTGGTTTCTTCAAGGTAATCAGAATTTACTTGGCCAAAGCCTGTTTGGCAAAGAATTATTAGCAATAACACAAGGATATTAGTGTTAGCGAAGTAAAAATTCGTATTTAGCATTCATATTAAAATTTGTTTGTTTCAAAAGTACTAAACGGTAATTGATAAAAAAATAAAATGTATATTTAATTTAGATTTCGGAGGAGTGGCTTTAAAGATGAATTTATAAGCCATAGTTAGGCAATGGGAATTCAACTGAAACCAATAGGGTATTAATGAAACGGATGTACGCTTGTTAGTTTGGTTTCACAGTAATTTTTGCATGTCAACGTATAAATTAGAGGGGCTAAACCTCCCTCAAATGAAAATCCGAGTGATTCCGGTAGAGGAAGTCGGGAAAGGTATCGGCCCGCATACCGATTCTCATGGTTTCCAATGGAATCACTTCCTGCGGCGAGATGTTTCCCAAGTTCACATTTTGGCCTAATAGTTTGATAAACCAGACTTGTTGGGGTTTTTGGGGAGCTTCCCAGATAATCTTCCGGCCGTCAATCTGGGTTAGTATCTCATCAACCAGGCCTGAACGTACTTCTCCGGTTTCACGAAAGATACCAACGGTACCACTTTCGCGGGCTTCTGCAATGACCTTATAAGAACCCGCTTCGTATTCTTTTTTCATAAGCTCAATCCACTTGTAGGGGGGGATAATGGTTTCCGCATCTTTAGAGCCTACTTCAGAAAGCACAGTAAAATCCCGGCTCATGTCTTCTATAAATTCGCACTTTTTATCGTGCGGTATAAGTAACGAGCCATCTGAAACTTCGGTGTATTCAATATGGTACCGCTCCATGAGGCGCTTGTAGTCCTCATATTGGTTGCGGATGACAAATGCTTCAAATAAAGTGCCGCCAAAGTATACTGGAATATTGGCATTTCGGTAAACCTGCAGTTTTTGTTCAAGGTTAGGCGTAACGAAGGCACTTCCAAAACCTAATTTTACAATGTCTATGTACTCACCGGAAGTGTCGAGCAGGTCCTCAACCATTTTACAGCTCAGGCCCTTATCCATGACCATGGTTAGCCCGTAGTCCCTGTCCTTTTGCGTTCTTTCTGGTATTTCCTTTAGCTCAAAGTTGACTGACATATCTATGCGTTGTAGTTTTCTATAAAGTTCATAAACCAGGCGTTGTGCTCCAGATGAGGGAAGTACTCCAGTAGCCAGGCCCGCCCCTCTGGCTCAAGGCGAAGACCGCTATCCAGGAAGTAAGAAGCTTCCTCTTTTTGCCCTTCGTCTATTAATATTCCCCCCAATAAGAAGTACAATTCTTCAGAATCCGGGTTGGCTTCTATTCCTTCTTTTAATAGTTCAATGCCTTCTTTGGGAAGGTTTATCTCGTAAAGCATTAACCCAAACTCGATCCAGGCTTCAATGAGAGAAGGTTCTAAATCCAGGGTTTTACGGTAACTTTCCTTGGCTTTCTGCTCATTCCCTATGAAGTTGTAGCTATCGGCAATGGCAAACCAGTACTCTTCTTCTTCGCCTTTCATTTTGATGGCCTTTTCCAGGAAAGGTATAGCTTGGCGGTATCGCAATTCTTTTTGATAAGAGATGCCTAAGCCGTACCAGGCATCGGCATAGTCCCCATTTACTTCTATGGCCTTCTTGTAATACTCACGTGCAAATTCCTGTTTATTCATGAATTGGTAACAATCGCCCATGTAGGAATAAGTTGGAGCATTGGGCCTTGTATGTTGAATGTATTCAGTAAAATGTTCAATGGCTTTGTGGTATTCCTCCTGGCCCATGTAGGCTTTCCCAATGTATTGATGACCAGGCGCGTAATCCGGCTTGATCACAACTGAAAAATCAAAGGCTTCAATCGCCTTTTCATGCAGGCCTATCTTATTATAGAGCAAACCTAAATTAAACCAGGCCTGGTAAGCATAGGGGTCTTCGTCAATGAAGCTTTGGTAAAACTCAATGCTTTTTTCAGGCTCATTTTGCTGCTCATAACAATAAGCCAGCTCATAAAGGGCCTGTTTGTTATTGGGGTTGTGTTTCAGGGCGTCTTCAAGGCATTCAATGGCCAGGTCCAACTTGTCCCAACCTTCATAAGTAAAGGCCTTAAGTAAGTATATTTCATCCTTATTGCCCTGTAATTCCAGCGCCTGATCATAGCAATTAATGGCTTCTCCGAAATTTTCCATTTCTTCATGGGCGCTGGCCAATAATAGGTAAATGTCGTAATTGCCTGGCTCCAGTATCCTTGCTTTTTCCAGAAGATTGAGGGCCTCATCGTAAGCTTGATCAAATAAAAGCAGTTCAGCCTTCCTCGTGAGGAAGTTTACCACGTATGGGTGTTGCTGCATTGCTGTGTCAGTTACTTCGAGGGCCTTTTCCAGCCTATTCTTATTCAGGTAGTACTCTATGATGTTTTCAAACTCCTCACTTTCCAGGAAGAAACTTTCATTGTTTTGTTGTAAGCGCTCGTACTTTTTAACTAAATCCCTGGTTTCTCCCTCAAAGCTATTTTCATACTCTTCCATTAAACCATAGGTTTTGTTTAACAAATGTAGTAAAAAAATTATGCAAACCGCCAAACAGCTATCTCCCGCCCATTGCAATTAGCCGGCCGCCTTCATAACCTTTTTCCGAAAATAGCAATTTATCACAAAAAATAAATCAACCTGATTCTGGAGTTTGTAATTCATCCGGGAATAGTCAGCAGTATTTTGATGCTTTATAGACGATATGACAGGCTTGCAGCGCTGATATTGGCAATAAATATTTAGGTAAGTACTAAAGCTCTGCCTTAGAAAAGTGAGTAGCCTTAAAGCTTAAGAAAATCATTAAGATGCCATTGAAACCCTTTCCCCATAGTAATCCCTGACTTGCTCCAGGGTTTCGTATAGGGTGTCAGGCTCATCCGTTTGGACAAGGGTGGTGCGGAATTGCTTAAAATTGGGGTAATTTTTGAAATAATTTTGGTAATGGCGCCGCATTTCCTTAATGCCTGTTTGCTCACCTTTCCACTTGATGGATTCAGCCAGGTGGGTTTTACAGATATCCACCCGCTCATGCACATCTGGAGGGTCAAGGATTTCACCGGTTGCCAGGTAGTGGTGGATATCCCTGAAAATCCAGGGTTGACCAATGGCAGAGCGTCCAAGCATGATGCCATCCACACCGTAGCGGTTTTTCATCGCCTCTGCTTTTTCCGGGCTATCGACATCCCCATTACCGAAAATTGGGATGTTGATTCTCGGGTTTTCTTTGATCTTCCCGATCAGGGTCCAGTCAGCCTCTCCCTTGTACATTTGGACCCGTGTACGGCCATGTATGCTAAGGGCCTGAATACCAATATCCTGTAGACGTTCAGCCACTTCTTCAATGTATTTTGTCTCTTCATCCCAGCCAAGCCTTGTCTTGACGGTTACCGGTAAATGGGTGCTTTTTACAATCTCTTTTGTTAAATCTACCATCTTGGGAACATCCTTAAGGATAGCAGCCCCAGCCCCTTTGCAGACCACATTTTTTACGGGGCAGCCGAAATTGATATCAATCACCTCGGGTTTTGCCTTTTCTGCAATTTGAGTGGCTTCTTTCATGCTATCATAGTCACTGCCGAATATCTGGATGCCAACGGGTCTTTCATTCTCCAGAATATCCAGCTTTTTCATGCTTTGACCTGCTTGGCGGATTAGGCCTTCCGAAGAGATAAATTCTGTATAAACCATGTCCGCCCCATATTTTTTACAAAGGGAACGGAAAGGTGGATCGCTAACATCTTCCATGGGGGCTACTAACAAGGGAAAATCGCCAAGTTCTAAATTTTGTATTTTTACCAACTTTATTGCATTTTTTCGAGTCCGAAATTAAAAGAATTCAATGGGGAATATCAAACCGATTCAGGACCACCCCAACTTACGTGAAAAATTTTCGCAAATCCTTATTTTACTGGGGATAACGCTTACTTCCACAATTGTTTTTTCTTTTATAGGGATGGCTTTAGGCAGTATCCTTTTTGATGTTTCTTTAGAAGATCTTAATAATTATGTTGCCGGCAATCTGAGCAAAGAAGAAATCAATGCCCTAAAAATAACCCAATTTTTTTCAGCAATAGGCATTTTCTTAATACCTGCCATATTTACTCCGATCTTCTTCCGGGAAAAGGCCTGGAAATATTTGAGCATTAATTCACCGACTAAAGGACTATCCTTTGTGTTGGTGGTCTTCGCTTTGCTGGCTTTTTATCCTTTGACAGAATGGTTAATCCAATTCAATAAGGGGCTTGAACTGCCAGGCGGTTTAAGTTGGATGGAAGATTGGATGAAAAAAACCGAGTCCTCCAATCAAAACCTGATAAAGGCTTTCTTGCAAATGGATGGTCCAATGGATTTTATATTCAACATTTTGGTTATTGCCTTAACAGCTGCGGTTACAGAGGAATTTTTCTTTAGGGGCTTGATCCAGCGAATGGTCTATCAGTGGTTTGGTCGTGTTCACATTGCGATTTTTGTTGCTGCCATCCTTTTCAGTGCTTTCCACATGCAATTTTACGGTTTTCTACCCCGCCTTTTTCTGGGTTTACTTTTCGGCTATTTGCTTTATTTTACCGGTAGTATTTGGGTGCCGATATTTGCCCATTTTCTCAATAATTTTGCGGGTGTCTTAGTGGCTTACTTAAATCAACAAGGTGTCATTGAGGCATCTATCAACGAAGAGGTTAATATGGAATACTCGAGCCTGACTGCCATAGTAAGTCTATTATTAGGGGCGGTCATTATGTTCTACCTTAGCCGCATCAATAAAAACCTAATGGGGCCTGATGATGAAAAAAAGCAGGGTTGGCAAAAGATTTACACAACCACGTTAAAACAGAAAGCCGAGATTTTGAAAGGAGCACTTGAAAATGAAGGCATACCGGCAGTGATCCTTGATAAAAAAGATTCATCCTACCAGGTTTTTGGAGAAGTTGAGCTATACGTAAACCCCGAGAATATAGAAGCGGCCGAAGAAATTATTTTAAACCAGGACTTATGACCGCTTTTCTCAAGCGAAGTGCATCCGCGATCCTATTTGCCATAGTAGTTATTGGTGGGGTGTGGTTCAGTCCTTTCAGCTTTTTTGCATTACTGATCCTTATACAGGTTCTCGGTTTGTTAGAGTTTTTTCAGCTCACGAAGTATTTAGGGTATGATCCTTCTCTATTGGGTGGCTTATTGTTATCAGTAAGTAGCTTATTAACAGTCTTTTTGATCATTCAGTCTTTATTGCCTTTAATGGCGTTGACCGGCATAGCGCCATTATTATTTTTCGTTCTTGCTGGAAACCTATATCACAAATCGGGAGACTTGTTTGGTAACTCTGGCGTTATGGTCCTGGGCTGGCTCTACCTTACCATTCCATTGTGCTTGCTGGCTGGAATCGGTTTTGATAGTGGCACCTATAAACCGGTCCTTGTACTTTTACCAATTTTTCTCACGTGGATCAATGATACCATGGCTTATATTGTGGGGGTTACTTTGGGCAAGAACCCCGTTTGGGAAAGTGTTTCTCCCAAAAAAACATGGGAAGGAACCATTGGTGGTATTATACTTACCATTGCAGGAGGTGGATTAATGAGCCTGGGTACCAATACAGTCACTCCTTATCATGGGGCTATAATGGGGTTGATCGTTGCTTTTGCAGGAGTTTTCGGTGATCTGTTAGAGTCCCTCTTGAAACGAAAATCGGATGCCAAGGATTCTGGTCAGGTACTACCCGGGCATGGAGGCGTGCTGGATCGTTTTGATGCATTACTGTTTGCAATACCATTTGTATTTATTTATGTAGAATGGTTCGTTTGATAGGTAAAAAAGATAAGGAAAGGATCATTTTCTTTTGTGCAAAAATTAAATTTGCAAAAAATAAGAATTGACTGTGCATGCCTTTTATTGAGCCTGCCCCAATCAAGGATGAGGACAACCCCCTGGATTCAATGATGTCAAGGTTTGACGAAGCGGCCCAAATCCTTGGCATTAATCAGCAGACGTATAACATGTTGAAATACCCTGCAAAAGAGGTTAAAGTAAACATGAGCCTTAATCATGAAGATGACAGTGGTGGGATTTATGAGGGTTTTCGGGTGATCCACTCGGTTTATTTAGGTCCTTCGAAAGGTGGCATACGGTTTTCCCCAAATGTCGACATGGATGAAGTCCGCGCTTTGGCTACCTGGATGAGTCTTAAATGTGCTGTAGTCCAAATTCCTTTTGGCGGGGCGAAAGGCGGTGTTAAATGTGACCCTAAGTCCCTGTCTAAGCGGGAGCTTGAAAAACTGACCAGGGCCTATGCTGTGGCATTGGGTGATGTCGTGGGCCCTGAGAAGGATATCCCTGCTCCGGATATGGGCACCGATCCCCAAGTAATGGCTTGGTTCCTGGATTCCTACTCCCGCAGGATTGGGTACTCTATTCCCTCAATTGTAACGGGTAAACCGTTGGTACTAGGTGGCTCTTTAGGTCGTTATGAAGCTACGGGCCGAGGTGTAATGGTATGTGCGAGGGCTGCCATGGAGAAGCTTGGTATTAACCCGAAAAGTGCCACTGGCGTTATTCAAGGCTTTGGGAATGTTGGCTCAATTTCGGCTCAATTGCTAGCCAAGTTAGGTGTAAAGATCATAGCCATCTCAGATCTCAACGGAGCCTTTTACAACGAAAATGGTATTGATATAGAAAAAGCTGTTGAATATTCGCATAATAACAATTTCAGCTTAAAAGGTTTTCCGGGCGGTGAAGAAATTGCGAGGGAGGAATTATTAACGATGGATACGGATTTGCTTGTGCCAGCGGCAAGTGAAGATCAGATCACCAAGCAAAATGCTGATCATATAAAAGCTAAGCTTATTGTGGAGGGGGCAAATGGTCCAACATCATCGAGTGCCGATAACATCCTGTATGAAAAAGGTGTTCGTATAGTTCCGGATATTCTGGCCAATGCAGGTGGTGTGACGGTTTCCTATTTTGAATGGGTTCAGAACCGACTCGGGTTTTTCTGGACCCAGGAGCGTGTGAATCGCAGGGCTGATCGTTTCATGCTAAGTGCCTTTGACCAGGTATACAAAACCGCCAGGCAATATGATGTCAATTGGCGTTTGGCTGCTTACATTGTAGGGATGGATAAAATTGCACAAACCATTAATCTCAGGGGAGTTTTTTAATGCGCATTCATGCAGAGGGGCGGGTACCGCTATTGATAATTGGTCTTTTTTTGGCAATCCTGAATGGGACATTTATCATTTTTTGGGACGGATGGTTTGTAAAACTTTTACTACTCCTGTCAATATCTTTATTATTACTATGTTTACAATTTTTCAGGAATCCGGAACGGTCCTTGCCGGAAGCATCACAAAGCATCATTTCCCCGGCTGACGGCAAGGTGGTGGCTAAGGAGAAGGTTTTTGAAGATGAATACCTAAAAGAGGAAAGGATACAGGTATCGGTTTTCATGTCACCAATTGATGTACATTTGAACAGGGTGCCGGTTACCGGAAAATTGGTCTATTACCGCTACCACCCCGGCCAGTATTTGGCAGCCTATAATCCCAAGTCTTCTCACCTCAATGAACAAAACAGTATTGCCATAAAACATGAGAGATTAGGCACGTATTTAATCCGACAAATAGCCGGAGTAATGGCAAGACGTATTCGTTTTTATTACAAAGAAGGCGAATTTGTAAAAAAAGGAGATGAATTAGGTTTCATCAAATTTGGCTCCAGGCTGGACTTGTTACTACCTGTTGATCACCATATACCGGTGGAAATTGGTGACCAAGTTTACGGGTGTGAAACAATAATTGCGTTTCCAGAAACCAACGAAAACTAATCTTTTTAAAAATTTTTGCATTAAAAAGATTAACAATTAGGTTTGAAAAAATTTGTAAGCGGTAATCTAACTTGCTTTTTTCAAGGGAGTATTAACACTAAATGAATTTTTCTTATGAGTGGACGCAATGAATATAAAGTAGAATTTCCCTTACAGGCCAAGCCGGAATTGGTTTACAATTACCTTGTAGACCCCAGTGGTTTAACATCGTGGTTTGCAGAGGATGTAACAGTAAATGGGGAAACGTATGAATTCTTCTGGGAAGGCAGTTCTGAAAAAGCTGAGCTTACCCAGCGCAAGCCTAATAAACTGGTGAAATTTAAATGGATGGAGCGAGAAGGCGAAGAATACCTAACGTTCCAGATTGAAAAAGATGACCTTACGGGTGATACTTCCCTAATAATCTCGGATTTTGATGAAGAGGAAGAACTCGAGGAAGCTAAACTTATGTGGGAATCCGTCATTGAACAGCTAAAAGGTACCATAGGAGGCTAATATTCGTTATCGAAACAACAAGTCCATGAATTGCTGAAATTTAGCTTTCCCTTCTTCAATCACTTGATAGGTGTCTGCTGAAACAGGAACCCATGCACTTATTTTAACAAAGGACTTTTCATCCACTATTCGAAGCAACTCATTGTTGTTCATAGATACCAAAGGCTTGTAATTTTCCGGGCCATAATGATATTCCCAAGGCGTGTCTGCTACGCCAACAAACAGGTCGCTTTCAGCAGGTAATTGGGATATACCGTTTTTTAAAGGTTCCCTGAACTCTTCAAGGGATTTTCCCTGTAAATGGAGTGTAAAACTAAAGAAATGGCCCCACCATAACATCGACCGGTAAGCAAAAACATCCGATCTGCTGAATAACCTTGGATAATCCAGGATCACATAGGGTAATTGGCGGTAATTTTCCCCTTTGGAGATCTTAACATCATCTTTCTGGCAGGGAATACGATCTTTCCAATGATTATTGTATTCCCAGGCATGGTCTAAATGGTTTCTTAACTCAGAAAAAAGGTTAACTACTTTCTGAATAGCAGACTGTTTAAGTTTAAGGAATGTCCGGTCCTGAACTACTTCCAGTTCCTTTTGGGTCAGCTTTATTTCATTATTTTGCATAAGTTTTGTTGCTGGTTAATTAAAATTGATTGGCATTTAGAATTAACCTTCCTTAAGGCTAATCTGCAGGCTTTATGGTATTGCGAATTTCTAAACAGACCTTAGCCTGAAAAAATTTTTACAAAATAAGGGGACCAAACGTTGAAAAAGCTTCATAAATTAACCCTTAAGTCATTTGTAGGGCCCTTCATTGCAACCTTTTTTGTTTGCCTGTTCCTCATCCTTATGCAGTTCCTCTGGAAGTATATTGACGAGATGGCGGGCAAGGGGCTTGACTGGTTAATCATCGCCAAGTTAATGTTTTTTGCATCCGCAAGTTTTATTCCCTTAGCCTTACCCCTTTCCTTATTACTTTCTTCCATGATGACCTTTGGCAATTTGGCAGAAAACCAAGAGCTGATGGCTTTTAAGTCAGCAGGTATATCCCTCGTGAAGGTTATGAAGCCGCTGATTATTTTGGTTACATTTATCGCAGTAGGGGCATTTTTCTTTTCTAACACAGTGATACCCAAAGCTAATTTGAAGTTTGGCTCACTTTTATGGGACGTACGCCAACAAAAACCGGCTTTGGATATTCAAGAAGGGGTTTTCTATGATAAAATTAAGGGGTTTGTCATAAGGGTTAAGGAAAAAAACTCCGAAAAAGGGACCTTGAAAGATGTCCTTATATACGACCACACCGGGAATAAAGCTAATAATACTGTGATGAGGGCAGAAAGCGGGCGAATGTACACAACAAATGATAAGAATTACTTAATAATGGAGTTATACAACGGGCAGCGCTTTGAAGAAATTAAAGGCTCCAGGGAAAATCGAAACTTTCCCCATTCCAGAATGAAGTTTGATGAATATACGATGCGTTTTGATATATCGGGTTTTAAAATGGACCGCACTAAGGAGGCCTTGTTTAAACACCATTATCAAATGTTGAATGTTAACCAATTAAAACTTTACTTGGATACATTCAAGCGGGAACTAAGGCAGAATCGTAAAAAGATGGATGATAACCTTAGACCTTATTTTCACTATCTCAGGGATAGTGGCTTTTTTGAAAAGCCTTACCCGGATACCTCAATGGATGCCGAGCCATTTCTTGCTAATTTCCCTAAAGATGATCAAAAGGCTATCCTTGAAAGGGCTGAAAAGTTAGCCAGGTCTACTAAAGGTGTGCTTGATGTTCACAAATTAAGTGTAAGTGGCAAAAAGGAAAAAGTGGCAGAGTATTCAATGGCTTGGCATAAAAAGTTTACCCTTTCTTTTGCCTCATTGATCTTATTCTTTATAGGGGCACCCCTTGGGGCTATTATACGTAGAGGCGGACTGGGAATGCCTGCACTGGTTTCTATTATCTTATTCTTGGTTTACCATGTGCTCTCTATAACCGGCGAAAAATTAGGCGAAGCGTATCGATTGGATGCTTGGTTAGGTATCTGGTTGCCAGTACTTGTTCTGCTTCCTGTGGGAATAACAATTATTATCCTTGCTAATACAGACTCAAACCTATTGGCTAAAAACACTTATCTCCGCTTATTTAAAAAAATCAAGCAGACAAATGGAGATGACAATCTAAATAATAGGCGGGAAGAAACTGCTTAGCTTAGTTCTTTATTCGGTAGAGCAATATTGAGCCGGGTTGTTTACCTTTGACCGATAAAACGCTGGCAATAGAATGCGCATTCTGCAGATTTGTAATCGAGTTCCTTATCCACCAAAGGATGGAGGGGCTATTGGATTTTATAATTTTATAAAAAGTTACCACAATTTAGGACAGGACCTTACAGTCCTCGCTTTTAATACCTATAAACACTACTGGGATCCGGCAACCCTGCCGAAAGCTTTCACAAAGCTTGCAGATATTAGAACCGTTCCAATTAATACAAATATCAATCCATGGCATGCTTTCCTTAACCTGTTCTCTAAGAGGTCTTACAACGTAGAACGTTTTGACTCGCCCACCGTTAGAGAGGTGTTGAAAGAGGTTTTAAAAGAAAAACCGTTTGATATTATCCACTTGGATAGCATCTATGTAGCCATGTACCTTGATACTATTCGCAGTCATTCGGATGCAAAAGTTGTTTTTCGGGCCCATAACATCGAATACTTGATATGGCAACGTTTGTCTGAGGTTGCCAAACCAGGCCCCAGAAAATGGTACCTTAGCCTATTAGCTAAGCGCTTAAAACAGTATGAAACAGCTCACTTCCAAAAATTTGATGCTATCTTACCAATTTCTTCCAATGATGAGGCCATTATTAGGGAATATGCCAGGAATGTGCCTATTTATTTGACTCCGGCAGGTGTCAATATAGAAGATTTCAACCCTGACTTTAACCAGGTAGAATTTCCCAGCCTGTTCCATTTAGGATCATTGGATTGGATGCCAAACCTGGAGGCTGTTAGTTGGTTTTTGAAGGAAATCTGGCCTAAAATTTATGCGGAAAATCCCGATGTAATTTTCCGCATAGCAGGGCGCAATATGCCCGATGCTTTTAAAAATAAAAAAGAAACGAATGTAGAAGTGGTCGGAGAAGTGGATGATGCCTTTGAATTTATGAATCAACAGGCTATAATGGTAGTACCTTTATTGTCCGGCAGTGGAATGAGGCTTAAAATATTGGAGTCTATGGCAATGGGCAAATGTGTAGTCGCAACATCCATAGGGGCTGAAGGCATTGAATACGCTGACGGGGAAAATATTAAAATAGCCGATTCTGCGTCTGAATTTGCAATGACCATTATCGAATTGACCAAAAATCCCAATGAAGTTTACCGTATTGGAAGAAATGCCATTGAATTGATACGGGAGCAATACACCAACCACCAAATTGTCAAAGGGTTGCTCGCTTTTTACAAAAGCCTGCTCGATGAGGATGTAAATGTTCATTGAAGAATACCATGAGTCATTTTTGTGGTCGCATGAACAACCTCTTTTTGCTTTATGAGGTTTGATTGCCACCCTACTGCGGATACTTAAAATATTGGGGATAAGTTCAAATTAAATCACCAATTCCCGAATCAGGAATCAATAAACCCGTAACTTTGCCAGTAGGATGTTAAGCTAATTTACGCATCAGATGTTTGTCTTTTGGCTAATAATGCTTGCCTTGTGCTTTTTTTTGCTATTGCACAGCTATTTACTCTTTCCGGCCTGGATGATGAAGGTTCGAAAAGCTTCCCTGCCTGATGAAATTCCTTCGGAATTGCCCCTCGTTGCTGTGGTTATAGCTGCCTACAATGAAGAGGAGGTTATTGGCAAAAAGATTCGATCTGTCCTAAATGGTAATTTCCCTGAAAATAAACTGGAGATTTGGATTGGCTCTGATGGTTCAGATGATAGAACCAATGCCATTATCCAGGAATTTGCTAATCAAGACTCACGGGTTAAAGCGTGTTATTTTGAAGAAAGAAATGGCAAACCAGTGGTGCTCAATAAAACAATCAGCTATACGAATGCGGAAATTTTAATCCTTACTGATGCGGACACATTTTTTACGCCCTCTACAATACCAGAATTGATTAAACCATTCTCGGATCCCAATATTGGTGGAGTGCAAGCTGATATACACACCTATGTCAATAAACAGGAAGATGTGGCTCACCAGGAAAAAGTTTACAATGACCGGGAATTTTGCATCAAAAGAGGTGAAAGCAATTTTGGTGCTGTTATCGGAGCTTTTGGGGCTTGCTATGCAGTACGCGGATCATTGTATAAACCCATACCGTCAGGATTTTATGTTGATGATTTCTTTATCTTTATGAATATCCTGAATGCCGGCTATAAAACGGTTTTTGCCCCTAATGCGATTTGCAATATGGAAGTATCAGGAAAAAGTGAAATTCAGTTCAAAAGGAAGGTCCGGATAAGTGTGGGGAACTTCCAGAACTTGTTTTACTTTAAATCCTTCATTAACCCATTCAAAGGATTTTCCGAGTTAGCTTTTTTCTCCCATAAGGTGATAAGGTGGTTTGGTCCATTTTTAATGTTATTACTACTGGTGGCCAATGCCGCTTTGGTTCCCTATTCGCCTGTTTTCTCCTTTATAATGATTGGGCAAATTGTTTTTTATTCAGTTGTTTTCTTAGATATACTGTTTGGTAAATGGTCGCTTAATTTCAAACTTATTCGATATATCAGGCATTTTGTTTTAATGAACCTGGCCCTTTTCGTTGGTTTTTTCAGGTTTTTAACATTTGATGGAGACGGGAAATGGGAATGAAGAGACGCTGATGGATAAACTAATCAGTTAGTTGCGGTGTTACTCAATAAAATAATTTCTTTAAAACAAGGTTTAGAACGGCTAAATTGACTAAGCATGCAAGAAATCATATTCGATAATATAGAGGACGCCCTCGAAGACATAAAAAAAGGGAAATTGGTGATCGTTGTTGATGATGAGGACAGAGAGAATGAGGGTGATTTCATCACCGCTGCGGAAAATGTTACGGCTGAAACAATCAACTTTATGAGTAAAGAGGGACGCGGGTTGATCTGTGCTTCTTTGATAGAATCCCGATGCGATGATCTTAAGCTTGAACCAATGGTTTCAGATAATACCGCAACCCATTCCACCCCTTTCACTGTATCGGTTGATCTTTTAAGTGACGAAACAACGACTGGTATATCAGCCAGCGACAGGGCTAAAACAATCCAGGCTTTAGTGGATCCGGCCACCAAACCAACAGATCTTGGAAGACCTGGTCATATTTTCCCGCTAAGAGCTAAAACAGGTGGTGTTCTCAGGCGCCCCGGCCACACTGAGGCCACCATTGATCTTGCCCGTCTTTCAGGGTTTCAGGCAGCCGGCACTCTAGTGGAAATAATGAATGAAGATGGGTCTATGGCAAGGTTGCCAGATCTTGCTGAAATTGCTCAAAAACACAACCTCAGACTCATTTCAATCAAAGATTTGATCCAGTACCGCATGAAGAATGAAACCCTTATAGAGCGGGAGATTAATGTTAATTTGCCCACTAAATACGGGGATTTTAACCTCATTGCTTATAAACAATTAACTTCGGATGAAATTCACCTTGCTCTTACTAAAGGAGATTGGCAAGAAAAGGATCCGGTATTAGTTAGGGTTCATTCCTCATGTACTACCGGTGATATTTTTGGATCACATAAATGTGATTGTGGCGCCCAACTTCATCGCGCTATGGAACTGGTTGAGCAAGCAGGTAACGGGGTTGTGCTGTACATGAACCAAGAAGGCAGGGGCATTGGTTTATTAAATAAGTTAAAAGCTTATAAGCTCCAGGAAGAGGGCATGGATACTGTTGATGCCAATTTAAAACTTGGCTTTAAGATGGATGAGCGTGACTATGGTATAGGAGCTCAAATTTTAAGGGACTTAGGCATTCGGAATATCCGCTTACTTTCTAATAATCCCTCCAAAAGGAAAGGTTTACAAGGATTTGGCCTTCAAATAGTGGAAAGAGTGCCAATGGAAATTGAGCCCAATCCATACAACGCTGAATACCTTAAGACAAAAAGGGATAAGATGGGGCACGATATCCTGAGGGATATAGAAGAAACCATTCGGTAATCACCAAAACTCCTATCGCATTTCTGAATATTCGGAGAAGGGTTGTTGATTTATAATCCGTTTTAAAGGATTAAGTAAATAAAGCGGCTAAACAACTCTGAGGGGTAAAAGGGAGAAGAGAGGAGAGAATCAATTTAGGGGTAAACGCTCAGACTTTGTAAAGCCGCTTTAAATATAGTTGTTTAAAAGTTATCAGTATCAATAAGGGGAGGGCCGGGATTAAATGCAGCCTGAATAGCCCCGCTTGCAAGAACATCTGAAATTGTATGATCAGCTTCGTTTAAATTTTCCGTAACATTGAAAAATGCCATTGAGCTGGCAATACTGAGGCGAAGCATCAAAGCTTCCTCGTCACTTTTTGTGAGTGTCCCTTCATGGAAGGTTTCATGCCAGTTATGCGTGTTGTCACTCCTTGCATTATTCCAGTATGTCAAACTATGCATTGCTGTCTCATATCCGGCAAGCAAAGTTGCTCTTTGATCATCCGAAAGTGCATTGTCCTCATTAACGGCCTCTTTCAGGGATTCAACCTTGTTTATAAAGCTTGATTCCTTGTTAAAGTTGGTGTAAAGCACAGATAATGTGTCTATATAGTGCCACGCATCTTCACTATAGTCAGAATTGTCTTTACAATAACCAGAAAAATGGCTTATAGCAAGGTTTATCAATTCTGTTTTGGAACTAACATCAGAATAAAGGCTATTGAAATTGCTTTCAGCATCGTTCAAGGAAAGCTGGTTAGTCCCTGTTAAGGTGTTATCAAGGTAAGCCGAAACGGTGTTGAAGATCTCACTGTCAGATGAATTTGGGAAATGAGATTGACTGGCGAGATGATCAAGGGTATTTAAATGATCTTGCCCAAATGATTCATAATCATCGGTATTATCACTTGAAATTTTGTACTGCTGATTATGGTTTTTACCTTGTGGTTTTTTGTCACCATTCAAGTTGCTGAAATCTTGTTTTTCACAACCATAGAAAACCATAGCCAAACCCAAGCTAAGGTATAACGTTCCCCTTTTTAACCCTTTTAGCATATTGGTCCCTTTATGTTTTTAATCGAAATTCAAAGGTTCAATAAACACCTGATTAAATCATCATCAATTTTCAGGCATTATTCACTTGGCAATTTATAAGGGATTGTAGAAAAAGCCATTGTCAATCAATAATTAAAAACTTATATTTGGCCTAAAACCCTTTAATTATTCACAAAAATGGAATACCTGAAAGATGTTGTAACCCTGATTAGACGCTGGGGGCTTGAGGACCTTCTAAAAAACGCTTTGAACCACAATAAAAAGGTGAATGGTAGAAAACCTTTATTTGATAAGCTTTACCGGGAAATTGTAAATGGTAATACAGATGAAGCATCACTAAGACAGAAGATTTTCACCGGTAAAAACGCTGTCAAACATTTTAGTAACTTAAAGTATCGTTTCTTCTTAAAAGCTAGCAATGTAATTTTTTTTCTCAAACCTGAAAACATTGGCAAATCAGCTTATAAGCGAAATTACTTTCTTTCGCATAAATTTTATTTGCTTTCCAGGTTTTTTATTCAATTAGGAGGAAGGCAAGCGGCTCTGTATAGTTTGAACAGGGCCCTACAACTGGCTAATAAATATGAGTTCACAGAAGTCAAATATTTATCCGCCAATGCATTGGCAAAAGAGTATAGCTTTTTCGGTGAAATTAAGGCTTTTGAGAAGTTTAATAAAATCGCTGATCAATCACTTAAGCTTTTACAGACCGAGAATGAATTGTTTCGTCATTATCACGAGATTTCAGTTTACCTAAGAAATTATCATAATTTACCTCAAAAGCAATTCACCCGATTAGAAGAATATTGCAAAAAAGCCGAAAGGTATAAGCAAGAGTGGGATACGTACATTCTGAACCTTTATGAGTCTCGTTTGAAATTTTTATACTACAGTTTGACCTACCGGTTTCACAAGATCATTCAAGTATGGGAGAATTATGATGAATACATTCAGCAAAAACCGGCTTTTTATTCCCCTATTTTAGAAGGGCAAACCTTATTGTATCGTTTGTTTGCAAGCTTAAACCTTAAAGATTTTGATAAAGGCGATTATTATGCCCAAAGATGCGAGGAAAGGTTGCCTTCAGGAAACATAGATTGGTTTATATTTAATGAGTATTACTTTTTGCTAAAGATGCATGAAGGCCAATACCGGAAAGCCACCCAAATCCTGGAAGATATTATTAACCATGAAAAATATGAAAAGTTGCCTGCACAGGAACAGGAAAAGTGGACCATTTTTAAAGGTTATGTACAGTTTATTCTTGAAGCTGAGTGGGTTCCAGAGCTTTCAGCTGAAAAAACAACCGTTTTTAAAAAATTCAGGTTAAACAAGTTTCTCAATGAAGTACCTGTTCTTTCAAAAGACAAGGCAGGCGAGAATACCAATATTCTTATCCTTCAGATACTCATTTTCATGGCCAGGAATCAATGGCCTGAGATCATAGAGCGAGAAGAACCGCTTAAGAATTACAATTACCGCTATTTAAAACAAGATTCCGACAAGCGCATTGTGACTTTTGTCAGGATAATCCTAAAAGCCCTCAGGAAAAACCTGGACTATGAAGAAACCGTGAAAGCAACAAAGGAAGACTTGGATAAATTAAGGGCACTTAACCAAATTTACGAAGGAGGATTCAAGGACCTTGAACTAATACCCTTTGAAACGCTATGGGATTGGATGTTAAACCAGATGAAAGCTTCTAAGGGTGTACCAGCTTAAAAGATCCTTCCCGATAAACGGTGTTTAAACAATCCTGTGTTTACCCGTTTGTTTTTTCTAAAATTTCAGAAGGCAACTAACACAAAGCCCATACCTTTGTTCTGAAATAAAATGTACTGAATGCAAAAATTTTTAGTTACTTGCAATCCGGGTTTAGAGGATATTGTTTATGCGGAGGTCCGTGATACCAATGCAGTCGCTGAGGCACGCAAATTTTTTGATTTTCAGGGGCATGTAGAAGTTGTCAATATTTCCCTGCCAGAACTTTTCCAGTTACGGTCAATTGATCAGATCATTGAGATTAAGGATGCGTTTTATTTTGATAAAACCCTTGATTCTTTAAGTGAGCGGGTTGCCGATAGTGATATCGGGGAGCTTGATACTGCTGGTTCTTTCCGGGTTTCCACCAGGCGTTTTGGCAATCATTCATTTGGCTCACATGAGGTACAAGCCGTTATCGGGGAAGTCCTTCGCAAAAGATACAACCAAACCGTTTCGTTAAAGGAGTATGAGGTTCACATAAAGTTAGATGTTATAGCAAGCTTTGCTTACATCGGTATTCAACATACGCCGGAAAAGTATCAAAAACGTTTCCGGATGGATTATTTACACAGGGCTGGCATTAAACCTTCAGTAGCCTACGCATTGCAACGTTTGGCATGCATTCGATCGGGGCAGACTATATTGGATCCCTTCTGCGGAGCAGGAACCATCCCGCTTGAAGTAGCTCATCATTACAAAGACCAGGTGAAAATTTTAGGGGGAGATCTTTATGAAGATGTTCTGGAAGGGGCTCGTAACAATGCCTATTTAAATGAACTTGGGGACTACATTCAATATCAGCAAATGAATGTGTTTACGCTGCCTGAATACCTTCAGGATCCCGTTGATGTGATTATTTCTAATCCGCCATACGGCGTTAAATCAGCTACTAAATCCAATATGCGAAAATTGATCAGGGTTTTTATTGTAAATGCTGCTCGCGTGCTTAAAAAAGAAGGAAAAATGGTCATTTTAATGCAAAGAGCCGATATGTTCCGTCAGACGATTTTAAGAACCAAGTTGTTCAAAATTACCGAGGAACGCGTTGTGGAAAGTGGCTCGCTTTACCCTCATCTTTTTGTACTTGGAAAGATAGATGATCCGGATCCCGATAAACACCCATAGTCATACATTGCAAATAAGTTGATAGCACTTGGTATTAGAGATCGCTTTCCAGGACCAGGAATCGGGCAAAAAGGTCCTCTGAATACCAGTTTTCTTCGCGGGTTTTCTGAATAACTGTTTTATGGACAGGGCTATGGTAAGCAAAATGTTTCATGGCTTCATCATTTTCCCAAATACTGAGAGTTGCTTGATGAATTAAAGGTGCTTCTCCCAAACCAATGGAATAAGCTAACCCGTTAGCTTTGGCCAGTTCCTCACTTGTCGCCGGCACGTGCTCCCAAAAGCGCTTCAGTTTTTGCCAACGGATGCTGGCCCGGGTAAGCACAGCTACCCTGCCACCCTCCTGAAAATCTTTAAATACCGGGTCAAAGGGGTTCTGACCGGACCATAAACCTTTTGCCTGGACCGGTATCAGTTTTAGCGTTTTTACCTGGCTGGCATGGCGTTGGTACTGATGTATAAAGTTGCTTCTCCGGAAAAAATCATCCGCTTCCACAGTAGAGTCCCATACGCCCAGGAAGCCATACTTATTAAAATTTGGTTTCATACTAAAACCAATTCCTTCACCGGTCCCCAATAGCTTCCAAAAGCGTAAGCCGGGTATATTCCTTAGTGAAAACCTGCCTGTTCCCATTCGCTGAAAGGCCCAGGCTTTGTTCAAACCCTTGAAATCAAATAATGTGAGCGAAACCAAAGGCGTTGAAGAAGCTAAAAAGGACTGGAAAAATGGTTGATCATGCATGGGTAACTATGTTACGAACCTAACAAATAAAAAAAGTTATAAGGATTGAATTGTTCAATTGTTAATTGTTGCAGGTTTTTGTTGATGCTTATTTAAAGCCAATATCCTCCGGCAATAAAACCGATGTAAAAAAAGATAAGAATTAAGCCGGCCCAGCGGGGTATTTGCTTTCCTATTAGTAAAAGTATTGTTATAAAGGCTATGGATAAAAGGGCTATGGGAAGGAAAAATTGCAGAATGCCATTCGGCAAACTCAAAGGAGACACTAGGCCTATAATACCAGCATTAAAGAGAAAAAAAGCCATAACGGAGCCAATAACATTGCCCAATGAAATATCGGGTTTACCTTTTAAAGCCGGCGGTAACTCACGGGCTATCTCTTCTATACTGACCAAAAAAGCCAGGATCGTTATTCCATAAAAGGTTTCCGAAATACTAAAGGATTCCAATAAAATCCTTGAACCATTGATCACCATTTCACTGCCTCCAATGATAGCCAGAAGAGAAAGAGAGAACAAGCCCAAAGAAGCCCACCTGCCTGGAAGCTTTTCTTTTTCAAGGGATTCAGCGATTTCACCTCCGGCTTCTACTTTTACACCTTTATGGCTTAAACGAATTAAATAAAGGGTGGCCAAGGCGTAGCTGATTAGCAATATGACCCCGTCAATTCTGCTTAAATTTTTATCAAAGATTAAAAGGGAAAAAAGTAAAACGGATGTGAGCGGCAATATTAGGATATTTTTGGGTACAGTCCGGAACCTTAGCGGTGTAATAAGGGCGGTTATCCCCAAAGCTAAAGCAACCGCTACCATTGCTGCTCCAATGATTGATCCAACAGCAATACCTTCTGCCCCTTCAAAAGCACCAATTGCGCCAACACCTAAATTTTCCGGGTCAAAGCCAATGAAAACAACGCTTAACAAGAATGCTGACACATTGAAAGCCCTGGCCGTACCTACTAAGCCCTTAACAAGTTGCTCAGAAAAATAAATGACCAGGATTAGCCCTGCTATCAGTAGTAAAATGGCTTTCAGCATTTACTTAAAGATATTATTGGTGTGTCAAAAATAGCACCCGTTTTTGAATTTTGGGTTGGAATAATGTGAATCAAAATGTTAAGGGTCAAAAGAGCAATCCTTAGAACAGAATAGCATAAAAAACTTTTTTGAAAGGTTAAACGAGGTAAAGCCAGGAAACCTTTAATTTTGTGTTAGTCGCATTATATTCCATAAAACAAGGATTGTTATGAAATTCCTTGAAGAAAACCTTGAGCAATTTATAGAGCATCATACGTCTCCAGAGCCGGAGTACCTTTATGAGCTGAACCGGGAAACAAATCTCAAAGTCTCAAAACCCCAAATGCTGTCCGGTCATTTACAGGGGAAAGCACTGGCCTTTTTTAGTCATATGATAAAGCCAAAACAGGTGCTTGAGATTGGCACTTACACAGGCTATTCTGCCATATGCCTGGCTCAGGGTTTGGCGGATGATGGCTTGGTACACACCATCGATAACAATGAAGAATTGGAACCCATAGCCCGGCGATATTGGCAAAAAGCAGGCCTTGAAAATTGGATAAAGTTTCATAAAAATACCGCCTCAGATCTTATTCCTACTCTTGAAGGACCATTTGATATGGTTTTCATTGATGCCGATAAAGAGCATTATAGCTTGTATTACGACCAGGTTTTGGATAAAGTTAAGCAGGGAGGTCTCATCATTGCTGATAATGTGCTATGGAGTGGGAAGGTATTGAATGATGATCCTGATAAAGAAACAGCTGCTTTAAAGGCTTTTAATAATAAAGTCCATGCTGATGGGAGAGTAGAAAACCTTCTACTTCCCCTGAGAGATGGATTGATGATGATTCGCAAACTTTAATATAGTTTTGTATACAGGAACTCGTTCCACTATACCCTGAGTTTTATTGTTAGAAAATTTAGGGATTGAAAGGATTTGACAAAAGCAGTTGCTATATGCTCCTAACCTTTTGCTTTAGGGCTTTCTCATTTAACAACGTGTTATTTATAAGTATCTGCTTATTTATAACTGCTTGTGGTTCTTCAGAAAAGGCCACAGAATCTATTCCTGATACAAAGGCGCGGGAATTAAAAAAGGCTTCTGAAAAAGCTGTTGAGGACGAAGAACCCCATACGCCTGGTTGGTATATCCATAAATACAAGCGCTATGCCATCAAAGAGATGAAAGAAAGTGGTGTGCCAGCAAGTATCACTCTTGCGCAGGGTATGTTAGAATCGAGTTATGCTAAAAGCAAATTAGCAAAAGAAGGTAAGAATCATTTTGGCATAAAATGTCACAAGGACGAATGGGATGGGGGAGAGATATACCTCGAGGATGACAGGCCAGATGAGTGCTTCAGAACTTATGAGTCCGTTTTCCAGTCATACCGTGATCATTCAAGGTTTTTAAAGGATGGCTATCGTTACAATGATTTGTTTAAACTAGAACCTACTGCCTACGAAAAATGGGCTAAAGGACTTAAAGATGCTGGATATGCAACAAATCCGAGATACGATGACATCCTTATAAAGTTAATAGAAAAGCATGATCTTCATTACTTTGACCAGTTTCATGATAAACCTTTTAAACCGAAAGATGGTGTTCAAGTAGCTGAAAAGACCGATAAGCCAAAGACCAAAAATGAACAGCCGAATACCAGTAAAACCTTTGAGAAAAACGGCCTTAAAGCAATCCGGCTTGGCCGGAATGAAAGCCTTTCCGATATTACTGCTGAAGTTTCGGTGAATCGATCGGCCCTTATTCGTTACAATGACTTGAATAAAAAGGATCAACTCAAGAAAGGTGACATTTTATACCTGGAAGCGAAAAAGAAAAAGCCTGTTAAATCATACCATGTGGTAGAGAAGGGGGAAACCCTCTGGGATATAGCGCAAGAGTATGGTGTAAAATATGAAAAGCTAATGGATCGAAACCGGCTGAAAAACAATGAAGAACCTGCTATTGGCAGCCGGGTTTTTTTAAGGGAAAGGCGTTACACAAAAGTGGAAGTTCGGGAGAAACCGCTGGTAAAAAACAGGAAAAAATCCAGCAAGGAGAACCAAGAAGTAAGCAATAAAGGTAAAAATAGAAATCATAAACCACAGGCCGACAATCCAGCAAGCTATAAAACTGATCGCTTTCATAAAGTTAGGGCTGGGGAAACCATGCAGCAAATCGCTCAAAAATACGATATGCCAGTGGCGTTGTTATACAAAAAAAATCGAATGGAAAATGGCGAGCAACCAGCTGTTGGGGCTAAAATCCATTTAAAAGAAAGGCGCTATGTGAAACCTGAGCTTAAGTACCGGCAGAATACTAATATGGTGAAAAAAACAGGCAATGGCGATAACACCAATACCGCTTCTGAAAAAAGTGATCCTCGAAAATCAACGGAAGGCGTTAAGGAAAAGACAAGCGATGAGGAGCCTTCGGATGAAAGAAAAGCAGTAAATAGCAGAAATAAAAAAGAACAAGAAAACCAAAGCCACGAAGGAAAAAAACAAAAAAGCAAGGATAAGCCATCCGGGAAAACCGCTAATCGCAACATTAAACCTTCTGATAAACCAAAAAAAGAAAATGCCCAAACCCTATATCATAAGGTAAAGCCGGATGAGACCTTGTATGGCATTGCTAAGCAATATGGAACAGGCATAAAAAGTCTTAAAGCCTGGAATGACCTTAAGTCCAACAATATAGAAACAGGGCAGAAAATCAGGGTTCAGGAGCCTGAAAAACAGAATGTAGAAACAAAAGAAAATAAGGCCAGCACAAAAGCACCTGACAAAAACGATGATAAGCCAACCTATCATACCGTTGCTGATGGCGAGACATTATACCAAATTTCGGTTAATTACAACATACCAGTTTCTAAACTAAAGGCCTTAAACGATATGGATAAAAATGAGGTTGAAATAGGGCAGAAACTTCGCCTGCAACCGGAAGGTGATGATAAAACAGAAAAAAAGCCTGATGAAGGCAATAAAAGGTCTTTTCACCGTGTTAAGCAAGGAGAAACCCTTTATGGCATAGCCAAGCAACATGACATGGCTGTTGATAAATTAAAATCGATCAATGACCTGCCAAATAATAACGTGGATATTGGTCAAAAGCTCTACCTGGAGGAAAAAGATTGATAAAGTATCCAATACTCCTTTGCTTGTGTTCTTTTTCTCGGTTTTCCCGCTTAGCTTGTTAAGCCAGGATTTAAGCCAGGCCTTGAAATCACACTATAAGCAGAAGGAAGCGCAGTTTAAGCAAAAAAAGCTCCTTTCCCAAAGCCAAAAAAGTTATGCTTATTCAATTACCTATCAAAGGTTAAGGTTGATAACCGGACCGGCCAAAACAGATACTTTGAGAGGCAGTGTCCATTCGCATTTTAAACCCAAAGCGGAAAACATTGATTCGATCAGGTTTGATTTGAACGCTGGATTGACGGTGGATTCTGTCTTGATGAACGGCCAACGATTAGCATTTGACCATACGGATGACCATTCATTGAACGTAAAACTTTCCCGCCAAATAGAAAAAGGAAATACTGACTCCTTAACCGTTTTCTACCATGGGTTACCTTCTGAAAATAGCTTTGGAAGCTATAACAAGGCCACCCACAACAACGTACCGGTTTTGTGGACACTTTCGCAACCTTTTGGGGCCAGGGACTGGTGGCCTTGCAAGCAAACTTTAACGGATAAGATCGATTCCCTTGATGTTTTTATCACCACAAGAAAAGGTTATAAAGCCGTTAGCAATGGGGTTTTGCGCTCAAGCAATGAAAATGGGGACCAAGTGACCTATCACTTCGAACATAATTATCCGATAGCTACTTACCTGGTGGCTTTTGCCATAAGCAATTACAGGATCCACCAGGATACTGTTCAACTCAGCAATGGAAATCCCCTGCCTTTAATCAACTACTTTTATCCAGAAAATTTTACCGAAAACAAAGACAAGGCGGAGTATACGAAAAAGGTCATCAGGCTTTTCCTGGATATGTTTGACTCATACCCATTTTCAAAAGAACAATATGGCCATGTGCGAATGAACCAGGGGGGAGGCATGGAGCACCAAACGATGAGTTTTATGGGCTCTTTTGGAAAGGATATCATAGCCCATGAATTGGCTCACCAGTGGTTTGGAAACAAAGTGACATGTGGCAATTGGCGGGATATATGGTTAAATGAGGGTTTTGCTACTTACTTAACTGGGCTAGCTAAAAAGAACCTCCAAGGTAAGGACGAATGGTCAGCCTGGAAAGCGAACAAAATTGCATCGGTCACAAGTCAGGATTGGGGATCCGTATATATTAATGACCAACTTACCGCCAACCGTATTTTTAATGTTCGTTTATCATACAATAAAGGGGCTTTTGTTTTGCGGATGCTGCGTTGGCGCCTGGGAAAAAAAGCTTTCTTTAAAGGCTTGAATAATTACATGAATAACCCGGATCATGCTTATCGATCAGTCAAGACAAAAGCCCTTAAGGCAGAACTCGAGAAAGCTTCTGACTCATCCCTGGATGGGTTTTTTCAGGATTGGGTTTATGGCCAGGGCTATCCAGCTTATGATATCAGGTGGTATAATGCATCATCATCGGTGAAAGTCCAATTCAATCAAAGTCAGTCGCATTCATCCGTTGACTTTTATGAGATGAATGTTCCGTTAATTTTCAAAAAGAAAAATGAAAGGGATACCAGTATTATTTTCAATGTTGATAAAAACCACAAGATTTTCAGTTTGAATAAGCTACCTTTTAAACCTGATTCAGTTATTTTTGATAAGAAAAAATGGTTGTTAGCCACCAGCGAGGTAAGTAAAACAGACAATTTTCGAGGGGTAAATAATCCAATTAATCAGCCTATACTTTATCCTAATCCGGTAAAGGATAAAGTTTATCTAAAACTCAAGGCATTTTGTGGCAATAAGGTTAAATTTGAATTAATAAACTTGAATGGTAAAATTTTAAAAAATACGGAGATAAAGCAGCATTGCAGTGATAATGTTCCGGTTGAATTAAAATTATCCCGTATAAAAAAGGGTGTTTACCTCGCAAGATTAGAAGGTGAAGAAGAGGTTTATCAAAAAAAGCTGATCAAGTTAGAACCATAAAAAATTTTAACCTGAACCCGGGAGTTGCTGTTTTAATTTTTCTCGCATTCACACCGAACTTAAGCTTAATCTTTCCAAATTGTACGAGAAATTTAAAACTCCCGGGTTCTATCTTATTCTTTCTTTAAACCTCTCATTCCATACACATTGTTAATTGCCTGATGATAACCTATAAGGCCTTTTACTGGCAATGAGCACTCCACTCTTCTGATTTTGATATACCGGTTATAAATGTTTTGACGGTATAAAGCCCTTCCACCACAATTTAAACAGGTGGTGCCTTGATGGAAGTACAAGCAGTACTATGTGCCACGCAATGATCAGGCGCGTGAGGAAATGAGCTGACGCCTAACATGTATATTGTTCAATCGTCATCCAAAGTGCTAAAAACTTTTTCAAGAATGTCTTTGGTTCGAGCAACTGGATCCAGTCGGATTTGCTTTTCCTCTTTTTTCAATTTTAAGAATAACCCTTCTAAAGCTTCATCTGTGGTATATTTAGCAAGATCCGTTTCTACAGGGTCAGTTGTAGGTATGCTGTTATATTTATTGGTTACTGATTCCCACGCATCTTGTGCTTCCACTTCATCAAGGCTATTTTCAATGTCGGGTTTGAATGTGTTAAAAAGCTCATCAGCTGTATTTTCACGGAAATAGTGTGTCGCTGCAGAATCGGAGCCTTCCAGTATGTTACGAGCATCCTGGAATGAAATATCAGTAACGGCATCCACAAAAATAGGAGAGGCTTTGCCTGCCGCATCTTCAGCAGCCCGGTTCAGCTTTTTTACAAACTTATCTACTAAATCTCCGGCTCCGATATCCCTTAGCTTATTTTTCACTTTATTGGCTTCGGGTGGGAAAAGGATTTTGACAGCTTGGTCCTTGAAGTAGCCATTATCCCTGTTAAGCGTGTCAACGGCTCTTTTGGTACCGGTTTTTAACGCTTCCTTCAGCCCTTTTGTGATTTCTTTCTCACTGAGTTGCTTATTATTCTCATTTTGGCCAAAGTCAGTATCAGGAGTTACATCCTTGGAGTCGTCATCACAAGCTGTAACAGCAAGGAGTGCATACGTTACAAAAAGCAATAAAACATGTTTCTTCATAATGAATGGCTTTAAAATTTTGTGCTAATTTAATCAAATTTAAGCATTCAAAAAGCATTTTTTATTAAAGATTGTTTTTTATTAATAAAAAATGCAAAGCTACCTTTTTGCTAAGCTGAATATAATAATGGCATTTATGAAAAAGGGTTGTTTCCAATCCAATATTTAGTGATCTTGAGATGATCACCTTTTAATGAAATTCACAGAAAATTTATCAATTCCCACTTAATCGGTTAATGCCAGCTTTGGCCTTTTGCTGGAAGGATTTTTCATAAGGGTAGTCGTCAAAATCGAGCACTTTATTAAAGAGATCAATGGCCTTTTGTGGTTGGCCAATATTTTCGTAAATCATCCCAATTTCAAAATGAGCAGCTGGTATGTAATACCTTTCTAACTTATCAGGCTTTAGTCCTTTTAAGTGGTGATAGGCTTCTAAAGCTTTTTTATAGTTACTTTTTTCTTGGTTGATTCTCCCTAACCTGTAATAGTGTTCTCTTTGGTACTTTTCATTTATGGATGTGTTTTTAAATTGCTGCAAAGCTTTGTCAAAATACCCTCCATCAAAAAACAGGCGAGCTTTTAGCAGGTACAAGTTATTTTTTTTATAATGGTCAACTTCTTGAGTGGCTTGTTTATCTACTGCACGGATGGCTTTACCCTTTTCTTTTACCAAGTACACTTGTTTTTGATAGAATGCCTGATTCCCATCGATTAAATAGGACCACCCAAGCTTCAAATAAGCGTCCTTGACGTAACTATAGCCTTTAAAATTACGAATGTACCGCTTGAAATATTTCCGGCATTCAGGATTGATTTGGTTAATGTAAGCATCACCTAAAAGGTAGTCAATGTGCGGGATAGGGGGAATTCCTTTTTTATAGGGTTTTAAGGCAGTGAGCGCTTTTTCGTTCTGGTGGGTTTCCATAGCAATGTTGGCCCTTGCAAATGCGCTAACCGGATTCGAAGCATAATCCTTTGTGGCTTTTTTTATACTTTGCCATGCTTTTTCTTCGTCATTCATTAAATGAAATTGCATGAAAGCCTGGATAAGTTGGCCCTCTTCATGGTAAGCCGCCCATTTTTGCTTTTGGCTAGCTGAATCCAGGAATTGGTGGTAAGCTTCCATAGACTTTGTGAGATTCCCATCGATACCAAAAAGGCTAATGATGGTTTGGTAGTTGTCTGGCAGGGTGCCTATCATGCCTCGAATTGCTAACAAGGATTTATTAACAGGTAGAAATCCCGGATGTTTTTCTTCTGCATCCTTTAATAGGCGATAGGCTTTGTAAAAATCGCGCCCACCGGCTAACCAATCCCCGGCTTTTACCTGTAGTATGGACCACTGAAGTGCTACCTCAGCTCTTGTAAAATAATAAAATGGTGACTTTTCCGGGCCTTTTTTTAGGCGATTCAGCCTTTTTTCAATGGTGTTGCTTAAGTTATCATAGAAATCCGGATCCTCGTAGCTAATCAACTTGAAAAAGTCCAGGTAGTTAGCCAGGTACGCAGGGATTAAGTTGTCAGGATTTTTTTTAGCCTCTTTATTTAAAAGCTTTCGGCCTTTCTCAAGATCGTGTTTGAGCAGTGCCAGGTGGGCTTTGCGGCAGTTATCATTGTAATCGAAATCCCCTTTTACTAAAAAAGGGAAGAATAAACACGCGGCAACAATAAGGATGCACCTACCCATAAACAAATAGGCCCGCATTGCGGGCCCTTATTTATTTCTGGCTATTCTTTTCAAAGATGGTTGCTATAATTCAATATCCAACTCCTGTCGAACCTCCTCAGCCAGATCTTGGTCAATCAATATCCGCCCACAATTTTCGCAAATGATTATCTTTTTATACTGGCGAACATCCAGCTGCCGCTGAGGTGGAACATCACTAAAGCAACCTCCGCAGGAATCCCGGTGAATAGTCACAACGGCCAAACCATTTTTAAAGGTGTTCCTTATATTTTCATAGCCGTTAAAGAGCCGTTCTTCAATTTTTTTAACCGTTTTTTCCCTAAGATCCTGGTAGTATTTTTCATCTTTCTCGGTTTCAGCTATAATGTTATCCAGTTCTTCTTTCTTCTGTTCTAACTCTTTGTTTTTTTCTTCGAGCTCCGTATCAGCCTCTTCTTTCTTATTTTCATTTTCCTTCAGTTCCCCCTCAAAATCCTTGATTTTTTTCTGAGAGGCCATGACTTCAAGATCCTGCAGCTCTATTTCTTTTGATAAAGCCAGGTATTCGCGGTTGTTCTTAACATTGTCCTGCTGGCTCTCATACTTTTGTTTCAGGTCTTGCGCTTCCTGGATTTTGTTTTTCCGCTCGTTGATGTTTTCATTCAGTTCCTGGATTTTCTCATCCAATTTTTCCATGCGAGTTTTCAAACCAGCGATTTCATCTTCCAGATCCTGAACTTCCATTGGCAACTCACCTCTAATGGCGCGGATCTTGTCTAATTTCCTATCGATCAACTGGAGCTCAAATAGCTCTCTAAGGCTTTGTTCTGTTGTTTTTTTAGTTTTCGTCTCTGTCATAAGTAATGAATTGGATTTGTGTTCACTTCAGTTTTATACAAATCAAAGTTGGGGAAATGTTTTTTCACCCAACCATACAATAAATCAATGGTAAATTGTTCGCTTTCATAATGGCCAATATCAGCAAGCAATAGCTTATCTTCCACGTCAAAAAAATCATGGTATTTGAAATCTGATGTGACGAAAGCATCTGCCCCTTCTTTAATGGCATCTTTTAGCAAAAAACGTCCTGCCCCGCCACATAGGGCAACTTTTTCGATTTTTTGTTCATTTAAAGCTGTATGGCGAACACATGAGGTTTTCATGGCTTCTTTGACCATTTCAAGAAAATTCGATGGTTCCAGCGGCTTATCAAGATGACCAATCATCCCTGAACCAGTTGGCGCAAAAGCATTATCAAGTGTATAAACATCGTAGGCCACGTCTTCGTAAGGATGAATTGATTTCAATGTTTCAATGATTTTGTTTTGAAGGTAGGCCGGAAATACGGTTTCTATTCTAATCTCATCCTGGACATGCATCCGATCTTTTTCGCCTACAAATGGCTGAGAATTTTCAGGAGGCTTAAAAGTTCCCTTTCCGTGAGCGTTAAAGCTTGTTTGATCATAATCCCCGATTTTACCCGCACCCTCTTTGAAAAGCGCTTGCCGAATAACGCCCGGGTAATATTCACCTGAATCGGTTTTCACATTGGGGCAGAAAGTAACAAGCTTTTTAAGCCCGCCAGTCTTTGGTCTAAGAACCTTGCAATCCTGCAGGTTCAATTTTCTGGCTATCTCAGCATTTACCCCGGATTCAATATTGTCAAGGTTAGTATGGGCTGCATAAACTGCAATATTGTGTTTTGCGGCATTTAGAACGTTTCTTTCAACATGGTTTTTGCCATTTAATCCATAAAGTCCGTCAAATATTAGCGGATGATGGGCAATGATCAGTTCACATCCCTTTTCTATTGCTTCGTTAATCACTGATTCCGTTACGTCAAGGCAGAATAAAGCGCTATTCAACTTTTTTTCAGGATGCCCAATTAGCAAGCCGGAATTATCAAATGATTCCTGCAGGTGCAGAGGGGCAATAGATTCGAGAAAATCAGTAATGTCGCTGATTTGCATTATTTGCAACGTTCTTGGTCAATGGCAAAGAAGATGGCAAAGGTAAGGATTTTGCAGGGGAAGTAATTGATTAGGAGCCTTTGACTTATCAATGATTTTAATATTGACTAACACTTCAGTGGTCCGATCAGTGATTACTTGAGGATAATGTATCCTATAGATTTATTCTTTATTTGGAATCGATTTGAATTGTTTATTCCTTATAAAAGGCGATTGAAAGCAAATGTTTAGATTATTAGGTAAATTTGGCCCTTGCTAATTAATATCTTAAAACCTTGAAACTCCTCCTACGAATCATATTCCTTCCTTTTGCGCTATTGTATGGGTTCATTATGAGGTTCAGGAACCTTTTATTTAACATCGGTATCTTACCTGAAAGAAAGTTTGATATCCCTGTTATTGGTATTGGCAATATTGCTACAGGAGGAACCGGCAAAACGCCCTTAGCAGAATACCTGGTCCGTATCCTTCAGGAAGAAAATTTCACACCGGTCATTATAAGCCGAGGGTACAAGAGGCAAAAAAAAGGGCTTATCATAGCTGACCAACAACATACAGCAAGAGATATAGGAGACGAACCTTTTCAGTTGAAGCAAAAGTTTCCGGGTTTAACGGTTATTGTATCGGAGAACAGGGTAAAAGCGGTTCGGAAAGTCATTAAAGAGATGTCAAGAGTGGATGTTGTTATTCTGGATGATGCGTTTCAGAATCGTTTTATAAAACCCGGATTGAATATTCTGACCACGCAGTATTCGAGACCTTTTACTGATGATTGGTTGCTGCCGGCCGGTAATTTAAGAGAGCCTAAAAATAGTAAAAAAAGGGCTGATATTATTGTGGCTACTAAATCTTTAGTGGTTTTATCGCCTTTTGAAGTTGGCCGCTTGAAAGAGGAAATCAAACCGCTTAAAAACCAGGATTTGTATTTTACTTATATTACCTACGGGGATTTGGTAGATTTTCATAATCCATCAAAAACTTTCCCTGTCAAAGATTTTGAGGAATATAAGCTTGTGGTTTTTACTGGAATTGCCAACCCGGTACCGTTAAAGAGTCACCTGGAGAGAAAATGTAAAGCAGTGGATTTGGTTAAATTTGCGGACCACAAAATTTTTTCCCAAAAGGACTACAGAAAAGTTGCCAAGCGTTATAAAGACATTTTTGTAAAGGAAAAAGCCGTTGTTACCACCGAAAAAGATGCTAAGCGTTTACAGGATAGTGAGGTTGCTCAGCAATTCAAACAGCTTCCGCTTTATTACCTGCCTATGGAAATTGGTTTCCACCAGACTGATGACACAACTAATTTTGATAAAAGGATAATAAATTATGTACGAAAAAATCAAAGAAACCGCCCACTTCATTCAAGCAAGAACTGACATTAATCCGGAATATGGTATTATTCTGGGTACTGGCCTGGGGGCTTTGGTTGATGAGGTTAATGTTCATAAGACCTTTCATTATGGAGACCTGCCCAATTTCCCGGTTTCCACTGTTCAAAGCCATCAAGGCCAGCTGGTACTTGGAGAACTTGGTGGGAAGCAAATCATTGCGATGCAGGGGCGTTTTCACTACTATGAAGGGTATTCAATGCAAGAATTGACCTTTCCCATCCGACTAATGCGATTTATGGGTATTCAAGGCTTATTCATATCGAATGCATGCGGATCCGTAAATCCAGAGATGAAAACCGGGGATATGATGATTATCAATGATCACATTAATTTGTTGCCTGATAACCCGCTAAGGGGTGAGAATATAGATGAGATGGGTGATAGGTTTCCAGACATGAGTGAACCCTATAAAAAACAATGGGTTGAAGAGGCGGTTAAGATTGCACAAGAGAATGATATGCGCATTCATACTGGCGTTTATGCCAGTATTCAGGGGCCTAATCTGGAGACAAGGGCTGAGTATAAATATATTAGAACCATTGGGGCAGATACCATTGGCATGTCTACAATACCAGAGGTAATAACCGCACGCCATATGCACTTGCCTTGTTTCGCCATGTCTGCTATAACTGATGAAGGTTTCCATGATGAGTTAGAACCCGTCACCCTTGAGGACGTTATTGCGGCTGCTAATGATATTGAGCCGCGCATGACTTTTATCATGAAGTCTCTCATAGAACGGCTGTAAGTTTCGGTTAAACCAATGGTAAAACCTTATAGCTTTTCTTTTGATTTAAGAAAGCCTGTTAGGAACTTTTCAAGGCACTTTTAATGACTGCTGTATGTTGATACCAGTGTGCCTCAAAAAATTTCAACTTAAAAGGTTACCAAATGAGATGCTTAACCTAAGCAATTTATATGAAGGGCATTTTTAGCAGTTTCGTTTTCATTTTAAGCCTAATTCCATTGCTGCATGGATTGGCTAACGCCCAAAATGTTTCCCAGGAAACCGACACAGTAGTATCCCTTAAAAAAACGGGGAATTGGGATAATGATTCACTAAGATCACTCGGCAACCAAACCTTCAATGAGATTTGGGGATGGGTCGGTCCTGATGGCAGTGAGTACGCTATTATGGGAAGTATAGATTCTATATATTTCATCGATATCTCGGAGCCTGAAGAGCCAAAAGTTGCTGATGTTGTTGAGGGCAATTACCCCAATGCTATTCACCGCGATTTTGCGACTTACCGGAACTACTGTTATGCCGTTGCCGATGAGGGGCTGAGGTCTTCCCTGAAAGCTTTTGATCTACAGTATTTACCTGATTCTGTGCATAAGGTTTATGATAGTAATGAGTTTTGTATGAATGCTCATAACATTTACCAGGATGGTGGACGTCTTTACTTAGTTTCTAACCAAACAACTGAGAGCAGTTATCTTTTATCTGTACTCTCAGTAACAAGCAATCCGGAGGATCCATCACTTCTGCATAATCTTGAGTCCAAAGACCTTCCCTCAGCGCAAGGAATAGACAATTTTCATGATGTTTTTGCCAAAGATAACATTGTTTATGCTTCGGCCGCCAGGTCAGGCTTTTATATGATTGATTATCAGATTCCTGACAGCCCTTTTGTAATATCCGCGATTACCCAGTATCCTTTTAAAGGCTATAACCACAGCTCTTGGCTTACGAATAATGGCCAAGCCCTGGTTTTTGCTGACGAAAACCATGGTAACCCCCTTAAAAGCTTTGATATTTCTGAACTAAAAAACCCTACATTCCTGGACAAATTCGGGAAGAATTACCAGGAGGGTTCCATTCCACACAACCCACTAATAAAGGGTGACTATGCTTATGTATCCTATTACCATGAAGGAGTTCAGGTTTTTGACATCAGTGAGCCGGGCAATATAAAACATTTTAAAGGGTATGATACCTATCCCCAAAATGATGAAAATGAATACTCGGGCTTTCAAGGATGCTGGGGTGTTTATCCTTTTTACCCATCCGGCACGATTGCAGCTTCTGACCAAACCAATGGTCTATTCCTTTTAGAAGTGGATACGACCATAACCCATAAGCGTAAAGATACTTTTGAAACGGATCCTATTCAATTTAATGTGGGTGTCGAGCCAAATCCATTCCAGGATAAACTGATATTCCAGGTAGAGAATGATGAAAAGCAAACCATTGGAATAGAACTAATTGATCCAAGTGGAAAAAAGTATTTCAAATCGGAAGAGTTTTTGCCTGTAGGCGAGCAAGCAATTGAGATCAGTGATTTTGGTCATTTAGCGGAAGGCGTATATTTGCTTAAAATAAATTCCAAGGATGGATCCCGTGTTATCAAAGTTGTTAAAGGTAAGTAAGCTAAAATCATTTACAGGGTCCATTCTGCTTTTATTGTTTTTTTCCCCCATTTATCTTGTTGGTCAGGATTTAAAAGATACAACCAGGAGAGGGCCTCAAACCCAATATACTACTATTAAAAAATTCCGTAATAAACCCGGCAGTTTTAAGGGGATTGATACGGGTCTTGATTTTACTCAGCGCTACAACCCTATTTATGAAAAAGGGAATTTTGGTGAAAATTTAGGCAATTACGGATCTCCCACCTTCAGCCTTAAGCTAGATCCATTTACGGACGGCACTTTCTATACAGGGCTTAACCACTATGATATTTACCGTTACAACTCGCGTACGCTTCCTTTCTACGATTCCTACACACCATTTACGCATGTTAAGTTTAATCAGCGATTCAGTGGCAACCAGGAAGATATAAGTGGAGTGCATGCCCGTAACATAACCCCATTCTGGAATGCAGCCATTCATTTTACAAGAAGAAATTCACAGGGGCGTTACCTGAATCAAACAACTGATCAAACAAAAATAGCGTTAAACACCCATTTTCAAACACCCAATGGGCGGTACCATGGGTTTGCCAGCGGAATTCTGAACAATTTCGAAAACAGGGAAAATGGGGGTTTGAGTAGTTTCAAAGAGTTTCGAAATTTATCAAGCGGTACCCGAAACAGGGCCGCTGTAAAGCTTAGTGATGCTAAAGAAAAAAGTCAGCATAATGCCTTCAATTATGACCATTTTTTCTTTTTAGGGGCTGAAAAGATTGATACCGTATTCAAAGAGCAAGACACGTTTGTCCAAAAAACGATCAAAGATCGTTTACATTTTCACCATAATATTGGTCTTGAACGATCCTCTTACGGTTATAAAGATAATAGTTTATCTGAGAATCCAGGTTTCTACCCATCTATATACAATGACGATTCTTCCCAAACGCGAGACACATTTTACCAGTCTGTGTTGACCAATGAATTTGCCATTAGCAATTTTAACAAAATAGATACCCAAAAGCGTGAAAAATTTAATTTCAGGGCTGGCGCTGAATTAAATTTCAGGCAATTTGGTCAGGGTAATGGCCAGGAAAATTTTCAAAATCTCCGGCTGAAGGGTAAGATTCGGCTCCCTTTTGGGAACCACCATTTCAAGGCTAAAAGTCAGTTTTTTCCTTTAGGTCGGTACCAGGGTGATTTCAAATCCCATCAGGTATTGAACTTAAAATTGGATTCTATGAAGGTTATTCGCTTTGGTCATAAGATTCAAAGGCGTCATCCGGCATTGCTGAAGAATCAAATGGAAAGCAATCACCTTCGTTGGAACAATGATTTTAAGAATCCCCTAATAAACCGCGTTTATGCCGAATATGATCAAAATAAAACGGATTTAACCGCTAAGGTTCATTTTACGCTGATCAATAATTATACGTATTTTGGAAGCGATATTCAACCTCAGCAAAGAGAAGCGCCTGTTAGGCAGTTAGCAAGCGAGGTTAACCATCATTATCAGATTGGCCCTTTCCACTTGGCCAATGACTTTTTGTTTCAATATTCGCCTGAAAATGAAATCTTAAATAGGCCTGAATGGGTTATTCGGAGTAGTTTGTTTTATAAAAACCACTTTTTCGACAAAAATTTACAAATATCAACCGGTATTGATTTTCGGTATAACCAACGGTATTTGGGAAGGGCTTATTTCCCGGAATACAATATTTTTTACGTTCAATCAAGACAGGAAATAGGTGACTATCCCTTCTTTGATGTATTTTTAAATATCCGGTTAGGTGACTTCCGGGGATTTGTTAAAGTCCAACATGTGAACCAGGGCTTCTCAGGAGACAATTACCTAATTGCACCGGATTATCCCATATACCCGAGGACATTTGCCGCTGGTATCCGATGGATGTTTTTTGACTAATTGCGGCAGTCGAAACAGTTGTGAAAGCCAATGGTAATGTCACCGGCTTGGCTTGGCCAGAATGGTATTTTTCATCCAGCCAAGCTAAAGCTCATCTTCATTAAAGAAGTACTCATCATGAGAAGGATAATCCGGCCAGATTTCCTCAATATTTTCATAAGGTTCTCCATCATCCTCTAGCTCTTGCAGATTCTCAATCAATTCTAAAGGCGCCCCTGACCGAATGGCATAATCAATTAACTCATCCTTCGTTGCGGGCCATGGCGCATCATCTAAATAAGAGGCTAATTCTACTGTCCAATACATAAACCTTCCGCTTTTTGCTTGTCTCTTTGCGAATATAAATTTTCAGTTCAATTTTACAAGAAATCAGGTACCCAATTAATTCAAAAAAGTTCCGAATTATTAACCTGAAATATTTCCCATTCTCTTATCGGCAAAACCGAAAAGCAAAATATCGTTCCATTATTAAGCGGTTTTACAAAAAAATTAGGCTAAATAGCTGATAAATAAAGCCTAAAATCAGCAAAAAATTGAATGGAAAAAAACAAAGAATCATGATTAAAATCATTGAAAAAGGTTAACCCGGAGCATTCCTTTGCGGGAAAAGATTGTTAAAATGATTGACTATCAATCTGGTCCAACGGATGATCAGACGATTTTGCAAAGTTATTTTAGGCAAAGTATCATCTCCTTTTCAAAAGAAAACCTGCTATTCGTGCAAGGGGATGCCATATCCGGTATTTATTACCTACTTGAAGGCATTGTCAAGGTACAGCAAATAAATGCCGGGGAAACCTTTACGCTATATCTTGCGGATAAAGGGGATTTTCTGGGTATTAATGATTTTTTCCAAAAGGATTCAAAGCACAGTATTTCTGCCATAGCTTTATCAGAGGGAAAAGCTGGCTTTTTATCCAGTGACCTTTACTTTAGGATGATTAACCAAAACCCCGGTGTTGGCTTTGAAATACTGAGTCAAATGAATAAACAAATAGGACTAATTGAAAAACAATTATCAGATATACACAGTCATGATGCTTATCGGACCATAAAAGCCTTTGTGTTTTATTTAGCAGAAAGTTTTGGTGTTGACAAAGATCGTTATCTAAACATACCGTTAAGTCCGGAGGATATTGCGGATCTATCAGGTGTTTCTAAAACCTATATGCGTAAGCTTTTACCATCTTTCAGAACAAACGGAATTTTTGAATCCAAAAAGCGCAGGATAAGGTTATTGACCTCAAAAAAGCTGCAATAGGGTGGTCTGGTAATAATTCGCTCCTTCATTATCCAGGTCTACTTCCTCACGGTTGCATACTAAAAAAGCCTGCCATAACACAGATCATACTAAGCTTTGATTTTCCCACCAAAAATGTACTTTCGTTAAAAGGCATTAGCCAGCACCCCTGGCTTTAAAAAGTTTAGTATGCATACCGTTGACCTCATCATATTCCTGCTTTACATGGCTGGTATGCTAACTTTTGGGTACTATTTCCTACAAAAGAACAAAGGTGCTGAAGATTACTATGCAGGGGGGCGTAATATGGGGAGCATGCATACTGGTTTGTCCGTTGTAGCAACCGATGTGGGAGGTGGTTTTTCAATCGGTTTGGGAGGGTTGGGTTTTACTATGGGCCTTTCAGGCGGTTGGATGCTTTTTACAGGCTTGTTAGGGGCCTGGTTAGCAGCAGTAATCCTCATCCCCAGGATAAAAGGAAACCCTCATTTTAAGGATTACCTTACGTTACCCCAGGTTTTTGCTTACTATTATTCTCCGTTTGTAGCACTGATAGCCGCATTGGTTTCAGCAATTGGCTATGGGCTTTTTACAAGCTCCCAAATGCTTGCAGGGGCAAAGCTGGCAGCAGGTTCCATTGAATCGCTTGAGCTGGGATGGGCTTTAATCATCATGGGTGCAGTAGCTGTACTTTATACTGTCATGGGTGGTTTGAAGGCAGTCATTTATACCGATACCATTCAATGGGCTATATTGATGACCGGTTTGATTTTTATCGGGTTACCGATGGCATATTATGCAGTGGGTGGTTGGGAAGCTATTGAATCAGCCGTTCAACCCCGGTTTTTAGAATTCACCAATGTTTCATGGCAACAATTGGTCAATTGGGGTGTAACAATTGTTCCCATTTGGTTTGTGGGAATGACTTTGTATCAAAGGATCTTTGCATGCCGGGACACTCGCACTGCTAAAAGGGCTTGGTATATCGCAGGCTTGTTTGAATTTCCTGTAATGGCTTTCATGGGTGTTGCTTTGGGTTTACTGGCGCGGGTTGCAGCGGGCCAGGGCATGTTTGAGTACTTAGGGGTTCCTTCTATTGAAGCGGCTGATAGTGAAACAGGCCTGCCTATGCTCTTAAGGACAGTCTTACCCCCGGGTCTTATGGGTATCATGTTAGCTGCTTATTTCTCGGCTATATTGTCAACTGCTGACAGCTGTTTAATGGCCTCATCGGGTAATGTGGTTTCGGATATCATTGGTTATTTCAAACCATGGAGTAATCAAGGCTCAGCTTTTCTTCGGTATTCCCAGGTTATTACATTGGCAATTGGCTCCGCAGCATTGTTCCTGGCAAGTACTTGGGGTAATGTTCTGTCATTAATGCTTTACTCCTATGCCTTTATGGTCTCTGGTTTACTGGTGCCGATCATTGGAGCCCTTTATTGGGAAAGAAGCAGTCCAGCAGGTGCTATAGGTGGCATTCTGAGTGGGGGATCTGTCACCTTCCTTTTGAAGCATTTCCAGGTGAATGTGAGTGAAAACATGGACTTAAGCACCTTGCAAAGTAAAGCAGCAAAGCTTCAGCCATTTTTTTCTTCACTTCAGGATATCAATATAGCAGCAATCAAGAAAGAGGCCCTTTTAGGGAAGCTCAATGAGCAACTCGGAAATACGCGAATAGTAGATCTTTACTTTGCCGATTGCCAGTTTAGCTTACCGTTTAACTTGGATGCCAATATTTACGGCATCTTTTGTTCATTCATAATTTTCGTAATTTTATCCTTGATTTTACCTAAAAAAACCTGCCATAATGAACGGCAAAGAACTGTTTAATTTGGAAGTTTATACCCCTGAAAATTCAGAGGAGCTGGAAATAGATAATGTCGTAAAATTTTTACACCAAAACCTGGATGAATACAGAGATGACAAAGAAGCCATCCGGAATGCCGTTCAATATGCAATGAGTCGGGAACCCAATAAAGGGGGCTATGTGATTGTCAGTAAAGATGAAGGCATGATAAGCGGTTCTGTTATTCTGAATTTAACGCATATGGAAGGGTATCATCCCCCTAATTATTTAGTTTATATTGCTGTGAATAGGCGTTACCGGGGCACAGGTTTAGGCAAAGCGCTGGTTCAAAAAGCAACGGAAATTACCGAAGGCGGGATAGCGCTACATGTTGAGCCTGAGAATCCAGCCCGTTTTTTGTACGAAAAACTGGGTTACAAAAACAAATACCTGGAATACAGGTTATCTAAATAACAAAGAAAAGCAGTGTTTACCAGATGATTAGCCTTTTTTGCTTCTAACCGGATTTATCTCCCTGAAGTATTTCTTGAGCTTTTCAAACCCTTTATGGCCGTATTAAAACTTTACCGGAACAAATTGCGGAGAAACTATGATTTCCTCAATAATCTTTTTGAAGAAGAAGGCGTTCAGTGGGGTATTGTAACAAAACTACTCTGTGGTAACGAGGATTACATACGTGAAATCATTGATTTAGGGGTCGAAGAAGTTCATGATTCCCGCGTTAGTAACCTGCAAATAGCTAAGGATATCAACCCTGGTATTCATACCATGTATATCAAACCTCCGCCAAAGGGTACCATAGAGCAAGTAGTCAGCGTTGCTGATATCAGCCTTAATACAGAATTTGATACAATCAAGATGCTATCGGATGAGGCTGTCAAGCAGAAAAAACTGCATCGCATCATTATCATGATTGAGATGGGGGACCTTCGGGAAGGTGTTATGCGAGAAGACTTATTGGATTTTTATTCAGATGTTTTTCAGTTGCCTGGTATATCTGTCGTTGGCCTGGGAACGAACCTTAACTGCCTGCACGGAGTAATGCCATCACAGGATAAACTGGTGCAGCTAAGTTTATACAAGCAACTCATTGAAATGAAATTTAACAGGAAGATCCAATTCATATCCGGAGGAGCTTCTGTGACGATACCTTTACTGCTAAACAAGCAGTTGCCGCGGGAGATCAACCATTTTCGCGTTGGTGAAACGATTTATTTTGGCAATAATCTTTTTAGTGATTCCCCGGTAGAAGGTATGGAAACGGGTGTGCTCGAGCTTTTTACAGAGATCATTGAGGTGTCGGAGAAGCCAAAAGTGCCCACCGGAGAATTGGGAGAAGACCCAAGCGGGGAAACTCACCAAATCAATGAGGGGGATTATGGGGAAAATCACTACCGGGCCATTATTGATGTGGGGCTTTTGGATATTGACCCGAAATTCTTGATTCCGAAGGACAAAGGACTAACGATTATTGGTTCTAGTTCTGATATGCTAATTGTGGAGTTAGGCAGTAACAATTCGGGTTATAAGGTGGGGGATGTAATTTCATTTGAGCTTAAGTACATGGGGGCTTTGAGCATTCTCAATTCTAATTACATTGATAAGGTTGTAGAATAGTCAGGAAGGAACGGTAAACTTATGCCGGGCTTGTAGTATATCATGTGCTTTCATCGTGAATTGAATGCTGCCATTGTAAAGGATATTGAAACTAATATGGCTTTGACGAATTTCCTTTATTCCTTTGTACCAATGCTACGAGTTTATTTCAGCAGAAAAGGAGGTTAATAGATTTTTCTAAATCAAAAATTAAATACACTAGTATTATGGCCAATAATGTATTCGGTGAACCTTTGATCACTTGCAGTGAAGACCCATTAACCGGTTTCTATAGGGATGGATGCTGCGAAACAGGAGAAGATGATAAGGGCACCCATACGGTGTGCGCTGTTATGACCGAAAAATTTCTGGAATTTACCAAAGCGCAGGGGAATGACCTTTCATCGCCAGTTCCACAATTTGATTTTCCTGGTTTGAAGCCTGGGGATCGCTGGTGCTTGTGCGCTTCTCGCTGGAAGGAAGCCTTTGAAGCGGGCGTTGCACCAAAAGTGGTTCTGGAAGCAACCGAAGAAAAAACCCTTGAATATGTGGCCCTGGATACCCTTGTCCAGTATGCGGTTAAAGCTGATAGTAGCGCCCAGGATTAAAAAGCTAAACACCATTGGCAGGTTGGTCTTTGAAGGTATAAAAAAGGCTTTTGCCATTTCTTTTCTGCTCTAAATTCCTATGTCCTGGTTTTTGTATGCCATACTGACCGCTTTTTTTGATTCATTAAAAGTGGTGTTTGGTAAACAATCGCTCCAAAACCTGGATATTTATTTAGCTGGTTGGGCGTGGCGGTTTTTTGCATTTGCTATCCTGATTCCTATAATGGTGATCCTGCCAATGCCTGCCCTTGAAGAAAACTTTTGGTGGGCAGTTTTAGTAAGCGGCACCATTAACCTGGTAGTTACTCCGATCTATATGCGAGCTATACAGGCCTCTGACCTCTCCTTGGTTATGCCCATGATTACCTTCACGCCGCTTTTCTTGTTGCTAACATCTCCCATTATAGTTGGGGAGTTCCCAACTCCGATGGGCCTGATTGGCGTGATTTTCATAGTTGCTGGGGCTTATTTGCTGAACTTTGACCAGGTCAATAAAGGTATCCTGGAGCCTTTTAAAGCTTTACTACGCGAGCAAGGTCCTCGCCTGATGCTAATGGTTGCCTTTTTATGGAGCATTTCATCGAATTTTGATAAAATTGGTATGGAAGCATCTTCTCCAATTTATTATTCAGGTGCTTTGATAGGTTTCTTGGTGATAGGGCTATCCCCGGTTGTCTGGCTTCGTTCTAATAGGCCGATCCAGAAAACCCGCAAGTACTTCTGGCCGCTTTTGTTTTTGGGTATGAGCTCCGGTCTGGTATTGGTATTTCAAATGCTTGCCATTCAGTTGACACTGGTAGCTTACGTGATAGCTATTAAGCGAATGGGTGCTGCTCTGAGTGTGATTTGGGGTGCTATATTTTTCAAAGAAGAAAACCTGAAAGCCCGGTTACCTGCTGTAATGATCATGCTTCTGGGTGTGGCTTTCATAACGCTGGGTTATAAAACCAACATTCTTTAAACTGAGTTAAATGAATTCATGTTTACAGTTGGGTAAAAAGGCCTTTCAATATGAAAAAGCACTTCAACCTTAAAATCAGCGGCAGGGTTCAAGGCGTGTTTTTCCGCGCTTCTACCCGGGAAAAAGCCAATGAAATGGGTGTTCAAGGTTTTGTAAGGAATGAACCGGATGGTTCTGTTTATTTAGAAGTTGAAGGGGAAGAAGATGCCGTACAACAGTTTATAAATTGGTGTCATGAAGGGCCTTCTGCTGCCCGGGTGGACAAGGTGGACCAAGAGACTGGTGATGTTAAAAACTTCCAGGGGTTTGTTGTAAAATAAAGGCCATTCAATACTTCAGGGTCATTTTAAGCAAGGAGAATGCTACAATGCATTCAAAATCCTATGAAATTTGCAAAGCAAAGTTCTTTTACCGACAAGCACATTGGCCAATGGAATGTTTTTGGGGCCGATATCCCTGCCAAAATACAAGTAGAAACGAGATATTGCAATCAATCCGGGTTTAACCCATAGTAGAAGGAACTCCTGTGCTAATCTGGTGGCTATAAAAGGCATAACCTGGGTTTGCTATCATGCCATTCATGTACCTTTAAGCACTTATCCGCACACTATTTTCACCTTTCCATTAAACCAACTGCTAAGTTACCTGTTTACCCTTTTACATTTTTCAGTTTATGGCCTAAAAATGATCCTATGCGCCTTGATTTTGATTACATAATAGTAGGAATGGGCGCAGCAGGCATGAGTCTGGCTTATTACCTGGCCAAAACCAAGTTTTTGGACCAGAAGCAAATCCTGATCCTGGAAAAAGATGATAAAACAGCCAACAACCGAACGTGGACTTTTTGGGGTGATCCACCCCCTCCTGTTAACAAGTTAATTCAAAAGACTTGGCAAAGCGTACAGGTACGCAATGGTAAAAAAGTTGTCAAAATGAATGCTTCTGCCATGCCGTATCATTACCTGCCTGCCCATAAATTTTACGAAGGGCTTTTGCCTACTATCAATGCCCACCCTAATATAACGTGGCTTCAGGAAACAGTATCCGGTATTCATGAAGATGAATCTGGCGCCTACGTGGCAGCCAATAACCGGACATTCACCGGCACCTATATTTTCAACAGTGCATACCCCTTTACTTCATCATTGCCGCAGATTCAGAACAATATTGCCTATCAGCGTTTCAAAGGTTGGGAAGTTGTTTTTGACGATCCTGTTGTGGAAGACCGGCACATTACGCTAATGGATTTCGCATTGCCCCATTCCAGGGACTTACGGTTTATGTACATGCTCCCGTTAAACCCAAACCGCTTAATCCTTAACTGCACATCGTTTGGTCATGAAACCCTTACCGAGGATTACGCCAACAATGCTTTAGGTCAATACCTTGATAATCACTTTTCTGGCGCCCCTTACCGGATTGAGCGAAATGAAGGTGGACTCATCCCGATGAGTCATACCCCTTTAAAGCGCTACTGGGGAAAACGGGTGATCAATATGGGGATATTAGGTGGTGACACCCGGCCTTCAACGGGTTATACCTTCCTTAGTGCTGTCCGTTTTGCAAGGGTGATAAGCCAGGCGCTAAGCTGCCAGACCGCCTGGCCTAAAGGGCAATGGGGGGCAAGGCCAAGGTTTTACGATGCCCTTTTCCTGCAAGTATTAGCAGATAACCCGAATAACCTGCGCAGAAGCCTGATGGCAGTTTTCCAAAATAACAGGGCTAAAACCATATTTCGCTTCCTGGATGGTTCAAGCTTTATTTGGGAAGAGCTCCGGTTGCTCTTAACATTGCCGTATACCCCTTTCCTCAAAGCATTGGGTAAACACCTTAAATCAAAACCAATAAACCATGAATCCGGCCTTTTACCAACCAAAAGTTAACCTGACCGTAATGGTTATAACCGGTTTTATCATCCTTTTTTCTTTGTTCAATTACCATTTACTGGAAACCCTACAATACGGATTATTAGCAATGGGTACCTTGTTCATTGGTATTCCACACGGGGCTACCGATGATCACATTTTTTATGCAGCCGGTCTGGAAACTTGGTTACCACGCCAACGAAAAGCCTTCTTCTACGGAGCTTATTTATTGGCAGCGGGTTTTTATATGGTCTTATGGTGGTTATGGCCAATAGCGGCTTTAAGCTTGTTTTTGCTCCTATCCATTTACCACTTTGGTCAATCCCATTTGTTTTATTTACCAAAACCTGCTAATTCATTTCCTGAACGGGTGTTTTACGTAACGTGGGGCACGTATGTACTTGGTGCCATCTTGTTGTTCCACTACGAAGAGGCATACGCTGTTATAGAAACCTTGATTGGAACCTCCCCCATTCCTGAAACGACTGTATCAAATTGGGCTTTGCCAGTAGTTTTAGCCCTTTTTGCCATCAATGTTTTATTTTTCGGGTTTTATTGGCTAAAAAAGCAAATAAGCGGCAAGCGGTTTCTTTTGGAAACCAGCAACCTTGTCGTTTTAGGATTATTAGCCTTTGTTGCGCCTTTGTTTCTTGCTTTTATTACTTATTGGGCCTTGTGGCATTCCCTGAATTCCGTTATTGAGATCCGGAAGTTCCTTGAGCAGCAAACAGGCTCCCTTACATTCAAAGGCTTTGCATTCAAAGCCTTACCCCTGACATTGGTAACATTAATTGGCATTGGACTCTTATTCTGGATGACCGGTAGCTTGGGAAGCCGGGATCATCTGCTGGCCATTTTCTTCATTGTGATTGCTACTGTAACTTTGCCCCATTCACTTGTGATGGAGTATCTTTATGAGAAGGGAAAAAACTGACTTAAATTGAGCCAACCAGCTAATTTGGCAACACTTTTTTCAGGTTTTTTTGAATAGCCAAACCTTTTTCCAAAAGGATATTCTTTAAATACCCCTTAATTTTGCTTTTTGGAACAAGTGTTTTTTATGACGGATTCATCCCCACGTGAAAGAAAAACCACCCTCTTCAAAGCCAATATCTGGAGCATTGGATTCATGGCGATTTTTCTGGCTATTTATGGGGGGCTTTTTTGGCTTTTCCATGGTGATGAGGGTAGTTTAGGCAATTGGGAGCAAGAAGGATCAAACAATGGGGTGAGCTCTGACACTTTGGGGATAGTAGGTTTTTTTGTCCTGTTTATTGGCGGGGTTGTGTTACACGAGCTCCTCCATGCTGTGACTTTTGCCTGGTACAGTCAAAATGGTTGGCGATCCATTCAATTCGGGGTGATATGGCAACACATGGCTCCATACTGCCATTGTAAGGAAGCTCTGCCGGTTCGGCACTACCTGAAAGGGATTCTGATGCCTGGCTTGGTGCTGGGCTTATTGCCGGCCTTGATCGGTATCATGATAGGAAGTTTCCCCTGGCTGATCTTTGGTTGGCTTTTTAGTGTGGTTGCGGCCGGAGATTTGATAATGGCCCGGATGCTTTTACAGGAAAACCCGGATGACCTGGCCCTGGATATGGATGATGCGCCCGGCTTTTGGGTGTATGAGCAGTCAGAAAGTTGAACGAATTGCTTTCCCTTCACCTTAAGCAGGTTCTTTATTACCCTGTGGGAAATAATCAAAACGGACCCTATTTTTCGGACAAGGGGTTAAATTTTTTTATTGAAGTAGGCGTCTAAGCAATATGTTCTAACTCCTGATATAAGGGAAAATTAAGTTCCCTTCTCCCAACCCTGGGAGAAGAGCCAGGATTGGGGGTTGACTCTTTTACCACCCTCATCCCTAACCCTTCTCCCGCCAGCGGGAGAAGGGAACCAAT
>CAZQQN010000001.1:154810-169353 GCA_964595485.1 uncultured Sphingobacteriales bacterium | reverse complement strand
GATAACGCTGATTGGGGAGATTTTCGCAATTATTTTCTAAGCAAGGGGTCTGAAACCCCTTGCTTGGAGGCCGATATTTTTAGATATTGGCTTAAGGATGAAAAAAGAATAGAATGTTGTTAGCAATGACGTAGAAGCTATTCGCAGATGATTTTTTAAAACTTACTTAAACCCCATCCGACCTTATTTAAAATAGTTTGGCATTATTAAAACCTAACAGGTTCATAACCCCCCTTAATACCTTTCGGGCTTAAGATTATCTGCCATACCTGATTCTTCCTGGCACGGAAAGAGCCAGCGCAGCATAGTAAATAGTATTCCCACATGCGGTAAAAGGTCTTGTCAAAACTTTGCTCAAATTTCTGCCAGTTGTTAACAAAATTCTGGTACCAAGCCATCAATGTGTGATCATAGTAAACCCCGAAATTGTGAAGGTCCTCTGTCACGAAAAGCCCTTCCAAAGCTTGCCCTATTTGCTTTATACTCGGTATCAGGGAATTCGGGAAAATGTATTTGGATAACCAAGCATCTGTCGCAGTGGATGATTCATTAGAACCAATCGTATGTAAGAGAAAAAGCCCATCTGACCTGAGCACTTTCAAAGATGCCTCAAAAAAGCGGCGAAAATTCTTATACCCTACATGTTCAAACATGCCTACAGAAACGATTCGATCAAAAGGGCCATGCGACTCAGTTAAATTTCGGTAATCCAGGTTCAGGAAAGTAACATCCAAACCTTCAGTGCTTTTCCTTGCCAAGGCCAGCTGTTCTTCAGAAACATTTATACCGGTTACATGCACCCCGTATTCCTCAGCAGCATATTTAGCAAAACTCCCCCACCCACAACCAATATCAAGGACTTTCATGCCAGGCTTAAGGTGAAGTTTTTGGCAGATTAAATCCAGTTTAGCCTCTTGTGCCTCATCCAGGTTAGCGGCATATTTCCAATAACCACAGGTATAAACCATCCGGTGATCCAGCATTGCCTTAAAAAATTCGTTCCCTAAATCATAGTGTTCAGTAGCATTCTTTTTAGACTTTGCTATTGATTGTGGATTGAATACCTTGGCTTTCAAGTAGGTCAAAACCATGCGCAGGTTTCTCGGTGCAGTTTTTTCTAATTCAGCCAATAAAAGCTTATTGAAAAATTCGTCAAGCTGTTCGCAGTTCCACCAACCCTCCATGTAAGCTTCTCCCAACCCTAAAGATCCTTCGGCAAGCACCCTTTTACAGAAACGCTCATCCTTTACCTGGGGATCATAGGGATTAGGCCCATTTAGTGTTAAACCCGCCTTTGAAAGCAGCTTTGAAATTGTTTTTTGGTATTGACTAGTCATTGGTATACCCTTTACAATTTTCAAAATAAGTTTTAGTACGGATAATAAAAAATGATACTTATCACCTTATCATGTTTGCACAACAGGTAAATCATCGCCAGTGAAATTACTCTGCTTATTTCCGGTACTGGCGATTCCGCCAGATTCAAGCAGCATCATTTTAACCTCCTCTTCCGCTACAGGTTTATGCTGCGTCCCTTTAGGAACTATATAAAACTCGACCGGATTCAGGGTTACCGTACTTTCCGCCAATAACAGCTGAGGTTGACCCTCAATCAGGAAGAATAGCTCATCCATTTCATTGTGCTGATGCCATATCAATTCTCCTTTAACCTGGGCCAACTTTACTTCCTGACCATTTAGGATTCCTGCCAGGTAGGGATTCCAAAATTCTGTAATTTTCTCAAATGCCTCTTGAATACTGACCTTTGGTTGACCCATAATTTTGAAAACCTTATAATTCCGGTAATTGGTAAATATCACCCTGTAAATTAAAAAAGACTCACGGAAAAACAAATCCACCTGGCCAGGAAAGTATTCTCTGGGGAAAAATTTAATTTCAAAGCTAACCAGCGATGGCATTTAAAAACTTAATTACCTGTGATTCATGCCATAAAAAACGACTTAACCGCCAATTGCCAAACCCTACATGGCCTCCCCTTTCCGTAGTGATTAATTGCAGGTTTTCATTTTTTTGAATCTCCTCGAAAGGGATAGGGGCCTTTCCGATGAATGGGTCATCCATGGCATTAATCATAAGGGTATGGCGGGTTATCCCTTGCAGAAAATGAAGGCTTGAACATTCTCTCCAATACGTTTCAGCATCTGCAAAACCATTAACAGGTGCCGTAAAAACATTGTCAAATTCATAAAATGTTTGGCAGCTCCTTATTTTTTCAGCAGAAACTCCCACGTCCGGGTACTGGTTGATTTTACGCAAAGCATTTTGCTTGAGGGTTGTCAGGAAATGTTTCCGGTAAAACCGGTTAACAGGGTTATCCATCCTCTGCGCAACTTTTTCAAGGTCAAAAGGTACTGAAATGGCTGCCAGTACCTTAACCATTGAAGGCAGGTTATCACCTAATTCCCCGGCAAACTTCAGTATCAAGTTACCGCCAAGGCTGAATCCTGTTAAAGCCACTTCCTCATATGAGCAGTTTTCGCATAAATATTTGACGGTAACACCTATATCTTCCGTCTTGCCACTGTGATAAGTAACCGGTTTTTGATTTAGCTCCCCGCTACAACCCCTTAAATTTAAGCTTAACGTATCCCATCCTGACTCATTAGCTGCTTTAACCATCCCTTTCATGTAGGCTGAGTAAGCATCGCCCTCTAAACCATGTACAAGCAACAGGATTTTTTGGCTACCTATGCAAGAAAAATCCAGATCCAGGAAATCTCCATCCGGTGTATTAATACGCCTCCGCTGGTAATCAACGCCTAATCGCCATGAGCGCCATAGGTTTGTAGTAATTGTATTGAAATGCCCACTTTTGAACAGTAGCGGTGGCAGGTAAGGAGATGGTTGGAAGTGCATCAGGTGTAAATAAAAACTGATTACCTGAGAATACCAAAAAATCCCATGACTTTAAGCATGATTAAACTGAAAAAAAGTAGTGTTTCCCAGCATTTAGCTGCTCTCATTTGGTCATTTTAACAGCATTACCTGAATTGGGATCAATTAATGCCAGAATTGTTTTTTCAGTAGAAGCCTGTTAGAACAGATAAACCAATAGCCCTGAATAACGTTAGAATTGGATACAGTGCAAAGGCAAATAGTACATACCTTTGCTGATAACAGCGTATTTATGACCACTAAAGATCAAAAGCAAGTAGGCATCTGGCTCTTGACGGGAGCATTCATGGTATTTATCCAGGTTATCATTGGTGGCATAACCCGGCTGACGGAATCCGGGCTTTCCATCACACAATGGGAGGTGGTTGGTGGCACTTTACCACCGCTGAATGAAGACCAATGGAAAGAGGCCTTTAATTTATACAAAGCAACCCCGGAGTTTCAGAAGATTAATGAGGGTATGGAGATGAGTGGTTTTAAGTTCATTTACTTTTGGGAATATTTTCACCGCTTGTGGGCTCGCTTGCTTGGCTTTGTATTCCTGATCCCGTTTGTATGGTTTCTGATAAAGGGTAAACTCAACAAGCTATGGATCAAAAGAAGCTTAGGAGCATTCGCTCTTGGCGGTTTAGCAGGTGTTTTCGGTTGGATTATGGTATTAAGTGGGCTCCAGGATAAACCCATGGTAAGCCCTTATCGTTTAGCCATTCATTTGAGCATTGCCATTGTTACCATGGGCTACTTGTTGTGGCAAGGGTGGCGCCTATTAGTTCCCCGGGAGCCCAAACGTTTGAATTTACCGGGTGTTAAGCGTTTCACAATTGTTTTAACGGTTTTAACCAGTATCCAGGTTTTATTTGGTGCCTTAGTATCAGGCATGGAAGCAGCCAAAGCTTATCCTACCTGGCCAGATATGAATAGTGCTTTTATTCCGGGGGTTTTATTAGAAGCTAGTAATTGGTCATGGGAAGCGTTTGTGGATTTTAACAAACAAGTTCTCCCCCATGCCCTTTTTCAATTCCTGCACAGGAACCTTGGTTACCTCATTTTCCTGTTAGCCATTCCCTTCACCTTTAGTAGTATCCGATACCTGCGCGGGAAAGATAGTTCTACCAGCCGTAGCTCAGTCTTTTTGACTCCTTTCATCATCCTTTTACAAGCTTTTTTCGGCATCTTCATCTTAATAACCACCACCAAAGAAATCCCAGTGGTATTAGGTGTTGTTCACCAAGCTGTTGCCATTATCTTATTGTGTAACCTGCTTTTTCTTAACTACCGGTTTTCAGGTTAAATATCACACCTTGCCTAACGCGAGAGTTATTTTACATCACCAATCATCTTGTTTCGCATTCAGCTTTTGGTGATGACCTTCAATGGCTTCCTGAAACTTACTTTACTTTTGCAACGTATAATTTTGAGCTAAGCTAACCAGGAGAAAAAACCCTATGATTCAAGTAGAAAACCTGACTGTCCGTTACGATGGAAATGCTATATTTGAAAACGCCTCATTTCTGATTAACCGGCAGGATCGCATAGGTTTGGTAGGTAAAAACGGGGCAGGTAAAACATCCTTACTGCGTATTTTAAGTAAAGAACAATCGCCTGATGAAGGAAGTATTACCATCCCAAAAAATTGCAAGATTGGTTATTTGCCCCAGGAATTAAAAATCGAATCAGATAAAAATGTATTAGATGAGACCAGAAGGGCATTTGATGATATCCTGCAATTAGAGGAATCAATAGAGCACATTAAAGAAGAATTAGACAGAAGGGATGATCACAGCAGTGATGGCTATATGGCATTGGTTCAGGAATTCAATGATAAGGAAGAAGCCCTGCGTTTAGCCGGAGGCTACGATATTGAAGGGGAAATTGAGCGTATCCTTAAAGGATTAGGGTTCAACTCCGAAGATTTGCAGAGACCGCTTACAGAGTTCAGCGGAGGCTGGCAAATGCGAGTGGAGTTAGCAAAAATCCTCCTTCGAAAGCCAGACTTGTTACTACTTGACGAGCCTACCAATCACTTGGATATTGAATCTATTCGCTGGCTTGAAGGCTTCCTGCAAACCTTTGAGGGAGCATTAATGATGGTTTCACACGATCGGTGGTTCCTGGATAATGTCACTAACCGAACGCTGGAGATTGTTTTAGGCAAAGTAGAGGATTACAAAGCCCCCTTTTCAAAATACATTGAACTTCGCGAGGCCAAAAAGGACCAGCAAAAAGCAGCACAAAAAGAACAAGAGCGGAAAAAAGCCCAGATGGAGCGGAATATCGAGCGATTCCGGGGCAAACCGAATAAAGCTAAGTTTGCTAAAAAGCTCATGCGGGAGTTGGAAGAAATGGAAGACATTGATGTAGAACCTGATGATAACACAGAGGCTAACATCCAATTTAGCGCCAGCCGCAGAGAAGGAAAGGTGGTTGCTAAAAGTGACGGTTTATCAAAATCTTATGGCAAAACCCATGTCCTGGATAAACTCAATTTTGAAGTGCAAAGGGGTGATAAAATTGCTTTTGTTGGTAAAAATGGGATGGGAAAAAGTACCCTGGCTAAGATCATTACAGGCGACATACAGGATTTTGAAGGTAATTTAGAGCAGGGCCATAACATTGACCTTGGTTACTTTGCCCAGGATCAACCGCAAAAACTTGATCCTGAGAAAAGCATCATGCAAGTGATGGAGGCATCAGCCAAACCCGATATGCGGCCCCATATACGAAAAATTTTAGGAGCTTTCCTTTTCAGCGGGCAGGACGTGCATAAAAAGGTTAAGGTATTATCAGGTGGTGAAAAAAACAGACTGGCATTGGCAGAAATGATCCTTCATCCAATCAATTTCCTGGTACTGGACGAGCCAACCAACCACCTTGATATGATGTCCAAAGAAGTTTTGAAACAGGCTTTGCTGGCTTTCAACGGGACATTAATAGTTGTTTCCCATGATAGAAGTTTTATGGAAGGCCTTACCAATAAGGTGTTTGAGTTCCGTCAAGAAGGGGTAAAAGTTTACCCGGGAGATATTAACACTTTCCTTGAGCACCGGGAACTTGAAGATTTTAGGGCACTTGAGGAAGAAAATCCCGAAACCAATCGCAAAGAAGAAAAAAGTGATACAGCCAATAAACCTCCCAAAAAAGAACCGCAAAAGTCCGCAGAAAAAAACCAAAAGCAGCAGCAACTTTCTAACAAAGAGCGCCATAAGCAGAAAAAAGATTTAGAAAGTGCTATGCGGAAAGCAAAAAATAAGGTTACCAAGCAAGAGAAGACAATAGCTGAACTGGAAAAAACAATAGCAGACCAGGAATCCAGGCTCAATAACCCGGAGGCGCATGGCATTGATTTGAATGACCAAAGCCATTTCCAGCATTATGAAGACAATAAAAAAGCATTGGAAGAGGCAATGGCCCAATGGGAAGCAGATTACGAGGAATTGAAAAATTTAGAACATGCTTATCAAGCATTGACTTAAATTATTCCATTGACCTTTGCTAATTTTGCAACGGAGGGTTGACAGAGTGGCCGATTGTGGCGGTCTCGAAAACCGCTGTCCGCTTGACGGCGGACCGGGGGTTCGAATCCCCCACCCTCCGCATGATTTATTGTCCGTTTTCATCCCAACCCTTTACTTATTTTTTTCAATAAAAAGCTAAAGCTACCGAAAGCCATTAATCAAGTTTGAAACCAGATTTATTAGCATTTTAAATTTATCCTACCCTAAATGATTTTATTTTTGTTTGATATTCTGGAAAGTATAATTTTAATTTAGGCCGCATGTTTTCACGTTCTTGCGAATACGCCATCAGATCAGTGCTTTATGTCGCCGCTCATTCTGATGCTGATAGTAAGGAAAAGATTGGTATTAAGCGCATAGCAAAGGGGTTGGATGTGCCGGTCCATTTTCTCAGTAAAATCATGCAGACATTAACCCGCCATAGGCTGCTATCGTCTGTAAAAGGTCCTAATGGCGGTTTTTACATGGATAAAAGCCAAAGGGGAAAAACCCTTTTGCAGGTAGTAAAGATTATGGACGGGGACGATGTATTCAAAAAATGTGGAATAGGCTTGAAAAAATGTTCTGATAAGCAACCATGCCCGGTTCATTATGAATATGCCAAATACCGTGATGGCATGAAATCTATGTTATCAAAGCATAGCATACAGCAAATGGCAGAAGGGCTTGAAAGCAACCAGTTCATTTAACCAAGAAAAGTTTCTAAATAGATAAGAATTCTAAATCTTAGGTTTTGCCAGAATGCTTATCAAATTTTAATGCCTTAAAACCTATAGAGACTACTTTAATCTAAACTCCCTTATAACGGGTTTTTTAGGATTAACGACAGTGGATTGAATTGTTTTTCACCTTTCGGAATCCGAGCCCATTAAACACCTAAGTTTAATTATTAACCTTACCTTTGAAATCTGAACAATGATGCTCTCAGTTAATAATTAATAGATAGGAAATAACTAAGAATATGGATCAAAATACCTGGGATCAACGATACGGACAAGAAGCATTTGTCTATGGCAAAGCGCCTAATGAATTTTTTGCACAGGAAATCAGAGAACTCAGGAGGGGAAAAATATTGCTACCTTGTGAAGGAGAGGGTAGAAATGCTATCTATGCAGCTCAGTTGAAATGGGAAGTGGATGCTTTCGATTTCTCTGAAAAAGGTAAAGCCAAGGCTGAGGCCTTAGCGGAAGAACTTGGCGTTAGTATTAGCAACTTTTGGGTGACACCCGCAGAGGAATTCGACCCAGGAACAGAGCAATACGATGCGATCGCCCTTATTTATTGCCATGTTAGCCCGGATATCCGGCATGATTTTCACCAGAAGATGATCAAGGCACTTAAGCCAGGCGGAGCCTTGATTTTTGAGGCTTTCTCAGAAGATCAGCTGAATTATGACTCAGGCGGACCGCCTGTCAGTGAGCGGCTATTTTCCCTTCAATCCGTTAAAAAAGAATTCAAGGGTCTGAATTTCCAGATCCTGAATAAATCAATCATTGACTTACAGGAAGGCGAATATCACAAAGGAGAGGCCTCGGTAATCCGCATGTTTGGCAATAAAGCTTAAAAATGATTTCATAAACAGCCTATCAGGATTGGCGTAGTATAAATAAGTAAGCATATGATCAAGAAAATTGACCACTTAGGGATAGCAATCAATGATTTAGGCGATGCTCAACAGGTTTTTGACAAAATACTGGATAAGGAAAACTATAAGCAAGAATCTGTCAACTCGGAGGGCGTAAATGTCGCCTTCTACCAAATTGGTGAAAATAAGTTAGAATTGTTAGAAGCTCTGAGTGAAGATAGCCCGGTTTGGCAGTACATAAACAAAAAAGGTGAGGGTATTCACCATGTTGCTTTGGAAGTGGATGATATGGCAGGAGAAATAGAGCGGCTTAAATCACTGGGATTTCAATTTATCAACGAAACCCCAAAAGAGGGTGCTGACAATAAAGAGGTATGCTTTCTTCACCCAAAATCTACGAAAGGCGTTTTGGTAGAGCTCTGCAAAGAGAAAACCTGACTAAAAAACCTACGAAGTTTCGAGACTAGAGAAGTGGCCTGAGTGTTCTCGGATGATATCAATGGTCGTTTCGCTCGGTTCCATGTAGGCTTGATCTATCTTATCCAAAGTCTGGCAAAGGGTCTGATATTGCTGCTTTAGTTTAAAATCATTTTCGAGCGCTTTTTCAACAGCCTTTGTTTCTCCGTAATCAGTTTCGTTGTAGTAAAACCTTAGCAAGTCGTTTTGTGTAAAGCTCTTATTCATACCTATTATTTTTTTTGATATTTAACGCTTTTCAACGCTAAATATTTTTAACCGGTGCAAAAAAACATCAAAAAACCCCAGCTTAGTGGGTTAAGAGGTTATTTGATGCTTCTCCATGTAACGCTTAAGGTTGTTGAGTGCGTATCGCATCCTACCTAAAGCAGTATTAATACTAACGTTGGTAAGATTGGCAATCTCTTTAAAGCTTAGCCCTGCATAATGGCGATACACCAACACTTCTTTCTGTTTTTCCGGTAATTGCTGTATCAAATTCCGTACCTGAACCTCGGTTTGATCTCTTATGATTTCCTCTTCCCGGTTTTCATCTTCTTTGATATCCAGGTTCTCGAGGATATCCTTACCCTCATCATCAGTTATCACAGGCATTTTATTTGATTTCCGATGATGATCAATAACCAGATTACGGGCAATTCGCATAACCCATGGTAAGAATTTACCTTGCTCTTGGTATTTACCTTTCTTTAGCGTGTTAATGACTTTAACGAAGGTTTCCTGAAAAATATCCTCTGTTAAATACTCATCTTTAACCAAAAAGTAAATGGTTGTGTAAATTTGTGACTTATGTCGATTGATCAACATCCGCAAACAGTCTTCATTGCCATTGAGATACTGATCAATAAGGTCTTGATCAGAGATTACTTCCTTACGCATAACTCTACAATTTTAGGAGGTTAGACAAAACAATTCTTAAGCCTTATTTTTATTTAAATTGTAGAGGTTTCTCTTATGGCAATAATTTTTTGCGGTTAGCTAATTTTTTTCGAGACTAAAAACTTTTCGTAAATATAACCATTTTTTACAATTAACAAAATTTTTATTAACAATTTTTTATTTATTCATGCAGCATTACGACCTAGAAGCGCTTGATCACCGGAAATACATTTTACTTAAGAACGCCCGTCAAAATAACTTAAAAGGAATTGACATAGCTGTTCCCCATAATCAGTTCGTTGTAATTACCGGAGTTTCAGGTTCAGGCAAATCTTCCCTGGCTTTTGATACTATCTATGCTGAGGGGCAGAGACGTTATATTGAAAGCCTTTCAGCTTATATCAGGCAATTCCTGGGAAAGATCAATAAACCAGAAGTTGATTATATCAAGGGGTTGGCACCAGCTATTGCGATCAAACAAAAAGTCAATACAGCCAATCCCAGGTCTACCGTTGGCACATTCTCTGAAATTTATGACTACCTTAAACTACTGTATGCCCGCATTGGTAAAACCATTTCCCCTGTAAGCGGTAAGCGAGTAAAGCGACATACGGTAGAAGATATTATGCGATTCATTAATAGCCAAGAGGCGGACAGGAGATACCAGGTGATCGCTCCAATAATCAAACCTGAAGGCCGAAGTTGGAAAGATGAATTCTCAGTCATCCTGCAAAAGGGATTTAATCGCTTAATGATCGGTGAACAGATTGTTAAAACCGAGGAGCTTGTGGATTATTTCCAGGGCAACGGTAATGTCAGTCCGGAATTGGCTGAAAAATTGGTTGATGAGGGGTTTCTGAATGATCATTCAGCAATCATCGTAGACCGTTTAACGGTAAAGCACGGTGATGATGATCATTTATCAACAAGAATGGCGGATTCCATCCAAACCGCACTGTTTGAAGGTCAGGGCACTTGCATTCTTGAATTTTACGATGAAAATAAAGATCCAGTAAGGTACGAGTTCAACAATCGTTTTGAGCTGGATGGGATGGAATTTGAGGAGCCTACCGTAAACTTATTCACTTTTAACAGCCCATATGGGGCTTGCCCTACTTGCGAAGGATTTGGCCAAACCATAGGCATTGATGAGGATAAGGTTGTCCCTGATAAATCCCTTTCCCTTTATGAAAATGCCATTGCTTGCTGGAAAGGGGACAAGATGTCACAGTGGAAGCAATCATTCATTAAAAAAGCTGGTAAATACAATTTCCCGGTTCATGAGCCCTATAACAATTTAACCCGTGAGCAAAAACAATTACTTTGGGAGGGCAATGCTGAAATAGGTGGTATCAACGATTTCTTTGACTACCTTGAGCGGAAATCCTATAAAATCCAATACCGGGTTTTAATGGCTCGGTATAAAGGGAAAACAAACTGTCCAACCTGTAAGGGAGCAAGACTTAGAGAAGAAGCAGAACACGTTAAAATTGGCGGGCACTCCATTACAGAGCTTATAACTATTCCTGTTTCAGAGGTAAAGGATTTTTTTGATAACCTCGAACTGGATGCCGATGATGCTGAAATTGCAAAAAGGTTACTAACCGAAATACGCCTGCGATCTCAATTATTGTGTGATGTAGGCCTGGATTACCTTAGCCTGAACAGGGCAGCCAATACCTTGTCAGGTGGAGAAACCCAAAGAATCCAATTGGTAACATCGCTTGGTAGTAACCTGACTGGATCCCTTTACATCTTAGATGAACCAAGTGTAGGATTGCACCCAAGGGATAATGATCGATTGGTAAAAGTTTTGAAGAATTTGCAATCCCTGGGTAATACCGTCATTGTTGTTGAACACGATGAGGAGATCATTGGAGCAGCTGACCAGGTTATCGATATCGGCCCTCATGCCGGTAATAATGGCGGTGAATTGGTATTTCAGGGTACGCTTCCTGAACTAAAATCCAATGCCAACACTTATACAGCGGATTATTTAAATGGCCAACGTCTGATCCCTATACCTGAAAGAAGGAAACCCAAATCCTTTATAGCCATTGAAGGCGCTTACCAGCACAACCTAAAGCAAATTGACGTTAAGATTCCTTTAAAAGCCATATCCGTTGTTACGGGAGTTAGCGGCTCCGGTAAATCAACGCTTGTCCGAGATGTTCTTCAGCCCAGCTTGGAGAACCTGAATGATAGTAAAAACCCACAGCCACACAATTGCGCTAATATAAAATTACCCAAAAAAGGAATCGCCCGGGTTGAATATGTAGATCAAAATCCATTGGGTAAATCTTCCAGGTCGAACCCTGTAACTTACCTCAAAGCTTTTGATCCAATAAGGGAATTGTTTGCTGATCAGCCATTAGCAAAGATGAGCGGTTTTAAGCCGGCCCATTTTTCATTCAATGTGGATGGCGGGCGTTGCGATAATTGCAAAGGGGAAGGCTACGTAACGGTTGAGATGCAGTTCATGGCTGACATTCATTTGCTTTGTGAAGAATGTAATGGCAAGCGTTATAAAGAAGATCTGCTCAAAGTCACCTACCAGGATAAATCAATTGGCGATGTTCTTGAAATGACAGTAAATGAAGCGCTATCCTTCTTTGAAGGGCATAAACAAATAACGCAGCAAATCCAGCCGCTTGCCGATGTTGGGCTGGGATATATCAAGCTTGGGCAACCATCCATAAATTTAAGCGGTGGTGAGGCTCAGCGGATAAAATTAGCCAGTTTTCTTACAAAGGAAAGTGACACAAACCCGATTTTGTTCATTTTTGATGAGCCTACAACAGGATTGCATTTTCACGACATTCATAACCTTCTGCATGCTTTCAATGCTTTGGTGAAGAATGGCCACACCATCTTAATTGTGGAACACAACCTTGATATCGTTAAATCAGCAGATTGGGTTATTGACTTAGGAAAAGATGGTGGGAAGCACGGTGGCGATCTACTATACCAAGGTGCGCCGGAAGGCTTAAAGTCAATTTCAACTTCCCATACAGCTGCTTATCTCAAGGAAAAGATGGACCGTGAAAATGTGTGGCTTCAATCTTCTAATTAATCAGAGGCCATGATTAGCTAAGTTAGGAGTGCCTGTCGCGGATAAATTCAGATGAGTAAACAAATTGCTGCATAACTTCATCCGAGGTTTGTTTGATCTCGGAAGGTACACCTTCCCACCATTTTTCACCTTTGTGTATAAAAATTACCTGGTCTCCAATTTCAAACACGGAGTTCATATCATGGGTATTGATAACAGTAGTGATATCGAAATCAATTGTGATCTCTCGTATCAGGTTATCTATTACCGATGCTGTTTGCGGATCCAAGCCAGAATTTGGCTCATCAACAAATAAATATTGCGGGTTCATTGAAATAGCTCGGGCAATACCCACTCGCTTCTTCATACCCCCACTAAGCTCAGATGGGTAAAGGTTGTTGACATTACCAAGGTTCACCCTTTTTAAGCACGAGTCCACCCTTTCCTTGACTTGCAGGCCTGTTTTATCGGTAAAAATATTCAGGGCAAACCCAACATTTTCTTCAACAGTTAAAGAGTCAAACAATGCAGACCCCTGGAAAAGCATCCCCATTTCCTGCCTCAAGGCCTTCTTTTGATCGTAGTTAAGGGTTATAAATTCCCGGTCATCGTAGTAAATTTTTCCTGAATCAGCTTTGTGTAACCCAACGATGCACTTCATTAGAACAGTTTTACCACTACCGCTTGCCCCAATGATCATATTGGCCTTACCCTTGTAAAAGTTCGTATTGATGTCATTCAGTACCTTATTATCGTCAAACGCTTTATTGAGATGCTCGATAGAGATCATGACCTATTGAGGATTTTTAAAGGAATAATTGGGCTAACAAATAATCCAGGAATAAAATGAAAACACAACTTAGAACAACTGCCTTGGTGCTGGATTGACCAACTTCTAACGACCCGCCATATGTGTAATATCCTTGATAGGCTGGTATAGAGGAAATCACAAAAGCAAAAGTAAAAGCCTTCATTAGTGAAAAAATTAATGTAAACGTTTTAAAAGTTGATCTCGTCCCTGCCAGAAATTCCTCTGAACTTAAAATATTGGTCACTTCACCAGCAATAATACCCCCCGATATACTTAAGAACATAGAAATGATGACCAGCATTGGAATAACGAACAAAGCAGCCACTATTTTAGGTAATATTAGGTAACCGGCTGAATTAATACCCATCACCTCAAGGGCATCAATTTGCTCGCTAACCCGCATCGTACCAATTTCAGATGCAATACTGGAACCTACCCTACCCGCAAGCACTAAAGAAGTTATAGTGGGGGATAATTCTAAAATGGTAGAATTACTGACTACACTGCCAATGACGCTATTGGAAATTAAGTCGCTGACTAATTGGTAAGAGGTCTGAATGGTTGTTACAGCACCCATGAAGACGGATATCATAATGACAATACCGAGCGATTTTACCCCTATGTTATTCATCTCAGAAAGAATACGTTGCAGGTACAAGCTTCCTTTCTCTGGCTTAGAAAATGTATTCCGTAGCAAAAGCAGGTATTTCCCAAAATAAAATAGTGGTGACATAAATTTCTGCTAAATCAATAACATGCAATCTCCTAAACCTGCGAAGGTAATAGAACATTGACAATTACAATCAATCCTTCAAATCAGCAAACAAAAAAGGCTTATCCTTCCTTTTATCCAATGAACACCATCTTTATAAGCAACTTTGAATGAGAAATGACCGTTTACAGTCACAGCAGGTTAAGGCTAGCAAACCCTTTTCAGACAATATCCTTTTCATCACCAAAATAAGCCCGAAATTTGCGGTAGTACAGCTTGTTAAATTCAGTCTTGTATGATCGATGTAAAAGACTATTTGGAGCGTTTTCAATATTGTGAAGACCTTTTCCAATATAAAAGGAGAAAAAGCAGAGAAGTTGATATTGGCGGAGTTCCTCTTGGTGGGGATAATCCGATCCGCATCCAATCCATGACAATTTCCAATACACGTGATACAGAAGCCTCTGTAAATGAAGTGATGCAATTGGCTGATGCCGGTTGCGATTATGTTCGCTTAACGGCACCCAGTAAAAAAGAAGCTGAAAACCTTCAGAATATAAAAGATTCATTGCGAGCAAAGGGCTATACAGTACCCC
>CAZQQN010000001.1:0-154800 GCA_964595485.1 uncultured Sphingobacteriales bacterium | reverse complement strand
ATCCACTTTACCCCTAATGCTGCTGAAATAGCTGCTGAAATAGTGGATAAAGTCCGGGTTAATCCTGGTAATTACGCTGATAAAAAACGATTCCAGGTTTTTGAGTTTTCTGACGAGGATTACAAGGCCGAGCTGGAAAGAATACGCGAAAAATTCACCCCTTTGGTAAAGCTATGTAAAGAACATGGCACAGCAATGCGGATCGGAACTAATCACGGATCTCTTTCGGACCGGATCATGAACAGGTACGGGGATACGCCGGAAGGCATGGTTGAGTCAGCCATGGAATTTTTGCGAATTTGTGAGGACAATGACTTTCATGATATCGTTCTTTCCATGAAAGCAAGTAACCCCAAGGTAATGGTTCAAGCCTACCGCATGCTGGTGGCTAAAATGAATGAAGAGGCCATGTACTATCCCCTTCACCTTGGTGTTACAGAAGCTGGCGATGGTGAGGAGGCTCGTATCAAATCAGCATCAGGAATCGGAACCCTTTTAGAAGATGGCCTTGGAGACACGGTAAGAGTATCTTTGACAGAAGATTCAGTTTATGAGCCAGCGGTAGGGCGAAAATTAGCGGAGCGCTACAATAAACGCCAGAACCACCCACCAATTCCCCACATTATTGATGAGCCTCTTAACTTAAGTGACAAAAACACCGTTTTTAACCCGTTTGTCTTCGAAGCTCGCCAAAGCAAGAAAACACTCAATGTTGGTGGTAATGAGGAAAAACGAGTCATTGCTGATTTCAGTGATATAAACAGTATCCGTGAATTATCGCTTAAAGCCATTGACCATCATTATGAACCCGGTACTGACATGTGGAAAGCTGGCGAGCATCCAGCCGATTTCATCTACTTGGGAAGTAATACCATCCCTTTTTCGCAGCCAGAAGAATTGGGTGTTATTTATGACTATGGGCATTGGAAAGGATTAGGGAACCCCATTCAAGCCTTTCCGCTTTTTGATAAAATTACATACCTCACTGCAAATGCCCAGAACCCTGATCTAAACTTTCTTGATATTAAAGTAGATGAACTGACTGATGATTTATTAACAGCCATAAAAAAGGATCCTACATTAACGTTAATCCTTAGCAATCAAAATCCGCATAACTACCCGGCACTGAGGAAAACCTTCATAGATCTGGAAAGAAGTAAGATTGAAACACCTGTTATCATCAAAAACGAATACAAGGATTTAGACGAGGAATCATTTATTTTAAGTGCGGCTACCGATATTGGCGGTTTACTCATTGATGGTTTTGGAGATGGCCTCTGGACAACCTTTAACGATTCTAATAAATCAAACCCTTTTAATCATCTCCGGTTGATCAACCGAACAAACTTTGGGATTTTGCAGGCCACTGGAGCCCGGATTTCCAAGACTGAGTTCATTGCCTGCCCATCTTGTGGACGCACTCAGTTTGATTTACAGGAGACCACTGCCATGGTTCGTGAAAAGACAAGTCACCTTAAAGGGGTTAAAATAGCTGTAATGGGGTGCATTGTGAATGGACCCGGGGAAATGGCTGACGCTGATTATGGTTACGTTGGGACTGGTCGTGGAAAAGTTGCCCTTTACAGGGGTAAGGAGGTTGTGAAAAAGAACCTCGAAAGCCAGGAAGCTTTAGACGAGTTAATCAACCTGTTAAAAGCAGATGGGAAATGGGTTGAATCAACTGAGTAAAATTTTTTGTCCCTGACTTTACAATTCCTTGAATAATTTGGCTTAAGAAACTTATTCTAACCAGAAATTGTAATTTTGAAGCATCTTATTCTAATAATAAATGATGAAATTATGAAAAAAGTTTTAACCTTAACAATCGGATTTTTAGCAAGCACATGCCTTATGGCACAAGTGCCAAAAGTTGATGATCCAGCCAAATTAGAATCTTTAAAGGCACCCCAGCAGAGCAATTCGTTAGGATCGCCTCAAAATGCGCAAACCTTGAATAAAAAAGGTAAGCAGTTTGAGCATTATTTCAACTATTGGAGTGCTTTAGATTCCGTTAATAGAGCCAGCCTTAACCCACAAGCATCGGGTTTTATTAATATTCATTGGGACAGCTTAAGGCTTATTGATCAGGATGGAAATAGTGGAGATGTCTTCCTTCACTCCGCGGGGATGGTCATTGACCCTTACTCAGAAATATTTACAGCTGTAAATGGCTCTGAAAATAAATTTAACCGAGATAGTACAAGGTGGACACTTGACTCGGTTATATTTCCCTACCGTTACAACAGGCCCGTTGATTCTTACCCTGTTCCCGATGTGGTTTCCAAAATGGACACAGCTTATGATTTTGCTGTTAATGGGGACTTTTTGGATTCAATAAAGTTTAAAAAAGATACTACTTGGAAATATACATCTAAAACGGATTCAACAGCCCTTTCAGCCTACCAGATAAAAATCTATGACGATAACCTACCGCCTAACGTAAAAGACACGATCTATGGTTTCCCGCCATACAATGTTTATGACACTTCTGCCTCTGTAGATACTCAAGATTTAATGCCTGATTCTACATTAATGAACAGTGAAAATCCCTATACTTATAAGGATACAGTGGGAACCACAAAGAAGCAAGCAGTAGATACTTTAAAAATTAACATTTACCGTGAACAGTTGGGTGATGAGAATCCAACAAGTATGATCACCGGTTTTTGGCCTCCTACATTCCCGGACACTGTCTTCTTTGCCTCTCCTCCATTTAATAATGACAGGCGCCAAGGAAATGATTTTGTTACAAGTAGGGAAAAAACAATCCTTTTAACCCAGGAAGATACGGCAGAGTCAATAACTAGGTTAATCTCGGAAGAGGTCGGCCTCTCTAGTAACAATACCACCGGAGAAAAAACCATTATGGCAGCAACCATAACCTATAGGCCAGGCTACCCTTATCAAATAACTGATACCATTTCAGATGCTTCGAAAGATAATAATATTTATCAAAACAATTCTTTCCGACTGATTAGGCTCGCAGACGAGTCAGGTTATTTTATGAAATCCTATAATAACGGCTTAAGGCTTATAACTGGCCAGGTTTATAATCCCGATCAATACACAGATGATGAAGGAAATACTACCATACCAGGAATTTCTTACCTTCCGGCTAATGGCCCAGTTGCTCAAGATGGAAGTACTTCAACCATGCTTTTTTATGACATGGACTTCCATATAACAGCCAATAATGTCGGAGAAGTTGATGATGGCGGTGATGGTGACGGTGATGGTGACGGTGATACAGGTGGCATAAGTGAAAATAGTAATGTGAACCTCAATACCATTTATCCTAACCCGGCAAAAATTAACAGTGAAATTAATGTCAATTTAACCCTTGAAAAGGCAAGCAAAGTTAATTTGGTACTTTATAACTCAATTGGTAAAGTAGTTAAAAACTTTGGAAGCGAAAACCTTAATCAAGGGGCTCAATCATTGAACCTGAATACTGAAGGAATTGAACCGGGTATTTACTTCCTGAAAACCCGCACCGATAATGGTGAGGAAACCACAAAAGTTACTATTACAAAGTAACTGACCTCTAGTCCATCTTAATTTACTTTAAAAAGCCCTCTTTTTTCAAAAGAGGGCTTTTTTTTTGGATGACAGTAAGAATTTAAATTAGCCTATTTATATAATTCGCCTTTTATGAGAAAACAAAGCTTATACCGAAAAGTTAAGGCCTACTTTGAGCAGACAATGCCTGAACCAAGTACGGAACTTCAATACGATAATTCTTATCAGCTGTTAGTAGCCGTCATTCTCTCAGCCCAATGTACCGATAAGCGCGTGAACATGACCACCCCTGATTTTTTTGCACGTTTCCCAAAGGCAGAAGATCTGGCTAAAGCCAATTTTGAAGAGGTACAACCCTACATCAAAAGCATTAGCTACCCCAACAATAAAACCAAGCATTTAATCGGAATGGCCCAGAAGCTGGTAAATGATTTCAGTGGAGAAGTACCAGCCGATATCGAATCATTGCAACAATTACCCGGAGTAGGCCGTAAAACCGCTAATGTTGTTGCTTCTGTTGTATTCAATAAAAACACGTTTCCCGTAGACACGCACGTCTTTCGGGTCGCCCAGCGGATAGGGCTCGTTACACCCTCTAAAACAGTCTTGCAGGTAGAAAAACAGTTACTGGATTTAATCCCGAAGCAGAATCGTGGGAGATTTCATCATTGGCTGATCCTTCACGGACGCTACACTTGTTTGGCCAGAAGGCCCAAATGCCAAGAGTGCGGTTTAATAAAAATTTGCCGTTATTACAACTACCCAGAGAAATATTAAAAAACAGCCAACCCTAATTTAAAGCGACTTTATCAAAAACCATCTTAAACCGCTTAAAGGAAATCAAGGCATCAAAAAAGAATTAATCGGTATGAAGCTTTAACCCACGTGGAAGATTTATTATCTTTGTAGGAAGGAATGTAAAGAGACACAAAATGGCTGATAAAACCTCCAATAAACAGCAGACAGAACAGACAGAAAAAGAAAAAGCGCTTAACCTTACCCTGGATAAACTCCAAAAAACTTATGGTCAGGGAGTTGTTATGAAGATGGGTGATGAGACCGTTCAGGACACTCCTGCCATACCTACCGGTTCGCTTGGCTTAGACATTGCGCTGGGTTGTGCGGGTTTACCAAGGGGGCGGGTTGTAGAAATCTATGGCCCGGAATCCTCAGGTAAGACAACCTTGGCCATGCAAACAATAGCAGAAGCGCAAGAGCAGGGTGGTATTGCTGCTTTTATAGATGCTGAGCATGCATTCGATAAAGTTTATGCCGAGAACCTTGGGATTGATGTTGAAAACATGCTTATATCACAACCAGATGATGGTGAGCAATCCCTTGAAATTACCGATCATTTAATCCGTTCCGGGGCTTTGGATGTAATAGTCATTGACTCTGTGGCAGCGCTAACACCCAAAGCAGAACTAGAAGGAGAAATGGGGGACTCAAAGCTTGGCTTACAGGCACGTCTTATGTCGCAAGCCCTTCGTAAGCTTACCGGATCGATCAGTAAAACAAAATGCGTCTGTATTTTCATTAACCAATTGCGCGAAAAAATCGGTGTAATGTTTGGTAGCCCGGAAACCACAACCGGTGGCAATGCCCTTAAATTTTATTCTTCCGTAAGACTGGATATACGAAAAATTCAATCACTAAAAAATGGCAAGGAAATCGTTGGTAACCGGGCAAGGGTTAAAGTTGCTAAAAATAAAGTCGCTCCTCCTTTCAGAACTGCAGAATTTGATATCCTTTATGGAGAAGGTATCTCTCATGAGGGTGAAATCCTTGACATTGGCGTTGATTATGAAATTATCAAGAAAAGCGGATCATGGTTCAGTTATGGTTCCACTCGCTTAGGGCAAGGAAGAGATGCAGTTAAGCAATTATTCAAGGATAACCCTGAATTGGCTGAAGAAATTAAGAACCAGATAAAGGAAAAAGCCTTTCAGCATTTACAAGCGCGTAATAATAAACAGTCAGAAAATACAGAAGAAACTGAGGTAAGTGGAGAGGAAAACCAGGAAGAAGAGTGATAATAATTTTACTATCCTTGTTTATCTTTTGTCAGTGTTGTTTTTATCCAGTTGACCAATTAGCAATCCTTGCTTAGACTTAAAAAGAAAGCCTTACTAATAGCTTATTATTCATAAGTTAATCGGCTGATTTATAGGTAAGTACAGTTAAAAATTTGTATTTCATTGAATTATTTTGGACCTTTGCAGTTTTACGAATTAGTATCACTTTCAGATAAAAAGTACTTATTTCAAAAAATCTATTATTTCTAAAAACTTAAATGTTAATTTTATGAGCTCAGAAGATGTTAAGAATCAGAATGTAGACGAGAAAGGTTTTGTAAGAGAATCCAGCCATTACAAAGACGAATATGTAAGTGATTTTGTAGACAAGTGGGATGATCTTATTGATTGGGAAGCAAGAGGCAAAGGTGAAGGAGACTTTTTCATAGAAGAACTAAAAAAGCGCGGTAAGCAAAAGATCCTTGATGTTGCTGCCGGTACAGGTTACCATTCCATCAAACTAATGGAAAGTGGATTTGAAGTAGACAGTGTTGACGGGAATCCCAATATGCTGGCAAAAGCATTCAACAATGGAAGGGAAAGGGACTTAATCCTACGAACAATCCAGGCTGATTGGCGCTGGTTAAATATGGACGTTCACAGTAAGTACGATGCCATTATATGCCTGGGTAATTCCTTCACCCACCTATTCTCAGAAAATGACAGACGTAAAGCTTTAGCTGAATTTTATTCAGCACTACGCCATGATGGCATCCTGATCCTTGATCACCGTAATTACGATACCATTTTGGATCATGGTTTTTCATACAAGCATACTTACTATTATGCCGGGGAGAACGTGAAAGCTGAGCCCGAGCACATTGATGAAGGGCTAATTCGTTTCCGTTATGAATTCCCGGATAATTCTATTCACCACCTGAACTTTTATCCCCTGAGGAAAGAATACGTAACCCGTATCATGAAAGAAGTTGGTTTCCAGAAAATCCAAACATATGGAGACTTTCAAGAGACTTATCAGCAGGATGACCCCGATTACATGATTCATATTGCTGAGAAAAAATATATTGCAGAGGATAACTGATTTCCTCTATAATCGAAACTTTTCAAAAAGCCAATGACCCGATGTCATTGGCTTTTTTTACTTGGTAGAATATCATAAGAATTAAGCAAGCTTCATTCCCGCTAGCCTTAAAGTATTTACTATTTTCGCCTTAACAAAATAACCTTGGAAATGCCGGATAAGGAGACTTTACTCAAAGCTTACCGTCTCATGTGTACTGAAAGGGCTATGGCCCGGATTTATGATGAGAATAAATCAATAACGCGGTACGTCCATTCCACATCAAGAGGTCATGAGGCTATTCAGCTGGCAACAGCTTTCCATCTTGAGCCACAGGATTATGTTAGCCCCTACTACCGTGATGATTCTATTTTAATGGGTTTAGGCCTTACCCCTCACGAAGTGATGCTTCAATTATTGGGTAAAAAGGATGATCCTTTTACCGGGGGGAGGAGCTATTATTCCCATCCCAACCTTAAGCGGGAAGGTTTCCCAACTATACCGAATCAAACAAGTGCGACAGGTATGCAGGCCATACCGACAACTGGTATAGCACAAGGCATTCAGTACCTTGAAAACAGAGGGTTACTGGAATCAGAAGAGAAACCTGTGGTTGTTTGCTCTTTAGGCGATGGATCTATAACCGAAGGAGAAGTTTCAGAAGCATTTCAGGAAGCAGTGCTCCACGATCTGCCTATCTTATACCTGATCCAGGATAACAGCTGGGGAATATCTGTCAGTGACGAAGAAATGGCAGCCATGACCCCTTATGAGTTTGCTGCCGGTTTTAAAGGTATGAAGCGGTCCCAAACCGATGGATCGGATTTTTCAGCCTCCTATGACTCTGTCCGTAAGTGTATGAGCTACGTTCGTAAAAATCGGAAGCCCATATTACTGCATGCTAAGTGTCCGCTTTTGGGGCATCATACCTCTGGCGTCAGAAAAGAATATTACAGGGATGATGAAGATTGGGAAAAACATTCCCAGGAAGATCCAATTCCGGTTTTAGAAAAACAGCTTAAAGAAAAAGGTATTGAAGAGCAAGAGCTGGAAAAAATTGATCAGGAAGCAGCTCAATATGCCCAGGAAAGTTTTGATAAAACCGTAGCTTCTGAAGATCCCGATCCTTCTACCTTGAATGATCATATCTTCACCCGGACTCCTATAACAGAGGAAAAAGGTGAGAGAAAACCTGATAAGGGGAAAAAAGTAGTAATGGTCGATGCAGCACTGCATGCTATCCAGGAAATAATGGAAGATGATGAAAAGACAATTTTATATGGACAGGATGTGGGAAGGAGATTAGGAGGCGTTTTCAGGGAAGCTGCTACACTTGCTGAAAAATTCGGGGATGACCGGGTATTTAATACGCCAATCCAGGAGGCTTACATAATAGGCTCAACAGTGGGAATGTCAGCAGCCGGCGTAAAAGCAATGGTAGAGGTCCAATTTTGTGATTACATATGGCCGGGTATTAATCAATTGGCTACAGAAGTAGCAAAATCCTGTTACTTATCGCTGGAAAAATTCCCGGTTAGTTGCATAATTCGCGTTCCCCTCGGGGCCTATGGAGGAGGTGGTCCTTATCATTCAGGATCTTATGAAACTTCTATTTTAGGAATTAAAGGAATTAAAGTAGCTTACCCCTCTAATGCGGCTGATATGAAAGGGTTGATGAAATCAGCCTACTATGATCCAAACCCTGTGGTAATGCTTGAACATAAGGGGCTGTACTGGTCAAAGGTGCCTGGTACTAAAGCTGCCCAGACTGTTGAGCCGGGAAAAGACTACGTTTTACCGTTTGGGCAGGCAAGCATACCTTTAGATGCTGAAGAAGGAAAAGTAAACAGGGGCGAATCAATGTGCGTCATCACCTATGGGATGGGTGTCTACTGGGCTATGAATGCCGCTGAAGACCACCCGGGACAGGTAACAGTTTTAGACCTGAGGACCCTGAATCCCCTTGATGAAGAGACGATATTCGATACTGTTAAACGTCATAATAAATGCCTTGTATTAACAGAGGAACAGATTAAAAACTCATTTGCAAGAAATCTCGCAGGGAGGATTAACGAGGCTTGTTTTGAATGGTTAGACAGCCCGGTTTTTACAATGGGTTCGGAAAATGTGCCAGGGGTGCCTCTACATGTAAATTTAGAAGCAGCCATGCTACCTTCAGCTGAAGAAGTATCCACCAAAATTAAAGAAGTGCTTAATTATTAAGCAGCAATTTATGTGGTTAGAAAATCGGTTTTTTATTAACTTTGCACCTTTATTTAAAGAGCTAAATATTTTTTTAAACCCAAAAATTTTTCAGAAATGCCGTATCTATTTACGTCAGAATCCGTTTCCGAAGGACACCCTGACAAAGTATCGGATCAGATTTCAGATGCTATCCTTGATGAATTTTTAAAGAAAGACGTACACTCAAAGTTTGCCTGTGAAACCTTGGTAACTACCGGCTTAGTTGTCATTGCTGGTGAGATCAAAACCAGCAACTACATTGATGTGCAGGAAGTAGCCAGGAATGTTATTGACAGGATTGGTTACAACAAAGCTGAGTACAAATTTGACGCTGAATCATGTGGTATTCTTTCCGCTATGCATGAGCAATCACCTGATATAAACCGAGGTGTTGAGCGGGAAAGAGACGAAGACCAAGGTGCTGGTGACCAAGGCATGATGTTCGGTTATGCTACAACCGAGACGGATAATTACATGCCATTGGCTTTAGACCTCTCTCACAGGATTCTCCGTGTTTTAGCTAACATTCGGAGAGAAGGCAGAGAAATGCCATATTTAGGTCCTGATTCTAAATCACAGGTTACTATTGAATATGATGATAACAATAAGCCGAGCCGTATTGATGCAATTGTCGTATCTACCCAGCATGATGAATTCGACACGGATGAAAACATGCAAAAACGTATTGAAAGCGATGTGAAAAACATCCTTATCCCGAGAGTGAAAGAATCCTACTCCGAAAAAGTGCAAAAGCTTTTTACGGACGATATTAAATATTTCATTAACCCAACCGGCAAATTTGTTGTTGCTGGGCCACACGGAGATACAGGCTTAACTGGTCGCAAAATTATCGTTGACACCTATGGTGGTAAAGGTGCTCACGGTGGCGGTGCCTTTTCTGGTAAAGACCCATCGAAGGTTGACCGATCCGCTGCTTACGCTACCCGCCATATTGCTAAAAACCTCTGCGCAGCAGGTGTGGCAGAAGAAATCCTTGTACAGGTGGCTTATGCCATTGGCGTTGCTCAACCAGTTGGACTGTATGTTAACACTTACGGGACCGCCAATGTAAACATGAGTGACGGAGAAATCTCCAAAAAAGTTGGCGAAATTTTTGACATGAGGCCCAATGCACTCATCAACAGACTCGGTCTTCATAACCCGATTTTCGAAGATACAGCTGCTTACGGCCATATGGGTCGTGAACCTTACCTGAAGAAGGTAGACTTTGATGGTGAAACCAAAGAAGTCGAAGCCTTCACATGGGAAAAGCTCGATTACGTTGATAAAGTTAAGCAATCTTTTGGCCTCTAAGCCCGATAATTAACTTAAGGTTTTAAAAAGCCGCTTCATTTTTTTGGAGCGGCTTTTTTTTGCAGTAAGCTTGATCAAAACAACTCAATCCAACCTGTTTACGTTTTGGGATTACTATTGTATAGTAAGTAGTGGCATAGATAATTCAAGTTGAGAAAACTTTTGTAATTTCATGCAACGATTTTATGATGATTAGCCAATGATAAGATTGCGTTAATTTCCTGTAAATTCCTGTTATGCGCATTTTCAAAATTTGCATATTAATAACGTTCATTCTTGTAGGTTTTGCTCTTGAAACTTCAGGTAAGCATCTGGTCGGGGGTAGTATCAGTTACGAGTACCTGGGCCAAACTATTGACAATAACCACCGGTACCGGGTAAAACTTAAAATATTCAGGGATGCAGCAAACCCTAACGCACCTCCCTTCGACAGACAGATTGAAATAGGGGTTTATGAAGATAACCCGCCTCTCAACCTTCTGAAATCCGTTTCCATTCGTATAAATAACCGAACTGGTCAAAAAGTAGAGCCAGCAAACGGGGGTAGCGATTGTTCGTTTCAGCCGAATGTTCAGATTTATAAAAAAGTTTACCAAACCACCTTTGAAGTTCCACCTTCACAAAATGGTTACCATTTGGTCCACAAAAGGTGTTGCCGTAATAACAGTTTACTGAATCTAATCATGAACATGGGGCAAACTTACTATGCCTTTATCCCCCCTACCAATAAGCAGAATAGCTCACCTAAATTTACTGACGTACCCGCTCCATACATTTGTGCCAATGATAAGGCTAATATATCCTATGAAGCAGATGATCCGGATGGGGATTCCCTGGCCTATAGTTTTAAAGTGCCTTATAACGGAGGTTCGGCAAGTAACCCGAAACCCGGTGCCACCCCTACCTTATCGCTACCCATTCCAAAAGTTCGTTATTCAAATGGTTATAGCTTCCAGCAACCATTTGGGTCTAATGGGGTTGCTAACATTGAAGAGCTAACCGGTTTAGCTACATTGAAATCACCTCAGATAGGTCGGTTTGCCATAGCGGTCGAAGTTCGGGAATATCGAAACGGGACACTTTTAAGTACAACGCGCAGGGATATTCAAATAATCGTGATCGACTGCCCGAATAATCCCAAGCCGAACTATTTCCGTCCCAATGGGCCCGATAAGACAAACTTTACGATACTCGAAGGGGACACCTTAGACCTGGATATAAAGTATGAAGATAGTGATAGTATGTACTTAGGATACGAAGGAGACGTTTTTGATGAAATATCACCGCCAAGGGCTTCAATGGATTCAACGAAAGGGATAGATACTATCACAACCAATTTCAACTGGCGCACAGCTTGTGGTCAAAGCCGCAACACCCCTTATATTTTTAGTATTATCACCCGCGACAAAGGCTGCCCACCCAAAAAAAATATCACTAAAATAGCAGTTAATGTCAAAGATTATAAAGGAAGTGGTATACTCGGAGCAGATAGTGGATGCATTCTTAATGATCAAGCCCTTTATACCGCTAATTTGAGCAAGTATGCCAAGGATTCTGTTTTCTGGGAAGTGGAAGGTGGCCAAATACTTTCGGGTCAACATACTGACTCAATTCGTATTGACTGGAAAAAGGCAGGGAACCATGAAATAAAAGCCTATACTGTAAGTAAAAATGGCTGTAAACCAGATTCATCTTCAAAAAATGTTAAAATTGCCTCTCCTCCTTACGGTGAAGCTGGCCCCGATTACACAATGTGTACCGGAGATACTATTCAAATTGGTAATCCTTCTCCGGATAGCAACTTAAACTTTGCATGGGTTGATACCCAATCATTAAATGACACATCATTGGCCAAGCCCAGGTTTACAGCAACCAACTCCGCTCCATTTCCTAAAAATGCTGATTTAGAAGTTTTTATAAGCCGATCTGCCTGTACCATACAAGACACCGTTTCAGTCACTGTAAATCCGAAGCCTGAAATCAATAACATATTTGGTGACTCATTACCCTGTTTTGAAGGCTCCTATTCATATAATGTGCTTAGCCCTACTGCCACTAAATATCAATGGACAAGCAAAGGTGCAAAACCCGAAGATACCGTTACCAGTAGCAACCAAACAAAATTTAAGTGGACAGATAAGGATACGGGAACGATTACAGTAACGACAAAAAACCAATATAACTGTGAGTCCGATAGTTTTTCGAAGGGGGTAGATGTTCAAAACCCTGTAGTGGATACTATCATGGGAACAAGGGTCGTTTGCCCCAATTCGAGTAGAATTCGCTATTGGGTTGATTCTCAGGCAGGATCTAAATACCATTGGTGGGTATCCAATGGTACCATAGTATCCGGGCAAACCAATGGTTTAATCCGGGTAAATTGGTCTGATTCAGGGTCAGGCTACGTTAAAGTAGTTGAGGAAAATCAAGAAGGTTGCTTTAGTGATACTTTTAAATTACCAATCAAGATCAGCTACAACCTTGAAACTTCACCGATATCCGGTGATACATCTGTTTGTGAATTTTCAGATCACCCTTATTCTGTCAGGTATACCAACGGATCTTCTTATGATTGGTGGTTGAAAAATGGCCAATTCAATAAAAACGCCCCCGGCAACAATATTTCTGTTAAATGGGGCAATTCTGATATAAATGGTTTGATCAAGGTGCTTGAAACCAGCTATGATTCGGTTAATAACAAGGTTTGCAAAGGAGACACCATTTACCAACCTGTAACCATAAACCCGCTACCAGACCCAAGCGCTATTGAGGGACCAGACACGCTTTGTCAAGAACAAAAAGGATCATTTAAAGTAAGGGGATTCAAAAATTCAATGTTTAATTGGTCTTACAATGAAGATTCAATAGAAGTTGTTTATCACCGAAATGATTCTATCAAGTTACAATTTAGGGTGCCAGGGCAATATACCATTGAAGTGACTGAGCTTACAAAAGATAGCTGCAAGAGTCAAAAGCGTTCAAAAACGGTATTCATCAAAGATAAACCCGAGAATAAACCCATCAAAGGATTAGATACCATTTGTTCGCCCGAACAGCAAGGTATAACCTATCAATACAATGGTGATAGCTCTTCTTCATTTAAGTGGAAAATACAGGGTGGGGAAATTACCGATGGGCAAGGTCAATCAACCATCCGTGCCAATTGGTTAATTGCCGGTAAACAAACACTTAAAGTTCATGAAATTGCTGAAAATGGGTGCTCTGGGGACACCATTAATAAGCCAATCTTTGTTGATTTATTAAATCTGCAAATGAAAAGGGTTAGCACCATTAAAGATGACCCAGGTAAAATGGTTATTGATTGGGAGATTTTAAATGATCAATTTTTCCAAAAAGAAGTTAAACTACTCAAAAGAGACACTCAGCAAAGCACCTGGACTAACTTTGCTACCAATGACAATACATCAACCCGTAATAAAGATGACCAGGTTAAAACCAGTAAAACCCCTTATAACTATAAGGTAGAAACTGAAAACATTTGCGATATCAATGTTGACTCAAGAATTCATAAATCCATTCTCCTAAATTCAGATAAGCCTGATGAAGAATCGCTCATCCTCGAATGGACTCCGTATAAAGGCTGGGGCACTGCTAACATTGAACGCTATGAAATTTATATTAGAACCAGTGATACCGCCGAAGAGGAATACCAATACAAGCTTGCCAAGACAGTACCAGGTAATAAAACAAAAACAGGGATACCAAGAACAGACCGGGGAGCTGAGCAATGTTACCGGATAAAAGCCATAAAAAACGGGAATCCAGAAATTTATTCCTGGTCAAATGAAACTTGCCAGCAATTCCCTCCTTTCCTATACGTGCCAAACGCCTTTTCTCCCTGGGACAAAAATGGGGTTAATGACGAATTTAAAGTAAAAGCTTCGAATCTATTATCTTTTGAAATGCAGATTTTTACCAGATGGGGAGAAAAAGTGTTTGAAACCACAAATCCTGATGAAGGCTGGGATGGAACCTTTAAAGATAAAAAAGCTCCTGCTGGTACCTACTTGGTAACCATTGAATACGAGGGATACCAGTTAACCAAAGTATACAACGGGACAATTCATTTGCTAAGGTAGTCAAACGTTCGATATTGTACCATGAAACCAAAAAACCCCAGTTTAATAAATCTGGGGTTTGGTTCTTATTCTTATGCAGGAAAGCCTTTAAAGCAGTGAATAATACCTCTTAACAATTAGTGTGAGCGTTAAGTAATATTAGGTATTTTCCTCTGAATCCTTGTCCTCATCTTCCTCATCACCAGATGAAAAAGATACCTCAAAGTCAGAAGGAGTAGAGGATGTATTCAGATCCTCATCTTCCTCATCACCGAATGATTTTTCCGTATTCTGACCTTCCTCGAAATTATCCCTTGTAATCGTTTGACTTTTTTCATCCTTGTCAAATTTTTCAAAATCATAGTCCGGAAGAAGGTCATTTTTGACATAATCAATTGCCTCATTCAGGCCCTCTACAAATTTGTTGAAATCTTCCTTGTAGAGAAATATCTTGTGCTTAATAAACTCTTTACTCTCGGGGTGCTTTCTTTTACTCTCAGTTAAAGTCACGTAATAATCATTCTTTCGGGTACTCCTGACATCAATGAAATAAGTACGTTTTTTACCTGCACGAATCCTTTTAGAGAAAATCTCTTCCTTGTTGTCTTTCGAATCTTCCATTGCTACACAATTAGGTTAAACAAAAATCTAAACTTCTAAAACAATTTATATTAACGAATTTTAGAAAAATTAACTAAAATTTCAATACTCAAAGAAAAAAATTACCTTCAATCTGCATTTTGTTTTTCCTCCGGGTATTTTACACGAACATGATAAATACTTGTCATAAGCCGCTTCAATCGATTACGGATAATATTAATTTCCCGCATGGTAATATCAGCCTTCTCCAATTGGTTATCTCTTATTTTAGTATCTATAATGCCATTGATAAGATCATCGATTTCTTGTTCAGTGGGCTCTTGTTTACTTCGGGAAGCCGCTTCAACCGAATCAACTAGCATAACAACAGCCGTTTCTTTTGAAAATGGCTTAGGACCGGGATACCGGAATTTACTTTCGTCTACTTCCTCTTCATCACCAAATTGTTTCAAATAATTCCTGTAAAAATATTCCACACGAGAAGTGCCATGATGGGTTCGTATAAATTTGGTAATTTGCTCAGGGAGACCAGCTTTTTTTGCCTTTTCTATACCCTTCGGAATGTGACTTATAATGACTCGGGCACTATCTTCGTAACTCAAATTATTGTGGGGATTATCAACATATTGCTGATTTTCAACAAAGTATTCAGGATTATCCATTTTACCGATATCATGGTATAAAGCCCCAACCCTTGCCAAAAGCGCATTCCCACCTATTTCATTTAAAACAGTTTCGGATAGATTGGCAACTTGCAGGGAATGCTGAAATGTTCCGGGAGCTTTCATCGATAACCTTCTTAAAACTTTTTTATTAATATCGGCATACTCAATAAGCGTTATATCGGTTATAAAAGCAAATAGCTTTTCATGCGCATAGATCAGGGGGTAAGCCAACAAGGTTAAAATAAAATTCCCGGTGAACCAAAACAAATTAGCCCATTCGATCCCCTGTAATGAGCCAAATTCAATAAACTTTAATCCAATAAAATTGATGTAATAAGAAAAAACAATTAAAATGCTGGCAATGAAGAATTGGGATAAATACCTGATTTTTGACATAGCAAGGATACTCATAAAACCCGCCATTATTTGCAGGAAAATAAATTCTAATCCATTGCCAACAAAGAGACCAACCACCATAACAATAACCAAATGGGCCATAATAGCAACCCTGGGACCAAAAAATGCAAGAAGAATAATGGGTACAATCGCGTATGGAATAATATAGATGCTTAACGCACCACTACCATCAACATAGGAACTTATCCCAATAAAAACTACTATATTGATCAATAATAGCAAAAGCGATTTCGTGGAACGGAAGACATCCCTTTTAAAGAAATTCAGATAAACGGCAAAAATGGCCATTATAAACACTACCAATAAAGAGTATCCCCCAAATACAAGGTATTTACCAGCGCCCTGTCCTATTTGTTGATCATACTGTTCCTCAAGGGACTTTAAAATACGAAAGGTTTCTTCATTGACCACCTCACCCCTTGAAATAATCGTCTCACCTTCTCTAACTAAACCCCGATTAACAGATACATCATCAAGCAAGGAATTCAGTTTCTTCTGCGATAGATCTTCCGCATATTGGATGTTTGGCTCAATTGCAGCGATAACAGATTTGATAAAAAAAGTTTTATTGAGAGCCGGAACCTTTTTAACAAGTGTTTTTAGCTGATTACGGGCTTCCTGTAGCGTTAAAAACTGAGAAAATTGCCTTTCCTTAACCTTCTTTTCTTTCACATAGCGAAGCGTCTCTTCATCCTGATGTTTTTCCTCTATTTTTATAATACCTTGGTCATAAAGCCTTTTCAGCACAACTTCGGCTTTTTCCTGGTAATAACTTAATGAACGTTCGCGTTCCTCCGGTTTTTCCTTGAAACTCCTTGGAAGGGTCACTTCTTTTAACTTTTGCTGCACTTTGGTAACCTTCCCTTCCACTTTCCGGTAATAAGGCTTGAATTGGCCACGAATGCGCTTTTTTTCCTCTTCTATTCTCTCAGGGCTTTTTTTGATAGGGAATTGAAACGGTGCCTCTAATTGCTTATTTTGCCAAGGCTCACCCTTTTCATAATCAAAATGAAACTTACCGGTTTTTGGGAGCACATATATAATAAGCCCAGTAGCCAGTAAAAATAAAAAGTACCTAAACCAGGTTGCACTTGTAGCAAGTAAATTAGCCATACAAATCACTATCCGTTCATTACTAAATAAGGCCCGCAGGACATTGTCTTCATAAAAGATTCATTTAAAGTTTTTTTCTTAGAAAAGAATCCAAAATCAAAATTGCCTATTTGGCCTAAAGCTTACATTAACTGCCCGCCAGCAACTAATCGCAACAATATTTTTTAATTTTTTTTTCCTTTGAACTTCTAACAAAATTAGCCAGAATCGTTTAAATCAATCATTAAAAGTTAATAAATCATGGCACAAGAAGTTTATATTGCATCAGTAGGCAGAACTCCTGTGGGAAGCTACGGCTCTAGCTTAGCCCCTTTTCAAGCAACGGAATTAGGTTCAAAATCCATACAAGGAGCTATCGAGAAAGCAGGGATCAAACCAGGCCAGGTGGAAGAAGTATTTTTCGGCAACGTTCTTACTGCCAATAATGGGCAGGCTCCGGCCAGGCAAGCAGCCTTAGGGGCAGGAATAAGCAATCGTGTTCCTTGCACTACCGTGAATAAGGTTTGTGCTTCAGGGTCTAAATCGATCATGTTTGGTGCTCAAAGTATTCTACTTGGCGATACTGACTTAGTGGTTGCGGGTGGCATGGAAAGTATGAGCAATACGCCTTATTACCTGGATAAAGCCCGTTTTGGTTACAAAATGGGTCACGGGAGTGTAGTGGATGGCGTACTTAAAGATGGTTTATGGGATGTTTACAATGATTACCATATGGGGAATGCTGCAGAACTCTGCGCATCCGAATGCAATATTTCCAGAGAACAGCAGGACGAATATGCCATCCAATCTTACAAAAGAGCAGCCGAAGCTACAGAAAAAGGATATTTCAAGGATGAGATAGTGCCGGTGGATGTAAAGGGTAAAAAGGAAACCATTACGGTTGAAGAGGATGAAGAATATAAAAATATCAAGTATGATAAGGTAGAAAAGCTTAAACCGGTATTCCAGAAGGATGGTTCCGTTACGGCTGCCAATGCTTCGACCCTGAATGATGGTGCAGCCGCTGTTGTATTAGCAAGCGAGGAAAAGGTAAAATCATTAGGATTGAACCCGATTGCTAAGATCGTATCCTATGCCGATGCAGCCAAGGAGCCGGAAAGATTCACAACAGCACCTTCTGAAGCATTGCAAAAATTAGTTCAGAAAGCCGGTAAAACCCTTTCGGACATTGACTTTTTTGAAATTAACGAGGCATTTGCTGTAGTAGCAGTCGCGAATAATCAAATCCTGGACATTGATCCGGAAAAGGTCAATGTTTTTGGCGGCGCTGTTTCCCTTGGGCACCCGATAGGTTGCAGTGGCGCCCGGATTCTTACTACTTTGACTTCCGTGCTTAACCATAAAAATGGTAAACTCGGTGCCGTTGGCATTTGCAATGGTGGCGGCGGCGCTTCCGCTATGCTGATTGAAAAAGTTTAAAAGCTCTTGAAAAATAATTTGGTCAAAAGTTTGTTTGGAAGCGGGTAGCATTAGCTACCCGTTTTTGTTCAAGCCAATGATTAATAGTAATACAATTATGACAAAACCTGCCTTTTACTTGAAAACGCTTATCCTGTTAATAGGTATGGTTCTTATTAGCTTAAATACAATTAAGGCCCAGCGAACTCATGATTCTACTCACCTGGATAGTTTGAAAGTTTTTGAGCAAAAACTGAAAAACATAGGAGATAGCATGATTGATGGCAGCACGCAAGCCCTGCGTGTAAAAAGCCTTAAAAAGTTTATTCCTAATTTTGTGGAAGCTTTAAAAATACCCGGCTCTTTTGATTATCCTTTTGATTCAATCCGGTACGTTTACAAGTTTACTCCGCCAGATAAACAATTTAGGTTGTACAACTGGCATATAAAGTTTGCTAATAACACTCATCGCTTTTATGGTGTCATTCAGCAGAATAATAAAGATAGCCTTGAAATATATCCCCTTTATGACCGGGTTGAAAATGCTTTGATGAACGCAGAGGATACTATTCTGAATAGAAATGGGTGGTATGGAGCTCAATATTTTGAGCTCGTCCAAAAAAGCATTGAAGACAAAAAGCATTACATCCTTTTCGGCTGGGATGGGTTTAATAAGACTTGTAACCGTAAGCTTATTGATGTGTTGACCTTTAAGCAAAACGGTGAGCCCCAATTCGGAGCACCCATCTTTAAAAAGGACAATCAGATGAAAAAAAGAATCATGTTTGTTTATAACAATGATGCCACCATGAATATTGATTACAATAAACGAAAAGACGTGATCGCTTATGATAACTTAGTGCCCCCTAATAAGCGTAGCAGAGGAAGCCGTCATACCTATGTGCCGGATGGTACTTACAGTTATTTTGTTTTTAAGCCGGAAAAGGGCTATTGGGTTCAAAAAAACAACCTTTTTAAAGGTGGCGTAAAACCAGCACAGGAAGCGGACAATTGAAATTACCATTTTTTCAGCCTTTGTTAAGGCAATACCTGAATAATCTTTATATTTGAAGTTTTGCAAAAATTTCAAAATCCAATACTATGAATAAAGGCGCTTTTTTGGTATTAATACTTTTCCTTGGAGGAATAGCTTTTTCAGGATGTGAGAAGTGTATGACTTGTGAAATTAATTACACCCTGGCTAACGGTGAGAGAGTAACAGAGACCTCACCCCAAAAATGTGGCTTTCAGCAAGAATTAGATGATAAAGAAAAAGAACTGGAAGAGGCTTATTCAGCGTATGACTCTGTAGAAGTTGATTGCACGGAAGATATTTAATAACAAACCTTATAGAACCAAGCCTCTGGAGTAAGGTTATGTAAGTTTTGGCTTTTCATTGATCGCTTATGAATAACAAAGCCTTTTCCAATATAGCATCCTTTTTGTCATTCCCATCGGGATTCATATCAATATCGATATCAGGTGAAACCCCGGCCTCGATATTATTCATATCATTTGACCATGTCCTTGATTTTGAAATCCGGTAAGTCCAGCCATTAGGCAATTCGTTCCTATATGGACGACCACCCCCACCACCCGTTGTATCACCTATCAAGGTAGCATGCGGTAAACTTTTCATTGCCAACGCAAAATCATTCGTAGCACTGTAACTTGACCGGTTGACCAGCACTGTAATAGGTTTGGTGATTTGTTTCTCGCCTTCCGGCTCTATGTATTCAGGCCTTAATTTCGTGAATTCATCATGGGCTGGTCCATTTTTTACCTGGGTCATTGCATATTGACGTTTTTCCTTAGTAAAACGCCCCGCCATCAGCTCAGCTAATTCTTCCAGCCCCCCGCCGTTATTCCTAACGTCTATAACAACGCCATTACAGTCCGTGAAGGCTTTAAGCACTTCGTCTAAAACAGATGGCTTACCTCCTACAAAGGTTGGAACATACATGTAGCCAATCTTAGCGCCAAGGGTATCAAATTTTTTGTAATAGATGGTAAACTGATCACTTATCCGGTAATCATCTTTCAAGTAATTGCGCTCTAAAAGAGAAAAATCAAAATTTTGCGGGTAATCCAGATACCAATCCCAATACCTTGATCGATCAAAATCAGAAATAAGGTTAACATGTCCATCTTTTAAGCGGTTTAACATATTGGCCAACGTATCAAATAATTCCCTTTCACTCATTCGGGGTTTAATCTTTGGTTCATAAACCCGTTTAACGGAATCCCAATTGACGTCTTTAAACTTAAAAAAAGCATACTTTCGGTCTACATCATTCCATAAGGTTTTAAAAACAGCTTTAGGAGCGGTGTTCGGATCCTTCTCCATAAAAGCCTTCTCACAACCAGTAGTAGCAATGATGAATAATATCCCGAATATGATTAATTTAGTAACCTTCATTGATCAAAATTTAAAGGCGGTTCCAATCATGAAATTGTGAGATACTGACTCAACCAATTCAGGTTCACTGTACTGGTAGTAGTCAAAACCGTATATTAGGCTTATGTAATTACCATTTTCCAAATAATAAGAGCCCTGGAGCTGGCTATTGAGACGTAAAAATTTAAATGGCCTTAATATGGTACCGCTTTCAATGGTTTTAGCAATATCGCTTTTATCATAATCATCTTTCAGGAAAGCAGTTGGCGGTGAAGCAGCATAGGTACTTCTTACCATAAACGTTAAAAAGGGAATGCCAACGTTGTAAGTTAGCTTAAAGTCATGGCGTAATACCGTAAAATCATAATTGAGTTGCGGCTTAAAACTAATATTACTCGTAAGCTCTCCGAAGGTCATTCCTGCAAAGCTATTATCCCTAAAGGTCAGCAAATTATTCCATGACCCCCCTAAAAACAAGCTAAATGAAGATTTTGACCATTTACTAACTCTACTCAATGAATTAAAGTTAGCTTGCATTTTAAACCGTTGCATCCTTGAATCTGTATAAACAGGGTTTATATCAGGTTTGAAGGCCCCCCAGGTAAAACCAATATCGAATGTCCTTTTAGAGGTGTCTGTTTGCTGAATGTAGGAAATTTCAGAAGGCACTTGAGAACCTTTATATATTAAAGGGGAAATCATGCGGTCCCTTACTTTTCCAATCCCTGCTCCTGATTTGATGCTAAGATGATGGTCCTTTTGCCCCAAAGCATTTAGACACAAGCCAACAAAAATAGCAAGTAACCAAAAAACCCGCCTCATAGGAACCTTATCGCTTATTTTAAAAGGGTGTTATTTAAACATGTACTTTAACCTTTTTTCTGCAATTGTGGTTTCAGACGTTTTTGAATCTGACCAGCTACGTACTTTGCATTCCTGCCAACCCCTATCAAGGTAGCTGAGGCAAAGCCTGTCCAATTACCATACCCGACAAACCAAAGGTTTTTAACAAACTTGGATTCATTGTTGGTAATAGCTACGTGCCCGTTACTTTCAAATACAGGTAATTTTCTCAAATGTCGCAGAGCAGGTTTAAAACCCGTACACCAAATAACAGCATCTGCTTGTCTGTAAGAGCCATCCTGCCAAATTATTCCGTCTTCATAAAACCGTTGAAAAGGTTTGTTTGAAACTAAAACCCCTCTATCCCTTGCATCCTTAACAGCCGGTACCATTACGATCGAGCCAAGATCAAAGACAGTTTCATACTGTGATTTTCCGAATTTCTGCTTTTCATACATTTGGGAAGCTTCCCGGAATAAATAACGGCCATCCACATCATCCGGTAAAAATTTGGGTTCGGTTTTGGTAACCCAAATCGTGTTGCCATAAGAAGAGACTTCAGAAAGGATCTGAGCAGCAGAATTCCCACCCCCTATAATAATCACAGTTTTTCCTTTAAAAGGCGATGGCCGCTTGTAATGAGCAGAATGAATTTGCTGACCCTTGAATGAATCAACCCCCGGATAACCCGGGATATAGGGATTGCGCCATGTTCCTGTGGCATTCACCACGGCTCGACATTCGTAAGTATGCTTATCAGTAACTACCTGAAATTTACTATCATTGGTTTTATTCACTGTTCTAACCTTCACTGGTCGGTTTACTGGTAGCTGATAGCGTTTTTCATACTGTTTCAGGTAGTCAATTACTTCACCTCTGTTTGGGTATTCACCTTCAGAAGGTGGCATTGGCCAACCTGGAAGCGAACTGGCATCAGCCGGGGAAAAAAGCGTTAGTGAATCCCAGGTGTGAAGCCATGCTCCGCCACTCTCCTCTTGATCATCCAATATCCTGAAATTGATCGAAAGCTTTCTAAGGTAGTAGCCCATGGCTAAACCAGCTTGCCCTCCACCGATTACCACAACATCATTTTCCTGATCCATTTAACCTTTATTTATTCAAAATCTTTTTAACAAAATGACTTCCAACACCATTCGCCAATGAAAACTTATCAATTCCCATAATTTTGTTACCTTTGAAGGTAACGTTATTTTGTAAAATTATAAGAAAAGAAAACATTATGTCGAAAAAGCAAGCTCAATTAGGGGACACGGTTGCTGTTCACTATAAAGGTAAACTTTCAGATGGGGAAGTTTTTGACCAATCCAAAGAGGGCGAACCCATCGAATTTAAAGTAGGCGATGGCCAACTAATTCAGGGTTTCGAACAAGCAATAGTTGGTATGGCCCCTGGAGACAATAAAACAGAAGAAGTTCCATTTGAAGGAGCTTATGGTGAGCGTAGGGATGACCTTGTCCTCGAGTTGGACAAAAGTAAAATCCCTGAACATTTAGATCCTAAAATCGGTGACCGACTTGAAATCAAACAAGAAGAGGGGAACAATATTCCTGTCACAGTTAAGGAAATCACCGAAGAAGCCATAACAATAGATGCCAATCACCCATTAGCTGGCCAAGACCTCACTTTTGAATTGGAATTGGTTGAGATTAAAAATGGGCAAAATTCCGGTGGTAATCAATCGCAAGAGGAAGGTAACTCAAATTCCTAAGGGTCTATTAGGTCTCATAAATCACAAAAACAATCCCATAAAAAGGCCTGATTCACATCAGGCCTTTTTATTTTACCTATTGCATTATTCTTTCCGCTGTTTTTACTACCTTAAATCTTTTGACCGGGGCAGAATTAATCGTATCCCTCTGTCGTAGCTAAAATAATTCCATACCCAATCCAAGAATACTACTAGGCGATTCCGGAAGCCAATTAGCATTAATAAGTGAACCAGCATCCAGGCAAGCCAGGCAATAATTCCGCCAAGCTTAAACTTAGGGAGATCAGCAACTGCCCTGTTCCTGCCGACTGTAGCCATAGCACCTTTATGAAGGTATGAAAACTGCTCCATTGTTTCATTGGCAATAAACTTAGGCAGATTTTTAGCTAATAGTTGACCTTGCTGCATAGCAACAGGTGCTAATTGAGGGTGTCCGTTCGGATAGTCTTCTGTTCTCATCATCGCTATATCACCAATAGCAAAAATATTGTCATAGCCATAAAGTTTGTTATACCGGTCAACCAATAAACGGTTTCCCTTTCCAACCGCATGATCACCAATGCCATTGGCATCCCGACCCTTTACGCCTGCAGCCCAGACCAATGTATTGGCACCAAAAGCCCTCTCTTCTTCTCCTTTTTGCTGAAAATGTACCGTAGACCCATCAAACCCTTTTACCATGGTATTTTTGTAAACATGAACATCAAATTCCTTTACATACTGCTCTGCCTTCTTGGAGGAATAATCGGACATTCCGGGTAAAACCCGGTCCATGCCTTCCATTAGGTAAATCTGCATCTGAGAAAAGTCCAGTTCCGGATAATCCTTTGGTAGCACTTTATTCTTCAATTCCCCCAAGGCGCCGGATAGTTCAACCCCTGTAGGCCCACCTCCAACCACTACAAAATTCATCAATGCCCTTTGTTCTTTGACATTATTGGTCAATAGGGAACGTTCAAAGTTCCTAAGGATAAATGACCTCAAGTTAAGGGCCTGGTTAATTGATTTTAGCCCCAGACAATTCCTTTGAATCTCTTCATTGCCAAAAAAATTAGCCTTGGAACCATGGGCTAAAACGAGGTAATCATACTCAACCCGGCCAATATCAGTGTTTACTTGGTTTCGGTCCGGCTGAATAGCTTCTACATCTGCCATCCGATACAACAGGTTATCCTGATCCTTGAAAATTTTACGAATTGGATAAGAGATAGAAGAAGGTTCAAGACCGGCTGTTGCAACTTGGTAAAGTAAAGGAATAAATGTGTGGTAATTGTTACGATCCAGCATTACCACTTGTACATTGTTGTTTTTTAATCCCTTGGCTACCTCAAGACCAGCAAATCCACAACCAACTATCACTACCCTGGGTTTATTCGTCTCAGGGATATTGGCTTTCATGAAATTAAATGTGTTTTTAAAGCTTTAAATTATTGAAATCCATTATCTTAATAAAAAATGCCTCTTTTTTTAAAACTGCAAATGTCGTTTTTTTAGCTCATATCGAAAATCCTCCTTTGAAAAAATTGCTTTAGGCACCACAAGTAAAATTTTATAACGCTAACTTATCCTTTTCCAATAAAAATGGTTTTGTCCGAATTGTGTTCAAAATTTAAAAGCTCTCAAAGCATTCTCGATTAAGGTGAGTATCCCTAAAATTATAAAATGCTTATTAGCATTGCTCTAAAAAGATAAAATAAAATGCATTAAGGCAGTCTTTTTTGGTTTTTCAAAATAGTAACAATTGTTGTAGATTGCACCCCTGTTTTAAAATGTTTACAAAAAGCAAAATCACCATCATATGAGCGTTTTAGTCAATAAAAATTCTAAAATTGCTGTTCAGGGTATTACCGGGAAAGAAGGTTCTTTCCATGCTGAACAGATGATCCAATACGGTACCAATGTTGTAGCTGGTGTCACACCAGGGAAAGGAGGAGAAACACATCTGGAGAGGCCTATTTATAACACCGTTGAGGGAGCAGTGAATGAAGCCGGTGCCAATGTATCAGTGATTTTTGTGCCGCCTCCAGCCGCTGCCGATGCAATCATGGAATCAGCCGATGCCGGTGTTGACTTGATCGTTTGTATTACAGAAGGCATTCCTACCAAGGATATGATCACAGTCCAAGAATTCCTTTCTGATAAGGATTGCCACTTGGTAGGGCCCAATTGCCCGGGTGTTATCACACCAGGAGAAGCTAAAGTAGGTATAATGCCGGGTTTCATACACCAAAAAGGTAGGATTGGCATTGTTTCACGCTCTGGCACCTTAACCTACGAAGCTGTAGACCAAGTAACTAAGCAAGATATGGGTCAATCCACCTGCATTGGTATTGGTGGAGACCCGATTATAGGTACCCCAACAAAAGATGCCGTTAAACTATTGATGGAAGATGATGAAACGGATGGCATTATAATGATTGGTGAGATTGGTGGCCCTATGGAGTCCAATGCAGCTCGGTGGATCAATGAGCATGGCACCAAGCCGGTAGTTGGTTTTGTAGCCGGACAAACAGCACCAAAAGGTCGTACAATGGGCCATGCAGGGGCTATTGTTGGTGGGTCTGAAGACACTGCCGAAGCTAAAATGAAGGTCATGCGTGAATGCGGTATCCATGTAGTTGATAACCCTGCACACATCGGAAAAACTATGGCTGAAGCTCTGGAAACCGTCAATAGTTGATGCCTGGAAAGTCAATTTTTATTGCCTTCTATTGATTAACCTTAAACCAAAAAATTTGAGCGGTATGAAACTGTTAGATGGCAAAGTTGCCTTAATTACAGGTGGCACGCGCGGTATTGGCCGAGCAATAGCAGAAAAATTTGCAGAGCAAGGTGCTAATGTAGCATTCACTTATCGCTCCTCAGTTGAAAAAGCCAAAGCATTAGAAGAAAACCTTAGTAATCACGGTATTCAGGCACAAGGTTATCAATCAGATGCGGCAGACTACCAAGCTGCTGAGGATTTGATCAAAAGTGTCACCAATGACTTTGGAGGATTGGAGATCGTGGTAAACAATGCTGGTGTCACGCAAGATAACCTCCTAATGAGAATGAATGAAGAGCAATGGGATGATGTCATCGACAACAACCTGAAATCTATCTTCAATATATCCAAGTTTGCTGTTAAACCCCTGATGAAGAATAAGAAAGGCTCATTCATTCATGTGAGCTCAGTGGTAGGTTTACAGGGGAACCCTGGACAGGCAAATTACGCAGCATCTAAAGCCGGTATAACCGGTTTTTCCAAATCCCTGGCAAAAGAACTGGGTTCGCGTAATATCCGTAGTAACGTTATTACTCCTGGCTTTATAGAAACAGAAATGACCGAAGAGCTTGATCAGGAAACACTGGACCAATGGAAACAGATTATTCCTTTACAAAGGCCAGGAAATGCGGAAGAAGTGGCTAATGCCGCTATATTCTTAGCTTCAGATTGGTCATCTTACATTACAGGCCAAACCCTCAGTATAGATGGTGGCATGGCCATATAAATAACAATCCTTTAAACTTAATTAGCCCTTCAAGCAAAAATGAAAGTGCCGGTTCGAATTCCGGCTTTTTTTATGGGACGGTGTCGTTTAGCAACGATATGAAAGAAGGATTGTTAATTGGTAAAGAATCGCTATGAGCCAAAAACCCCACATTTTATTAACAGGCGCCAACGGCTATATCGGCCGCAGAACCCTTCATAGGTTATTCAAGCAGGGCCATTATATCACATGCTTAGTCCGGGATAAAAGGCGTTTTGAAATCAGTGATGAATACATTGGCCAAATACAAATTGTAGAAGGTGACCTATTAAAACCAGAAACCTTAACAGACTTACCCAGGGATATTGACGCTGCCTATTTTTTGGTTCATTCAATGAGTGGTTCTTACCAGGATTTTGAGGCAATGGAGAGTCAGACAGCTCAAAATTTTAGAAACTATGTAGATAAGACAGACTGCCAGCAGGTTATATTCCTCAGCGGCATTATGAATGAGCAGACACTTTCCCGGCACTTTCAGAGCAGGCTTAATGTAGAAGAGATTCTTAAAAACAGTAAAGTCCCGGTCACTATTCTGAGAGCAGGAATAATCATTGGATCAGGTAGCGCTTCATTCGAAATAATGAGAGACTTGGTTAATAAATTGCCAGTTATGGTTGCGCCTAAATGGTTAAAAAACCATATCCAACCTATTGCTCTAAGGGATGTTTTATACTACCTCTCCTCCGTCCTTTTAATGGAGGCAACTTACCAGAAAACATTTGATATAGGCGGACCCGAAGTGTTGACTTACAAGGATTTACTCAAAAAAATGGCTTATATCAGGGGGAAGAAACTGTGGATCATCAACGTACCGGTGTTAACGCCAAAGCTTTCGGCATACTGGCTATATTTTGTCACAGCTACTTCTTTTACCCTGGCAAGAAGCTTGGTGGAAAGTCTTAAACACGAAGTGGTCGTAAGAAAAAAAGGCATTGAAAACCTTTTCCCTTGTAAGCTTACAAGTTTTGAAGAAGCGATCAAATTAGCCTATGCCAGAATTGACGGAAACCAAGTTGATTCAAGCTGGAAGGATTCCCTTGTAAGCGGTACCATGGACCAGAATTTTTTAAATAAAGGAGAAGTCCCAACAGCAAATTGCATGATCGATGATAAAATGATCCCAATCGACCAACCGAAAGAACAGGTCAAAGCAAACATTTGGCAAATTGGCGGTGCCAATGGATGGTATTTCCTGGATTGGTTGTGGGAAATCAGGGGCATATTGGATAAAATGGTAGGCGGCGTTGGTCTTAGGCGGGGTAGGAGAAGTCCGGTTGATCTTGCAAGGGGTGATGCCCTGGACTTTTGGCGTGTGCTCTACGCTGACAGAGAGAAAGGCTATTTATTGCTTTATGCAGAAATGAAACTACCAGGGGAGGCTTGGTTAGCTTTTGAAATTGATGAAGCCGATAAAGGACATCCTCAATTAAAACAAAGGGCAACCTTTAGACCCTATAATTTTTGGGGTAAACTTTATTGGTATGGATTACTTCCAATCCATATTCCTATATTCCGAGGAATGGCAAATCAGATTGCTAAAAAGCCTTTAGCCGGCAGATTATATACTAAAACCGCTTAGACCGTTTGGCTACCTTCCTTTTTAACTAAGCAATTCATTCTTTTTAAATGGGATGAAGTATCCTATAAGGCCAGTTTATAACAAGTAGGTTTTTCATGACTGGCAGGTCATCTAATATAACAAATCAAGGATCTTCCTTATTCATTTGTACATAGTGCAGAAATTCCTCGCGGGTTTCTTTTTCCTGAAACTTGCCACTATACTCGGCTGTAACAGTGCTGCTACTAACATCTTGTATGCCCCTTGCTCGGACGCACATATGGTTGGCATCTACTAAAACAGCAACATCATCGGTTTGCAAAGCCTCTCTCAATGCATCGGCAATTTGTTTTGTCAAGCGTTCCTGAACCTGTGGACGCTTAGCAAAGTATTGGACAATGCGATTGATTTTTGATAAGCCAATTACTCGCCCATTGGAAATGTAAGCTACATGCGCCTTACCTTCGATAGGCAGAAAGTGATGTTCACAATGAGAATGTACATTGATATTTTTTTCAACGAGCATCTCATTGTATTTATACTTGTTATCAAACAAGGAAACCTTTGGTTTATTTTCCGGGTCTAATCCACTAAAAATTTCATTAACGTACATTTTAGCAACCCGGTAAGGGGTACCTTTTAGGCTATCATCACTCAAATCAAGCCCGAGAATGTTCATAATTTCTTTAAAATGCTTTTGAATAAGCTCAATTTTTAACTCATCATCCTTTTCAAAAGCATCTGGTCGGAGCGGTGTAGAGTGGGTATCGCTTACATGCTCTTCTCCTATCTCCTCTAAAGACAAATTCGCTAATTCGGAATTTTTGAGGTCATTTGCTTTGTCGTCTTTCATCAAATTTTCAGTTTATAGAGTTATTTGAGTAAATTGTTAAACGCTTTAGCCTTTAAGCAAGTTCAAAAACATTTTTTGTATTTGCATTTAGTCGTTTAACAATGTAAGAAAAATGCTGTTTAATAGCTCATTGCAATGAATTGATAAGAGGGAGATGCCATGCTACTCTTATTCAATGAGTCAGGCCAGCTATTTTAACGATTTTAATGGTTAAATTTAGCATCATCTGGCCATCACCGTCCGTTATTGCTTTCTCGGAACAAACAAATCTATAGCAAAAGGAGCTAACCTATGAAAAATTAAGCTTCTTACTTTTGAAAAGTCTCCTGCCAGGGAACAGTAGGTATAGCCTTAAAAACTTTCATTACCATGTTTCTTTTGATAAAAGGGAATCAACTGCTATATTTGCATTTCCTTTTTAAGAAATAAAATAGATTCCTCCCTAGCTCAGCAGGTTAGAGCGACTGACTGTTAATCAGTAGGTCCCCGGTTCGAATCCGGGGGGGGGAGCTTTCTCCTAATACTCTCCAGCAGTTACCTTAATTGATTTTACATCCTCTGCCTCAGGAGGTAAAAATTCTTAAATTCAATACATATGACTACCGCAAAAAACGAATACCAGAATAAATTAGTAAGCGAAACAAGCCCTTACCTTCTTCAGCATGCTAATAATCCCGTTAATTGGTATCCGTGGGGAGAAGAGGCTTTTAATAAAGCACAAGAAGAAGATAAACCCCTTATTGTCAGTATTGGCTATTCCGCATGCCACTGGTGCCACGTAATGGAGCATGAAAGTTTTGAGGATGAGGAAGTGGCCCAGCTTATGAATGATCATTATATACCGGTTAAAGTAGATCGCGAGGAAAGACCTGATGTTGATCAATTGTACATCGATGCTGTAAGTTTAATGACCGGACAGGCTGGATGGCCCCTTAATGTGATAGTACTTCCTGACGGTAGGCCCATATTTGGCGGCACTTACTTCCCTAAGCCAAACTGGATGGAAGTATTGAGAAAGCTAAACGATATTTATACAAACCAACAAACTGAAGCGCTTGATTATGCCAAAAAACTGGAAGAAGGTATCCAAAGTATCAACCTTGTTGAGCCACCTAAAAGCAAAACCCCAATAGATCAAGCAACCATTGACCAGGTTTTCGAAAAGATGGAAAATGGGTTTGATACAAACTTTGGTGGAAGGCAAACAGCCCCGAAGTTTCCCCTTCCTGATAACTTTCTGTTTTTTATGCGATATTATGCCAGAACTGGTAAGCAGGAGGCATGGGAGCAAACAGATCTTACGCTTACTAAAATGGCACAAGGTGGCATTTACGACCAGTTAGGAGGTGGTTTTGCAAGGTATTCAACCGATAAGCAATGGAAGGTACCGCATTTTGAAAAAATGTTATACGACAATGCCCAACTCATCACAGCTTACTCCGAAGCCTACCAGATAAGCCAAAATCCTTCTTACAAGAATGTAGTGCGGGACACCATAGGATTTTTAAAACGAGAAATGCTATCCCCTGAAGGCGGTTTTTACTCAGCTTTGGACGCTGACAGTGAAAATGAAGAAGGCAAGTTTTATACCTGGACGAAAGCTCAATTGGAGGAAGTTTTAAGGGATGACGAGTTACAATCGTTAGCCAAAGCTTATTTCGGTATTGATGATGCCGGCCTATGGGAAAATGATAAAAATATCCTCTTGGTAGCGAAAGATGAACAATCCCTCGCAAATGAGTGGAACATGGCAATATCAGATGTCAAAAGCAAACTGACGGAAGCCAAAAGCCTATTATTTGAAGCCAGAAAGAGCCGCGTTAGACCAGGTCTGGATGATAAAATCCTGACATCGTGGAATGCCTTAACAATAAAAGGATTGGCTGATGCTGCAGAAGTTTTTGCAGACAAGGAGTACCATGAATTGGCAAAAACCAATATTGATTTCTTATTGAATAACCTGGTATCTGGAGATGAGGTTTACCGATCGTTTAAGGAAGGCGAAGCTAAAATTGAAGGTTTCCTTGACGATTATGCCTTATTGATTCAAGGCTTGTTACATTTTTACCAGTTAAGCTTTGATGAATTTTACTTAAACAAAGCAAATGCCTTTGCCGAAAAAGCCTTTTCAAGCTTTTTTGATGAAAATGCCGGGCTATTCCAATTCCGGCCTAATCATCAACAGGCCTTAATTACGCAAAAATTTGAAATTGCCGATAATGTCATTGCATCTCCTAATTCCGTAATGGCTAAAAACTTGTTTTACCTCGGTCATTACTTTGAACAGGATGCTTTGAAAAACCGGGCAGCTCAAATGTTCCAAACCATTTCTGATCAATGGCAAAAGCAGCCTTATTTCTTTACGAATTGGGGCACATTGGCAACACATTTAATGGATGACTTTTATGAGGTAGCCATTGCCGGTCCTGATTCATTTGAAAAAAAGAAAGCACTTCAAAAAGCTTATAAGCCTCATAAAGTAATGGCTGGATCAACAGAGGGCAATTCAGAACTTTCCTTGTTGAAAAACCGCTTCCAAAACGAAAAGACATTGATTTACGTCTGCCAGAATAAAGCTTGCAAAGAGCCGGTCGAAAACCCTGACAAAGCCCTCGAGAAATTTTAGAAACCCCCAATTCAGGCTTTTAAACTGTACCATCCCTAATTTCTTTGGGATCAGGACCTTTTCCTTATTGGTTTTTTTCTGGGAAACCTTTAAGACCCTACTCCTTAACAAAAATTGTTAACACAGGAAGGTTAACCGACCCATTTTTAAAACAGGGTTTTTCATTTACTATGAAAAAATTCCTAATTTTATTGGTATTCAAAGCACAAGCTTATGAAGAAGATATTGGTAGCTTTTGACGGCTCTTTGTATTCAGAAAGTGCATTGAATTACGCAATTGGCATTTCAAAGACCGAGAAGGGAAACATTATTACAGGCATTTTCATTGAAGACCTCGACTATGCTTACATGTTTTCCAACTTTGGCATAGATCCTACCGGCTACGAACTCAGCGGAGAATATGGAGGTTATGTAGATGAGCTTAAACAATCCCAGGAAGAGATCATTCAGCAAAGTAGAGAAGCTTTTATTAACCGCTGTGAAAAAAGCAAAGTGAACTATACCACCCATTATGATGAAGGTGTAACAGCACTGGAATTGGTTCATGAAAGCACTTTTGCCGACCTTTTGATAATAGGTTACCAAACATACTTTTCCAATACAGACGCTGAAGGTAACCAGAAGGTATTGAAAGACATCCTAAGGGATGCAAAATGCCCGGTTCTGGTAGTTCCGGAAACTAAAAAGCCCATTGAGAATATCATTTTTACCTACAATGGCCAAGATGATTCCGTTTATGCCATAAAACACTTTACTTATTTGCTAAAGCCAAACTTTGAAAATGTTAATTACCAATTACTTCATGTTCAGGAAAGTAAAGGTAAAGTAGTCATCAATGAAGATTTGATTCGCGAATATTTACACCAACATTATCCGGAAATCAACTACCAATTGCTTGAGGGTAAACCAGAAAAGACAATACAGGAATTTACCGATTCCTATCCCAATGCTTTACTTGTATTAGGGTCTTTCGGGAAAAATGCTTTATCCCGTTTGTTAGCATCCAGTATAGGTAAAGAGTTTCTAAACCAAAAATCAACCCCGGTCTTCATAGCTCATCGTTAACGTAACTTATCTGAAATTGACTTAAAATCAAAAAAAGCCCGTCCCAAAAATTTGAGGCGGGCTTTTTTGAAGAGTTAAGCCAAGGATAGTTTAGCGAATCAGGGTCACTGTCCCTTGCACAACCTTGCTATCTTGGTGCCTTTGCTCGTAGGTTATCTTATAATAATAAGTACCGGCAGGAGCCTTATCACCGCTTTGCGTTGTTCCATCCCAGAATCTGCAATACTTACAACCCCTGGGGTTGTTGGGGTCTTTTGATTGTTCGCCACAATCATAATCATTATCCGATACTTCACCTGTCCAGAAGCATTCATTGTTATTGGCTTCTTTTTCCGTGGTGTAAACCACTTCACCCCAGCGGTTATAAATTTTCATCGAATAAGCCTCATCTCCTTGCATCCGCAAAGTAAACCAATCATTATCATTATCCCCATTCGGAGTAAAGACGTTAGGCCGCTCATAGCTGGTATCAAAGTAGTTCTGAATTTGCATGCATGCCGTATCTGAACAACCCTGAGCGTTAGTGGCAATGAGACAAACATCATAGTAACCACGATCAGTATGATAATCCATAGAGGGCTGGAAGGTAGAATCTTCCGTTTCAAAATCATTCTTGTTGTTTTCATTCCTTGGATGACGATAGCGGGAGATTCCCTCTATATCACTACCAAACCTGCGGTTGGTATCAATCGTATTGTCAAAGAATAACCAACGGAATTTATCCCCATATTCAGATTGATTTTTAAAGGCAAAAACCGGCATATCCGTTTTTGAATCAATGGTATCAAGATCGGCTAAAATACGGGTTGACCTGGCAGTATCGTACGCCGTATCATAACAAAGAGAGTCTTCACCCCTTGGTATCATCTGAATACCAAACGTATCATAAACATTCTGTGAGTAATCGTAGGTAATATTGGCTTCTACCTCACCATCACCATCTTGATCAACCCGTTGAACAGGGTCTAAGGTATCATTTTTGACTACCCAGACAATGCTATCATAGGGTTCATCGGCTTTATCAAACAATTCAAGATCATCCCCCTCGTTTGCGCAGAGAGAATTCGGTACGGCATCAAAATCTGCTGTATCCGTAGGTTTGATGCGTAATTTGAAATCCCCGGAATCAACACCAGGAATAGCATAATCAGGATACTCAGCACCACACCATAGAGAGTCATTCGGATCCGGTGTACTGGTATTGGCCACGGAATCAAATAACTCGAGACCTATACGGTAAACACCAGGTTCATCATACCGAAGGGTAAAGGTGCTATCCTCCTGATTTTCTAATTCATCAAAGGAAACTTGCTGACCATTTCCTAAGTCGAATACCCATCTACCAGCATTTGCCGAGGAGTCCTTAACCTGCATTTCGCCTGGGACACATGCTAAGGTATCCAGCAGGTTTATAGAGGGAATAGGACCGCGGATAGGAATTTCTAAATCATTGGTATCAGCACCATGTTTCACCTTAGTAGTACTGTCTATACAACCAGCAGCAGTCTTTATGGTTAGCTTTGGAACGAAGGTACCGTTATTTTGGTATACATAGGATGGATCCTGGATAGTAGCAGTACCCGATGAGTCACCTCTACCATCTCTGAACTCCCATTCCCAATCAATCACACTATCCACAGCAACGGAATCCGTTATATTACCCTGCGGGTCTCTAATATAACGATAACCAAAGCTGATCTCACTACTATCAGCGAAATCTACCGTTTGAGGTGCACAAACGCCAGGAGACTCAACAGTGTCCATATAGGCGGTAACCTCGGTTGCAACTATTAAATTCTCTTTGGTCATTACCTGTGAACAGCCATTACTGTCAACACTCTTCATGCTAACATCGTAAACCCCGCCTGAATCATAAGCATAATAAGGTACAGTGTCAGGACTGCCGTCTTCGTCAACATCATATAGCTCAAGGGTATCTTCAAAAGTACTGTCCATATCCTTATCCTGTATATAACGAAGGGTATCAATATCGTAACGGGTTTCATAATACCCGTCCCCATTAAGGTCCCACTCGAGTTTTTCATGTTGATAACCCGGGGTTAAAGGCTGTTGCCGACTTCCTTTTGGATCACGCCAGAAGTTGGTGGTATCGGAGGGTTTTAATATGTAGTGGGTGACCCTTTGGTCCTGCTCCCACGGGTGAACATTGAAATACCTTGGAAATTCGTTTTCGTAGTGACGTCCCCGACCAGCAGTCAAGCTATTATGGAAATAAACGGTATCCTTATTACAAATAGCAGAATCACTTATATCGGGATCATCAGTTTTAGGATCAAATCGAGCAAAGTGACCCACATAAACCGTTTGGTCACTATTAAAAGCACTTGCTGAGGCGCCGCATCCCTCGGAATTTTGAATACGACTGTTGATGTTGTAAATCCCAGGCTTTGTAACAGGAAGCTCGTTAAAAACAGGCTTATACCGTGTCCAGACCGTTATAGCACCTTGGTTTGTAGACCCATCTTTAACAATGGCCAGAGTGGTGGAATCTGAAGGTCTTTCAACATAACTTCCTCTTAAAATAGTGGAGTCTCTTATATTCACAGCAATCTGGTTATCAATGTCTACAACCGTATCTATGATAGAACCATTGGGATTAAGAGAAACCAGGTTATAATTAACGGATGGATCAAGAGGGTCTTCGATTTCTATGTAAACCCAATAAACCTTGGATTTTTCAGGAAACTTATAAAGTTTGGTCGGATTTGCTGTTTGGCCAATTTTAGAATGGGGTATGCTATCCGCTTTCAACGTATCCCCCATGTCTAAGAAAGCCAGAGTGTCAAAGACATCGTATTCTTTCTGTAGTTCGCTAAAGGATTTGTTATTGACCAGGCTTTCACCGCAGGTAAGCTCAGGCCATACAAAGTTATCACCAAAGCAAGCATCATTGCCTAATGAATCTTTACCGACAGAATCGCAAAAGCGATAAGCGGTATCTTTGTATAAGTCATAAGACTCCCGCTCAAAAGTTAAGTTGGTCAAAGGATTATCATATTTCTGCGTTAAAAACCTACCATTGGCAGACATACTATAATCTACGATTCTCCTTTGACCTCCTTGCACAGGGCTACCTGGAATCTTTGTGGTATCACCGATCTCCTCTACGCAGAATGTTTGCTGTAATTCAGGATTCGATAAGGGCCGATAATTTTCCCTTGTTGAATCAGGGTGTAAAACATTGAACCTGAAATCCAGTGCATTGATGCGCTTATAGTTGGGATATATGAAGGTATCAATGCAATTACCACTTTTAATCCAAACTGCTACACTCTTACATCCGGGGGTTAAATACCGGAATTGATCAGCTTGTTGCTCCAAAGGATCAGACCAAGCAGGCTGGAAAGGATCGCTATCAGGTATATATCCGAGTTCAGGAATTGTTCGGGTAATGGTAGAGTCAAACTCACCATCGTTATCCCGGTCAATAGAATCAGTACATGTTTTGGTACCTTGTTTGAATTGTTGACCACTGTATTGATTAAAGCCAGCAGTATCAAAAGCTACACCGTAGGCTTGCCCGGTTGATTCACAGCTCGTAAATGGAACCGTTTCTTCAAAATTAAGCTCCTGTAAAGCAAACTGGCATTTGGGACCATCAATCTGCAATCCCCTTCTTGGTGTTCTTTCGGGATTGTCAGGATCATAAGGTTCCAACTGCTGCTGTAACCCATAAGTCATCCGCTCAATATTAACCGTGTCCCCGAGGAAATCAGCATACTGTTTCACGGTATACTCCGCAGAAATGGTTTCTGAAGAATAGCTGTTCCAGGCGGAGTTATTCACAAATATTTTTGCTCGCCCATTGGTATCAATGACATCGTATTGATACTTTGGAATCCTTGAATTACCATGGTAAAGTTTCACTGGCTTTTTATCCAGCACCCTAACAGCCCATTTGGTACTATCAGCGGCTGTCCCAAGGGAATCAAGCAGGAATTCACTGGCACCGCTATAGCTAGGAGTAAGCAATTTAGAACGATCTTCATAATAAAAGTCCTTACCCCAATCTGCACGTGGGGGCTCCATATGAATCTGAATATTATCTGTTGAATTACAGCCGGTAACCGTATCATCTACTTCAAGTGTAACCGGCCAACATCCCGTACTGTCATAAAGGTGGTACGGGGCAGGTGCCGTGGAAAAATTGCAATTTTTACCGGCCATTGAGGTATCCCCGGCCCGGATCGCAAATATTATAGTATCTTTAGCGTCAAGGGAATCATCCCATATCCTAAGATTTGGCCCGCTGATAGGATCATATAGCAGATCATAATTTTCACCATATAGACGGAAAGGGTTATAAAGCCCACCAGAAGGCTTCTCTAATTTATTCAGGTACTCGATGTTGGTTTTTACATTATTAACGGTATCATCGAAATCACCTGGCAGATAACTACTTAGGTTTATAGAGACACTGTCATTTGGGAAGCTCGGCACAGCAACGGTATCCACCACTCTTGTATAAAAGTTTTCCTGCTTTGAAGCCCATTCCGTTCGCGTGGTACACATGGCACCCTCCGGATCACTAAAACGCCAGATATAATTCAAACTATCACTACCCCAAGGAGACAGGTCATCAGGTTTATCTACATCACTATCAGTAATGACTGTCGTATCAAAGCCCTTGGCTGCATAAAATTCAACAACACCTTTATGGTTTTCATCATATTGCTGTTGACTTGTATCGACTACACGAATGGGAGCTTCTTCATCCGTTGGTGTTGCGCCTCTAAAAGCTTCATAAGTATTCCTTTTGTAAATCGTATCATTGGTGGGGGTAATGGAATCAATAACGAAAAAAGTATCCTGCCCGTTTGGTGACACGGAATCAATTTCTAAAGGCGTGTTGGGATCAACTCGCTGAACCCTTTTACCGCCAGAATCATTCCTAACTAAACGAAACTTTATCGAGTTATTGGTAAACCTTACAAAATTTGGCGCGCTGCAATCAGGATCATACTGATCCGAATCGTGCATATTCCTCGGTTCTTTTGAGCCTTGTTCCGGTTCATAAACCGTTGAGTCACCAGCCGTGTAATTAATCACAAATCGGTAAGGAGGGAAGCTCGGCTTATCGGCTTTGCCCCAAACCAAATAAGCATTGTTGTTATGGAAGCGGATATCAAAAAACGTATCATTACTGCCATAATTTTTATTGTAAGCAAGGGTCACATTGGTATCCAAAAACTCCAGCACTGCGGTTGATTTTTCAATCGTATCCCTCGTTTCCAATTTATCAAAAAGGAAGGAGTCTTTGGCAAGCCGTATAGAATCATTTTTATGGTAAAATGTATCCGTCTCGAACGGGAATTTAACCATTTGATAAGGTAACGTATTGGAGGTATTTTGCCAGGTTTGCGTATTTGAAAACCCACCGGAAGGCGTGCGCGTAACATAATCAATCGAGCTGATCTCAAGGCATTCCTTAACCCTTGCATTGATGAAGCGCGATTTAAAAATGGGTCTATCCTCGGGATTTACTATAGTATTGGGAGGGGCCTCTTGAGGGGGTGTATTGATTTGCGCTTGAGGGCCTACAATAGCATGTTGACCATAATAAGTGGTATCCTTAACGCATTGGTTGGGTATTTCGGTAATCCTTAGATAAACATGTTTTACCCCGTAACCTGGATACTGGTGGGTGCCGGAGAATGTATTTTGAACCTGGGGTTGGGGAGGCGGCATGTGAGGCTGAGGTGCTTGAGGAGTCCCCATTAAGAATAACCATGTGTTACCAAATGCATCGGGCCTATTACTATGACGATATTCAAGCGATGGGTCACTTAAACAGGTTGTATCGACAAAAGGTGTTGTATCCAGCGAAAAATTAATATTTCTTACACCGGCTTCGTACTCAAAGGTGTCTTCGCAGCCAACTGTATCCCGCAAAATCACTTTGGGAAAAAATTCACCATCTTCTGAATACGTATATTCAGTACCTGCCCATCCGTTAGAATTCTCAGGCGTAGCCCACAAGTTTCCGGCTTCATAATCTTGCCTCAAACCCTTTTTGTAAAGAATATCATCATAAAAAGGCACTGTGTCCATTTTACTACTGTCCGCCATGATGTAGGTTATACTTTTAAACCTACCAGAGTCCCTGGTTTTGTTTTCCAGCTTGACAGGGGTTTTTGGGCAACCCGGCTGGCCATCCGGAAAGTTGATGGCAAAATCAGGGTTAATTGGCTCTAATACTTCCAAATAAGAGGTCTTTTCTGCAAGGTCGAAACAACCATTGGTATCAGTCACCTGCAAAACCTGCGTGAACTCCCCAGAACTAGCGAAAGTATGGCAATCTATGTCATTGCATATGTCTTTTGTACCATCACCCCAGGTAAAAACTTTATTATTACATGGAATCGGGGCATCATCATCACTTGTTTGAATATTAAGGTTAGCGCAAAACTCATTGCCTGCAAAGCATTGAGTTCTCTGCCCCGTAACCGTAAAGTCAGCCGTTGGATTATCATAAATGTTAATCTCCTCGTTATTGGCTAATTCAACCTGGCAAAGAGAATCACCGTTGGGCCCGTAAATAACCACTTTGGGATTATAAGTGCCGGCATCAGGGTACTGGTGAGTCTGGTTTGAGTCAGGATTCCGAATGGAACCTTCATTGCCGCCCCATTTCCACTTAAGGTCAGTATAATTATTGGGAACGCTGTCGAGGGTAAATTTAATGCTCTCCGCAGAATTCGTAGAAGATTGTGCACAGCCTTCATAAGAATTAGCCGTTAAAAAAACATTCTGGCACTGCGCATTTACTGATTGGCTTGAAACCATAATAAAGCCAAAAAGCAAAAAAAGTCCTAAGCTAAGCCGCATTGTTATTTGTTTAAGGATTCTCATACTGTATAATTTAAATTTCAAAAGTAATATTTTATTTCTTTCTGTAAAGCAACATTGTAAGATAGGCGTAAAGATTTGTTACATCAGACTGTTCATTAATATCAGTTTGTAAGTTGATGATTACCTGTTTTTATTCACGTTTTAACAGGACGGTACCTGTTTTTTCTTTTACTTTTTCTTGTTCCGGATAACGGTACTTCAAAAAGAACTGGTACCTTCCACTTTCACATTCAGGACCTTTGTTATTCAATAAACCGTTCCAGTAGTATCCGGGCTCATTGGCTTCAAAAACCTTATTTCCCTTACTATTTCGAATCAGCAAATGATAATGGTCAACCTTTGTCAGGTTCTGAATGACAAATTTATCGTTCTTGCCATCTCCATTAGGCGTAAAGATATCTGGTATTTTAACCTTAGGTCTTCCTTCTATGTAAGCTTGTTTTATCATAGTGTCTTTACAGCCAAATTTAGACGTGGCCACTAAATAAACCCTTTTCTCTCCCTTACGATTAAAAGTATGAGTGGGTTGCTTATTAATGCTTGTTTCACCATCACCAAAAAACCAACGGTATTTTTCAGCTCCTTTAGTAACGTTCTTGAAAGTAACCTCGTAACCAGTGTTAGAATAAACGAAATCAACATCAGGTGTTTCCCGAACCCGGATATCTTTTGCTACAACTTTAGAATCACCGGTTTTTTCATTCATTAGCTTGAAGGAAACTTCGTATTTGCCAGGTCTATCCCAGCTTATTTGGGTCTCGTTTTTGACACTTTTAAAACGGTGTTTATCTGTAGTGTAAGTTGCCCGGTGAAATGCTTCAAATCCATTTACCTTTATCTTTATCGCTTGATTTTTGCAGGTAATCTTGCTTGATAACAATACTGTGGGCTTGGCATTAGCGTTATTTTCTGAATCACCTACAACCAAATTTGGTAAAGCTTTTTCATTGTTATTATTCTCTTCAGAATTAGCAGCATTATCATTCGCTCCACCTTTACCTTCATTCTTTTGTTGATAATGGATTTCAGATTTTTCCTGGTAAGAATCTCCTGATGAAGAGGACCCTTTTGATTGATCGTTGGTTGAGGATTGGCTGGTCTTATCACCGCCTAAATGCCGTTTTGTGTTATTTTTATTACCGGATATATGGGATCCGTCTTCTTTTTGTTTGATCTTATCATTTTGATTACTACCTTCATTTTTATTGGCTGCCTCGTCATTTTCTTCATGTGGTTTAACAGGAGCTTTCTGATCCGTATCGGCTTTGGTGTTTTCCTGTTTTTCTTGCGCTTGGTCTTTATTGGTATTTTCATTGATAAGGTAAAAGGCCCCAGAACCTACTATCAGCGCTGCACCTACTCCAATTAACCACCCTTCCAAACCTGTAAGCGCACCCTTAAAAATGCCGCTACTTGCGGTGCTACCGGTTGACCCTGTACCTGTTGCAGACTCTGACCCCCCGGAAGCAGAGCCCTGATTTTGTTGAACTTTTTCCCAGGATTGTTCTATTTCAGCTTGGCCGTAAGGAGCTTCCCAGTTCTGGAAACCTCTACGATAAAGCTCGTCAATATTGAATGGTTTATTAGCCATATTAAAATTGGTTCCTATTTTGTTTTTTCCTTACCTTCAATCTTATCGGTAGGAAAATATTCGCTCAATTTTTCTTTTAACATATTCCTGGCCTTAGCCAGTTGAGATTTGGAGGTGCCTTCATTGATCCCCACTTTTTCGGCAATTTCTTTATGCGAAAAGCCTTCAATAACATAAAGGTTAAATATCGCCCGGTAACCTTCCGGTAATTGCTGCATGGCATTCAATAACGCCTGTTGATCGAGTTCCTCATAAACTTCTGCTGCTATGGATGGTTCATCAGCTTCTTCCATGGTTACCTGGTAAGGTTCTGAAATTTTCTTGCGGTATCGATCTATTGCTGTATTGATAACCACTGTTTTCATCCAATTTTCCAAAGACTTACTGTCCTCAAATTTTTTAATGTTACTAAAGATTTTAATAAAACCTTCTTGTAAAATATCCTTTGCTTCTTCCCTCTCTTTTGAGTACCTCAAGCAAATCCCCATGAGAAGGCCAAAATACTTTTCATAAATTTTCTTCTGCGCAAAGGATTCGCCTTGATAACACCTTTGCACTAAATTTGGTATCGTATCTTTATCTTTACTACCATCCGGCATGAATACCTTGTTTCACTATACTTGTACGAGAAGAAAACCTGTTAGGTTGCTTTGGCAATAAAAAAGTTTGCCTGAGCCTAACAAATGTAAGGCAGTTACCCTTTGCTTGTTCAAAAAGAGCAGGGAAATATGAGGCTTTCTTTATCAATCAATAACATTTATTTTGCCATTTAATGTAATTCATGTATAATTACAACTTAAAATAAAAGCAATGCTTATGATTTATGGTCTTGAAAATTTGACTGAAGGAGAGATCAATTGCTTATTGGAAGCACCAGCCTTAATTACAATCCGGATCGGTGGTGCTGATCATGAAATTGATCAAAAAGAGAAAGAATGGGGCCAGAAAATTTCAAAATTTCGCTCAGCCAAAGGCGATAAAAATTTACAGGATTTCTACCGCCACGTAGAAGAAACATTTTCAGATTGCCTCAAACAAAAGTTGGAGGAGTATAGCCATTATGCCCTCAACCATGGGTATATGGCCCAAAAAGCAGGCGAGGAATTAAAAAATGTAAACCCTGTCCTTAAAAAGTTGCCGCAGTCCACAGCCATTTCTCTTTACGAAAGTTTTAAGAGTTTTGCAGTTCATATAGCAGAAGCTTCTGGTGGCTTTTTAAAAATGGGGTCCATATCGCCATCGGAACAGGATTTGTTGAATTTGGAAATGATTGAAGACCCATCAGAAGATCACCCTGAAAACCCCTCTTAATGATAAGCACGCATAATTGTTTGTAGCCATGAAGAAAGTTTTAATAGCTAATCGAGGAGAAATTGCATTACGGATTATCAGATCTTTGAAAGAATTAGGCATTCAAACGGTTGCCGTATATTCAGATGCTGACCGGCTGGCCCCATTTGTCAAAAAAGCCGATGAAGCATTTAGATTGGGACCAGCGCCTTCCAATGAATCCTATTTAAAGACAGACTTGATATTAGAGGAAGCAAAAGCAAGAGGAGTAGAAGCTATACACCCCGGCTATGGCTTCCTTTCTGAAAACCCGGATTTTGCCAGAAAAGTAGAAAAGGCAGGCTTAACCTTCATAGGCCCCACTGGTGAATCGATTGAAACCATGGGAGATAAGCTGGCGGCTAAAGCAGCAGTTCAGCGCTATAACATTCCATTATTGCCCGGAACAGATGAGCCACTTGATAAAGTTGAGGAAGCCAGAGATGTGGCCAAAGAAACTGGTTATCCGATCTTAATAAAGGCCGCTGCCGGCGGAGGTGGAAAAGGTATGCGGATAGTCGAGGAAGAAAATCAGCTTGAAGAACAGGTGGACCGTGCCATTAGTGAGGCTTCTTCTTCTTTTGGTAATGGGGCTGTATTCATTGAAAAATACATCGGCTCACCCAGGCACATAGAAATCCAAATTCTTGGTGACCAGCATGGCAATTATGCCTATTTGCATGAGCGGGAATGTTCTATACAAAGAAGGCACCAAAAGGTTATTGAAGAAGCCCCTGCAAGTATTATGACGCCTGAAATACGTCAAAAAATGGGAGAAGCGGCCATTGGAGTAGCCAAAGCATGTGATTACGTTGGTGCCGGAACAGTGGAATTCCTAATGGATGAAGAAAAGAATTTTTACTTCTTGGAGATGAATACTCGCCTCCAGGTAGAACATCCTATCACTGAGATGATAACAGGTGTCGACCTCGTAAAAGAACAAATTCGAATTGCCGATGGACAGCCTTTAAGCTTCAATCAAGAAGACCTTCAAATTGATGGACACGCCGTGGAATTGAGGGTTTATGCAGAAGACCCGACCAATAACTTTTTGCCTGATATTGGTAATTTAACCACTTACCGGCCGCCAGACGGTTTCGGAGTTCGCACGGACAGTGGTTATGAAGAAAACCAGGAAATACCGGTCTATTATGATCCTATGTTGGCTAAACTTGTCACTCACGACAAAACCAGGGAAGCGGCTATAGATAAAATGATAAGGGCCGTTAATGACTTTCAATTAGAAGGCGTGGCTTCTACCTTGGGTTTTGGCAACTATGTGATGAACCATCCCAATTTTAGATCCGGTGACTACGACACCCATTTTGTTCAAAATCATTTTGACGCTAATAGCTTAAAAACGGAAAAACCGGATGAGGAACAAATTGCAGCTGCACTTGCTACCGAAATTGTGGCTGAGGATAAAAAAACTAAACAGCAAAAAATTGCCCGCGGGGCTGGGCAGAATCTAAATTGGCAAAGAAACCGAAAAGCCTATTGATTAGCTTTCTCTTCGATCCTTTATTAAAAAAACCCGGGTCAGGTAACCCGGGTTTTTTTATCTCCAAATACATTTTTGGTTAACTACCCTTCTTTCTTGATAATATCGAGCTCATTCATGATGTGATCAGCATTAGCAAATTTGTCAATGACAAAAAGTACATACCGGATATCTACGCTGATCGTCCGGTTGACCGATTCATTGATAACCAAATCCCCGGTCATGGATTCCCAGTTGCCATCAAAAGCAATTCCCATAAGATTGCCGTTCCCGTTTATAACAGGGCTACCGCTATTACCACCTGTTATATCATTATCAGTAAGGAAGCAAAGTTTAAGTGTCCCATCAGTGCCATAACGCCCGAAATCTTTTTCTTGGATGAGCTTTTTTAACCTTTCAGGAACCCGGAATTCTTCATCTTCAGGATCTTCTTTTTCCATTATTCCTTTTTGTGTGGTATAATGCCGGTACTTAACTGCATCTTTGGGTAAATAAGGCTCAATAACACCATCATTCACCCGCAAGGTTGAATTGGCGTTAGGGTAAAACACTTTATCGTCCTGCCATTTCCTCAACCCTTCCATAAAAAGGGACATTTGATCATTGATCTTGCTTTTTGCCTGTCTATAAGGTCTGGCATAGTTCATCCGGAAGAAACTCGACATTTTGTCCCCGAATGATAAAAATTCTTCATTTTTAAGATCCCAGGTATTGGGGTTTCCAAGGAATGACATGGTTTTTGATGAATCAAAAACAAGGGATTCTTTACTCAAATCATCAAATTTTTCAAGGTCTTTGGCCACTTTGATCAGCGGATCCTTCTTTATCATTTCTGGTTCCAGATCATCAAAAGCATCCTTTACGCTACTTGTGTCTGTCAGAAGGCTCTCATTGCCAAATAAACCTCCACTAAACATATCCTGAACCTTATCCTTCACCACTGTGCTGGGATCTTTTTCGTCTGATTCCTCCATCCATTTTTTTATCGCAAAGGGAAGGTCATCCTGGTTAGTCATTTGGACAAAACCCATCAATGTTTCCTGGAAGTTTTGCCTTGCTTGTTCAGAACCAACTTTCCTCTGATAAGCTAAAATATCTTTTTTCAAAGATTTGGCTAAACTATCATTCACACCACCTTTTTGTAGGTGATGAAGACGAATGGCATAACCTAATAAATCCTGTCTCCGTTTTGGCGGAATACGGAAAAGTTTATCCATGTAATCGTTAACAGTCTTTTCTATGGATTTTCCGGGATTCCTTTGTATCAGGTTATTGAAAAAATCAGGCCGTTGATCCTCAGGAACATTATTACCATACATAACCATCAAATCCCGAAGCGTTGACTTTTGCATGCCTACGTAGGTATCGCCAAAGAATTCTTCGGCTCGAGCCTGAAAATCCTTAACCAGCGTATCAATTTTATTTTGTTTTGCATCACTTGCTTTCAGGGATTGAAGTTGGTTTTTGAATTGATTAAAACGGTTAGCATACCGGATACTTTGCATTAACCTAAACCCATACCGGTAATAATAAAAACCTGGAGAAACTTTGTCAATGTTATTGTATTCCTTTTCAATGGTATTTAATACATCTCCGTATTTATCTTCTCTTTTTTCATTCTTTTCAACCCAATCCTTGAAACCTTCCTCTTTTTCAGCTTTTTTCTTTATCAGATCATAATTTTTCAGTCCTTTTAATTGGCCTTTGTAATATTTAAAGTAATTGGAAATACCAGCATGGAGAGAAGCCAATTTAAGCTCAGCTTCTTCACTCTCTTCCATCTTTTCTTCCATGTTTTCGAGGAGCACATCCCAGACCTCAATAATGGTAGGTTCTTCTTCCTTCATTTTATGCCGGATGGCAGAGGAGGTCAAATAGCGATCCGTATTACCCGGATAACCCATAATCATTGAAAAATCCCCCTTTTCAAAACCTTTTAAAGAAATGGGTAAATGATGCTTTGGTTGATAAGGCTTGTTATCTTCACGGTAGGTTGCCGGCTTGCCATCAGGGCCGGTGTAAATGCGCAATACAGAAAAGTCACCGGTGTGGCGGGGCCAACTCCAGTTATCGGTGTCGCCACCAAATTTACCAATATCAGAAGGAGGAGCTCCTACTAATCGAATATCCTTAAAGGTTTCATAAACCATTAGGTAATATTCATTGCCATGGTACATGGATTCAATACTGGCGTTATAATGCGTATCCTCAGTTGCAGCATTTTTTAGAGAATCAAAAAGCTGCTTTTTGACCCTTCTTTTCATGCGGCCCTCTACCGTATCCAATACAGGAACGACAGCATTGGTAACATCTTTCATTCTAACTAAACGTGAAGCTGTATAATTTTCGTTAGGGATTTCATCTTCGTAGCTTTCAGCCCAGAACCCCTCTTCCAGGTAATTATTTTCTTTTGTGCTATGCTTGGAAATCATGTCATAAGCACAATGGTGATTGGTAAAGAGCAGGCCATCTTCTGACACAATCTCTGCCGTGCAGGAGCCGCCATTTAAGCGGATGATGGCATCTTTAATGCTGCCTTTGTTTATATTGTATATATCCTCGGCATCTATCTTCATTCCTTTCTGCTTCATCTCCTTCTCATGCATTTTTTCAAGCACAATAGGTAACCACATACCTTCTCCTTTGGTATCTTTACCTATAGACTGTGCCGAAACGAAATGGATACAAAAGAGCGGAACAAATAAACTCAGAATTTTTTCTTTCATAGCTTTATCAATTTAATTCGGAGCAAAATTAAGAAATCCCATCAGACGGCATTAAAAAATTAATCACCAAAGGGCTGACAACGGAAAATAGTACCTGACTTTTGGCAAACATGAAAAGCCATTGATTACTTCCATGTGCTGACCTAATGAAAAGCTGATCCATTTCGCTTGGCAAGCATTAAAAATGCTAAAAAAAGCATTTCTAACATTTGGTATATCAATGTTTTTTAGGGCTTTACGATGCTGTCGTGTTGTTAAATACCATGGCTTAATGTAAATTTGCCCGTCAACTTGATAAACTTGTTTTTATAAAACGCTGTTATACAGATACTTACAACTCTGTTTCAATCATAGCTAAAAGAATCTTTCCGACATGAAAAGTAAGGGTGCGATTAAATTTTTTGCGATAGCCTTAGCCGTTGTTTGCCTCTATCAACTTTCCTTCACTATCGTTACTTCCATTATTGAAAACAGAGCTGAAGCATATGCCCAGGGTAATGAGGAAAAAGAACAGCATTACCTGGACTCTATGAAGAAGGAGCCGGTGTATAACCTCTTGGTTAAGAACTACACCTACGGGGAATGCAAAGCAAGAGAACTTAATCTGGGACTTGACCTTCAGGGCGGCATGCACGTCACCCTGCAGGTATCTATGAAAGAATTGTTACTGGAGTTATCCAATTATAACGACAATGAAGCTTTCAGGAACGCCCTGAAAAAGGCTTCTGAAGAATATCGGAGAAAAGACGCTAACTTCATTGATTTATTCTACCAGATTTACAAAGAGGAAGCCCCTGATGCTCAATTGGCTTCGGTTTTCGCTACACGGCAAAATAAGGATGATATTGGGTACAATACTTCCAATGAGGAAGTTATAAGTTTCCTAAGAGAAGAAGCTTCGGCTGCCCTTGACCGGACTTTCAATATTTTAAGAACACGCGTTGACCAGTTCGGGGTTTCTCAACCCAACATTCAAAAACTTCCCGGAACAGGTCGCATCATTGTAGAATTACCTGGCGTTGAAGATCAGCAACGGGTAAGGGATTTACTACAAGCGACAGCCAACCTGGGGTTTTGGGAAACCTATGAAGCCAGGCAAATTATTCCCTATTTCGAGGATGTCAACAATATATTGAAGCGGGAACTGAATTTAGTGGATACAACCGGTAGTGATACAACAACTGCCGATGAGGATAGTCCGGCTTCATTTTTTGAAGAAGACAATCAAGATACCTTGCAATCGGCTGATACACCTACTACCAGTAAAGCCAAAGATACATCCGCTCAGACTGAAGCAGATACCGGTCTCTTAGGAGAACAAGCAGCTGACACAGACACCGGAGAACAACTTTCGCGAGAAGAATTCAGGCGTCAAAACCCCCTTTATGCGAAATTACAACCCGCTGTCAACCAAGAAGGACGTATCTTACAAGGCCCGGTAGTTGGATCAGCTGAGGGTTTAGATACAGCAAAGGTCAATGAGTACTTAAGTATGCCTGCTGTGCAGAATGTTCTGCCGACTAATGTTAAGTTCTTTTGGTCCGCTAAACCAATTTCAGATGATAACAACATTTACCGCTTGTTTGCTGCTAAAGTCACAACAAGTGATGGCTCTCCTCCTCTAACAGGTGAGGTAGTAACAGATGCTACCGCTGATATTTCCAAGCAAGGAGGCCGCCAGGTTTCACTTTCCATGAATTCAAGAGGAGCAAGAAAGTGGGAGCGCTTAACGGGTGATAATGTTGGAAGCAGCATTGCGGTTGTAATGGATAAGCATGTTTATTCTGCGCCAAACGTTAATCAGAAAATTAGTGGTGGTCGATCTATTATATCAGGCCGGTTCACCACCCAAGAGGCCCAGGATCTTGCCAATGTTTTGGAGTCCGGTAAGCTACCAATGGTCGTCAATATTGTTCAGGAAGCGATCATTGGGCCATCCCTTGGTCAGGAATCCATCCGTTCCGGATTGATCTCACTCTTAGCCGGGTTAGTTTTCGTATTGCTTTTCATGGTTTTTTATTACAATCGGGCCGGTTATGTTGCCAATATCGCACTTCTTGCCAACCTTTTCTTCATTTTAGGGGTGCTGGCATCATTAGGGGCTGCTTTAACACTGCCCGGTATGGCAGGCATCCTGCTAACAATCGGTATGTCTGTTGACGCCAATGTCCTTATTTTTGAAAGGGTAAGAGAAGAAATAAGGGCTGGTAAAGGGCTTAACCTTGCTATTGCAGATGGTTACAAAAATGCTTATTCCTCGATTGTTGACGCTAACCTTACTACCTTATTGGTGGCAATCATTCTCTATACGTTTGGAACAGGGCCCATTCATGGTTTTGCCATTATTTTGATAATCGGCATCCTTACCTCTTTATTCTCAGCCATCTTTATAACCCGTTTAATCTTTGATTGGGGGCTCTCACGCGAAACTGACATTAATTTTGCGAATGCCACTACTTTCAACCTTTTAACAAACTTCAACATCAACTTTATCGCTAAGAAAAAAGTGGCTTACTTCGTTTCAGGGGGTATCATCCTTGCCGGATTGATTTCTCTGACCATACAGGGTGTTAACCTTGGTATCGATTTCAAGGGCGGCTACTCTTACATTGTCCGTTTTGATGAGCCTGTTAATAGCGAAAAGGTCCGGAGTTCTCTTGAGGAACCTTTTAATGGGGCGCCCAAGGTGAAAACATTTGGCCCGGCTAATCAGGTTAAAATAATAACAGATTATAAAATCAACGAAACAGCTGAGGGTACTCAGGAAAAAGTGAATAACCAATTGGATAAAGGGCTTAGTCAAGTAACCAGTGATTATGAAATTAAGAGCTCACAAAAGGTCGGTCCTACCATTGCACAAGATATCAAGACCTCTGCTTTCTGGGCTGTACTGTTTTCCCTGATCGTCATGTTCCTCTACATATTTCTCAGGTTCCAGAAATGGCAATACGGATTGGGAGCATTGGCTGCCGTTTTCCATGATGTTTTAGTGGTTTTGGGAATCTTTTCCATATTTAAGGCTATTATGCCATTTTCCTTAGAAATAGATCAGGCCTTTATTGCAGCCATTCTTACGGTGGTTGGTTACTCCATTAACGATACGGTGGTTGTTTTTGACCGTATCAGGGAAAAGCTATCCATTCACCGTAAAAGCCCATTTTTACAAACTGTGAATACAGCTTTGAACGAAACTTTGAGCCGGACATTGATCACATCCCTTACTACATTGATCGTAATCTTGATCTTGTTCATATTTGGTGGGGAGATGATCCGCGGATTTTCCTTTGCCTTGCTGGTGGGTATCCTGGTAGGTACTTATTCATCCTTGTTCATTTCATCTACGACCGTTATGGACCTGTCACCAGAATCTGAATCTGATGCTTCAGCTCCGGATAAAAAAGAAAGTTAGTCGGTAATAAATTTTTCCCGTCCTATAAATAACCTATGAAATGGGCTGCTAATGGCATTGGTATTATACTAGCCATTGTTATCGTGACAAATTGCAACCACCTATACCCTGGCGGTAATTTACAGGTTACTCTCCAAATATCGATGGTAGATCTATGCCTAAAGTTATCCGGCAATCAAAATGATGAGATTTTCCGGACGGCGCTCAAGCAAGCTTCTGAAAAACATGGTAGGGCCAAAACCAAATTTTGGTCATTATTTAAAAACGCTTACACTAACCAAACGCCCAATAAAGCATTCGTATCAGTTTTTGCGAACCAGGCAATGCTTGATCAAAACGCATCCAATAAAGAAGTCCTTGGCTTTTTAAAATCTCAAACTGCCAAAACCCTTGATCAAACCGTAAAAATCCTCCGTAAAAGGGTTGAAAATGCAGGGGTTAAAGAATCGAATTTCCAAACCTTACCTGAAAAGGGACAGATAAAAGCCCAACTAAAAGGATTTAACGATAGTTCAAGGATCAAGAAACTTCTTACAATCAGGGGGAAACTAAGTTTTTGGGAAACCTATGAAGCCAAAACCGTTATCCCACATTTTGATACTGTGAATGAAGTCCTTCGTGAAAGCGCGAAAAAAACAAATGGCAACAGCGCTAAAAACAGGCAGGCAACCAGCGGCAAAAATGACCCTTCTGATAACAAGCAACTAAGCAAAGAAGAGTTTAAGCGGAAATACCCGCTTTACAATAAATTAAGGCCAGCCGCTAACAGTGATGGGAGCATTTATAAAGGGCCAACTATCGGGTATGCCAAAAGCCACGACACTGCTAAGGTGATTGCTTACTTAACCAGGCCATCTGTCCAAAAAGTGCTTCCCGGTGATCTAAGGTTCATCTGGTCACATAAACCTACATTGGATACCAATGCTATTTTGCGCCTTTATGGCATCAGGATAACTACCGAAACCGGAGAAGCTCCACTAACCGGAAAAGCCATACAAGAGGCTCATGCCAAAATATCACAAAATGAAAATTATCAGATTACCATCAAAATGAATGAAAAAGGTGCTGAAACCTGGCAAACCCTGACCAGGAATAATATAGGGAACAGCATAGCAATAGTAATGGATGGGAAGGTTTTGTCAGCTCCTAAAGTCAGCCAGGAAATTGCTAAAGGACGTTCTGTTATTTCAGGTCGGTTTAGCAAAGAGGAGGCGCTGAATTTAGCTAATGTTATTGGAGTTAGTGGCATTCTACCCGTCAAGGTTAGCATTGCCAGCAAAATGTAAGTTGGCCTCAAAACAAAAGTGCAACACTTCCCTCTTTGCAAAGCACCCATTTTTATGGTTGAAAGAATCATTGTTCTTTACCCTTTCTACGGGTTTATGAGAAACGCGAAAAATGCAGGTAAAAAGTTCGCAATTGTTGATCGGCTATTTTTCGCTATTTTTGAGCAATTGCAAGGACTAATGCCAGTGGTTGCTTTATCAACCCATGGCCTATGTTTAACCAATTATTATCAAAAAAATCATCTATGAGCCGGATATTCTCAATGGCAGCCACGTTAATGGCTATAATAGCAATAGCAGGCTGTAGTTCAGAAGAAAAAGTGAAAATCGGAAAAATATCCACTGAATTCGGAGACATCCGGATATGGTTGTACGAAGCTACGCCTAAGCACAAAGAGAACTTCTTAGAGCTTGCCTCCAAGGATTTTTACGATAGCACGACTTTTCACCGCATCATTGATGGCTTCATGATCCAGGGCGGAGATCCCAATACAAAGCCTGGTGAATCTGGCCAGGCAGGAGAGGGCGGACCCGGCTATAAATTGGAAGCAGAGATCAATGATACATTAAAACATGAGTATGGCAGTGTTGCTGCAGCCAGGAAAGGTGACCAGGTTAATCCGGAAAGAAAGTCCAGTGGCTCGCAATTTTACATTGTCGAGCGTAAAAAAGGTACCCCCCAATTGGATGGTAAGTACACCGTGTTTGGCAAAGTAATCAGCGGTATGGATGTGGTAGAGAAAATTGCCGAACAGCCAACCAAAAGGCGTAACCAGCCTAAAGATCCCATCCGGATGGATGTTGAGGTGGTAGAAACCACGGCTAATAAATTGAAAGCCAATTATGGTTTCCAACTTCCCTCTTCAAACAATTAAGGTTATCAACTTGTCTTCCACCTGTGGTTGTTAATTGACATAATCGTTCTAAATTTGCATTAGATTACAAAATCAGGGCTGTTAGCTCAGTTGGTTTAGAGCACTTGCCCGACACGCAAGGGGTCGCTGGTTCGAGTCCAGCACAGCCCACCCTGACCTGGCTCCTTCTCGGAGCCTTTTTTATTGAATGATGTTATTGGATTAGTCTACCTTAAACATTCAGGAGAGTCGCTGTTATGAGTTTAGCATAGCACAATCCAAACTAATAAAAATTAAAACCTCCCACTGAAAAAGAATCTTTTCTCTTATATAAGATGAAATTCCTAAATTAACTACCCGAAAGCAATTTCTAGTCGAGAAAAACTCGCCATTGGCTAACAACAACCTGTTACAAACCTTAAAAACCCAGCAAGTCACTATGCTAAGAGATCTGGCAAAGGTGTCCGCCGATGCCATTTGTGCCGGTTCTACTAAGGCTATGCGCGGAAAGCCAGCATATTACATTCTGTGGTGGGTTGGAAATCCTTCCTTATTGGGTAAAGCAATAAATAACTTTGAAGAACAACCTTCGCATAAATCCAATGCGAAAGGGATCCTTAATCCCAATTGTCAACTGCCTGAAAAAGCCAGTGAAATACCGCTTTACACTGGTTTTACTCCTAACCTTTCCAGGCAGATCAGTGCCCACATGAAATTGGGAATTCAGGGAAGGGTAATGGATAAAACCAATAAGGTATCCTTGAAAAACAAACACCCATTACGAGTTGGGTTGGAAACGCTATTCCCTGATGAGCAAAACCCTAAGCAATTAATCTTTAAACATGTCGGAATGACCTATGCCTTTGCCCATGACGTTAATCACTCCGAAAGCGAATCGCAGTTAACCCGAAAGCTCCAAGCAACTTTTCAGCCCTTATTTAATGGTGACATTTAACTATGCTTTATGGGATAGTATGGCAAAAACTGAGCAGCAAGGAGCAGAATGCTATGATACAATCGAAATAAATTCCGGTAACTTTTCAGGTTCCTTTTGAACCATTAACTTTATTCAAGTTAGTTCATTTAATCCCTTTATGACCCAATCCCTATTGAAAAAGCTTGAGCCACTTCTTTCGGATAACCAATCCGGTTCTTCTGTGTTGATTAATCGGCTACAGGACATCCTTCTTCAGCATTACAAGGAAAATTCTCCTAAAACCGGTGAAATTAGAAGGGTCTGTTCAGAGGTGATAAAAACCTTCCCGGATTTCATGGTCATGCATCATTTTCTCGATTACTTAGTCCAAGAAGTGGAAGAAAGTCAGGGAATCCACCTTTATAAAGTCATTAATGAATACCAAAAGCAATGGACAGGAATCGGTCGCTCCGTTGCAGAAAACCTCGAATCTGAAATCCTGAATTTAAATGGGCCTTTTTTGTTTCACAGCAATAGTGGTGCGCTACAGGCCTTGGTCGAATACTGGCATACTAAGGGCCAGAAACCTGAAATCATCCAGACCATTGGCCGACCGGCCAAAGAAGGGAAAAAACAAGCCAAAGTAATGGCCAACAAAGGTGTTAAGGTAAAGCTGATTGAGGATATAGCCGCAAGCCTTTATTCAGACCAGATTGAGGCTATTTTTTTGGGGGCTGATGCCATCGGCAAAAAGCAATTCAAAAACAAAACCGGCTCTTTATTTTTGGGGTTGCTCGCTGAGCAAAAAGGGGTACCCGTTTACGTATTAGCGGATAGCCGGAAGCAAATACCCGCTAATTGCCCGGTTTCCTTTAGCCAAATCTTCGAACAAGAAACCCCAAAACCCGGATCAGAGCCATGGCAAGGTCAAATCCCGGGAAACATAGCGGTTGACAACCATTATTTTGAATGGACCCCTAACAAGCTTGTAACAAAATTTGTGACTGAGGAAGGCAGCAAAAGCCCAGGTGAACTTTCCAATAAGAGTCTGCAATTTGCTAATGCTTACCTAACCCTTTTAAATAAGCTGTCTGCTGAAATACGCTGAAAATGGCTACTACCAAATTTTCCCTACTGGACCTTTCCAATGTGGAAGTGAACACTTCGCAAGACCTGTGTGAAATACCGTTCATAAAGGGAATTTTTGAACAATTAAAGGAAGAGCCTTTCTTCCCCAACTACCACTACCTCATCACTGATCACTTGACTGATTTCCCGGATGAAAGGATAGACAGCCAAACCATAATTTTTTACCTCAGCAATGAAGATGGGCATTTACCAAGCTATATTGAAAGAAGCGGCATCCTGTTTACCCCTTATCCGCCAAAGAAAGCGAACCCCAAAGCTTTTACCATTCCCTTGGGTTATCACGGGAAGATACCGGCATTAAACCCACTTCCTATGGAAGAAAGATCGCTGGATCTCTTTTTCAGCGGCAGGAAAATACACAGGCGCAAAGCCTTCTTCGACCGGGTAGACCAGGTTCAGCAAAACGATGGCTTTAATATTGACATCCGAAGAACCAATGCTTTTTCAGCAGGACTGAAACCCTTGGATTATGCAACAATGCTCAACCAAACCAAAATAGCACCGGCACCAGAAGGCAACTACTCGAATATTACCTTCCGTTTGTTTGAAAGTATGCGCCAGGGCAGTATACCCATTGTGCCAACCCTTCCGGAGACGTGGTTTTTTAAGCATTTTACCGGCTACCAGGTTTCAGATTGGGCTAGCCTGCCATCCCTCCTTAGTGGGCTAATGGCTAACAAAGCAAAGCTTAGCCAACTGCAAAAGGATATTATTGACTATTACAATCACTACTGCTCAGAGCAAGCTGCAGCGCGCTATATAAGTCAAGTACTACAGCACTACTCTTCTTTATAATCCTGGTCTACGTTTTCATTCAACAGGATTTCTTCAATGGCTTTCTTCAGCTTGTCAGGCTGAACAGCTCCTTTAGCCATCTGAGGATTCCCCTTTAACGGTATGAACAGCATAGTAGGTAAGCTTTGAACCCCAAAAGCTTTTACCAACTCCTGCTCTTCATCAGCATCGACTTTGAAAAAATCTACCCGGTCCCCGTAATACCTTTCCATGTTTTCCAAGATTGGTGTTAGCATAGTACAAGGGCCACACCAATCAGCATGGAAATCAAGCAATACTGGCTTATCATTGTTATTTTCCCAGTTCTCTTTGTTCTGATAATCAAAAATGTTAGCCCTGAATTGGGCATTGCTTATGTAATCCATGAAATAAGGTTTTAATTCTCTAAACTAACAATTTATGTGAAAAATTGTTCATATTTTCATTTAAAATATGTTTTATTCTTTTCATTTTTAACGAGATAGATTACACCTCCTAATCTACAAGGTGCTGCATTTGGTATAGGGAACGGTACAGACCTTCCTGTTCCAGTAGTTCGGAATGCGTTCCCACTTGTACAATATGCCCATTTTCCAGAACATGGATTCGATCAGCCTCCTGCACAGTACTAAGGCGGTGGGCAATGACCACACTGGTCCGGTTTTTCATTAACTGGTACAGAGCCTCCTGAACCATTTTTTCAGAAGCACTATCCAGCGAGGAGGTAGCCTCATCAAAAATCATAATGGGGGGATTTTTGAATATGGCCCTGGCTATACTAAGCCTTTGCCTCTGGCCACCCGAAAGGAAAACGCCCCTGTCGCCAATATGGGAATAATAGCCATTTTCGGTTTCCATAATGAATTCATGCGCATTAGCATTCTTGGCCGCTGCTATCACATCCGCTTCCCGGGCATCGTCAGAACCAAAAGCAATATTGTTGAAAATTGTATCATTAAAGAGAATGGGTTCTTGCGAAACAAACCCGATTAATTTCCGTAATGATTTAATTTGATAATCCTTAAGGTCGTGACCGTCTAATTCAATCATTCCTTCAACAGGATCATAAAAACGGGGTATCAGTTCGGCCAGGGTAGTCTTACCACTGCCAGAAGGGCCTACCAGTGCAATCACCTGGCCTTTCTCCAAGGTTAGATTAATGCGGTCCAAAACCTTTTCCTCTGTGTAAGCAAAACCTACGTCCTTAAAGGTTATTTTATCCTTGAATTCGGTAATAGCCAATGCGTTAGTCTTTTCCTGAACGCCCTTAGGAACATCAATGATATCAAAAATACGTTCACCTGAGGCTATACCCCTATTGATGTTGGCAAATGCATTGGAAATATTTTTGGCAGGTTTCATAATTTGTTGAAAGAAGAAAATGTAAGTCAAGAAGTTAGAAGCCTTAATCCCGCCATCAAAAACCAGACCTCCGCCATACCAAAGAATAACCCCAATTGTGATTATACCCATTGATTCGGAGAACGGTTGAACCAACCCCTTTTTTATGTATTGTTTGCGGGAAAAATGACTATACCCAGCATTGTAATGAGCAAAAATTCGCTTAACGTACTTCTCGGCGTTAAACGCCTTAATAATCCGCATTCCGGAATTTGCTTCTTCAATAATGCTCATAATCCAGGAAAGGCGGTCCTGTGTTTGGTAAGCATCTTTGCGCAAGGCTCTGGACAATACCCCGATAAAGATTGCTGCTAACGGCAAAACAATAAATATGAACAGCGTAAGCTGCCAGGAAAAGTAGATCATCAATACCAGGTAAAATACAACGGTCAAGGGATCGCGTATTAGTGATTGAAACGTTGCCACGAGTGATCTTTCTACCTCATAGATGTCTGACGTTAACCTCGTCATGATATCCCCTTTTCGCTCACCTTCAAAGTAACCAATGTGCAATTCATTGAGTTTGCCAAATATGAAATTGCGGACATCTTCCAGGGATTTAGTGCGAATAACGGCCATGAACACATTGGAAAGGTACCTGAAACCATTTCCTAATAAACTAACCCCAACAATAGCAGCTATGGCAAATAATAGTGCCGAATGCTGATCTCCTTCTTCAAGGTAGCTTTTGAGAAAATTATTGAAATATATTTTCAGATTCAGGAAAAAATCCGGTGTAGCTTTGGTAGCCTCCTGGCCATCGCCAAACAATAACTCCAAAACAGGCGCTAAAAGGGATATAGAAAGCCCTATGAATACAACACCGATTACAGCGGTTATTGTATACAAGATTATTTGGGCCTTGTAAGGCTTAGCGAACGCCAGTATTCTAAGATAAGTATTCATTTTTGCAAAGATAGGGATTCTTCAATGGCTACTAAGGCAGGTTTGATGCCATCAAGAAACCAATAAATCATTAACATTAATGAGGACCTTTTTTCTGCTGGCCATCTACTTCATAGGTTTAAATGTTCATCCTTAGCCATTAAAGTTTGTATTAAGTTTTCAGCCAAAACATTGATATTACAGGGCTTCGGATTGACTTTCAATTCATTTTTTGCTACATTTGCCACGAAACCAAAAACAGGAGTTACTATGCGAAACTTAACAACTTATCTCCTAAGCAGCCTTTTAATCATCGGAACAGCATGCGGTGGCTCAAACAATTCCGCTGACCAAGAAGGTGCTGATAAAGAAAGCGATACAGCTTCCATGGAGAAAGAAAAACAATCCGAAGGAAAGGAAAAGGAAATGAAGGATGAAAAGGAAGCCATGATGAAAAATGGTTTGAAAGTTTATCCGATTGAAACCAAAAACTTCCCGGATGCTCAACTGAAAATGGACAAGCCTGAAGGGATGAAATTAGAGGCAGGAAAGCAAGCATTCAAATTTAGTGTTAACAACTACGCCCTTAAGGAAGGAACCCCTGATGCAAGCAAGCATAACCTGGCAGAATCTGATAAGGGACAGCACATTCACTTTATAGTCAACAACGGTCCTTACATGGCTAAGTATAACAAGGGTTTTGAAGTTGAAATGGATGAAGGCTATCATACCGTTTTGGCGTTCCTATCCCGCTCTTACCACGAAAGTTTGAAGCAAAAGGATGCTTTTATTGTAAAGCAATTTAAGGTAGGAGAACCCGATGGTGAAAAAGCTGATCTCTCGAAGCCTCATATTTTCTACAGCCGACCTAAGGGGACTTATAAAGGAAAAGATTTTAAAAAGCTTTTATTGGATTTTTACCCGGTCAATGCTACCCTTGGTGAAGATAGGCATAAGGTGAAAGCAACCGTCAATGGAACATCTTTCACTTTCACTGAGTGGAAACCTTATGTGATAGAGGGGCTAGAACCCGGCAAATTAACCGTCAAACTTGAGTTGCTCAATAGCAACGGTGAACTTGTGGATAGTAAATACAACAAAGTTACCCGTGAGGTTACCCTGGAGAAAGGCGATCAGGAAATGTCCTCAAAAGAATCAAATTCAGGCTCTTCTGAAGAATCATCCTAAAATTGTTTTAAGATATCGTTAAAGCGGCTGCAAAGGGTGCAGTCGCTTTTTTTATATCCCCCAATTTGCCGGATCTGAGCGCCACTGTTCCAGCGTTTCCATAGCATTCTGAGGAACGTAGCCTTTTTCCCGAGCTATTTCAAGCAAAGTGGGGTAGTCGGATAAAGTTTCCACGCCTATGTCGTTATCCCGGAAAAGCTTAGCAGCATGATCAAACTCGTAAGTAAAAATCGCACAGAGCTTTTGGATAGAGCAACCTGCTTCGCGAACTGTTTCAATAGCGGCCATACTACTGCCACCTGTGGATATTAAGTCCTCAATAACAACCACTTGCTGGTTAGCTCCTAAATGGCCCTCAATTTTATTTTCAGTGCCATGCTTTTTAGGTTTGGATCGTACATAAGCCAACGGAAGATTAAGGGTATCCGCAACTAAGCTGGCATGGGGTATACCGGCAGTAGCTACGCCCACCACGGCATCTGGTTTTTTGGGATCCTGAACAATTTTAGAAAGTTGGTCTTTAACCCTGTTACGGATTTCTGGATAACTCAGCAACAAACGATTATCGCAGTAAATAGGGGAGCGCCAGCCAGAAGACCAGGTGAATGGCTTTTGCGGATTGAAAACTACACCTTCAATGGCTAATAATTGTTGGGCTAAATAACGTGCGTATTGAACATCTGAAACCATGCAACAAAACTATAAAATTTTCATCAAGAACCTCCCTGTGATCCTTACCAATAGTGAGCTTACCTCCACAGAAGAAGAAAAAGATACGCTCATTATAAAGGATGCAGATCAGGATAAAATAAAAGATAGTATTGATTACGCTGAAGCTCACCCATTTCATTCAAGCATCATTCTTCACAGTAAAGATATTGGTAGCTTATTCCGGCAATTCAAGGAATTCTTTCAAGTAATAGAAGCAGCTGGTGGAATGGTTTGGAGCCCTGAAGGAGCTTTATTACTGATCTACCGTCACCAAAGATGGGATTTGCCTAAGGGGAAAATTGAAGCCGGAGAAGACCCGGATGAAGCCGCAAAAAGAGAAGTGAAAGAAGAATGCGGAATCAGGGATCTTCATTTAAATGGCTATGTCCAGGCTTCTTATCACACTTTTTGGCAACATGACCAAAGGGTTTTGAAGATCACCTACTGGTTTGATATTCTTTGCCAGGATCCACAAAACATAAATCCCCAAACTGAAGAAGGGATTGAAACCATCCGCTGGGTAGACAATAATGGCCTTGAAAAAGCCCTTGAAAATACGTTCCCCAACTTGCAGATGCTTTTCAGGGTTGGCCTTGATAAAATGCGATAAATTTTAAACTGAATCCTTGTTAAACTTGATACCATCGAAAACCGAAGTAATAAAGTAAGTCATCCCAATGATACCACTCATTTGGGTCCAGCGTGTAAAGACTATCAAAGTAAGTAATGGTGAGCCGTCCACCTTTCATTTGGGCATTTGCATAAGGTAATGGAAAAAAGTCTGGTTTCTGATTAAAGTTCGCCTGATAAACATTCTTTATGTAAAAGTGTCCTTCATGAAATCCAATTTCAGCCAGCTCCCTTCGCATTTCGATTACCGCAAACATATTGGATAAAAAAACCACTCCAAAAACACCAATTACACCGGGCGTTAGGATGGCAGCCTGACGAGCTAACTGGTAAAGTAATATTAACATTAAAGCCATAAAAAAACCCATGTAATAACGCCATGCATATTCCTGAAATATTCGGAAAGCCTGCTTTTTCTCTGGGTATTTAAAGCTTTTGATCTTCACCATTTAGATTCGCGCCAATGATTGATTCAACAAATTCGAGCTGCAAGGTGAAAAATTTTTTGGAGTTACTTGCAACATTTATTTGATAAGTTCCTAAAATTGCGATCTTATAAAGGTTTAAAAAGTAAAAAAAGAGCCTTAAACAATTGTTAACGACCCTGAATGTTAATTGCTCGTAAAAAGTGATGTCAATGGCAACAAGTAAGCCTAAATACCTGCTTTACAATAACAAATTCCATCCTTTGGACGAACCTATTTTTAAGGTCTCTAATCGTTCATTTCGTTATGGGGATGGTATTTTCGAATCCATAAGGGTAATAAAGGGTCAAATACACCTGATCGATTACCATCTTGACCGTCTCTTGGACGGGGTTGAGTTCCTAAAAATTGAATTGCCAAACAATTGGACAAAAGCTTTTTTCAAAAAGAAGATTTGGGAATTGATGGAGAAAAATGGTGAGGATCGCAATGGCAAAATCCGTTTATCTATATTTCGATCCGATGGAGGACTCTACACCCCTAAGACTTCAAAAGGGAATTATTTAATCGAATTTGAAGAGTACAATGCCGATCAATTTATCTTGAACAAAAAAGGGCTTAAGGTTGAGGTTTTCAGCGAAATGGAAAAGGCCTGTAACTTGTACTCTAATTTCAAGTCGAGTAATGCGTTGATTTATGTGTTAGCTTCTATATACAAAAAAGAAGAAGGGCTGGATGACTGCTTGCTGGTCAATTCCCAGAACCGGATCGCTGAAGGCATTAGCTCCAATGTTTTTATGGTAAAAGATGGTCAGATCGTGACACCCCCTCTATCCGAGGGCTGCGTGGCAGGTGTGATGCGTTCTCATGTGCTGGACATTATGCAGGAAAATGATATCGACTACCGGGTAGCCCCCATTTTATTAGAAGACCTTTTTCAGGCTGATGAAATTTTCCTCACGGACTCGGTTAAAGGCATTCGATGGGTTGGCTCCTATAAGGTTAAACGGTTTGAGCTTAACGTGGCCCAGCAGCTTACAGACCTAATAAACCAAGCAGTGGAAAAGGCTTAAAAATAAGATCGAAGTAGCTTATCAATCTCATTTAACCCGGTTTATTGTTTAGAATTCTTTTTTCTAAAAATACGGGTACGAAAATCGGTCAGAACGTTCATAGAATCCCATTCAAGCTGGTTTTCCGAGACATCCATTAGCAGGCGGCAGTTTTGCTGTTGAGTACGGAAGTTTTAAAATTCTTAACATAATAAGTTGTATTTAATCTATTTGCCATAACCTTATCTCCCGAGAATCAATTCATCAGACACGCCAAAGCCATTTAGAAAGGCCTTAGCATCCATCTTTTGCTTGCCGGCCAGCTGAACTTCCAGTAATGCCAGATAACCGCCATTCACAGCCACTTTCAATGTATGGGGAGGGTCAGCTATTAGATGGCCTGGTTGTTCCGTATTAGAAGCAGGTATTTTTTCTGTTCTCAGGATTTTGAAAACCCGACCTTCGAAATAGGTCCAAGCCCCCGGAAAGGGGCTAAGCCCCCTTATAAAGTTGTGTAAGTCATTCAAAGACCATCGCCAATTAATTTGACAATCAGCTTTATGAATTTTCGGTGCGGGCTTAGGATCAGCAATAGCTGGCTGAGGATTTACCGGGGCATTTCCTTCACAAATCGCCAGAGTAGTCTTTGTTACTAGTTTAGCCCCAAGGTCACTTAAGCGGTCATGTAACTCCCCGGCTGTTTGATTTTCCTCAACTGTTGTTTTCTCCTGATAAATAATCGACCCGGTGTCAATGCTGTCCTGTAAAAAAAAAGTAGTAACCCCGGTTTCCTTTTCTCCATTGATAAGCACCCAATTAATAGGGGCAGCACCACGATAATCAGGTAACAGGGAAGCATGTAAATTAAATGTGCCAAATGAGGGCAGTTGCCAAACCTCCTTTGGTAATTTACGAAATGCCACCACTACTTGAATATCAGGCGACAAATCTTCCAAATCGGCTAAAAACTCCGGATCCTTTAGCTTACTCGGTTGTATTACAGGAATTCCTTGCTTTTCAGCAAATTGTTTAACAGGGGTTGGTTTTAATTGTTGCCCCCTGCCGGCCGGTTTATCGGGGGCGGTTACAACGCCTACCAGGTTAAAACCTTCCTCAAGCAGAGCCTGCAATGATGGAATCGCAAAGTCCGGCGTCCCCATGAAGACAATCCGATAATTTTTAGCCATTTTATTTTTTTTAAGGATGGGGTAATTTAAGGGCATGAACAGATTTGACCAATAAATCGGTTTTTTTTAAAAAGAATTTCGTTGCTAACCATTCAGGTTTTAAATTAGCTAACCCAATTACCAAAAATTTCTCACCCTAACTATGAGCTACCCGGTCATTGAAAAGCGTTGGGTTCCAAAGCCTGAGCCGGCTCCAACGGTCATCAGGGAACTAAAAGAATCGCTGCAGGTACACGAGAGCCTGATAAAGCTTATGGCCCAGCGTTCGATTCGATCCTATGAAGAAGCAAGGGCCTTTTTTAATCCGACACTCGAAGAAACCTGGGATCCCTATTTGATGAAAAATATGAGGGGTGCCGCCACCCGCATTCAAAACGCCATCCTAAAAGAAGAAACAATCCTGATTTATGGGGATTACGATGTAGATGGTACGACTGCGGTCGGGATGGTTTATTCATTTCTCAAGCATCTTACTCCTAAACTGTTATCTTATGTACCTGACCGTTTCAAAGAAGGTTATGGTATCTCTTATGATGGCTTGAATTATGCTCATTCACAAGGCGTTACATTAATGATAGTGCTTGATTGTGGCATTAAAGGCCATCAAGAACTTGCTTGGGCCAAAAAGCTCGGGATTGATACCATCGTATGTGACCACCACATGCCCGATGATTCCCTGCCTCCGGCCTCTTATATACTGAATCCAAAGCAAATTGGATGTGATTACCCATACAAAGAGCTTTCCGGTTGTGGAATCGGTTTTAAGCTTCTACAAGCTTTGGAAAAAGCAATAGAGAATACACCAGTGTCCCGTAATTTCCTGGATTACGTAGCTGTTAGCACCTCAGCGGATATTGTCGAAATCAAAGGAGAAAATCGCATTCTAACACACCAAGGCTTAAACGTGATCAATGAAGCTCCAAATCCGGCATTTGAAGCATTGATTGAGCTTAGTGGCCTAAAGGAAAGGATTACTGTTACAGACCTTGTTTTTCGCATTGGACCGCGGATTAACGCAGCGGGTCGTATTGCTCACGCTAAGAATGCCGTAGACCTCCTTATAGCTTCAAGTAAAGAGGAGGCCCTTCAAAAAGCTCAGAATATCAATACGCAAAATACCACTCGACAACAAATTGACCAGACCATACGAGATGAAGCCTTACAAAAAATAGAAGCCGATGAGGAGCACCAAAACCGAACAACCACCGTCCTTTACAATCCGGATTGGCATAAAGGCGTAATTGGCATTGTGGCTTCCAGAGTAATTGACCATTACTACAGGCCAACTATTTTATTGACTTACTCGAATGGGCTGGCTGTTGGCTCAGGCCGTAGCGTACCGGGTTTCAACCTCTATGAAGCGCTGAAGGAGTGTGGTGACCTTTTGGATCAGTTTGGAGGGCATGAAGGAGCCGCGGGCCTATCCCTTAACATTGACAATATCAATGCTTTTGCCAAACGGTTTGATGATGTAGTGAAAGCCCGTATAAAACCTGAACACTTAGTGCCTGCCATTGAGTATGATCAAGAGGTTCACCTTTCGGTAATTACTCACTCTTTTGTGAAGACTATTCAACGTTTCGGCCCCTTTGGCCCCGGAAATATGCGGCCTGTTTTAGTGGCAAAGGAGGTGAAAATGGCCTATGAACCCCGGATCGTTGGAGAAGATCACTTAAAGTTGCGCGTTAAGCAAGGAAATTCGCCAATTTTGGATGCCATTGCTTTCAACCAAGCTGACCAATTTGATAACCTCAAAGATGGCAAGCCTTTTGATATTTGCTTTAGCCTTGAAGAAAACACCTGGAACGGGAAAACCCGGGTTCAATTAAATGTCAAAGACATCAAAACCCATGAGGAGGAGTAAGGCATGAAGGTTAGCGCTACCAATTTGGAAAAAGTTTACAAGAAGCGGGCCGTTGTGGATAAGGTCTCGCTGGAAGTGAACCAAGGTGAAATTGTAGGTCTGTTAGGGCCAAATGGCGCAGGTAAAACAACCACATTTTACATGGTAGTAGGTTTAGTCAAACCAGATGGCGGAAATGTTTACCTGGATGAGGAGGAAATCACTCATCAGCCTATGTATAGGCGTGGTCAACGTGGCATTGGTTATCTTGCCCAGGAATCCTCCATTTTTCGGAAACTAACGGTTGAGGATAACCTGAAAGCCATCCTCGAAATGCTTAAAATTCCCAAAGATGAACAAAAGCAAAGACTTGAAGGTCTCATCGATGAGTTTGGTTTGGAACACGTTCGAACCTCTCGCGGCGACCTCATATCAGGCGGTGAAAGGCGAAGGACAGAAATAGCCCGTGCATTGGCAGTAAACCCTTCATTCATACTCCTGGATGAACCATTTGCAGGCGTAGATCCGATTGCTGTGGAAGATATTCAAACCATCGTCAGCCGGTTAAAGACAAAAAACATAGGAATCCTTATCACAGATCACAACGTACAGGAAACCCTTTCCATAACAGACAGGGCTTATTTGCTATTTGAAGGCAAAATTCTAAAATCAGGTTCAGCAGAGGATCTCGCTAATGATGAGCAAGTCAGACGCGTTTACCTGGGAGAAAGCTTTGAGCTCAAGCAAAATAAAAACCAATCCCCGCAAGTGTAGAGCTGTAACTTGTCTCAATGGCCCCTTGCCTTAACTTCCCATCCTTTGATAACCTCGTTTTCATTTACAAGGTAAACTTTGTCAAAAAGGTTAATAACAGGGCAGGCATGGTTTGGAATGATTTGTATTTGTGTTCCAACCTGAAATGATGATTGCTTTGGATTATAACTGATAACACCATGCTCTTCTGATAACCGATAGAGCTCCCCCTTTTTCCCGACTATTTTACCAAACCCGGATATTTGTGCTTTGCCGTGCGCCCCTTGATCTGCTGTTAGGCTTTTACTACCAGCGTCAATTACAGCTCGCCCTGGCTCAGGATTGCTGATCACGGTGCTTAGGACAGTTAAAGCACAGCCACTCTCAGTAGCAGTACCTAATGCCATTTCCACACAATCATTGAAAACGTAGTTACCGACCCTTAGCTCTGTAATGTCAGGATTTTTCACTGAAAAATGAGCTGCGGGTGTGGCCCCAACACTGATTTGATGTGAAGGCAAACCGGCTTCTCTTAATTTTTGGCTTAGGGCAGCCATTTGCCCACCTTCCTGTTTAGCAATGGCTTCTATCTCATGCTGTGAAGAAGCCCCATAACTATGCCCTGCATGGCTCATGATACCCTCAAATTGTATCCCAGGTAAGGATTCCAAATATTGGCAAAAATCAATGACATCTTCTGCTTGTTTTAAGCCAGAACGGTTTAGCCCGGTATCTATATCGACCAAAACCCCGGCCTTGGTTGATCTGGCCTGAAAATAGTTATTGAGCCTTTCAGCGCCTACCTTGCTATCCACAGCACAGGTTATTCGACAATTATTGGAAAGTTGGTAAAGCTTTTCAATGCTTGAGAATTGGATAACTTCATTGGCCACCTGTATATCAAAAATACCGGATTTTTCCATGACCTCCGCTTCATGCAGGGTTGATGTAGCTATACCATTAGCCCCCTTTTTTTGCTGATTCAGGGCTAATTCAGGGATCTTGTGGGTTTTAATGTGCGGTCTGAGTGCTATCCCATGGTCATTAGCCATTGCCTGCATGGATTCAAGATTATTCTCAAGAATAGCCTGCTCAATAAGAGCAGTAGGCGTGGGAAGTTGATCAAGTGGGGCCAAGCTATCTATTGTTTGATAACCTTTTTAGTAGTGATTTGCTTCCTTTGATTACGTATTGCCAAAAAGTAAGTACCGTCAGAAAGATTGTTGACAGAAATTTTAAACCGGTGCTTTCCGGGTTCAACCAATCGTTTTTGCAAGCTTTTTACCTTTTGACCATTGGCATTCATTAAAGTAAATTCCAAGTATCTGTGCTTATCGAGGTTAAAATTTACGTGAACCTTTTGCTTGGCCGGATTAGGATTAGTAGAAACAGAAACAGGGTTTGTATGACCTCCTTTAATACCTGAAACCGACTCTGTTCCAATTTTAGTAATCCCAGTTGCGTTAATTCGCTCCGTTATGCTTAATTCAATACCAAAATACCCCGCAGCCCAGAATATAGTCTTATCGTTCAAAGAGCGCTGAATCCCGGAATAGTCCCCCCAGCGTTGAGCTTTCCCCCCTAAAACATTCACGTGAGATTTACCTTTCTTCAGCATGTTCAAGCTTGAATAAGCCCCTTCTTTGAAGTAAATGGCTGAGTAACCGGGATTAATGGTGTCAGAAGTGTGATCCGTAAATAACATTACTTCATTATCCTGTTTTGTTTGACCTGCAAAAGCCATGGAAGGATAGCCTAACTCAAGGTAAGGATGATCTATCACGTTCAATGCAATCGAAGGATCATCACTATTTGGACTGGTAATTTGGCCATGGTAAATAGTAGCCAGGTTATTACTAAAATTGACCGTATTCCCGGCAAAGTGTATCCGGTCATTGACTATAAAGGTGCTTAAAATTCTTGCATCATTGGTCGCTAAGGTTTTACTGCGAGGTTGATTGGCATTGGGAGGGGCTCCGTATTCTGAATCAGCCTTTACCAAATCCACCGTTAGGTTAGTGCTTGGGTCATTTTGTTTACCCGTTACCTGGAGTAGAAAAAATGTATCAGTTTTTTCAGCAAAATTCCGGTTAGACAGTAAATAAATACCCGGGCCTTTTGGCTCACGGCCTCCACGTACAGGAGTAAAGTTACGGATAGGATCTCCCTTATAATTGATATCGCTGTAAAGGCGGGTTTCTAAGGTGTCTCCTTGATAAGCCTTTTGTTTATCAATTTGCCAAATAATACTTTGCTTGAAACCTTTTTGCCAGCTTGAGTCATTATAAAGTAAATTAACGGTCAGGAATACCTCATCTTTGGTCAAAGCCATAGCGGGAAAATCGGACCAGCTTGTATCTGACAGCGGATCCCCGGGTAAAGCATATAAATGCCACCCCTTTAATGGATCCTGAGTTTTAGAGAAACCCATAATAATACGGCTTGTGCTGTCTAATCTACCATTCAGGAAAGCGATCACAAACCGGTCATTGTCCTGATCGTAAGCAATTCGCGGATCATATTTATTTCCCTGGATGTTAAGGGTGTCGGCAAAAGCTTCTAAGGAATGCTTATCCAACCGCTGGCCAGCTGTATCAAAGATACTAATACGGGAGTTGGTCACTGAAACAATTTTTCCCATGGAAGAGATGGCAATGTCATTGTCATTTGGGATGCCGCGGGACTTGTTACCACGAAAAGTGTTTAGCGCTACAGGTCGCTTTGCCTGCCCTTTACCCAAAGCAGTTGCCGAAGTTTTAAAACGGTATTGTTTAGCGCCTCGTTTTGATTTGACAGCTTTGAGCTTCTCGTGGTACCCTTCTCCCCCGGGCTTTGGGGCAATTGATTGCAAATTTGGGAAAAAATCCCTTTCAATATCGCTAAAATGAACCGTCTTCGGGGCTACATTACCAACATTATCCTGCACCTCGTATGATTGAGCCTTACAGGTGGTAATTAATACCATTCCGGTTAAAAGGCCTACCTTTAATTGCTTCAAACTAACCTTCATAATCAGCACGTTTCTTTATTCGTTCACTACGATGATAATAAAAATTATCGAAAATAAGCTTTTTAGGAAGCTTGTTTTAGGGTTTTCTTTCGATCGTTACTATTTGCCGGGTATCATCAGTTACCTTAAATCGTTCATCAATCTGGTAGTTTACCACCCAGGATATTTCACCATTACCATTGACTAACAAGGGAACCTGCTTTTTTTCCAGCCTTGCCAATTGCTCATCCACGAAGAAATCACTTAGTTTTTTAGGCTGCTGCATACCAAGCGGATAAAAATAATCCCCATCTTGCCAATACCTGAATTGGAGCGGCCAGGTCAGTTTTTCCCAATCCAAACAAACCATACCTGTTTGGTTGAATGTTATTTGCTCAGGCTTTTCTTTTATGGCCATTTCAAAATCATACCCTGCCACGCTGTGCCGGCCGGAAACATGGTTGATATCATAAGCCTCTTGAGGAATATATTTCGGGGCAAGGATCAAAAACTGGCGGCTTATTTCCAATTGGTATTCACTACTGTAAAACATTTTTCCAGATTGGTGTTGAATTGAATCATGGATTTGCTTAATCTGACTCGCATTAAAACCATAGGGATGTAAAAAAGCATGCAAGTATAAACGCAAAGGAGAAAGGGTTTCCAATTTTGGAATAGCAATGTACCGTAAAAGGCCCTTCTGGACAGTACTATTTTCCCATGCTGAATTATAGCTATCTTCCCAAACCTTGTTGACATCCCTGAAATGTTGCACATTCTCAAAGAGCGTGGCTTCAATAGAAGGGTTTAACTCTCTCAAAGCCGGTATTACTGTGTGGCGAAGATAATTGCGCTGGTATTCATTGGATTGGTTACTGGTATCTTCCCGCCACTTTATATGGTGAGTCTCTGCATAGTGGGTAATCTCCGCTTTGTTCGCAAAAAGCAAAGGCCGGATTGCTACGCCTTTTTGAGGTAAAATACCTTGCAAGCCTTTAATACCTGTACCCTTTGTCAGGTTCATCAAAACCGTTTCTACTACATCGTCCCTGTTATGGGCCGTGGCTATCCATTGGTAACCATATTGCCGGCATAGTTCCTCAAACCATTGGTAACGAAGCTCCCTGGCAGCCATTTGTAGGGAAATCTCATGCTCCGAAGCATAAGCTTTAGGGTTAAATACCTTTCGGTTAAAGGGGATCTTATGATAGCTAGCCCACGCTGCCACCATCTTCTCGTCAGCATCGGAAGCTTCTCCGCGTAGTTTAAAATTGCAATGAGCTATTCCTGTTTCAAAACCCAGGTTTTTCATGACTTCGGCCATTACTATTGAATCCACTCCACCACTAACAGTTAGCAATATCCGATCACTAAGGGAATTGATTAACCCCTCGGATTGTATATATGCCCATGTTCGCTCTTCAAGAGAGGTCTCTTTGGATACCATTAACCAATGAATTATTGATGCCTTTCAAAGTTATGAAAAGGCTTAACAAGTGAGTAAGAGAATGGCCAGGGTAAGCAGTTTTTAGGTGATTCAATCCTTATAAACCAGTAGTTCCTGTTTATAGGGGTCGCAATCCCTTACAAGGCGGGTAAAGAAATCTTGCCCAAAACGGGTATAATAAGGAATGAAGTTTTCATAGCGCTCTTGCGGAATGCCGTCTGGGAAAAGGGCATTATAAATTTTATAAATCTGGTTGATATCCTTCTCATTCCGTTTTTTTACCAATTTGCGGGTATCTTTCCGGAGTTTTTCAAGATCCTTGAGATGCTGTTTAGCTAACTCTATGATAGGCCACTTCATTTCGTCATTGTAATCCTCGCAAATTGTCATCAGGGATTCATATTCTTCCCTAAGGCTTTTGATCTTATCTTCAAAGGGCGCAGTGTCTTCTTTTCCCGCTACATATTCCCGTACTACTTCATCAACAGGCCGGAAGAGGTCTTTTTCGGTTAAGTTGAATTTATCCATTTTCTTGCGAATACCCTTACCAACCCAAAGGACCGATTTGCGAACTAATAGCTGCGGAAAAAAAACTTTGTGATGGTTAAAAATACCTTTGAGTTCCAGCCAATAAGCAATTTCATTGGTACCTCCAATGTAGGCTAAATTGGGCAGAATAATTTGCTGATAGAGAGGCCTTAATACCACATTTGGGCTGAAGAAACCAGGATCATGGTGAAGCATCTTCAATAGTTCTTCCTTTGAATACTTTCGATCTGTATTGAGTACTTCATAGCCCTGCCCGTTTTGCACTATACGCTCCCGTAATCCTTTTTCAGAGTAAAAAAGGTTAATAGGCCTGGGATTCACAGGCAGATCGTAACCTGAAAGGCTTTCCTGCCACTTATTTACAAGTTTCTCATGGGATTGGCTAGTCAGGTCTTCTTCAAAAACTCCGATCATAGCCTGCTTCAACCGGGTATCATTGGGATCAAGGATTACTAAGCCATAATCCTTAAATAGCTGATGAATCCAGTATCTAACGGCCATAGAATAGGTTGAAAAACTATCAAAAGCATATTCCCACAACTCAGCAAGGGGTTGGAAAGCTTCCTGTTCCCTAATATTGGTTTTAATAGCTTCCACCAGGGATTTCAGCGAGGAAGGATCCAATGCCCCCACCGAACCATCCATAGGCTTTTCCCAGGTATAGGTTTCCCCCATGAGATGAATGTTATTGATCTCATCAAAATCATGATCTTCCGAACCCATCCAATAAACCGGCACGAAATCATAATCGGGGAAGCGGTCTTTTAGTTGGTTGGCTAAATGAATGGTAGAAGCAATCTTATAAAAATAAAACAAAGGTCCTCCCAGTATATTCAACTGATGACCTGTTGTCACCGTGTAGGCATGATCGCGCTTTAGGGCACGGATATTGGCCGCAACGGGCTGATGCTCATCGCTTTCAAAAAAATCCTTGCAAATGGCTTGATACTGCTCAGAAAGCACTTCAAATAGCCGCTCCCTATCCACTTCATAATTCTGGCGGTCTGCAATTGCCTTTTCCATCGCTTCCAGGGAAGGTTCGTATTCATAAAAGGCGTTTAAGTGATCCTGGGATTGAAGGTATTCCTGGGTTAGCGTCCGTTGGATATTAGTGCTTTCATACGGTATACAGTAGGTACCCATGCTTTAAAGTTTAGGAAGGGATAAAAACAGTGAATCCTTAAAAGTTCGATTAATGAACCAAAAAGGTCAGCTTGCTGAAAATTGGTCCGAATTTTCAAACAAGGATTCGACAAAATGCTTTCGTTCAAAAACCCGCAGGTCTTCCATCTTTTCACCAATGCCGATATACTTGATAGGGATCTGGAACTGATCAATAATACCTATCACCACTCCACCTTTAGCGGTTCCATCCAGTTTAGACAGGGTCAGGGTATTTACTTCCGTTGTATCGAGAAATTGGCGAGCCTGCTCAACTGCATTTTGTCCGGTTGAGGCATCTAATACAAGATTAACTTCCTGTGGGCCATCAGGCACTACTTTCTGGACTACTCGCTTGATCTTCCCCAACTCTTCCATAAGATGTTTTTTATTATGCAAGCGTCCGGCAGTATCCAATATGACCACATCATAGCCTTGAGACTGGGCTGAATTAACAGCATCATACGCCACAGCACCAGGGTCTGAATTCATACCCCGGTTGACCATCGGAGCATTAACCCTCTCTGACCAGGCTTGCAACTGATCAACAGCACCAGCCCGGAAGGTATCCGAAGCGCCAAGTAAAACGCTGTAACCTTTGCTCATGTATTGATGAGCTAATTTCCCAATCGTAGTGGTCTTTCCTACACCATTCACCCCTACTACCATTATTATGTAAGGCTTTTCATTTTCCGGCACTTTAAAGTCCTCAAAATCTTTTTGCTGACGTTCCAGCATAAGCCCCTGTATCTCTTCACGGAGCATTTGATTCACTTCACTGGCCGAAAAATATTTATCTTTAGCTACACGATTTTCCAGTCGTTCAATGATCTTGACAGTGGTATCAGCACCAACATCCGCAGCCACCAGAATTTCCTCAAGCTCATCCAATAAATCCTCATCCACCTTGGATTTTCCAACAACAGCCTTACCAATTCTTGAGAAAAAATTAGACTTGGTCTTTTCAAGTCCTTCCCCCAACGTTTTTTGAGACTGCTCCCCCTCAGAATGTTCCGAATATTTTTTTTCCTCTTCGCCTTTTTGTTTACCGGATTTGAAGGCATCGAATATTCCCATATAAACCTGCTTTAAACAAAAAAAGCTTCCGCAAATGGAAGCTTTTTAATTCATTGAGTACGTTACAGCCGTTCAGAAAATTAGGTTTACTACTTTTTTACGTATTCGTTAACCTTACTTTTCGGTACCATTTCTTCTTTAAAGGTATAACGACCTGTTTCAGGATTTTTAACAGACCTGATTAGCTTTACCTTATTTGCTGCCTCTTTCTGGAGATTTGCTACTGATTTTTTAGCCATACTGCTTTACTTTATTTCTTTGTGAATGGTATGCTTCCTCAAATAAGGATTATACTTTTTAACCTCAAGCTTCTCAGGTGAATTCCGCTTGTTTTTGGCTGTATGATACCTGGACATTCCCGGAACACCAGAGTTTTTTTGTTCTGTACATTCTAAGATCACTTGTTTTCTATCACCTTTACCTTTAGTAGCCATAACCTATAGTATTTTCTTACCTTGCTTTTCAACTTCTTTGATGTACTGGTAAATGCCTTTTTTATTAATTGTCCGAAGGGCTTTATTGGATACTTTTAACTTAACCCAACGGTTTAACTCCGGAATATAAAAACGCTTTTCCTGCAAATTTGGGTTAAAGCGCCTTTTAGTCTTCTTATTTGAGTGAGCTACATGATTGCCCACTAATGGCTTTTTACCGGATAACTCGCAAACTTTTGACATAAAACCGCTATTTTAGAAGTGCAAATATCGAACAATCCAGTAACTTATCAAAATTTTCAAGCTTGTTTTCCAATTAAGCCGGGATTGATTATTCTCTCTTCTCTTCCTTATCCTTGTTGATATTCATTATAGAGAAGTTCAAGTACTTAGCAGGGTTATTCTGTAAATCTTTCACCAAGTTATCTAATTCCCGGGAAGTTTTTTCCAGGTTGTTATAAAGGGTATCATTATTGATAAACTGAGCTGCGCTTCCGTTCCCTTCATTGACTTTGCCAGCAATAGCATTCAGTTGTTCTGCAAAACTATCCGTCTTAGCCAATGTTGCTTTGATATCGGAATCTGCAAAAGAGTCAGAAATATTAGAGAAATTATTCAGGGCATTATCAATTTGCTTTGTGTTCGCTTTCAGGTTATCAGTTATGGCTGCTGTATTATTGATAACCTTCCTGAAATTGTCACTTTTACTGACAAGTAAGGAATTCAAAGAATCCGAAATATTATTCAGATTTTCAATGGATTGGCGAAAGTTAGCCAAACTAGCCTTTATGTTTTGCTTACCACCTTCTCGCATAACAGCGTTTACAGTAGATACCATGGTATCTATTGCACTTAGGATTGTATCAGCTTTAGTCCTAATGGGGGAAAGCTGTTCGCTCAAGGTTAGTTCATTTTCGCCTCGCATGGTGTCGCCAGGCTTATGAAAAACATCAACTGAATCTGCTAACTCTAATTTTAAGGCTTTAGATCCCAATAGACTGGAGTTATAGATCTTAGCCACGCTTTTTTTGGGAATTTTAACCTTTTTTTTAACTGAAAACCTTACAAGCAGTCCCCCTTTTGTCGGATTTTCAATGCCAATATTTTCAATTTCCCCTATCTTGTAGCCATTAAGCATGACCGGATTGGAAAGTTGTAAACCGTTTATTTTTTTATATTGGGCATAATAGTAATGTTTAGAGGAAAATATTTTGTTGCCTGAAATTACGCTATACCCAAAGATTAATAATACAATGGATACGACCGCCAGAAGACCAACTTTGGTTTCGTTTCTAATTTTCAAACCGCTTTAAATTTTGGTCAAAATTAGGCACTATTTATTAAAAATACGGCTTAAAGGGATTTGCTAATGAAGGGTTACCTTTTGATTATTGAAGTAATGGCCCAATCAACCGAAGAGAATTTTTAATTCAATTTATCATTCATTTCTTCCTTGTAGTTCCTGAAAGCTCTGAAAATTCCGGAAGCTACATACACTTGACCTTTTTCGGAGGTTAGGTACTTTCTTTCTGCAGGATTGGTAAGGAACCCAGATTCAATCAGAATACTCGGCATAGTAGTTTTATAAAGCACTACAAACCCTGCTTGTTTAACACCTCTGTTATGGCGCTTTACACGTTCATCAAATTGATGCTGAACATTAGAGGCTAATTTCAGGCTTTGATCCAGGTTTTTATTTTGCTGAAGGTTGAAAATGATGTGGCTTTCGGGGGACTTTGGATCATAATTTTCATAATTCTTTTCGTAGTTATCCTCCATCAGCACCACCGAATTTTCACGTTTGGCAACCTTAAGATTAGCTTCGGATTTATCAACACCCATGGCAAAAGACTCCGTCCCGTGCACTTTGGATGAGCCCGCGGCATTAACATGCAAGGAAATAAAAACATCGGCATTGTTTGTGTTAGCAATTTTTGCCCGCTCGTATAATTCAACAAATTTATCTGTTTTGCGGGTATAAATTACTTCAACGTCATCTAAATTTTCCTTGATAATTTTGCCTAACTTTAAAGCAATGGAAAGTACGATATCTTTCTCCATAACCCCTGCACTGCGACAACCAGAATCATATCCCCCATGGCCGGGATCGATGACTACAGTATCCACTTTAAGGGTAGGGTCATTCAAGGGCTTGAACGATCCGAAAACAAAAAAGGTAGCTAAAAGGGTGAACAGCTTAAACCACTTCATAACTTTTACTTATTGGCTTCAACCTTTTTATTGATGGCCATTGAATGTCCTAAAAGATAAAGTTTGTATCTTTACAAAGGTATAAAAAACAGCTTCATTAAACTGATTCTCACGCTTTGTGTTCTGAGCCCTGTCCAATTAAATGGACAAAATACCGATAGTATCCCCGATACCACTAAAAATCAACAAACAAAATCAATTGACTCTGCTTTAACCATCGTTGATACTTCCGAAACTGATTCAACCCAAAATACAAAACAGGATACCATGGTTAGTGGTTCTGCATTGGAGAAGCCTGTAAAGTACAAGTCAAAGGATTCGGTTCTGTTCAATCTGCAAGCCAAGAATGCTAACCTTTTCAATCAAGGAAAAGTAAACTACAAAGCCATCGAATTAAAATCCGGAAAAATAATAATGGATTGGGAAACCAATATTATCCATGCAAGGGGACTGAGTGATACATCCGGGAATGTTAATCAAAGACCCGTTTTTAAAGAGGGGCAGCAAAAATTCGAGGCAGATAGTATGGATTACAATTTTAAATCAAAAAAAGGCAAGCTTTACGGATTGAAAACAGAAAAGGCGCAAGGCTATTTACATGGAGAAGAAGTCAAAAAAGATGAAAATGACGTAACCTTTGCCAACGAAGCTAAGTACACAACTTGTGACAAGGATGATCCCCATTTTCACATAGAGGCCAATAAAATCAAAGCCATACCTAATGATAAAATCATTTCAGGCCCCGCAAACCTTGTTATAAATGACGTTCCTACGCCCCTTTATTTGCCGTTTGGCTTTTTTCCGAACTCTCAAAACCAATCTTCCGGTATCATTTTACCTAGTTACGGGGAGGATGGTAGAAGGGGCTTTTTCCTGAAAGGGTTGGGCTATTATTTTGGCATCAATGATAAAATGGACTTAACAGTCTCGGGTAATATATTCTCAAAAGGGAGCTGGCGGGCTAAAACAATAACTCGCTATAAAAAAAGATACCAAAACGAGGGTCGGTTAAAATTAGAAGTTGGTATCGATAAATTCGGGGAAGAAAGCGATCCGAATTACAGGGAAGAACAAGCTTTTATAATAGAATGGAATCATAACCAGGCAAGAAAGGCGCAACCTTTCTCCAATTTTAGCGGAAATGTAGAAATCGCAAGTAATCAGGCATATACTAATCAACAAGAAAATATATCCTCAAGGAAAAAGAACCAGTTAAACTCCCGAATCAATTATAGCAATCAAATAACAGGTACTCCTTTTAATGCTCAGTTGAATGCCAGTCATAGCCAAAACCTCGCTAATCAAACATTTAACATCACATTACCACAAGCCACATTTAACATGAGGCGGGTAAGCCCTTTCCAAACTTCAGATGTGGGTATTGTTAAAAATTCCGGCATCAACTACCAAGCTAATTTTAAAAACCGGCTTGAAACCACTGATACAAATATTTTTAATCAAAATACATGGCAGAATTTCCAAAGAGGGATTCAGCATCAGGCCAGTTATTCGACAAGCGCTAAAGTACTAAAGTATTTTAGTCTCAACCCCTCCTTCAACTACCTTGAAAGTTTCTTTTTTAAAAAGGAACAAAGGACTTATGACGAAGAAAAAGACACCCTTTTAAAAAGTCAGAAACCCGGTTTCTACAATGTAAGGACTTATGATTACAGCACATCCCTATCAACTAATTTGTATGGAACGTTTAACATCAACCAATTTGGGATAGTTGCAGCACGCCATGTACTAAACCCGCGAGTCAGCCTTACTTACAGCCCTGACTTTACCGCACCAAGGTTTGATAACTTTGCCAGCTACCAAACAGCTGAGGGGAATCAAAAAAATTATTTTCCTTATGAAGGACCTTATAGTAGGCGTCCCGGTCAAGAGCAGGGAACAATGAGCATTACGCTTGATAATAACCTGGAGATGAAAGTAAAAGATACCGATGATTCTGCCTCAAAAACGAAAAAAATAAGCTTATTGGATAATTTTAATTTAAGGGCTAATTATAACTTTCTTGCAGACTCCTTTCCCCTTAGTAATATAAGCTTTGATGCCAACACCCGGATCCTAAACAATATTAATATCCAGCTTAGAGGTACCATTGACCCTTATTACCTCGATCCCAAGGATACCACAAGAGTCGAAAAGCTTAGCCTGGAAGAAAATGGTAAGTTAGGGCGTGTGACCAATTTTTCTTTAAATGCTAGGACCAGCTTGAATCCTAAAACCTTTAAAACTGAAAATGGTCAAAAACCATTTCAAAGGCGTGGTTATCCATCTCTGGCAAGCCTTCATTATGTAGATTTTGATTTATCCTGGAATTTAAGCTTAACCTACAACCTTAATTACAGCAGACGTAATTTTGAAGGTCAAATAACCGGTCATAACCTGAGAATTAACGGTAATGTTAGCCTGACAGATAAGTGGAAAATTTCAGGCAACACTTCTTATAATATGCAAGAAGGGGAATTTGCACCTTCCCAGGTTAGTATTAACCGAGACCTTCATTGCTGGAAAATGAGTTTCCGCTGGCAGCCGTTTACAAACAGGGATTTTTATATGTTTCGTATAACCGCTAAATCTTCTGTCCTGAAAGACTTGGAATACGAAAAGAAACGTAGAAATTTTTAGCTTTTATTAACCTGACTAACCTAAGCTGATGATTTAACTTTATTTTTCTGTATATGAGTGGATTAATTCAGCCACCCGGGAACTTTCAATGGTCAGGATAAATGCCACCTTTCCATCACTATAACCACGTAATCCCAACCCGGCAGATGAAAGCCTACCAGCTTCTAATGCTCCCTCAGTGGAAAGATAGCTAACAACCTCATTAGCCCTTAACCTGCTTAAGTCATTTTGATCAGCTGCTTTGCAGGCATCTTCCATTGGTAAATCATTCGTATAGCTTTTGACCAATATATCAATAGCAGGATTTGCACTTACAACATCCGCGAATTTTCCAAGATTTGCTTTGGCAGAATCGTTTACTTTATACCGTCCTGAGTCATAAAAGAGCTTTTCGCTAAATCTAACATTAACCATGTTATCTTGTTTTTCCACTGTCACCTCATCTTCATTATAATTTTTGAGGGTATCGGATAAATTCTTTTGTAGGGTATCCAGCGTTGCCTCTTTATTTGCTACTATTTCTCGTAACCTATGAATAAAGGTTTCCCTTGTTTTAAGCCTCTTTTTCACGGAGTCCAGCTCCCAGGTTTTGCGATCAAGCTTTCGCGCTTTTTTATTCAACGTCTGTTCTTTAGCCTCTAAATCACGTTTTTTTTGGTTTAATTCATTCAGTAAATCTTTGCTTTTGCCAGCCTTATCACTTATAATTTCCTGCTTATTGCTGACTAATCGTTCATAGGTTTGATTCAGCTCCTTATTTAATTTTTTTTGTTTCCTTATGGATTTACCAAGGAGCGTTGTATCCTGTCTTAAGTTGGTAATTATCCTTTTTTGATCTTTATTCAGTTCGACAAGGCTATCGTTTTTTTCTGACAAGCGGGTGTTTTTTTGTTGAGATTCCGACACAACTTGCCGGAGACTGTCATTTTGAGAACGGAGCTCATCAGCCTTGCGTGCAGGTACACAAGATTGATGAATTAAAAATATACCCAAAACCAGTATTAAGGCCCGCATAAGACCAAACTTTTCGCTTATTGATGAAAACTAAGGGTTTTACCCTCGCGGGTTTTAATCTTATACTGACTAAGGTAAAAATTATCAGCGGAAGTAATCTTAAACCAGGTTTTAAATTTAAACACCCATTGAAGACGCCTGGATATTAAGCCTTTTGTAAGGTAGGCCGAAAGGTATGGGTGTAATTCAATATCAATATACCGATAACCTTCTTCCCGTGAAAAATAAGCCATCTCCCGCTCAATTTCATCGACTAATAAAATGGTGGGATTAATTTCCCCGCTACCATGGCAAACCGGGCACTCTTCAGCAGTTGATATGGTCACCTCTGGCCTTACCCGCTGCCTCGTGATCTGCATTATACCAAACTTAGAAATGGGCAGGATTGAATGCTTAGCCCGGTCGTTTTTCAACTGCTCCCGCATGTAATCATTGACTTTTTTGCGGTTTTCGGAATTCCGCATATCAATAAAATCAAGCACAATGATGCCTCCCATATCGCGTAAACGTAGTTGACGGGCTATTTCTTCCGCGGCTTCGATATTGGTTTTGACAGCATTTTCTTCCTGCGTCAGGTTTTTGGTACGCTTACTACCACTATTGACATCAATCACGTGCATAGCCTCCGTGTGCTCAATAACAAGGTAAGCACCACCGCCTACATTTACTGTTTTGCCAAATAATGATTTGATCTGTTTTTCAATATTCAGGTGCTTGAATAGCCCTTCTTTACCGGTGTAATTTTTGAGTATGTTAGCCTGTTTGGGAGCTATTTGGTTGATATAATTTTTAAGTTGCTGATAGATACTTTTATCATCAACCATAATTTTATTGAAGGACTCATTGAGCAAATCGCGTAAAATAGTAGAAGCCCTGTCTGCTTCTCCATAAAGCTTTTGTTTATGAGCTTTCAGGTTCTTAAATACTTGGTCCCATTTATTAACCAAGTCATTCAGATCTTCTTCAAGGTCTTCTACAGTGTGCTCACTCGCAACGGTTCGAACAATAACCCCAAAATTTTTAGGCTTAATGCCTGAGATAACCTTTTTAAGCCGGTCTCTTTCACTTTTGTTTTTGATTTGCTTGGATATGGAAATGTTATCCTTGAAAGGCATTAAAATAACTAACCTACCTGCTATGGTCAACTCACAGCTAAGCCTTGGCCCTTTGGAGGATATGGGCTCCTTCATGAGCTGGGCAACGATAGGTTGATCAGGCTGAAGAATATCTGTGATCTTTCCACTCTTATCCAGCTCTGGTTTGAAATTAAAACGCTTAAGGCTACTTGTATTTAGTTTTTTGCGATAAGCCTTATCCACATAGTCGATTAAGGTTGGAAAATTAGGCCCAAGATCCAGGTAATGCAAAAAAGCATCCTTTTCATGGCCAACATCCACAAAAGCTGCGTTCAACCCTGGTAATACTTTCTTTACCCGGCCAAGATACATGTCGCCAACCAGGAAGTCATCACTTAGCTGTTCTTCATGAAATTCTGTAAGTCTCTGATCTTCCAGAAGGGCTATCTGGGACCCATTAGAGTCTGACTGGATTATTAACTCCCGGTTCAAACGCCACCTCCCGCTTTTAGGTATGCTAATTAGAAAAAAGGTTAAGGGGAAACCAATTCCGGAGGACAGACCTTTTGCTAAAAAATACACGTTTCCTGATTCAGCAATCAGGAAAGTGATTCTATAGGGTCAAGGAATTGGAGAAGCGTAGTTAATTAACTACTACTTACGCTTTTTGTGGCGATTTTGCCTTAAACGTTTCTTCCTTTTATGGGTACTAATCTTTTGTTTTTTTCTTTTTTTACCACTTGGCATAATTGTAATTTTTTTATTGAGTCTCTAACTTTTCAATTTTAGCTTTAGCTTGTTTTTTTAATTTCTTTTGTCCCACCTTATCCTGATAAGCTTTGAAGGCTTTGATGGCTTTCTGTGTATTTCCTGAACGCTCGTGTACAGTGCCCAGGTAAAAATGGTAAAAAGCATTTTCAGGGTTTATACGTACCAGTTTCTGAAAACGTTCCAAGGCTTTATCTAATTGGCCAGAACGAATAGACAAAACACCCAGTGTAAAAAGGGCTTGTTTTTGTTCAGGGTTAACCTCTATGACTTCCTTCAAAAGGCGAACGCCTTTCATAACTTGACCAAGGCCCTCTATATAACCAATCGCAAGGTTTGTTTTAGCATCTAAGCGACTCGGATCTTTTTCAAGGATTTTTTTATAGGCTTGAATAGCTTGGTTACTTGCATACTGTTTTAGAGCAGTATCTTTACTGTTTTTACCTGCTTTTTGATAATTCTCGGCTGCTCGGTTTAATACCTGAGTATCAGGATTTATTTTTGATTTTTTCTTTTGATAAGAAGCTGCTATCAAAGGCTTATCTTGATGAGCCCAAAAATGGGTAAGACGCGTTAAAATCGAAGTATCTTTTCCTCCCTTATCTTTTAATTGAGCCCTCAATTCTTTAACCTTATCTGAAGCAGAATCAGGTAGGCTGGCTATGGTTTCGATCCGGTAATCCCGAATATCAAAATCCGCAGAAACGTTGTTTTGAGCTGGCATCGATTTTCGCCCCGAGTCCTTAGCAACAGAACGTTCTTTTTTCGTTAAAGCCTCTGATTTATCTTTACCTTTTAGGAAAATAAATGCGGTTAAACCCACTATGAGCACAATAAGTATCGCTTGTATTTTAGTGGTCGTCCGCATTTATTTACTTTTGGTTATCAAAGGATCAGGAAGTTTTAACGTTATTCTTTACCCTTTCTGAAAACGTTTTTGATGGTTTAAAAGAAGGTACATAATGAGGAGGAATCACCATAGAGGTGTTTTTAGCAATGTTCCTTGCTACTTTTCTCGCTCGTTTTTTAACGATGAAACTACCGAAACCTCTGAAATAAATATTGTTACCCTCACTCATGTTCTCTTTAACGACCTTAAAGAAGCTTTCAAGAACTTCTTGAACGTCAACCTTTTCTAGTCCGGTTTGGGAAGCAATTTCGGAAACTACATCTGCTTTTGTCAAGGCTTATGTATTTTTTGATTCAACAATTATTTCTACTAAAGCGAGTGCAAATATAACCTTTTGGGTGAAAACAAAAAATTGAAATTGATACATTAACTTACTGATTCTGGACAACTTAAGTAAAATATTTTAAACAGTATGTCCTTAACAATTTTTGTTACCATCAATTGCTAAAACCATTTAACTTCGCGCTATGGAGGAGAAAATCCAAATAAGCCTCAAAAAGTGGTTTAGTAGAAACAAAAGAAAACTTCCCTGGCGAGATACCCATGACCCATATTTGATCTGGCTTTCAGAAATAATCCTTCAGCAAACACGCATGGCTCAAGGACTTCCTTACTTTCAACGCTTTTTAGAACGCTTTCCGGACATTTTTCAATTGGCAAATGCAGGCGAGGATGAGGTTTTGAATCTTTGGCAGGGCTTGGGTTATTACAACCGAGCCAGGAATTTACATCATACCGCTAAGGTGATAGCATTTGAGTACAACGGGAAATTTCCAGAAACTTACGAAGAATTGAAGAAGCTTAAAGGCATTGGTGACTATACAGCATCTGCTATTAGTTCGATGGCTTTTAATGAGCCACAAGCAGTGGTTGATGGTAATGTGTATCGGGTTTTATCCAGGGTATTTGGCATTAGAGAACCAGTAAATTCAACCAAAGGGAAAAAAGTGTTTAAAGAAAAAGCCGAGGCCTTACTTGATCGTTTAAATCCTGGAGCTTTTAATGAAGCGCTTATGGATTTCGGGGCTATACAATGTCAATCTGCCGAACCTAAATGTGCAATTTGCCCTTTACAGGAAAATTGCTACGCCTTTCAAAATAACCTTGTTAATAACTTACCGGTTAAAGCAAAAAAACTAAAGAGGCGAACGCGATACTTTTATTATTTAGTAATGAGTGATGAAAATGGCATTGTACTGAGACAAAGAGGAGATAACGATATCTGGAGAAAACTTTACGACTTCCCTTTATACGAGGCTCAAAATGGTAGCGAAGGGGATCTGAAAGGATTAGCTGATAAGTTTGGGGTTCCCCAGAGTGGGCTTTACCACCTTGGCCAGTACAAACACGTTTTGACACATCAGGATATTATAGCCAATTTTTATCATTTGAAGGCAATAAATATAGATAAAAATAAAGAAAATATTATATTCGTAAAGTGGGAAAAACTTGAAAATTATGCTTTACCGCGTTTAATTCAAAATTTTTACAATGACTTCTTAAACAAATGATATGTTTTTAACCAATAAAAATTTAAAATTATGGCACTTGACAAAGGCTCATTGAACAAAGTAATGTTGATCGGTCGCCTCGGCGCAGATCCGGAAATTCGTTACACAAACAACAATGTACCTGTTGCTAATTTGAGTATCGCGACAAGTACCACTTACCGCGACAAAGACGGCAACAACCAAGAAAACACAGAATGGCACCGGGTAGTTGCTTTTAATAAATTAGCAGAGGTTGCCGAAAATTACCTGGCAAAAGGGAAGCTTGTTTATGTAGAAGGGCGACTTCAAACACGCCAATATGAGGATAAAGAAGGTAATACCCGCTACTCTACTGAAGTAATGACCTATAGCATGAATATGCTTGGCGGAAAAGGTGATGGAAGCTCATCAGGTGGAAATGGTGGGGCAGAGCAGCAAAAAGCTCAGCAAGCACAAGCACAGGGCGGCCAAGGAGATGGATCAACTACTGAGCCAGGCGCTGATGAAGTGGACGATGATTTACCCTTTTAGCACTATTTCTTGTTATCATGCTATTTGGTTAGGAATACTGCTTACACATGTGTACCTTTGTTTAGGTAAGGAACTCAGGTAGTGTTGGAAAATTTAGACAGCAGTATTGCTTTTGCTCAAGCCCTTTCACAGGGCTATACTATTACTAATGTGTCATTTGATCTAATGTTGCCCATTAGCATCCTGATACTATTGATAATAGGCTCAGGGCTTGTTTCCGGTTCTGAAGTAGCATTCTTTTCCATCAAGGGTAGCCAATATTTTTCAATAAGGGAAAGTTCACGCCGTTCCCACAGGGTTATAATTCAATTACTGCAGGACCCTAGGCGGCTATTGGGGGCCATCCTCATTGTTAATAACTTGATCAATATTGCTATTATCATTTTGTTTACTATGCTTTCCAACCAGGTTTTTGATTTTAGCAATAATCCGGCTCTAGCCTTTTTGATCAATGTTGTAGCTATAACATTTATCCTTGTTCTACTGGGAGAAGTCATACCCAAAGTTTACGCTAACCAAGCTAATTTAAGTTTTGCAACATTTATGGCTTTCCCCATGCAGATCATAAGTAAAGCGGTATATCCCTTGTCCACTTTTTTAGTTAAATCATTAGGGGCGTTAGAGCAAAAAGTAACTTCCAGGAAACCGGATGTTTCAGTGGATGACTTAAAAGAAGCCATTGAAATCACCGCTAATGAGCAATCCAATGTCAATGACAAAAAGATGCTTCAAGGCATTGTGAATTTCAGCAATATCACTGTAAAGCAGATTATGACATTTCGTGTTGATACGGTTGCTTACAGTACGGAAGCAAACCTTTCTGAATTAATAGAAGACATCAATTATCATCGTTATTCTCGCATTCCGGTTTATGAAGAAACTTTTGACAATGTACGGGGTATTCTATACATCAAAGACTTGGCACCGTACATTCATGAAACGGACACTTTCAATTGGCTATCCCTCCTGAGAAAGCCCTACTTTGTACCAGAAAATAAAAAGATTGATAACCTTTTAAGGGAATTCCAAGCTAAAAAAGTTCATATGGCCATTGTAGTGGATGAGTACGGAGGGTCTTCCGGTATCATTACCATGGAAGATATCCTTGAGGAGATTGTTGGAGAAATCCAGGATGAATTTGACGCTGATGAATTGTTTTATTCTAAACTAGATAAAGACAATTATGTGTTTGATGGCAAAACCCCACTTCACGATCTGACGCAAATTCTTGAAATAGATGAAAACATCTTTGAGCCTTATAAGCAAGAAGTTGAAAGCATTGGAGGCCTGATGGTAGAATTTTTCGGTCGCATACCCCAATCCCGGGAAATAATCGATTATAAAGGTTTGCGATTTAAAGTTGAATCTGCCGATCGCAAACGCGTAAGAAGGGTAAAAGTAACCTTATTGGAATCAGAAAGGGAAGAAAAAAGGGATGAAGCAGAATAAATCCGATTGAACCCATGAAAAAGCAAGTTTATGTCCTGGCCACTATTTTAATTATATTCTTCGCTTTTTATTCGGTTTATTATTATTCCAACTACCGCGTTAGGAACTTTCCTATAATAGGCCTTATTACTGACTATAAAAGTAGCCAAATAGTCCGTGATCCTACAGCTGATTCATTAGGAGAAAAAAATTTGCTATTTTCACCTTGTTTAGATTTAGCCACCCGGAAAGTTACCAAAGAGGAGGCTGGTTTTACACTGGATACCCCCAATAATAAAAAGCATTGGTTACCAAAGTCCAATTTGCCTAATAAGCATTGTATTTTCCTCAAGGGTATGTTTTCAGATACCACATCCAATGCTATTCAAAAGCTTCAGACCAGATGGTTCAGTGATAACTTTAAAGTCAATTTTGATCTTAATAAGGGTCAGCATTTCCTTTTCTCACATTTTTACCACCTTGTAATTTTTAAAAATCAACTGAGACATTATAAACCCGGTTTAGTTTTTGGCAATGATACAGTTAAGGCTGTTCACAGGTTTGGTAATAAAAATGAGCAGGCTCAACAGTCGATTAAACGATATGGATCAGCCCATAAACCTATCATAACCATCCAGTCAAAAGATTTTGGGAAATTAGTACTTGCCGAGCCGGATATAAAAAAGTCTCTTTATTCAGCTTTTCAATCGATAAATCAAACCATAAAAAGAAAAGAGGGGATGACCCTGAAAGCCAATGATCACTTCGTTATACCATTGTTGGATTTTCATTTAACACAAAAGGTACCATCGATTGCGAAAGAAGGCCAGAAAACATACAAGGGTGTTCAGAAGATCAGTCTTACTATGAATGCAGAATTCAGTGCATTAAACAAACCCATGGAACCTAATGACCCGAATGAGATCATATTTGATGAACCTTTTTTGATTTATCACAAAAAAGAGAAGGCCCAAAAAGCTGACTTAATAGCCTGGATTAGTAACCCAGAGGTGCTGCTTAACAAAGGAAGAAAGCAGTAATGGTAAAGTATATTTTAACCAGTTTGATTTTAACCTTCTTGCAGTTCAGCAACTTGAACGGCCAGCCTCTTGATTCAGCCATAGCGAACCAAAGTCCAACTCCATTCTTTACCCTGGATTCGAGAAACTCTACTATCAATAATACGCCGGTCAGAATGTTTGGAATCAAACTTGGTTTGGAATGGGCTGACAAATACAGGGCCGGTTTCGGTCATTACCGTCTTTTTTCCGACCCTAAGGAGAAAGTTAATTTCAATAATTCAAGCATCAGAAGCAGAATTGAATTCCGTTACTTCAGTTTATTCGGGGAATACCGATTTTTAAAAACAAAAAAGTGGACGGCTACTGCCACATTTCATTTTGGTTTAGGGCAAAGATTTTATGAACCGCTAAGAGAAATGAATTATCCCGATCGCATTAGAAATCAAACGGTTCTGCTTGTAGGCCCATACATAAGCGGCGCATATCGAATAATCCCATGGCTTGGCGTTGGAGGAGGGTTAGGATACCGCAAAACACTTATTCCTGATTTGTTGAAAACTGGTGGCCTAAATGGAGGCATTGTTAGTATTGGTATAAGGGTATATCCGGTCAAACTTTATGAGGCTATTTTTACTAAATAATCAATCCTGGGTTATAGGGTATTATTGGCTTTCCATGGTCAGATTTTAATCCTTTTTTTTTATCTAAAAAAAGTCAATACACACCCAAGTGGTGCATGAACAAAACATTTAAATTATTTTCGATAAGTTTTTCTTAACTTTGCAAGCTTTCAAATAACTCTCAGAAAATTAGTTAGCGAATATGAAACGACCATTCCAACCTTCTAACAGGAAAAGAAGAAATAAACATGGCTTTAGAGCAAGGATGGCTACCAAAGATGGACGTAAAGTGTTAGCCAGGAGGAGAAAGAGAGGCAGGAAAAAGCTTACAGTTTCTGATGAAAAAAGGCCTAAAATGTAGATGTAACCACTAACATCTACCATTATGGTTGACTAAGTTTACGTTCCCCCTGTTAAGTTAGTGCGGTTCAGACCATAGAAAAGTCACAGCTTCCGTTTTAAGGTTCTAAGGTCACATGATGGTTTTTTACGCTACATCACCACCTTTTGGCCATGAAAACCAATAAAAACAGTTTTAATAAAGGGGAAAGGCTCACTCAAAAGCAAAAAATAGCTCACCTATTTGACCCGCAATCTTATAATGGATTTGTGAAATCCTATCCATTCATGGCTTCATGGAAGTTTTCTTCGTTAAGTGTAGCCTACCCGGCACAGGTTTTGTTCGTTGTATCCCGAAAATTTTCCCGAAAAGCATCAAAAAGAGCGCGTTTAAAACGACAAATGCGGGAAATTTACCGTTATCACAAACCGGCATTTTATGAATTCCTTGAAAAAAGGAACCGCCAAGTTATTTTAGCGTTAATTTACAATGGTAAAGGTGAATTAGACTATCATTTGATGACTCGGAAATTTACAATATTACAGGAAAAGCTTGAGAAAGATATTGACGACCATATTGAGTAAATGCCTGCTGGGATTCATTCAACTTTACCGGTTAACTTTATCCCCGCTATTGGGCTCATCTTGCAGGTATTATCCAACCTGTTCCCATTACAGCCTTGATGCTATAAAAATACATGGTCCTTTAAAAGGCCTTTGGTTAATTATCAAAAGGATTGCCTCTTGCCATCCTCTGGGTGGATCAGGTTTTGACCCGGTACCAGGTTCTGAAATGGAGAAAAAAGCACAAAGTGAAGAAGAAATTTGATTAACCTTATAGGCTTATAGGGTTTCAACAATTAGTTTTGTTAATTAAGAAAATCTTTTTGTATTATGAATGGTAAGATAAGAAAATTTGGTCTGATTTCGTTGCTACTCATTACTATATCGTCTTTTGTCATTGGTGGGTGGCGTTATACCAATGACAAGTTCGAATTATCCAAAAACGTGGAAATCTTTGTTTCCATGCTCAAAAAGCTGAATACTTACTATGTTGACGATATCAACACAAATGAGCTAATGAAAACGGGGATAAAAGCGATGTTAAAAGATCTTGACCCTTACACTAACTATATCCCCGAGTCAAAAATTGAAGATTACCGGATGCAAACCACAGGTCAGTATGGTGGTATTGGAGCCGTTATATCTAAGAGGCACAATTACACTCAAATCGTTGAGCCTTATGAAGGTTTTCCTGCCTACAAAGCAGACCTCAGGGCAGGTGACATAATTAAAAAGGTTGATGGTAAGAGCATCAAAGGCAAAAATACCAATGAGGTGAGCCAAATACTTAAAGGGCAACCTGGTACAGAAGTAAAGGTGACCATCGATAGGCCTGGTGAAGATGAAAAGATGACAAAGAAGCTTACCAGGCAAAAAGTTAAAATGCCGAACGTTACTTATTCAGGCGTTTTAGAAGATAAGGATATCGGTTATATCAGGTACAAAAGCTTTCGTCAAAATTCAAGTGAAGAGGTTAAAAAAGCCTTAGAAGATATCCAGGAAAAGAGTGAAGACCTATCCGGTTTGATCCTTGATCTAAGAGGAAATCCAGGTGGTATTTTGAAAGAAGCTGTTAAAACGGTTGGCTTATTCATAGAAAAAGGTAAACTTGTAGTAAAAACCAAAGGAAAGATCGATCAATGGAATAAGGAATATAATACGCGAAATAGTCCTGTGGCCAAAAAGCTTCCTGTAACGGTTCTTGTAAACGGTAGCTCTGCTTCAGCTTCTGAAATTGTGTCCGGCGCTATGCAGGATTACGACCGTGGGGTTGTAATCGGCCAGCAGACTTATGGTAAAGGGCTAGTTCAGCAAGCTAAGAACCTACCTTACAACTCTAAGATCAAATTGACCATTGCAGAGTATTATATTCCAAGTGGTCGCTGTATTCAAGCACGTGATATCTCTGGTAAGGATGAAAAGGAAATAGCGGATTCATCAAAAATTGCTTTTGAGACAGCAAACGGGAGAACAGTTTATGATGCTGACGGCATTACTCCTGATTTAAAAGTAAACCCGAAAGATTATCCCAAAATAATTAGTAATTTAATAGAAGAGCGACATCATTTTGACTTCGCAACGCTTTACCGGAATCGTCATGACTCAATAGCCTCGCCGTCTGAATTTGAAATTACTGATAAAATTTATGATGAATTCAAGACCTATCTTAAAAAACAAGATTACCAGTATCAAACCAAGACTGAAAAGAAAATAGTAGCCCTCAAAAAGAAAGCTAAAGAAGAAAACTATTACGGTGCCATTAAAAATGACATCAATAAATTAAAATCCAATCTTGAAGCTAATAAGGCTAATGATCTAGAAACTTATCAAAAAGAGATTTCCAAATTATTAGAGGAAGAGATCGTCATGCGGTATTATCACCAGGATGGTCGAATAGAGGCCTCTCTGGATAATGATAAATTTGTAAATAAAGCTGTTAAAATCCTGGAGGATAAAAATCGCTATTATGATATACTTAAGCAGGCACCTCAAAATTAATTAAGGCTTGTTTTCCTTATATGACCTGCTAATCCTGTTCGGTGTTGGTAGTGCGGGAGGTGTTTTAGCAGGTTTATTAGGTATTGGCGGCGGATTGGTTTATGTAATAGCCTTTAGTTATTTCTTACAACGATATGATTTGGGCGATGTCGAATTAGTTAAATTCATCCTTTCCAACGCCATATTTGCCGTTTTTTTCGCTGGCTTATCTGCAACAATCAAACAGATTTTCAACCGCAATTTTTATTTTAGAGAGGTTCTTGTCACTGCTTTACCGGGTGTGATTGGAGCATTACTGGTTTCTTTCCTGATCCTGCAATTTGATTGGTATACAAGGGATAAATTCAGTATACTGGTTATTATCCTTTTGGGCTTCCTTGGATACCGTATGTTCAGGCCCGTAAAAAATGTCCCAGGAAATATTTCCCGGGATGATTTGCCAGCAAGCAGTTATTTAGTGAGTGGGTTTTTCAGCGGTACCCTATCTGCTTTATCAGGTCTAGGGGGTGGTATTATCCTTATTCCGGTTTTGTCAGGGTTCATGCGATTGAATATTAGAATGGCTTCATCCATTTCATTGGGTATTATGCCATTTTATACACTAGCGATGAGCATTTTCTATGCTATGGCTCATGGTTCGCCTGAGGTAAAGATCCCCTTTACTATGGGCTACATCATTTTACCGATGGCTGTGCCTTTAGCATTAGGGGTTATTACCTTTGCACCGGTTGGGGTATTTTTAGCGCAAAAGCTCCCTCAACCTATCATCAGGATCATTTTTGCGATTGTTATAGTCTTTGTAATGGTAGAAATGATTTTTGAACATTTTTTAAAGGGTTAAGAGAAATCCGATGAGTGAGCAACATATTTTATTGATTGATACAGCAAGTAATAATTGTTCGGTAGCTTTGGCAACCAATGGACAGCTTAATAGCATTTGTGAAGTCAATGAACCTCATATCCATTCCCGCAAATTAACCCCTTACATCCAGCATACTTTAAATAAGGCAGGTGTTAAGCCTCAAGAATTAGAAAGCGTTGGGATTGGCAGAGGGCCCGGCTCATACACGGGGTTACGCATTGGTGTGGCAACTGCTAAATCCCTTTGTTATTCGCTTGATATACCCTTGGTCAGTATTAATTCTTTGTATAGCATAGCAGTACAGAGCCAAATAGAAAGTGAAGAATCAGAAGCTTATCATTGTCCGATGTTGGATGCCAGAAGAATGGAAGTTTACACCGCCCTATTTGATACTGCTTTGAATTTTTACCAACATACTTCAGCAATAGTAATTGATGAGAAAAGTTTTAGCGAAATCCTTAACAACCATATTGTCTACTTTGCAGGAAATGGAGTGACAAAAGCTAAACCCTATTTAGAAAAATCAACCAACGCCCGTTTTGCAGAGAACATTTGGCCATCAGCAACTTATATGGTAAAAGAAGCCAAACGGAAGGTAGACAATGGCGAAACAGAATTTATAAGCACATTTGAGCCTTATTACCTAAAATCCTTTAAGGCTAACCAAAGTCAAAAAATAAACAAGGTCTTAAATTCCTAACAGTTCAAAATTTTAATAAAGTACCAAAAAATATTGTAATGACAACAAGTACAAGTGGCCCACTAAGCTTAGCAGACTTCAAAACCTACCGTGATAAAGGGTTCATGGTAGTCGACACCCGAACTCCTCAGGAATTCGCTGAAGGGTTTATTCCCGGAGCTGTCAATGTGCCTTTTGAAACCGATTTTGACGATTATGTCAAAACATTGCTATTGAGTGACCGGGGTGTGATTTTGATTTCGCAAGATGGAGATGCGGAAGTAGAAGCTTTAAAAGCTTTAGGCTTTACTAACATAGGCGGCTATTTAGATGGCGGTATGAATAGTTGGCTAAAGGCCAATGAACCCTTAGACATGGTCATTTCTATCGGCCCGCATGAGTTTTCATTGGATTACAGGCATGATGAAGGCATCTCCGTTTATGACCTTCGACCAGAAATTGGGTTCCAACAGGAACACTTGAAAGACACTGTCAACACTTCCTCTTCAGAATTACTTAACCAATTGGAAGATTTTCCCACCAATAAAACTTATTATGTAATGTGCTATGATGGGACGCTATCAATGGGTGTGATTGCACTAATAAAGGCTCGCGGCTATCACAATTTTTATCATGTAGCCGGCGGTTATAAAGCAGTAAGGGATGAGGAAAAAGTGGAGTTAATCAGAGCAAAAGGGCAGCAAAAAGATCAAAATGGGAGCAGCCAAAACTGATCGATAAGCATTTAGCTTAGGACAAATTCGTTATTGTTGTTTGCTAAATAACCTCAATACTGGCGTTGCTACAAATAGAAATGCCCATCAATAACTTTCCTTGAATAGCCTTTAAGTACGACACGCTCTCCTTTCATGACTATATCTATGTCTCCACCGCGATAACTAACTTGCCTGGCTTTCATTTCATCCTTTTGTAAAGAGTGCTCCCAAAGCTCTGCCAGTGCACAGTGCAAAGACCCTGTAACCGGATCTTCATTGATACCTGCGTTTGGAGCAAAAAAGCGGGACACAAAATCAATTTCCGGATCATCTGATAAGGCTGTTATAGCAACGCCAAACTCATGCATTTCACTTATTAAGCCCTGATAAGGTTGAAAATCCCTGACAGCCTCCTCACTTTCAAGAACCAGGATGAGCTTATCACCTTCATAAACTTTTTTTACCGGTACATTAAACTGGTCTAAGCCATGCGTATTGACCCTTTCTTCAATTGGTACTTTGGGTAATTCCATTATCAATTGCTCACCGTTCCGGGCTAAGAATAGGTCCCCGGAAAACCGCGTATGAAATATGACCTCATCCCACTCAGGATGAACGTACTCAAATACAACAAACGCCGAAGCCAGGGTACCATGCCCACAAAGAGCGACCTCTGTACTTGGTGTGAACCAACGTATTTCATAGTCCTCGTCAACAGGCTTCAGAAAAGCGGTCTCAGAAAGGTTGTTATCAGCAGCGATATTTTGAAGCGTATGATTACCGGGCCATTCATCTAAAAGGCAAACAGCTGCTGGATTGCCTTTGAAGGCTTCGGTAGTAAAAGCATTAACCTGGTAAAAAGCATAACTTACTGGCATAAGTAGGAGTTTAGCTTATCGCAAACCCAAATATACGAGTTTATAATGAATGGGCGCAGGGCTTTACAAATAAATAATCGGGTGTTTTTTAAAACCCCGGTTTAAAAATCCCTGGAAGTATCAAAGTTTTCCAGGTTATCACCCACTTTTCGAATAAAAGCACCTCCTAAGGCGCCATCAATAACGCGGTGATCGTAGGACATGGATAGGAACATCTTATGGCGGATAGCAATAGTATCTCCTTGCTCCGTTTCAAGCACATCCGGTTTCTTCTGGATAGCGCCAGTGGCTAAAATACCAACCTGAGGCTGATTGATGACCGGCGTACCGGCTACATTACCAAACGTACCAACATTTGTCAAAGTAAAGGTTCCACCCTGAATTTCCTCAGGTTTTAATTTATTATCGCGAGCCCTTTTAGCTAGATCATTTACTTTCTTAGTTAGCCCGATAAGGTTCATCGTATCTGCATCATGAATTACCGGTACAATTAAATGGCCGGAAGGCATAGCTGTTGCCATTCCAATATTGATATGCTTGCGATGAATAACCTTATCCCCTGCCACCGAGATGTTTAACCCGGGCATTTCTTTCATGGCTTTGATAACGGCTTCTACGAAAATAGGTGTGAATGTAATTTTCTCCCCTTCCTGCTTCTCAAATTCCTTTTTGACTTTTTCCCGCCATTGAACAATCGGGGTCATATCTACCTCCACAAAAGAAGTTACGTGCGGAGAAGTTCGTTTTGAACGAACCATATGCTCGGAGATCATCTTCCGCATGCGATCCATTTCTACAACCTCATCACCCTCATAAATAGGAACTTCAGGCTCTTGAACCTCTTGTTGTTGACCGGAAGTCTGAGCTGTGGAGGCTGCGACTTTTTGGTCTGCGGGAGCTTTTTCGGCAGGTGCGACTTTTTCTTTTTCTGCCGAAGCCACTTTCCCAGCTTTTTTATCTTCAACGTATTGTAGAATATCTTTCTTCGTAACACGCCCATTTTTTCCGGTGCCATCCAGCGCCTCAAGCTCATCCATACTAACACTTTCTTGGCGTGCAATATTCAGGACAAGGGGTGAGTAAAAGCGGCTGCCATCCCCTTTAACAGGTTTATCGGCTTTGGACTGTGCAGCGGTTGCAGTAGCTGTTTCTGCTGATGCTTTAGGTTGGGCTGATTCTTCTTGCTTGGTAGCCGCAGAAACTGGCTCCTCCTTTGGTTCGGCTGCTGCTCCGGAAGCTCCATCATCTTCAATGACATTCACATCATCACCTACTTCTTCATCAGTAGCTATTACTGCTAAGGGTTCTCCCACTTTAACAACATCCTCTGGATTGTACTTTATTTGTTCAATTTTACCGCCTACCGGCGCCGGAACATCAGAATCAACTTTATCAGTGGATATTTCAAGTACAGACTCATCAGCTTCAACAGTATCTCCTTCCTGCTTTAGCCACTTAAGAATCGTGGCTTCCTGGATACTTTCCCCTAGTTGGGGCATCAACAATTCTACCTTCTTAGTCATGGTCGGATGTTTTCTTGTTTAGACTGTTCAAATGAGGGCGTAAAATTAATTGTTATTGCGTTAAATATAAAATGACAGCCTCGCACCCGTGTGGGCTAGCTATTACTCACGCGGGTAATAAACTTCTCCGAAAATTAACAGCCGCCTTAACATATCCAACCCCATTACACTTGATAAGTAAATATTTTTAAAGCGATCCCTGAAAAAATGAAAGCGGTGGGTTTCAACCCTATCCAATGAGCCTGCCGCTATCCAAACCGTACCAACCGGCTTGTCATCAGACCCCCCTGAAGGACCGGCCACACCACTAGTGGCAATGGCATAATCCGTTCCTAATTTGCGGTTAACTCCCTTTACCATTTGTTCAACCACAGGCTCGCTTACTGCTCCATGATTTTCAATTACTTCCTGTTCTACTCCCAATTCATTCATTTTTACATCGTTGGCATAGGTCAGTAAGCTACCCTTGAAATAACCCGAACTTCCGCTTATGTTGGTTATCAAGTGAGCTAAATAACCCCCCGTGCAACTTTCTGCTGTAGCGACTGATGCATAGTTTTGCTTTAGTAAGTTACCCACAACTTCCGCTAACTTTTGCCCATCGTAGCCAAATATATATTCCCCGATTCTTTCATGTAAAGCCTCTGAAAACGGTTGGATTGTTTCACGAAAAGCTGTTTCTGAATACCCTCTACCAGTCAGGCGAAGCTTAACCATCCCCCAATCCGGTAAATAAGCCAGCCCGATATCAGGCGGTAATTGGTCTTCTAAATCCTGTATTTTTTCATGGATAACAATCTCCCGAATACCAACTGTTAAAAAGTGCTTATGCTGAGTAGGGGGTAAATTAAGGCGCTCCTTTAAAAAAGGGATCACCTGCTCATCCGTGAGGTATTGCATCTCAGAAGGAACCCCTGGCAGAGCCACTGTTACCTTACCATCATCATCAAATAATAAGCCCGGGGCCATACCCTTTTTATTTCTCAATGGTAATGCCTTTTCAGGGATATAAGCATGGCCCTTATTCCGGTCATCAAGTTTCATGTTCCTTTGCTTGATATACTCGTAGACATATTCAGCAGCTTGTTCGTCATAAGCTACTTCACAGTCGTAAAGGTTGGCCAGGGTTGATTTTGTGATATCATCCCGTGTTGGACCCAACCCCCCGGTAGCGATCACTACATCTGCATGAGCTTTAGCCTCTCTGAATGTATGGTTGATAATGGCTTCATCATCATTAATGACTTTGACAGCAGTAACGTTCAGGCCTGCTTCATTCAAATGGTAAGCCAGGTAATTCGAGTTACTGTCAAGCGTAAGGCCATTCAGAATCTCATCCCCAATGATAATAATATAAGCTTGTGGCATTTGAACAGATTCGTATGTTTGATACTTAAAAACCTTTTGGAACACCCAAAGTTCAAGTTTAATAACTGCTTAACCCAAAAAAAGCCATTTTTAATACAGCCGATAACATGACTCAAATTAGCTCGAGAGGCAACAATTTAACCTTTTCTTGGCTTGGGCCTAATTTGAAAATCACACCCTTTTAGCCTATTTTTGATACTTCAATATTACCTTTTACAACGAGACCGTTATGAATCTTTCTGATGTAAAATTTAACTGTCGCCATTTCAAGGGAGATATCCCCTGTAAACCAAATAAATTGCGCGGGAAAATTTGTGAGTGTGATGAATACGACCCCGTAACAAAACGGATCCTGATTATCAAATTAGCAGCAATTGGTGATGTGATCCGTACTACACCACTTTTGGAGCGTTTCAGAAAAGAGTACCCCGGTTGTCAAATTACCTGGATTACCAACACACCAGATATCCTGCCTGCTAATCACATTGACGAGATATACCCGTTTGATTTCAAATCAACCTACATCCTACGTCATCGTGAATTTGACCTGGCTACTAACCTGGATAAGGATTGGGAAGCTTGTGCCCTGCTGAATGATGTCAAAGCAGAAGAAAAATACGGATTTAACCTGGAGAACGGCCATATTAGTGCGGCTACGAATGCTGCCACCCATAAGCTCATTACAGGCTTATTTGATGAATACTCACAGGCCAATACCAAAAGCTACCTGGAAGAAATCTTTGAAATCCTGCACATGGATTTCAAAGGTGAAGATTACGTCCTTGAGCGGGACCAGGAATCTTTTGATAAATGGGAGTCTATTCGAGAGCAAGCAGAAGGAAAGCCTATCATCGGTTTGAATACTGGTTGCGGCCATCGTTGGACTACCCGCCTTTGGCCAGCTGATTACTGGATAAGCCTTATTCAGCAACTTCAGCAAGATGGTTATTATCCCCTCATTCTGGGTGGGCCGGAAGAGGATGAGCAAAATCAGCATTATACCCAGTTAACGGGTGCTTATTACCCAGGCATATATCCGCTACAGGAATTCATAGCTATTACTGACCATTGCGATGTGATTGTTTCAGCTGTTTCCATGATGATGCACATTGCTATTGGACTCAAAAAACCCCTCATTCTTTTCAACAATATTTTCAATAGCTACGAATATGAGCTGTACGGAAGGGGAGAAATTATCGAGCCACCAACTGGTTGTGATGACTTCTACGGCCAGTATTGCACAAGGGAAAGGCATTGCATGAAGGATATCCCGGTGGAAACCGTTTATCAAGCCATCGAAAGGCATTTACCTTATGATTAAAAGGATCGCCTACTTATCCACTTTTTATCCATTTCGTGGTGGAATAGCCCAGTTCAATGCCTCACTTTTCAACGCTTTCGACAACGCTGGCTATGAAGCCAAAGCCTATACTTTTACCCGGCAATACCCGGATATATTGTTCCCGGGTCAAAGCCAATATGTTACCGAGCAAGATGACACGAGTACTGTTGTCAAAGCCGAGCAAATCCTGGATACCATCAATCCTGTTTCTTATTACACAGCAGCACGAAAAATTGCCGCCTTTGAGCCAGACTTATTAGTCATGAAATTCTGGATGCCTTATTTTGGACCCTCTTTAGGTACCGTAGCTGGCATTTTGAAAAAAAGGGGAACCAAAGTCGTGTCAGTATTGGATAATGCCATTCCACATGAGACAAGACCAGGTGATAAGGTTTTCACTCACTACTTCATGAACCGGAATTCAGGTTTTGTTGTGATGAGTGAGGCAGTAAAAGGTGATTTACAGAAAATAAAGCCAAAAGCGCCTTATTTGTTCAACCCCCATCCTGTGTACGACCATTTCGGGAATAAAATACCGAAAGATTACGCCAAAAATCAACTTAACCTCGACCCGCAAAAGAAAACTGTTCTGTTTTTTGGCCTTATAAGGGATTACAAAGGATTGGATATTCTGATAGAGGCTTTTAAAGATCTACCTGAAGATTACCAATTAGTAGTGGCTGGAGAAGTTTATGGCGATGCGGAGGCGTACAAATCCCTTGTGAAACAATATCGCTTAGAAGACCGGGTTCAGCTAAATTTCCGTTATGTGGCTGACCAAGAGGTACCTTTATTTTTTTCAGCCGCTGATGTTAATGTTTTACCTTATAAATCCGCAACGCAAAGCGGTATCCTCTCTATTGCCCTTCATTTTGATATACCTGTCATTGTAACCGATGTGGGCGGACTCAGGGAAATTGTTGAAAGAGGCGATATTGGGTTAATTGCCAAGGAGCCATCAGCAGAAGCTATTCAAAGCAAAATACGGGAATTTTTTGAGAACGATCAAGAGCAAACCCTTGATCGCAATATTCAGCGGTATAAGGATGCCAATTCATGGCAGAAATTGGCTAAAAACATCATCGATTTTGCGGATTCCCTCTGACCTGCTAAAAGGCTAAGCTTTAATTATTTTTGGATGCATAATTAGTAATTATGGAAACCTTCCTCATTGTAATAGGAGCCCTTCTCTTGCTTGCTGGCTTTATTGGTTGCATATTACCTGTCTTACCCGGGCCGCCCATAGCATTCCTGGGTTTGATCGCCTTGCATTTAACGGCTTCATACGACTTTTCCTTAAAGCTTTTGATCATTTACGGGTTCTTATCAGCCTTAGTGGTTTTGCTGGATACCCTTATTCCGATATATGGTACCAAGCGATTCGGAGCTTCAAAATACGGGGTTTGGGGGAGCGTTATTGGTGCGGTAGTGGGAATATTTTTTCCGCCTTTTGGTATCATTGCGGGGCCGTTTTTAGGGGCAGTAGCCGGGGAACTGCTACACGGTAAGCGAGGCAGGGAAGCCATGAAAGCAGGATTGGGCTCATTCTTAGGTTTTTTGGCAGGTACTTTCATTAAACTATTTGTTACAGGCTTGATGGTTTACCATTTCATTGCTGAATTGGTGAATGGTTAAACGCACTTTAATAAAACATTGGAAAATTGAATATTAGCGAATTAAACGACAACCTTTCTCCTTTCCTTGATCGGTCTTTCCAATGTAATACGCGGATTCATGAAACAAATCAATTCTTTGCGGACAATGCGGTTTGGATAAAAAGGGAAGATGAGTTGAGTAGTGGAATAAGCGGCTCAAAATACCGTAAATATGCAAGCCTCATTCCGTATATAGCAAGGAACTTTGACGAAATGTGGATAACAGGTAGTAGTCAATCCAACAATGTTTTAGGCCTTCTACAAATGGCTGTTGAAAAAAGGATACCTTACCGGCTTTACTTGTTGCAGGATCATGATCAAACCTTACAAGGAAATTACTTATGGCTAACCTTGTTGAGTAACGGGGCCAACATTTATTGGCTAGACCGTTCAGAATGGTTTAAGCGTACGGATATTTTCGATAAAGCAATGGCAAACAATCCTTACCTGAACCCCCTGATTATTCCGGAAGGAGCCAGCATGCCTGAGGCGTTACCGGGAGCAATAACCTTGGCTACTGACTTAGTAGCACAGGAGCACGCGTATGGCCTTAATTTCCAACATATTTTCATTGACAGCGGTACAGGCCTTACTGCCATAGGATTGATCCTCGGATTAGGCTTGCTAGGTATAACAGCAAAAACCATCCATGTAACCTTAATCGCAGGAGATGAATCCTTTTTTGAGGAGGAGCTGGTATTTTACCAGAATCAATTGCCTGCTTACCTCGCTTTAACCATTTCAAACCTGAGGCTACCAGAAATAGAAACCTACCGGCCTATATCAGCTCCCGCCTTTGGTTCCATAAATCAAAGTACCTTAAGTACCATCAGGGAATTTGCCCAAGAAGAAGGAATTATTACAGATCCGTTGTACGGCGCTAAACATGCAGATACCGTATCGAACTTACTAAGCCAAAAAGCGCTTACTGGTAATAAATTATTTATCCACAACGGGGGAGGATTGGGACTAACCGGCTTCCAGGATAAATTGGCTAAACTCGCTTAGTTTATTTCAACAAGGGCTAAAACACTTTTTTCTTTGACAAAATATAAATGGCGTTCCCTGTTTAAGCTATCAGCTTTGAGAAGTACTTGATAGTCATGATCATCATTCTCCACTCTATTAATCGTAACTGACCAATCGTGAACACCTTCTTTACCCCAAACCGAGCAAAACTTTGCTTTCAAAGCTTCCAAATCCCGGTTTTCAAATAACTCTTTCAATGCTGCGTGTTTCCTTTGACTCAGAAGATTAAAAGCGGCTTTACAACTGCCAGGTTTGTTTAGCTGGAAGGTATGCCTAAGTTTTGCTGCCAGAATCCTTTCGTCTTTTGTTTTGGACTCAAAGTAGCTAAAAGCAGCAAAGAGACCCATTAGCAAAAGCCCATAAACCAAAAAGAATTTTTTCATGAATGCGATACATCCTTTGGTTTCAATACTAATATCGTAATTTTTAAGAAAAAATCAATGCTGGCTACCATCTAGCTATTTTGGTTCAAGGATCAGGATAAGAATGCTAAAATATCTTGTGGAGTCCTAACAATATCTTTAGCGCCTGCCTTTTCCAACTCTTCTACAGGCCGAAACCCCCAGTCAACGCCGAGGGGTAACATGCCAGCTTTAATGGCTGTTTGAATATCCGACCCGGTATCTCCTAAATAAATCAGATATTCAGGCTTAACATTCATTAAGCGAGCTATTTCTATAGCTGGCGTAGGGTCAGGTTTCAAAGGCATTCCGTCCCGCGCACCCATCACAGGATTCATTTGCCAATGCTTAAAGAAATGCTCAACAATCATTGTAGTGCCTTCATGGTATTTATTAGAAAGAACAGCCCTTGGTAAACGCTTGTGCATTAATTCATCCAAAAGCTCAGGTATTCCCTCGTAGGGTCGGCTTTTAACATGCCAGCGTTCCCGGTAAATACTGCGAACCCTTTGTTTGAAAGCATTGAAAAATTCCCTGTCATTAATTTTTTCTCCCAGAACATCATTAAGCAATTGGTCTAATCCTGCTCCAACCAATTCCTTATACTTAGCAAGCGCATAAGTGGCTAACCCATATTCTTGGAGCGCTTGGTTGACAGAATCTGCAATATCCTCTGCTGTATCCAGTAAAGTTCCATCTAAATCAAAAATTACCCCTTTGTAAGCCATATACTCAGCTTATTGATGATATTAAATCAATTATTAGGTCCTGACTTTTTCCGGCAGAATTGTTTGAAATAACGACTGGCTTTACTGAATCCATTTTCCAGGGAACTGCGCCAAGCTTTACAGGCTTTGGTCATGTTCCCTTCTTGCCGGTGTATGCTTCCCATCATGAAATAAGTTTTACCATCATTGGGCCTTATTTGAATAGCTTTTTTCAAATCCAAAAGAGCCCCTTCTCTGTCATTTTTTTTGGCTTTAGCCAAACCTCTCATTCGGTAAGCTTTGTGAGATGCTTTGTTGATTTCTAAATATTTGGTAAAGTCGGATATAGCCCCATCTAAATCATTGGTTTCACCCTTGGAAAGTCCCCGCTTCAAGTAGCATTCACTGTAGTCCGGATTAATAGCAAGTGCTGAATCATAATCTGCCACAGCTTTTTCAAACTTATTTACCCTATGGTAAACTGTTCCACGGAAAAAATAAGCCCTGTAATCCTTAGGCTTTAAAGCTATTGCGCGCTTGAAATCATGTATCGCTTTAGTCCTTTTATCTTTTTGAATGTAGGCTTTACCCCGGTAAAAATAAGCATTTTGAATATGCTCTTGATTAGGCACCTTTTCTTTTCTGTCGATAGCCTTGGTCAGGACTTCTATCGCTCCTTCAAAATCTTCAAGCTGGAAAAACAAATAACCTTTGTTAAAATAAGCCTGCCCATTATTAGGATCCAGGGATAAAGCTTTATTGTAATCATCCAATGCTTTATTGAACTGCTTTTTTTCCATGAAACACATACCTCTGTTAACATGGGCAGAGGCAAATGTGTCGCTAAATTCTAAAGCCTTTGAAAAATCGCTAATGGCTTTATCATTTTTTTTCAGGCGTTGATAAGTCATCCCCCTGGCCAGGTAAGCCTTGGCTTTATCAGGGTAAACCTCAACAGCTTGGTCAAAATAATTAAGCGCTTCCTTTACTTTCCCGTTATGAAAAGCTTTGTAGCCTTTTTCATAGCTTTCCTGGGCTGTTGAGGGTTGAAATAATATAAAGGAAATCAAGATACTGAGGAAAATCCGCATAAAATATTGTTTTTCAGTAGCGATTTGAACGGCCATTGAGAACTAATAGTTGCTTCGATCATAAACTAAGCCAAAATTATTCATCCTAATCCAGCTAAGCTGAAGTTTATAAAAAGGGGTCAAAGAACATGAGCAATGTCATTGTTTTTTTTTACGAGGATTTCCGTTATTTGTAGTTGATTTCAAAAAATTTGAAACGGCACCGCTTTACCATTGTTTGATAAATGAGGTCGAGAAATAGTTAGTGAGAACGGTTTATAACCTATTAATAAGGAATGTCAAAGATCATAGGGGTAGAGCTTAGTCATCAGGATGCTCCGATTCACATACGAGAAGGCGTTGCGTTAAACAGAGAAGATACCATTGAAGCCTTATCTAATTTAAAAGACCAGCTTCGGGAGGCTTTTTTGGTGTCTACGTGTAACCGTTTAGCCCTATACGCCTATCATGATAATCATGGTCCATTAATGGACTTTTTCACCCAGTTTGGTAACCTTAGACCATACATATCCATACTGGAACATGAATATTCCGTTGCGGAGCATTTGTTTTCCACTGCCGCTGGTTTAAAATCACAAGCCTTAGGAGAGCATCAGATATTGGGGCAAGTACGGGACTCCTACTACATAGCTCAGGAAGCCGGGACCCTTGGACCTGTTTTACACGAATTAGCCAAAAGGGCAATCAGAACTGGAAAACGGGTTAGAGGGGAAACTTACTTAGGCCAAACACCAGTCTCCCTTTCTTCGGTTGCTTTCGAATTAATCCAGAAACAATATGAAGACCTGGAAGATGCTCGGATTATGATCATTGGAACCGGTGAAATGGCCACTTTACTACTAAAAATGCTGGCAAAGCGTAAACCTGGGCGAGTGATGGTAGCCAGCAGAGACCTGGACCGCGCAAGGCAATTAGCTAGTGTTTACAATGCGCAACCCCTTACTTATAACCAGGTCATTCATAACTTAGATGATGTAGAAATTGTTGTTGGGGCATCTAATGCTGAAGAACCAATACTTAGCAAGGAATTGCTTGACCAGGCCAACTTTCGCCATCCATTAACCTTGGTTGATCTGGCAGTGCCTCGTAATTTCAGCATGGACCTGAACCAAATTCATCAGGTTTCACTTTATGACCTGGACCAGTTGAAAGATATGACCATAGAAGGGCTTAAAAACCGGAAGCAGGAAATTCCTAAAGCCAATGCTATTATAAAGGAAGAAGTAGAGGGTTATGAAAATTGGTTGAATACCAATAGGCTTAATCCGGTCATATCCAATTTCTACCAGAATCTTGAAAGCATCAAGCAGGAGGAGTTGGATTGGGTAAAACCCAAGTTAGGCGACCTTGATGACAAGCAGGAAAAAGTCCTTGAAAAAATGGCTCACCGAATGGTCCGAAAAATCACAAAGGACCCTATTCATACATTGAAAAACTATGCAAAAGACCCGGATGATAACAGGCAGGAAATCCAAACTTTCCAGGAGATCTTTAACCTGAAAGATATCAATATCAATATTCCCAAAAAGCGTATCATTGTTGGCACCAGAGGCAGTAAGCTTGCTTTAGCCCAGACTGAAATGGTGCTGGGTGAGTTACGTAAAGTAGCGCCTGATTACGAGTTTGTTACAAAACCAATCAAAACAAGCGGTGATAGAGGTAACGTTCAGACTATTGGGGCATTTGTCAAAGAAGTGGAATTAGCCCTACTGAATGAGGAGATTGACATAGCTGTCCACAGTTACAAAGATTTACCAACCAAGTTACCGGAAGGTCTTGAAATAAGCGGAGTTCCCAAAAGAGGCGATGTAAGAGATGTTTTGATCTCAAGGGATAATATAAAACTCCAGGACCTTCCAGAGGGGTCAATTGTTGGTACCAGCAGCCTAAGGAGAGCTATTCAGATACACCATATAAACCCAGGCCTTAAAATCAAACCCATAAACGGGAACATCATTACGCGAATGGGTAAGATTGATAGCGGGGAGGTAGATGCCATTTGTATTGCTGCTATTGGTTTACAGCGGGTCAATATGTTTGATAAGGCCTCCCAGCTTTTCAATAAAGATGAGTTCGTTCCTGCCGTGGCCCAAGGCATTTTAGCCGTAGAAACCCGGGAGCAGGATTCGGAAATGAAGAAGTTGGTCGGTTTAATTAATGACAAAGCCACAATCCGCTCTGTAGAGGCTGAAAGAACGGTACTGGTAGCTTTGGGTGGTGGCTGCCGTTTACCATTGGGTGCGCATGCATCGGTAAAAGGAGACCAAATTACCATTGATGGTATATATGGAAAAGAAGATGGCTCTGCTTTAAACAGGGAACAGGTTTCCGGTCATATTCATGAAGCTCAGAACCTGGGCAAGGTGTTGGTTGATAAAATCTCCCAATTTCATGAGCAATAGCACCCAACCCTTTGCTGGAAAAACATTGCTCATAACCCGCCAGCAAGCTAAAGCAGAAACCCTTGCTCAAAAGATCAAAAAATTAGGGGGTTATCCTTTAATCCTTCCCACAATTGCAATTGAGACCAAAGTACTCTCTCAATACGAGAAGGATCAGGCAAGAAACATATCAAGGTTTGATTGGCTTACTTTTACCAGTGCAAACGGTGTAAATGGCTTCTGGAAGAATTTCTACAATGAATGGCAGCAATTAAGCATTGAAGAAAGGCCAAAAATAGCCGCATTAGGCCAAAAAACGCAAGCAGAAGTAGAACAAAATTTAGGATCAGTAGATTTTACCCCTAAAGAACAGAATGGAAGCGGCCTAAGCAAAGAATTACCCTCCCCTCAAAATGCTAAAGTGCTTTGGCCTTGTGGTAACTTAGCCGGAAAAGAGCTATCTGAAGGATTACAGATGCGACAGGCTGAAGTTTACAGCTTAGTTGTCTATGAAACCCGCACTCAATCCATTGAAAGATTAACTTTTAGCAATACATTGCAACATAAGCCGGATGTCATTCTATTTACGAGCCCTTCCGGTATCAAAGGTTTTTTTGATAACCTCAGGCAGTATGAACTACACTTAAGCAACCCTATCTTTGCTTGTATTGGGCCAACAACAGCTGAGGAACTTAAAAACCATGGCTACACCCCACATGTTATACCAAATAAGCAAACAATGGAAGGACTGTTGTCGGATATATCGGAGTATTTTAAAAAGTCGAAAACGAATAATGAAATTTGAACCCTAAATAAAACCTTATGGAACAACGCGTATTATCCCATTACCAACTATTTAGACTAGATCAGCCTTTTTGGGAATTAGGCAGTAGTGAACGGGGCGAATTGCTTAATAATTGGACAGAAAAACTCAAACAAACTGCCGATACCGCTTATTTTTACCAGGTTTTCCCTTCCCGGGATGAATGGGACATCATGGTATGGTTGAACCAAACCGCTGAAGAAAATGAAATTCCGGACCAATACTTTGAGAAAACGGGTTCAGCAATGAATGTATTTCGTCAATACATTAAACCTGGATTAAGCTTATGGGGATTAACAAAGCCTACACAATATACAAGCAATAAAAGGAATCCACAAGAAATAGACCCTTTCAATGATGCAGTGAGAACTCCTTATTTCATTGTTTATCCCTTTACCAAAACGATACCCTGGTATCTTGAAGACTGGGAAACCCGTAAAGAGATGATGCAGGAACATATCAAAACGGGTAAACAATTTCCGGAGATCACCCAGTTGCTTTTGTATTCATTTGGCTTGCAAGACCAGGAATTCATCGTTTCTTATGAAACGGATAACCTTTCTCAATTTTCTGACTTGGTGTATGAATTAAGGAAGTCGGAAGCCAGGCGCTACACTGAAAAAGATACACCCATCATCACCGGAATATACCGGGATACCGAAAAATTAGTCTCAATTTTCAGCTAAAAACACAATCCAATGGATTTTAGAAATTCCAAAGAGCTTTTTGAAAGCGCTAAAAAACGTTTGATTGGCGGTGTTAATAGCGGTGCTCGCGCCTTTAATGCTGTAGGCGGTAATCCCCTGATCATGGAAAAAGGGGAAGGCGCTTACATATACGATGTAGATGGTCATGCTTATCTTGATTATGTGGGCTCTTTTGGCCCGCTTATTTTAGGGCATAATCACCCTGAAGTTGGCCCAAGGGTTAAAGAAGCCGTTGAAAGAGGTACTTCTTTTGGGGCTACTAATGAATTAGAGTTGCGGGTTGCTGATCTTATAAGCAAGGCTTTCCCATCCATTGAAATGACAAGGCTAGTCAATTCAGGCACTGAAGCTGCTATGAGTGCACTCCGTTTGGCAAGGGCTTATACACGCCGCAATAAAGTAATCAAGTTTGCGGGTTGTTACCATGGCCATGTTGATGCTTTGCTCGTTCAGGCCGGATCAGGTGTGGCAACGCAAGGATTACCCGGCAGCCAAGGTGTTCCCGAATCTTACACGCAAGATACTTTTGTCGCAGAATACAATGATATCAATTCCGTTAAACAGATTTTTGAAACATACCCGGATGAAATTGCTGCAGTCGCCATTGAACCAGTGACAGGAAATATGGGGGTGCTCAAACCGGAAGGTCAGTTTCTGCAAGAGCTTAAAGAGGTGGCCCATCAACATGGCGCCCTTCTTTTGTTTGACGAAGTCATGAGCGGTTTCCGGTATCATTTTGGCGGTGCTCAAACTGTTTATGGAGTCGAGCCAGATCTTACCATGCTGGGTAAAGTGATTGGAGGTGGGCTACCGGTTGGCGCCTTTGGTGGCAGCAGATCGGTCATGGAAATGGTTTCTCCTGCCGGACCAGTCTACCAAGGGGGTACCCTTTCGGGAAATCCAATAGCTATGACAGCTGGCTACTATACATTGAAAACACTACGTGATAACCCAGGTTTGTATGATCATTTGCATCATATTAGTGGAAGATTGGAAAAAGGTCTAACGGAAATTAGCCAAGAAACAGGGATACCTCTACAGGTAACTCGATTCGGAAGTATGATGAATCCCTTCTTTGTTTCAGACCCTCCGCTTAATTTTACGGATGTCAAACAAAGCAATACTGATCATTTTAAGGAATACTTTTGGGGTTTAATCGAGCAAGGTGTCTGGATACCGCCCTCTCAATTCGAGGCATGGTTCTTATCGACTGAATTAACAGAAAAGCATATCGACCATACCTTAGAGGGAACTCGTAAAGCCCTTAAGAGGCTTTCATAAATCGCCCGCGCTATATGAAGAAACCTGCCTTTATCAATTTCTCTTTGCTTCTATGCATTATGATAGGATTAGGGTTAGGCAGTTGTAATGGATCACAAGATAATTCCGGGAGTGAGAATAGGGATTCAAAAGGGGATGACGGTCAAGGATCCGGGCCAGATGTGGAGATACCGGATTTCAACGAAGACTCGGCTTATCACTTCATTCAAAAACAAGTGAATTTTGGTCCTCGTGTTCCAAACACGAAACCCCATGAAAAGACTGCGAATTGGCTAAAGCAAAAGCTTACTACTTATGGGGCTGCAGTTCAAGTAATAAACGATGAAGTATCAGCTTTTAACAATAACACCCTTTATATCAAGAACATCAGGGCTACCTTCGGACCTGATAAGCCTAAAAAAATTCTCTTATGTGCTCATTGGGATACGCGCCCATTTGCTGATATGGATACTGCCAGAACTGAAGAGCCTATACCCGGAGCCAATGATGGCGGTAGCGGAACAGCTGTAATACTCGAAATAGCACGACAAATTAGCAAAAAAGAGCCTAATATTGGCATTGAGATCATCTTATTTGATGGGGAAGATTACGGAGCACCGCAAGGAAAGCAAAAAAGAGGTGAGGATAATGGTTATTGCCTGGGCTCTGAAAAATGGGCCAAATCAATCAATTCCAACAAATACTTTGCTGACTACGGTATATTGCTGGATATGGTAGGCGCTAAAAATGCTGTGTTTAAAAGAGAGGGGTATTCGACAGAACATGCCTCCCAGGTCTTGGATAAAGTTTGGAATATAGCTTATGACCTAGGTTACTCAAACCGCTTTTCCTATCAAAAAACCGGGCCGGTCATGGATGACCATGTCAATGTTATCCGGCATGCCAACATCCCTACCATTAATATCATTGACTATGACAGCCAGCGCCCTAATGGATTCGGGGATTATTGGCACACCCATGCTGATGACATGAGCATCATCTCAAAAGAAACCCTGAAAGCCGTTGGACAAACGGTCCTTGCTACGATTTACCGCGAAAGGGGCATTGAGCAATAAACCAACCTAAGTTGTTTTATTAAGTGTTTTTCCCTTTTATCATTCATCAATGAATTCCTGCTCCTTAAGCCAATTCGTCAAGGTAGAAGAAACCTTTTGGGATAACTGAGGATCCTGGATAGAAGTCAAAAAATGAGTAACACCTTCTAAAAGGGTAAATGTAGCATTTTCTTGACTAATTGCTTTTCGGAAATTTTTCAGGTGAGGCGGTGGAACGTTATAATCCTTGGTCCCTGATAAAAAAAGTAATGGTTCCCTGGTGCTTTTAAAAGCAGAGACAGTGGTATCAGTAATGGCAAGCCAATCCTGCCAAAAATTGGGAAAAGCATTCATAAGCGGCCTATCCTTTGGCCAATCCCCATTCCGCAATCTTTCAAAAGCCTGAATAATTTCCTCATATTTCAGGATAGCAGTCGTTGAATCTTTGCACTGTTGAAACACATATTTGATCTGGTTAGCCAAAACCGTATCGATAGAACCGGATGGGGTAGCCAATGCAATGAGCCCCTGTATATCTGATCGTGACTTGCTTATTATCGGGAGAAAATTTCCTCCTTGACTGTGTCCGATCAATAATAGGCTGTCATCGTTAATGGCGGATTGGGATTTTAGAAAATCAAGCGCTGCATGAGCATCTCTTATAAAGTCCATTGGATCGATACTAGCAAGGTCTAATTGATCCTTATAGAGCATTGTCTGTTTATCATACCTAAGAGATGCAACCCCTTTGTCAGCCAATAATGCAGCAATTTCCTTAAAATTCTGTATGGTATCCCCATGCAATTCCGGATAGAGGCACTCAGACCTGGAGTTATTTAGTACAATACGCTGGTTCCTGTCGTTAGGACCTGAACCATGAACAAATAGCGCAGCCGGGAAAGGACCCTCGCCTTCGGGATAGGTAATTGTTCCTTTAATAACAAGCGTATCGCTTATAAATCGGATATTTTCAGAGTTCTGTGCAACGTTTAAAGTTGGCAAAAGATTAAGAAGTATGATAAAAAGAAAGATACGCATAAAGCTTATTAAAATGGTTTAGAGACAATAAGAGAGCCGGCATTTCCACCAAAACCAGCAGCATTAACCATGATTTTCCTAATGGGAGGCTGGCAGGATTCTGACTTCGAAGCATAAGGCATTTCCGGTATTTCCTGTTGATTGAGGATGTTAATAGCCTGTACCAGGGATAAAGCTGCGGAAGCACCAAAACTATGGCCAATTTGCCATTTATTACTGTATAGCATAGGAATGCTTCCAGAAAATACTTCATTGACAGCATTGATCTCAGCTTGGTCCCCTTTTACCGTGCCGGGGGCATGCATAAGGATGATATCCACGTCAAAACCGGTATCTTGTTGATTTAATGCCATTTCCATAGCTCGTTTAAAACAGGTGCCCTCCCTTGAAATACCAGTGAAACCCTCCAATGGCTCATTGCCAAAGCCAGTGGATTCGAGGAGTATAAGGGAATCATCTTCTACAAAGGCTTGCCAATCCAAAGCCTTGAGGTAAAAAATGCCAGCACCCTCTCCTAACACCATACCATTGGTCGGCTTTTTGGCCAATGGACGACTTGGATATTGCTCATCAGCATTTTGTGTATAAATTTTCAAAGCTTGCATTTGGGCAAGTGTGAAAGCCGTTAGGGGCGCTTCACTTCCGCCTGCTATAAAATCATCTGCCTTGCCTGATAGCAACCATGCCTCTGCATTGGCAATAGCTTGAATAGCCGTACTACAGGTAATCGAATGGCTGAGTACCGACCCATTCAGGCCTAGGTCAGCCATTACCCAACTGGCAATATTACCTAACGTAGTGGTTGGTGATGTATAGGGTGACGTTTCTCCTTTCTCAGAAACAAGGAAATCTTTGTAGTACTTTTCAAACGTACCGGTGGCCCCCCTGGATGACCCAATATTAATCCCAACCTTCGAATCATCCGGGATATTAATACTACTAAGGGCATGGCGGGCAGCCTGAATTGCTAACAACACACTCCTGTCCAGCTGCTTATAAGCTTTATGAGATTGACTAAGTTTTTTTATTGCTTCTTCCGCATCATTAGGCAGAACTCCTACAGGCAATATTTCTTCCCCGAATTGATCAACACCTATAAAAGTATGTGAAGCCTTATAAGGGAACCTGTGCACATTATCTCCCCAAGGACTTATACTTCCCCGACTAAGAATCCCTATATGAGACTTATAATGCAACTTTGCCATACTTTTTACCTTCTATAATCAATAAAAACAAACACTAAACACAAATTAATTACCGATCTTGAATGGCTTTTAGCCCCTCTTCAATGCCCCTGTAGAGTTTTTCCAGTTCCTGTGGTGTTATACAATATGGAGGCATGAGGTAAATCACATTACCCAACGGCCTTATTAGTAAACCCTTTTCCATGAAAAATGGCTTGAGGTAATCAGCCACACTACTAAAATAACCAGACCCATCATCAACTTCCACTTCTACTGCCAGAATAGTGCCAGTACTGCGAGCATCTTTGACAACCGGGTTTGATCTTACTTTTTCCTTGAAATGGTTATGCTTACGAGCAATTTCCTGAATGTTATCCTGGGTATCATTTTGTTGAAGCAACTCCCAACTGGCTAAAGATGCCGCACAGGCCACAGGATTTGCTGTAAATGAGTGGCCGTGAAAAAACGTTTTCATCTTATTTGAATCGTAGAAAGCATCATAGATAAACTGAGGTGCAGTGGTGATCCCCATGGCCATTGTACCGCCTGTTAAACCTTTGGAAAGGCAAAAGACATCAGGCTTAGCCGTTAGTTGATCACCTGCAAAATTGGTCCCTGTTCGACCAAAACCAACCATAACTTCATCAGCAACGCTAATCAGATTATTTTCCCGGCAGAGTTCAATTAAAGGATCCAGTTGTTCTGCTTCGAACATATGCATTCCACCAACCCCTTGAACAAGGGGCTCGAAAAGAAAACCAGCAAATTCTTCCTCACGATTTAGCAACTGCTTTAATTGTTCACGCGATTGATCCCCTTGTCCATGAATAGGCGGATCAATATATTCTACCTCAAACAGGTGGTTGTGAAATGGCTGAGTAAATGCATCTCGCTCACTAACGGACATTGCCCCAAATGTATCTCCGTGATAGCTGTTATTGAAAGCAATAAGCTTCTTTTTATTGGTATATCCCTGATTGTACCAATATTGAAGGGCCATTTTAATACCTACCTCAACCGCAGTGGAGCCATTATCAGAAAAGAATATTTTTTCCTGTGTTGCCGGCAGGTGCTTTAGCAATTGCTCACTTAATGATACGGCTGGTGGATGGGTAAAGCCAGCAAAAATTACATGGTCTAAAGTTTTGAACTGCTCTGATACCTTTTCAGCAATATAGGGATGGCCATGGCCGTGTAAGTTAACCCACCAAGAAGCAATACCATCCAAATAGGCTTTCCCGTCCTCATCGTATAACCATGCACCATCTCCCTTAACTATGGGCGTACTTTTCGGAGCAGTTTTCATTTGAGTAAACGGATGCCATATCGATTCAAAATCTCTGTCTGCAAGACTCATAGCTTTTTACTTTAAATTCCATTGCCGGGCATAGGCCTGTACAAGGGAGGAATTGATTGAATTTTCAGGATATAAGCGGCCTATCAAAGGTGTTTGGCTATAAGCCAATATCAATCTTTCTCCCTCCTTGTAAGGGTCTCCATTGAAAACAATACCTTTAATGGGAATGTCCCGCGATTGTAACGCATCAATCGATAAGAGGGTGTGATTAATGCTACCTAAGTAATTGTTGGAAACCAAAATGACTTCATCAGCCAATGATTGAATCAGATCGATGACCAGCTCTTTATCATTCAGCGGCACCATTAGCCCACCAGCTCCTTCTATGACCAAGCCTGATTCATTTGAGGCGGCCGGGACCTCAAAATCAGATAGCTTCATAGCAATATTATCTTTTTTAGCCGCATCATGCGGAGAAGCCGGCTTTTGAAGCGAATAAGTCTCCCGGTGAACTTGCACTTCTGAACTAGTTACACGATCCACAAACATGGTATCCGTGTCACGCAAGTTGCCTGCTTGAACTGGCTTCCAATAATCTGCACCCAACCCTTCGCTTAGGATGGCTGCTACCACCGTTTTACCTATGCCAGTACCGGTACCGGTTACAAAAATATTCCCCATAAGTTATTTTTACCCTTTCCCAAAATCCTTCATTACTCGGACCAAATCGTCAACCTGTTGTTGAGTATTATAACTATGAAAACAAATCCTGAGCCTTTCCAGCCCTTTCGGCACGGTTGGTGATACAATTGGTCTCAAATCAAATCCAGCCTTTTGGAGGCCTTCCGCCAATGCTTTCACATTGGTTTCCCCTTTTACGATAACTGACCGAATGGGACCTCTTCCTTTTATCACTTGCCATTCACCTTCCATTAGCAGGCTTTCAAATTGCTCGCCTAAGTTAAGAACCCTTTCACGTTCACTTTCCATCTCAGGAAAAAACTCATATACCTTATAAAGGAATGCCATTGCAATAGGAGGCAATGCAGTAGTGTATATGAAAGGTTTGGCAAAGTTAACCAAGTAGGATTTAAGGGTTTGATCACCCAATACCGCGGCACCCTGCCCACCAAGTGCTTTCCCAAATGTATGAATTCGCGCAAAAACATTTCCTTCAAGCCCTTTTTCCTGGACAACGCCTGTTCCTTTTGGCCCCCTGATACCCGTAGCGTGGGCCTCATCAACAACGAAAGCAAAACTTTTTTGACGGCAGAATGAGGCGATTTTTTCAAGCGGTGCCTCATCACCATCCATAGAATAAATTGACTCTACTACTACCAATACCTCACCGGTTGCAAATTGGCTTTTTTGCTTCAGGTCTTCGAGGTCATTGTGAGAGAAGCCATAAGCTTTAGCATAACTTAGCTGAATGCCCTGGCGAAGGGAGGCATGAATGTACTTGTCAAAAAGAATGGTATCGTCCTTGCCAAGTAAGGAGCTTAATAAACCGGTATTAGCCTGGTAACCTGAATTAAAGACCAACGATGACTCAGCATTGTGGAAATTAGCAATTTGATCTTCAACCGATTGATGTAATGGTGAATTACCACTTAACAACCTTGATCCGGTAGAACCTCCCATCAGTTCATCCTGATCAAAGTGCTTCCATACTTCCTGATGTAAATTTCTTGATTGAGCCAACCCCAGGTAGTCGTTCGAAACAAAATCGACAAGCCCGTTTTGTTGTTTTAATACCCGGTAAGTATTAGCAGCTTTTTTTTGCTCAAGTGCGTAGTGTAACCTTCCCGACAGACTCATATCAAGCTAATTCAATCTTCCCGGTTCCGCTTTGGTGGTAACAATTCAGTTACAACTGAATGTTTGAATTGTTAATCCGCTGCTTTTGCTTTGTTTTTGGCCGGTTCCAGGCCATTGTTCTCTACTTCCAGCGGCTCCATTCCAAATGCTTTGAGCATTTCAAGGTCTTCATTAAAACCGGCAGTGGGTGTTGTTAGCAACTGATTTCCGGAATGGATCGAATTAGCACCTGCCATAAAACAAAGAAACTGTTCAGATTGGCTCATGTCAGCCCGGCCTGCTGAGAGCCTAACCATTGATTTGGGCATTAAAATGCGGGCAGTAGCAACCATCCTGACCATGGATTCCATTGGAACGTCCGGTTGGTCTTCCAGAGGTGTGCCCGGAATCTTTACCAATTTATTGATCGGTACCGATTCAGGTTGTTTTTTAAGGTTAGCCAAGGTTTTTAACATGTCAATACGATCCTTGTCAGATTCCCCCATGCCAATAATTCCCCCTGAGCAAACCGTAATTCCGGCATCAGTAACAGACTCTAAGGTACTCAAGCGGTCTTCGTAACCCCTGGTTGAGATGATTTCATTGTAGTAATCATCTGAAGTATCTACGTTATGATTGTAAGCATAGCATCCGGCTTCTTTCAGCTTATGAGCCTGGTCATCATTGAGCATACCGAGAGTACAGCACACCTCAAGGCCCATATCATTGACTTGCCGAACCATATCAAGAACTTTATCAAAATCGCGGTTGCTTCTTACTTCACGCCATGCAGCACCCATGCAGAAACGAGAAGCGCCACCTTCTTTGGCTTTTTCGGCTGCATTAACCACTGTATCAACATCCAATAACTTATGAACTTCCACATCTGTACTATAACGGGCAGCTTGCGGACAATAAGCGCAATCTTCAGGGCATCCCCCTGTTTTAATGGATAAAAGCGAAGCAATTTGGCATTTATGATGGTCATGGTTCGCACGGTGAACCTGAGTCCCTTCATAAACCAAATCAATTAAAGGTTTATTGTAGATTTCCTTGATCTCTTCGAACGTCCAGTCATTCCTGTGTTGAGCCATATTCACGCATTTTTTTGCAAATTTAGCAGAAAAAAGAAACCGGGCAAGTTCATGTTACTATTGAATGAGCTTATTGCTCTGAAACTTTATTTGACGGGAGCTAAAGCATATAAATATTTGGTTTTGAGCAATATAAAACTATTCTCCTTTTGTTGCCAATAGGTTTACAAGTGATCTTGCATTTAAAATGCTTTTATTTTGTTAATATTCTTATGCTGCTTTTCTCAAATGGAAAAATAGGGATGGGATCTCCATGCTCAGGGAAAGCCTTTTGGATGCCAAGGTGGTCCAAAAATGAGGATTTCATTAACGGGGCGAAAAATTTTTTTACTGACTTTAAACCATGGTATGTTGAAGCTGATTACCGGTTTTTAAGTTCTGTGAACGAAAGACAGGAAAAGGGCCGTTATTGGGCTTTTCAACAAATTGAAAAACGTAACCTTCCTAATGAAACAATCCATTTTATTGGCCATAGCATGGGATGCGCTTTTACGGAAGGGGTAATAGCTGCCCTTGATGAGGCCGGTTTTACCATAGGTAAGGTAGTCCATATCAATTGTTTCCAGGCAGCTAATCTTCAAATCACCACCTTTAACCGCAGTTTTACTGTTGATTACCAAATGGTGGATGATCCCCTGATTAACAATCCTCTGCTTACCTTTCTGGGTATTGCTAAACCTGGTGCTATTACCGGTACAGACTACAGCATCCGGATCAAATCAGGGATAAAAAACATATTTTACCGCCACAGGGGACCTATAGGAGTGATGGGTAAAGCTTTCTGGGAAGATTTATCAACTAAACTCCAGTTTTAGTAAAGGATTCTTAAACGGATAGCGTAAGGGATTTCTTTGATAGCATCCACTACATTGTCATCGTAGTCCTTCGAGATATCGGTGATTAAGTAGCCTACTCCATTGAAAGTTTTTAGTTGCTGGGCCAGGATGTTTATACCATGAGCAGAAAAGACATTGGCAATAGTAGCCATCATTCCTGGGTGATCCTCATGAATATGAAGCAAACGATGTGCTTCATCAAAGGAAGGCAATTGAATATCCGGGAAATTAACACCTGTATGAATAGACCCCGTATTGATAAAATCTATTATGTTTCGTGTGACGAATGTAGCAGCATTATGGCTGGATTCTGCAGTATTACCACTCATGTAAGGGGTTAGGACTACATTGGGTAACTTCTGTAAGTTAGAGCGGAATTCACCATTTTCCTGGAAGCCTTCTTTGTTCGGAAAACGGTCAATGCCTGCACCGCCAAGTTTACCACTTTTTAAGTGTATCGCCAGTGCGCCATGGTCAACAGCTTTCTCACAACTTAAATTCAGGAAAATAGCGCCCTCTTTCATCCATTCAAAAGCTTCTTCATTAATAAAATTTCGGTTAGCTTCTTCATCCGTAATATGAAGGGAAATAATATCCGAAATTTCTAATAACTCTTGCAGATCAAGTGTGGCTTTAGCATTGCCTAATCCTTCTACCTGTGCTTTATCATAAAAATAAACTTGCATACCCAGTGACTCAGCAAGCGTGCCCAACTGCTTGCCTACATCCCCATAACCGATAATTCCTAAATTCTTCCCAAACAATTCATAAGGATCCTTGCGAATTTTGTGGTGCAGGCCTTTGTGAAGATCACTTGTTTGATCAGGAACTTGCCTTAACAACATGATCATTTCGCCAATGGCCAGTTCAGCTACACTTCTTGTATTGGTATGAGGAGCATGAAAAATCACAATTCCATTTTTTCTACACAGATCCTGGTTAATGAACCCTTTATCGATGCCGTATATGCCAATTGCCAGTAAACGATTGGCTTCCTCAATGGCATCATCCGGTATTTGGGTATAACCGTTAACAGCTAAAATGGAGGCCTCTTTTATCTTTTCTCTGAATGTTTCCACATTTATTTCAGGATGAATAAACTCAACATCATAACCTTCCCGGCTAAACTGCTCTGAGGCCTCTGTGGGTATATTATTCATTATAAGGAGCTTGATCCTGTTTTTGGGGTAGGATATGGCCATTGGAAGTTTGTTCTTGAATAAGAACTCATCAAAGCTTGGGGTAACATGATCTGCCTTTTCTAATAAATTAACCCTTTCAATATTCTCGGTGAAGGCGAAAAAACGTTGGGCCAACCCCGATTCACGTATCTGAAAATCCGTGTAACCATCCCCTATCACATAGATATCGCCTTCTATATTAAGGTTTTGAAGTTGTTTAACCTTACCATTTTCCTGGGCAAGGTAGTTATCCTGATCAAAACCGACTATTTTCCCATTGCTATCAAATTCAAAAGAATTGGCAAAAATATGATCTTCCCGGATGTTGTATTCTCCAACTATCGGTGCAATGTATTCCTTGAAACCTCCTGATATGATGTAAATCCGGTCTGCATATTTTTTAAAGAAATCCTCATTTCTTTTAATAGAAGTAGAAATGTTTCGTTTTAAAACACGCACTAACTGATGAATATCGTCTTTATTAGCTTCCAGCATTTGAATCCGTTTACCAAGCGATTCCGGGAATGATAGTTTCCCTTCCATAGCAAGGTTTGTATACTCTTTAACCTTGTTAAGGCGCTGGTCATGCTCAGGATCGTTCTGAAGGGCAATGCCTGCTAATTCATCGAGGGCTTCAAATCGGATAAAAGTGCTGTCAAAATCAATCACAAAGTACTTGTCACTCATGGCATTAACGGTTTTAGAACAGCTGCAAAGGTAACAATCCCTTACTAAAATTTACAGTTAAGCTTTTTACGACTTATAAAAAGTAATAAATAGATAATGAAAGGATAGGACCTTCGAAAAGTTTTATTGATACAAATGCCACAAGCTTTTCCAGTTCCGTATTTAGCTTATTAAAAGCTATTCGAAACCAATAAACCAACCATTATCACTTGTAAATTTGTATCATTTTTTATACAATTTTGCAACCCTGAAACGTTTTAAAAAATAAACACCAAAAACCCTTATGCCTAAAATATTGATCGTTGACGATGAAGAAATGATCAGGGAGACCCTGAAAGACATCCTTAGTAATGAGAATTATGAAACAGAGGAAGCCAAAGAGGGCCAGGAAGCCCTGAACCTGATAAAGAAAAACAAGTACGATTGTATCCTGCTGGACATCAAGATGCCCAAAATGGACGGCATGGAGTTACTAGCCAATAGCATGGAGCAGGCCCCCGAAACACCTGTTGTAATGATTACAGGCCATGGCGATGAAGAAAGCGCCTTTGAAGCAGCTAAAAAGGGAGCCTATGACTTCATCACCAAACCTCCTGATCTGAACCGTCTACTTCTGACTATACGCAATGCCCTGGATAAGTCTAACCTTTTGAATGAGACCAAAGTCCTGAAAAGGAAAGTCAAGCAAACCCAGGATATCATAGGCGAATCATCCTCCATACAAAAAATTAAAGAGACGATTGAAAAAGTGGCACCCACTGACGCCAGGGTCTTGATCACAGGATCCAATGGAACAGGGAAGGAACTTGTAGCCCGCTGGCTCCATGAGAAAAGTAACCGGACAGATGGTAACCTCGTGGAGGTTAACTGTGCTGCAATCCCTTCCGAGCTGATCGAAAGTGAACTTTTTGGTCATGAAAAAGGCTCGTTCACCTCTGCTATTAAAAGGCACATTGGCAAATTTGAGCAAGCAAACGGCGGCACCCTGTTCCTTGATGAAATAGGAGATATGAGTTTTTCGGCCCAGGCAAAAGTTTTGAGAACCCTTGAAGAAGGTACAATCTACCGGGTTGGGGGAGATAAAGCGATCAATGTCGATGTTCGCGTAGTGGCAGCCACCAACAAAGACTTAGAAGAGGAAATTGAAAAAGGGAACTTCCGGGAAGACTTATACCATCGAATCAGCGTGATCCTGATCCATGTACCTTCCTTGAATGAAAGGCCTGAGGATATTCCTTTACTAGCACGTCATTTCATGGAAGACTTGTGCGCTGAATATGGCATGGAAACCAAAACTTTTTCTGAAGAAGCATTGCAGGCCTTAAAAAAGCTGAATTGGACAGGTAATATCCGGGAATTAAGAAACATGGTTGAAAGGCTGGTAATTCTTTCGCAAGGTGAAATCACAGAAGAGGATATCACAACTTTTGCCACCCCGAGGAAAAATAAAGGTGATCAAAAGTCCGCTATCAAAGCAGATCAATTTGAGGAGCTGCAAGATTTTAAAAGCCATGCCGAAAAGTTGTTTATTCAGGAAAAATTAGCAGCGAACAATTGGAATATCTCTAAAACTGCTGAAAATATCGGCATACAAAGAAGCCATCTTTATAACAAAATGGAAAAATACGGTATTAAAAAAGAACCTGTTAGTTAGTGCCCCTTGCTAATAATATCAATAAGGTGAATTTACCGATTGGTATACTTTTAAGGTTCCAAGGGGCCCCTTAACCATTTGACTCATCATTACTTTGGCCTAACCATTCAATTTTAAACAGATCATTGCGGCGGTCCTTGCGGTTAGTAACACTTCCATGGACCCGGAGCTCTTTTAGCAATTCAAGATCGAGGTCAGCAATCAGGGTCATTTCGGTATTCGGTGTTGCTTCAGCAATGACACCATCATGGGGAAAAGCAAAATCAGATGGAGAAAATACAGCTGCCTGCGAATACTGAATATCCATATTTTCGACTCTCGGTAAATTACCAACACTACCTGAAATAGCAACGTAGCACTCATTTTCAATGGCCCTTGCCTGGGAGCATCGTCTTACACGCAGATAGGCATTCTTGGTATCTGTCCAATACGGAACAAAAAGGATATTCAAGTCATTTTCAGCTTGTATGCGTGATAATTCCGGGAATTCCGCATCGTAGCAGATCAGGATTCCGATTTTACCCACATCCGTATCAAAGGTCTTTAGCTCACGACCACCCTGAAGTCCCCAATAACCAGTCTCATCAGCTGTTATATGGAGCTTATACTGCCAGTCATAGGTGCCATCTCGCCTACACAAGTAGGAAATGTTGTAGAGTCTTTCATTGTAATAAACCGGCATGCTCCCACTAACAATATTGATGTTGTAAGAGACAGCCATGTGTAGAAGCTGCTCCCTAAGTGGCTCGGTATATTGGGCCAACGACCGGATGGCATCCGAAGGAGATTCTTCATTGAATTGAGTCATCAGGGGTCCGTTGAAAAACTCAGGAAAGAGCACAAAGTCGGATTGGTAACCAGCTATGGTACTTACAAAGTATTCAACTTGTTGCAATAAATCATCAAAAGACGCTACACTCCTCATTTGCCACTGCACAACACCCAGGCGGACAACTTGTTTCTGCCGGCCAATTAATGGCTCTTCCTCTTCATAATAAATATTAATCCATTCCAGTAAAGTGGCGTATGACTTGGAATCCTTATCATCGGGCATATAATTGGTAATGACCTTACGAACGTGAAAATCATTATTAAGTTGAAAAGTCAGTATTGGGTCATAGATCTCTTTACGCTTTACCAGGTCAATGTATCGTTGCGGTGACATTTCATCGCTGTAATATTTATAATTCGGGATTCGTCCTCCTGTCACGATTGCCCGGAGATTCAGATTTTCACAAAGTTCTTTCCTGGCATCGTATAGCCGCCTACCCAGCCTCAGACCGCGATAATCAGGGTGTGCGAAAATATCCACGCCATAAAGAGTATCACCATTGGGATCATGGGTCGTTAGGTAGCCATTTCCGGTAATTTTATCATACGTATGTTTATCCCCATACTTCGCATATTTGATAATAACGCTAATAGCTGCTGCTATTACCTTCCCATTATCCTCAATACAGATCTGACCATCCGGAAATCTTTTTAGCTGGGCTCTGAATTGATCATAGGTCCAGGACCCCATTGACGGATACACTAAATCCATGATCTCCTTGATATCATCAAAATCGCTGAGCTGTAGTTTTCGCAGTTCAAGTTTATGCTCCGAGATTCCGGGCGTTTCTTTCGCCATAATACTATTTTGAATAATGCTTACAAAATTAAACCAATTTGTTCACCTTCTTGCTTAGTAGCTTGCAGAAAAAAATAGGGTTAAACAATTGTTAAACGCAAACTCTGCTATCAAGAGCTTACCCTCCGATTAAAAAATTTCGGCTAATCGAAAGCCTTTACATCGTGTTTGAATAAATTGCCTTGTTCATCTGTATAGTAAAAGTCGTTACCATTCGAACGACCGATGCCTTCTGTTTGAGAAATCGGAATGGAAATATTGTCTATTTTAACACATTCCCAATCATGAAGGTTAAAGCTTGATAATCGATAAATCTTACCATAACTCATTAATAAAATATTATTGCTTGCCGATTTAGTAGCGCCTGTTACCGCAGTCTTGATATTCAAGCTATCCAACAAATTAGCTTCTAAATTTTTTTTAAAGGGCTTAACAGGTAATTCATAAATTTTGGTGTGCTTATTATCTGGTACGCGGGTTTTAGAAAACATGTATATATGACCGGCTCGGTAAAAAGATGCTTCCATGTCAAAATTCATATTAGCCTTAGGTGGTGGAAATTGATTTTGATCCTCGTATTTGAAAGATAATACTTCCAACATTTTACCTTTTCTATTTACCAGCAAAAAGCGGAGATCTTTCCGTTTATTGCGGTTGTTACCCACATCTCCTATTAAAAAGGTGTCACCCTTTTTGGCCAGGGTTTCCCAATCTTTATTAACAGCACCTTTCACATCAATTTGATGAACAATTTGGCCATTACTATCAAAAGCTATTAGCTCCGCATCATTACCACTATCATTGATACTCCAAAACATATTCGGTCCCTCCACAATGAGCCCAGAAGACTCCGACAGGTCAGCTGGTAAATCACAAACCTTTAGTTCGGATCGATTTTTATTTTGAGCAAATCCTTCAATGGTAAGGAGAACAAGCAAGAGTAACTGGCAAAGTTTCATTACTTCACTGTCTTTTATATCAAAGATAAGGTTAGGTTAAATTCAGTCACTATTATTGAATACTGCTCCTTTTTACAACTAAACAGGTACAAAACACCAAATTTGCCTCTGAATTGCACCTTGGGTAATTTTACGGCGAAAATCTAAAAAGCATTCAATTTGGGAAAAGTTGCATTGATAACTGGTGCTACCTCAGGCATAGGAAAAGCTACCGCCTATAAATTAGCGGCCAATAATTGGCACTTGATAATAACTGGCCGGAGACAGGAAAGGCTAAATGCCATTAGCCAGGATTTAACTCAACATCATGATATTCACTGCTACCCCGTTCAACTTGATGTGAGAGATCGTAAAGCCGTTGATCAGGTTATTCAAAACATGCCTGCTAATTGGCAGGATATTGATTTATTGGTAAACAATGCCGGGTTAGCAAAAGGGGCTGACCCAATTCATCAAGGCCATATAGAACACTGGGAGCAAATGATTGACACCAACATCAAGGGCTTATTGTATGTAACAAGGCAGGTGGCGCCTATGATGGCAAAAGAGGGAAAAGGCCATATCATCAACGTTAGCTCCCTGGCTGGAAAAGAGGTATATCCAAATGGCAATGTTTATGCTGCTTCTAAGCACTTTGTGGATGCACTAACCGAAAGCATGCGAATTGATTTACTGGAAGAACAAATAAAAGTTTCCCAGGTTTGTCCTGGCCTTGCTGAAACTGAGTTTTCTGAAGTTCGGTATGATGGTGATAAAGAGCGAGCTAAAAAAGTCTATGAAGGCTATCGACCGCTAACAGGAGAAGATGTAGCCGATGTAATTTTTTGGCAGGCTAATGCACCAGATCACGTAAACATAGCGGATGTATTGTTATTATCAGCTGACCAGGCTAATTCGGTACGTGTAAATAAGGAAAATCAGGGCTAACCAATCTTCGCTTTGAAAAAAAGCCTATTCATTTAATGGGTGATAAGCTTTACACCCTCCTGAATTTGGGCTGATTCCAACCTAAGGTAATAAATAGAATTCGCAGCAATATCCTGAACATTTAGCTCATAAGTACCCTGATTTAAAGTGTTCCAATGCTTTTGGTAAATCCTTTGACCATTGGCAGTAAATATTGTGAGGTTAACATTATCCAGTTTGGCTTCAGCCTGTAGGATCAACGCTTCATTTTCCTGATCTAATGGATTCGGAAAAACCTGAATTTGTTTTTCTTGGGTGCTATTATCGTTACCAATGCTACTAACGGTCAGGTAATTTTGTTTGATAACCGTATCGATAGGGTTTCCTGCCATATCTCGAGCATCCATTTGGTAAACATCTATAAGACTGATATCAGAGACCAATTCCTCTACGTTGTAGGTACCTTGAAAAGAGGTTGGCGAAAGCCATTTGGATTCACTGCTGTCATAGGTAAGGAATGATACTGAAGTAGAGTCAGCTTTTAACTGAAAAGTGGGTTTAACGGTTGTATCCATATTTTTATCATACAAGGACACTAGTTCAAATTGCTTATCTGAATTAGTAATCGAATACGTGTTAGCAAACATGGAAATTACCACGGGTTTGACCAGGTCAATAGCAAGCTTCCCACATTTTTTATGAAGCTTTTGCGCATTACCGGCACGGTCCTCTCCAAAATTTGATTCAATGCAGAGAGCATCTTTCTTTATCGTGGTATCCTGAATGTCGAACCTCGCTAAAAAAGTTTGTGAATCTTTCCAAGAGCTACTAAAGATGTTATAATCAGCAGCCCTCAATTGGTCACCATTTGCTTTGACTTTTAAAACGGGCTTTTTATTTTGATCCATCGGCTCATCGTAATTAACGGCAACCTTGAACCCACTATTTCCCTCATTTTGCAGAGAAATAGCAGACGTCCCTGGCTCATAGAATTCGATACCAGGCTCCTTCGTATCGAGGGCAAGAAAATCATCGATGGTGCCTTCTGATACAGGGTTACCTGCAGTATCAATAAAAGCCGAGAGAGAGGGTGAGATGTGGTAAGCCTGTACCGCCATAGATTTTACATCAAAAGTGACTTGGCATTCTTTATTACTTAGCCAATAACTTTTAGCCTGCTTAAGTGAAAAGGATTGTTGCAGTTGGTTGTTAGAAGGAAAGCGTAATGTAGGCTGAATAGCTGTGTCCATAGGTTTTGAAAAGCCGAGATTCACTTTAAGGTTTATATTACTCACCTTTTTCTTGTTAATGACGCTATCATTCCGGTTAGCACTTTTCAGTAAAGGATTTTTAGTATCAATAGCAAATACCCCTGATGAGTCGAAGGTTTTCAGGGAATTTCCTGCTACATCTTCATTATTTTTTATGGTAATATTCATTTGTTTTTTGATCTCATCGTTATTTGCTACTAAAAAAGCAAATGCGTGTGTTTTTTCATCTAACCATTCGCTAGCGTTAGGGTCCGCTAAGAGCGTATTATTGCTGCTCAATTTAATCTTCGGTTTTTGAGTGGTATCCATGGGCTCATTAAAAGACGCTTTAATGAGGAATTGGCTATTGGCCAGGGAATCATTGATCAGCGTTTGGTCAGGGATTACAGTCTTAACCTTGGGTTTCCTGGTATTGATAACAAAAGGGTTTTCAGCAATGAACGAGTTAGCCATTTTACCTTTTTGACTAAAAGCACTATCCACTTTCAAAAATATATTAGTCAACCGTTTTTTCGATTGTTTTACATCGTACTGAATCCGGAATATTCTATTGTTCTTCCAATTACTGCTTTTAAAGGCCAAAGTATTTTGCAAAGGTTCATCTATAGGATAAGCAATAGCGGGTTTTTTACCTGTATTCATTTTATTGGAAAACCGAATGGTAATATCCAGAACTTTCCCATTGTCTCCGGTAGCAATGATACTATCACTGACATTGACCTCTTCCACGTATACAGGTTTGGTATTGTATATTTGATTAGCTAAGCTATAGGCGTAATTACCGGCCTTTTTCCCCATTTTCCGACCATTGATATCATCAGCAGGAGGATGGATGCCGCCCCATATCCGGGATAGCGATGTATAGTCGGCTGCATCGCGATACTTAGCATATTGTAAATACACATCTTCTGAGGGGCCATTTTCATGCTCAAGGAATTCATCCTTTTTCATAAGAAAATTACTTTTACCACCCGGAAAATAGGGACTTCCTGTAATCTGGGTCAAAATATTAGCAGCAGCCCTTGAGAATGTGGAATGCCCGGATACATACCCAGGAAATGGAGGCGTTACAAAAGAAGGTTTTTGGTATGGCCACCAATCACCGGCTAAAATCCAGCCAACACCGGCTGTATCAGTTTCAGGATCCTGAATATTACTATGCCCACGCCAGGTATAAAGTTTAATCTGTCCTACATTTTGATTATTGGACCCAGCAAGTTTATCCCCCTGTTTCACTAGCTCAATGTAACCAGGAATTAATGGAATGCCGGCTGAGTCAAAATTCATTTTATTGGGATCTGTACATTGCCCTTTAGAAGCCATCCAGCGAATGGCTGATACGGGTCTGACAAAATCGTACCAGCCTTTAATGCTCCAGGCAGCAATAGCGGCATCATGCATAGCCCCACCAAGGGCCATATAAGCTTTCACATCATATTCCAAATCACCCAACGTATCACCTTGTCCATTCCATCGCTTGATGAATCCCGGATCATTTTCAATTTTATTATAAATAGCAAACCAATGCCCTGGAGGTGTTTCCGAAGCGATTCCATCGGCCCAGTATTCAGCCAAAATCCTAGCATAATCAGCTCTTTTTACTTTTTGTGGTTTATAGGGTTGGCCCGTTGCAGGATTTTTATCGTAACCCTTACCAAGATCTATGGAACCGCCTTTTATAAAATTAAAAAAACTGTCATAATTTTTAAACTTAGCGGGAAAACTCGTATCACCTACATTACCAATATTATTGGGGGATACATCCCATTTTTTATTATTGGCAGGATCAAGGTGAGACTGCCAGATAGAGACCATACAAAAGCCCCATTTATACTCATCATCCAGGCAACCTGGTGCTGAAGTGTCTAAGTAAGGAGGTTGTCCGGGATCCAGGTAGAGTTTATAAGGCCTACCAGTTCTTTGCCTCACTTTGGTGGTTTTATTGGAATCCCTCAGCGCAAAAGGGTCAACATCACCCCATTCAGGAGATAAGGCGGTTTGAGTAGCTTTAATCGGATTTCCGGCCTGATCTCTTCTTTTGGTAATTTGAAGCGGCTGCCAGTGATTAGGTTTCTTTAACCCAGGTGTCCCTGTTTTGCTAAGGTTCAACGTATCGTTCAGTGGCTTGTAATATTGGTTGGTATAATTATTAGCTTCATTGGCCCCGTCCTGAAAGCCATATTGAATCATTTGTTGTGCCACATAATTTCCTAAATAGGCAGGATTCCCTTTTAAATAATTGGTAGAGGTATCGTTAATGTTATACCCTCTTTTATTCATAAAGGCTTTTAATTCATTCAATATCTTGGTATACTTAGGAGAAACTTTATAGCGATGTTTTAAAAGGCGATAAGAGGCAAAAGAAATCGCTTTTTTCTGAGCCTTTTGCAGAGAATCCGGCTTGGGCACCCCTTCAAATGAGCATTTAAAACCTCGTAATTGCTTGCCTAAAAAGAAGGTTTCCGCATTAGGCTGATAAGCTGCCCAACAATCGTGGGCTAAGATTGACCAATGGTAAAGGTTCCTGGCGTGGACTGTTGGCCGTGCCCTACTGTTCCGTATGGCCTTCAATAACTCCTCATTCCACTTTTTTGCAATGGATGACTGGGCTTGCAAATCCTCCAAACCCATTATCAACAGAAGGAGAAATGCTAAAGCCTTTAAAAACTGTTTCATAAAAAACTCGTGGACTTTCTGAAATTTATCAAGTAGCTATTCAACAACAACAATCCTTTCATGAAAGGGATAAAAAGTTTCTCCCAAAACTTTAACAATATACACACCAGGGCTTAGCGAAGAGGTCTTTAAGTTGACCCTGCTTTTGCCCTTAAAATCCGTACCCTGCTTATAAACCATCTTCCCGAATTCATTGTAAACCAGCAACGAATTAACGGGCAAGCTGCTTCGCCAATTCACACTCACTGGGGTTCCCCTTTTGATAATTGTTGGCTGCAAGGTAAAATCCTTACCTTCATTTGATTTTGAAATATTGCTTGGGGGGCCATCAATGGTAACGGTTATTTGTTTAGTGCAGGATTTGGCATCTATGACTTCTATTTTGTATTCGCCAGGTTTTAAGCTATCTATTTGCTTACCGCTAACCGCACCATCTAATATAATATCATAGGGTGGCACTCCACCGTTCACTACTAGCTTTATACTTCCGTATTCATCATTTTTAGCATCATCAACTTGTTTTTGTATATCGATGGGATAAGGGGCTTCCACACGGACAGAATCTTCATAGGCGCAACCTGAACCATTGAAATATCGGTATGAATAGACGCCTGCCCCTACACTATCAATAGATTTCCCGCTACCCCCGGCCTGCCAATTAATTTGATAATTACTATCGGGTTTAGGAGTTAATTTTAATTCGATAAAACCATCCTTAGAATCATGGCAGCTTGGGTTAGTAACCTGAGGCTCAATGTCCGGGATAAAATTATCCTTAATTTTAACCCCTGTATCAAGTTCACACCCTGCTGAGTCTTTTACATACAAGGTGTGATAACCATCCTGAACATTTTCAATCGGATTATTACGCTTTTTATTATCCAGCTCAATATCATAAGGCTTGGTACCTCCTTTTATATTGATATTTACCTGACAACTTTGTTCGTTCCCTTCTGTTTTAAGTTTTTTATCGGCATGTAAGGAGTCCGGTTCAGTAACCTTAACAGAGTCGGTATAAGTAATACCGACACTGTCGGAATATTGGTAGATGTATGTACCTGCGCCAATATTTCTGCGCTTTTCCCCGGCTTTACCATCCTGCCAAGTAATTTGATAAGGTTTGTTAGTAGGTGTATTCACGATCAATTGAATAAAGCCATCATTTTCTCCATAGCAAGAAATATTTTCTACTTGGTGACCAATAGAAGGCACCCTTTTATCTTTTATTTTAATTGACTTACTTTTAGTACATCCGGTAGAGTCCTTAATCCTTAATTGGTAATTGCCGGCCGATAAATTATTGACTTTGCCTGAAACCTGTTTACCATCCAAAAATACCTTGTAAGGAGGAACACCGCCACTAATAGTGAATCCTAAGCTACCTTTATTACTTGGGGTTCGATGCGCTACCGACACATTGATTTTAATTTGTGAAGGCCCCTTCAGTTCAACAGTGTCCTTATATTTAGTACCAAAATTATCAGTATAACGGTAAATGTAACTTCCTGCTTTAAGACCTTTTAGTACCGGCCCCTGTTTACCATTGTTCCAAAAAATATTAGGAGACGTATTAGGTGGTGTATCAATGACAAGTCTTATTGCACCATCATTAGCGCCGTAGCAAGATGGCTGGGACTTTTTTGCCTTAATAGTGGGTACATTCTGGTAATTTAGCACCACTTGTTTTTTGACGGAACAAGAATTTTGATCTTGAACTTTAACCAGGTAAGTGTCCACTGGAAGATCCTTAATGGTTTTATTAGTCTTTTTCCCATCAAGGTATACCTGGTAAGGTTTTGTGCCTCCGTTAATGTTTAAATTGACCACGCCAATACTATCTACCTTCGAAGTATCGTAGCTAACAACAGTTTGTAAATTTAAAGGAGAAGGCTCATTGACATGAACACTATCCTGATAGATACAGCCATTGGAATCTTTATAAGAGTAAGTATACCATCCACCGCTCAAACTGTCAACAACTTTTCCTTTCTGAGTTAAGCCTTTCCATGTAATTTCCTTTAATCTGGGCTTACCAATTGTGTCAAGGGATAATGCAATACGTCCATTGCTGTCTTGGAAACAGTTTAAATCTTTCACCTTACTTGTTATATCGGGATAACTTTTAATCGTAATCGTATCACTTCTAACAAGAATACCGAACCTGGTAAAGGCTTTTACCCAATATTGCCCACCTTTGGTAAAACTTACAGAGCTTGTTGTATCTGTCGTATTCCAAATAATGGAGTCATACTTACCTGCGCTAAGAATCACAGTGTCGCCTTTACAAAGATATTTGAAATCTGGCAGATTAATTTCCTCGGTTTCCCCCTCTTTTAAACGATAATGCGTGTCGACATTTAAATTGTAGTACCAATCCTCATGCCCCAATGGATATTCAACACTCAATGAATCTACATTACTGAAAGTGTCAAGACCAAAAATCTTGTGTTGAGAATTCTGACTAAGGTAATTCTGCCCTGATTTCGTATACTTGGTATATTGGTTTGTATCTATGAATACTGTGATTTTGGAACCTATAGCCATTCGGTTGCTTGCAGTGCCTGTTAAACTGACCTTGAGATAATGGTTATTGTTCCCAGCGTTTTTCCAAAAATATGAATGGTTCGGTTTACTACCCTGAACAAATATATCACCGAAACCATCGTTGTTAAAGTCTCCTTTTGCTGCTGCATGGCTATAAGTAACCGGGTTCTTAGAAAAAGCCTGAAAACCTTTGGCAAGGGAATCTCCGCCTTGATTAGTGTAAAAACTATTTTTTTTATAAACCCGTTTAAAATTATTTGTATCAACAGGCGCCGAAGTTACGTGTAAATCTAAAAAGGTGTTGTTGTCATGATCAATCCACAAACCTCCCCAGGTCCACCCATTTTTGCTTATTCCGTAATTATTGTTCTTATTCTTAAAAGAACTTTTGGTCATTTGCTTTAATAAAATATCCTCCCGTTTCAAGCCACCCCGATTTATTCCTGAATTACCCATGTAAATATCAAATAGACCGTCATTATCAAAATCGCCATGAGTGGCTGACATGGGGTGATGGCCTTTGAGGTTAGCATTAGTTGGGACGCTCACCTCTGTAAAAGTCCCGTCTTGGTCATTCCTATATAAAGAATTAGCGTAGGCATCCAAATCATTAATAACATAAAGGTCTGGATGATTATCATGATTGTAATCTATCCAAATACCCTGAAAACTAGGTTTTAAGCTGTCTCCTATATTACTTATTGTATTGGCTATAGTAAAAGTACCATCCCCATTATTTCGATAAAGTTTATTTGAAGCCTGAGTGCGACTTTTGGAAGAAACAAAATCATAATTAGCCACAAAAAAATCAAGGTGCCCATCTCTATTGTAATCCGCCCATGAAACACCCATTGAATTATTTGTGTAACTATTCAGACCAGCTTTAGATGATGAATCTACTAAATTTAGGCCACCATTATTTTCATAAAGCTTATTGGCATCGCCACTAATCGTTAAAAATAATTCTTTGTCGCCGTCATTGTCATAGTCAACCCAATGAACATGCCTTAATTCACCATTTGTATTAAGGTTTAAAAGGTTGGTATCTTTAAAAGTACTGCTATCATTGATTGAAAAAAGCACACTATCAGCCCCGATGGGAATACTTAAATCGTCAAAGCCGTCATTATTAAAATCGTGAAAGCTAACCCCACTCCCGAAAGTATAATTGTTTTGAATATGGGTGGTACTATCTGCATAGCTTACCCTAAGACCCTGCTTTTTTGCAATATCTTTATAAATTTGGGCAGTGGCAGTATTAGCCATAAAAACCGACACCAACCCAAGAAGTAGAAAGCCACTAAAAAAGTGAAACTTTACCTTAGCAACTAAAAAGCGCTTTGTAGAAAAGCTGATATTTTTTACCCCTATAACTGCTAAAAACCACTCCATAACCCCTGACTAATCATTTTTTAAAGCCCAATAATAGAATATCAAGGCCTTAAAAGACCTAATTAACGCATTTGAAAAATAATACCCTTCTAACACAATAGCTAAAAATAAATGCCTTAAATTCGTCCGAAAATAAAGATTTTTTAGTTACCAACAAATTTCTGTCTGATAATTTTTTAGCTTAAACCTTGCTTAAGTAAAACCTTCTGAATTGGGCTCTTTTAGCAAGATGAAACAAAAATCCCTTAAACCGGTTTGTTTATTAATCTTCCTACTTTTAACCGGGTGTCAATCTATGCCTGAGCCTGTTGATCAAATTTTTCACAATGCCACTATTTACACGGTAAATAAGGAAGTTGCCAAAGCTGAGGCAATGGCGATTCAGCATGATTCTATTGTTGCCGTAGGGGACAATAAAACCATCTTAAATGCTTACAAAGCTGATAAAACAACGGACTTGGAAGGGAAGCCGGTTTACCCTGGCTTCATTGATGCGCATTGCCATTTTTACTGGTATGGTCAGTGGTTACAACAGGTAGATTTGAATCGGTGTCGTAGTTTTGATGATGTATTAGACTCACTTCAGAAGGATGCTAAGGAGTTGCCCAAAGGAGAATGGCTTAGGGGACGTGGTTGGGATCAAAACAAATGGCCTTCAAGGGAATTCCCCCGTAAAAATCGGCTTGACACCCTTTTCCCGGAACGGCCGGTTTTTTTGATGCGTATTGATGGCCACGCAGCTTTGGCCAACCAGGTCGCACTTAAAAAAGCAGGAATTGGTACTAATACTACTGTAGAAGGCGGTGCAGTGGAACAGGATAATGGTGAATTGACTGGTATTCTTCTTGACAATGCGATCGACCTCGTTCAAGAGCAGATCCCTGATCCGGATTCGGCTGAGCGTTATCAAGCCCTGATGCAAGCTCAGGAAAATTGCCTTGCTGTTGGATTAACTACGATTAGTGATGCTAGTTTGGAACACTCCTGGGTAGAAACCATTGAACAAGAACATGAAGCCGGTAACCTGAAAATGCGGATTTATGGCATGCTGAATGCCAGCCAGCAGAATCTCGATGCTTATATCAAAAAGGGTGTTCACCGCAGTAAAAAACTTCACCTTGGAGCTATCAAATTGTTTGCAGATGGCGCTTTGGGATCCCGGGGTGCATGCCTTTTAGCCCCCTATCATGATAAGCAGCAGGAAAAAGGCTTTTTACTGCATGATACAGCCCACTTTCATAAATGGGCACAAATTGCCAGCGAAAATGGCTATCAACTAAATACCCATGCAATAGGTGACTCGGCATGCCGAACAATGCTAAATGTTTATACCCAACATCTGCAAAAAAACAATGATAAAAGATGGCGAATTGAGCATTGCCAAATAGTTAACCCTCATGACTTGGATATATTCGGAAAATACCAGATAATTCCTTCAGTTCAGCCTTCTCATGCCACATCAGATATGAAATGGGCCAGCGATCGCTTAGGAGAAGAACGCGTTAAAACTGCTTATGCATACCAGGATTTACTTCTACAAAATAATATGATCGCCTTGGGTAGTGATTTTCCCATTGAGGAGATCAACCCCTTGCTTCAATTTTACACCGCTGTAGCCAGAAAAAATAAAAAGGGAGAACCGCCGGAAGGTTTTCAAACTGAAAATGCCCTGACCAGAAAGCAAGCTCTAAAAGGCCTGACTCGCTGGGCAGCTTATGCCAACCGGGAAGAGGACTTAAAAGGTAGCCTGGAAGCAGGCAAATTAGCAGATTTTGTGGTTATGGATAAAGATATTATGACGATAGAAAAAGACAAAATCCTGGACGCAAATGTGCTAAGAACTTATATTAGCGGGGAAAAAGTTTTTGAGAAGGGTCAATAACACACATAACTTGAAAAGTTTGAGTACTCTTCTCAATATAATTATTGATGGGCCGTTTCCTATCCCTCTTTAATGGGAAGAAGCATCGATGAATTGTAATAATTAAGCTTAAAAAATGTCATCGGAGGGCTAAGCCTCTCTAAGAAGCTTATTGGCAATGGCTGTGAAGTCCCCATACAAGTTCCCGGCTACGTGACTCTCCCAAGCACCGGTCACACTTTTAAAGCAATTGATCTCATTCTTACATCTAAGCAAGCCCATGAAAGCAAAAGCCAATGCTTCCTTATACTCGATTAAGGTATTAGCAGGTTTCCTAATTTTAAGGCCTGAATAACGTTGGATTTTTTCCATTAAAAAATCATTGAAAGCGCCTCCGCCAGTGATAAAAATTATAGAATCTTCACTTGCACTTGAAGCTTTAGCAGCCACTCCTACCTGGTAAGCTAAATGTTCGGTATAGGTGGCTAGTTTGTCTTCAACGGTCAAATCAGTATTATCAAGAATTGGGAAGTATTTTTCCTCAACCGCCTTCTTATCAAGGGATTTTGGACCGGTCTTTTGGTAAAAAGGTAGGGCATTTAAGGTTTCCAGCGTTGAATGGTCAACGTAACCTTGCTTTGCCATAGCCCCTTTATCATCATAGGGAAAACCTTTTTGAGCCGCCAGATGATTGATTATCAAATTACAAGGCGCTATATCAAAAGCCGTTATGGTATTTAGCTTGTTACTTTTCAAGCTTATATTAGCAATTCCGCCAAGATTGAGACATATAGGATATTCATTAAAGAGCCACCAATCAGCTACAGGGACCAGAGGAGCACCTTGCCCATTTTTTAAAACGTCTGCCTGACGAAATTCAGCAACGACAGGTATTTCAGTAATCGACCAAATACCAATGGGATCACCAATTTGTTTACTGATCCTTTTACTGGGATCATGGAAAGCCGTATGGCCATGGGAGACTATCAAATCAGCCTCTAATTTGAAGTTTTCTTTAAACGTATTGACTAGTTCTCCGAGCATAGTCCCGTATTCAACGTCCAACCGCTGAAATTGGTAACCGTTTAGCTCGTTAAGTTTAGCCAGTTGTTCTTCCCAAAATGGGGTGTAAGGAATGGTATAGGCTGCATTAATCTTGTAATGCCAATACCCTTCTTCAATAGAAAATGTACAATGCGCCAGGTCAACACCGTCCAATGAAGTTCCGGACATGACCCCGATCACATCAACAGTCTCCATTTTATTCGATTTTTGTTTTTTTGTAGAGGGCCTTATAAGCCTCCGGAATATGAGAAATCAGATCACTAGTAATGAGGCCCTCATGTCCTTTTTCAGAGCTTGCGTAGTCACCGGCTAAACCATGCAGGTAAACGCCTAAGATAGCAGCTTCAGCCGGATCGTAGCCTTGACCCAAAAGGGCAGTCAATATTCCCGTAAGCGCATCGCCACAGCCAGCTGTAGCCATCCCCGGATTACCGGGTTCATTAAAATAAACTTCTCCATTTGGCAAGCCAACGGCTGAATGCGCACCTTTTAGGATAACCACTAATTGCTTTTCTTCAGCAAGGGCTTTTAATTGCTCTAGCTGTGCTACGCTGTGCTCACTTTTCCCTTTTAAGCGCGCAAATTCTCCGGGATGCGGGGTTAAGATGACTTGCTCGGGTAATTTATCCATTAATTGAGGCTGTTGTGCCAAAAGGTTGAGTGCATCCGCATCAAAAACCATCTTACCTTGCCAGGTTTCCAGGAGACGGGTGAAAGCATTCAGGGTTTGTTGGTCTTGCCCGATTCCAGGGCCGATCCCAATGACATCTAAAGATTCCAAATTATCAGGGAGATCAGAAATGATATCGTGATGAAGATCTGTTTTAACCATTGCTTCAGGTAAGGCTCCCTGTACCGGTTCATAACCGCAAGCGGGGGTATAGACAGTCAACAAGCCACTGCCAGCCCTCAGGCAAGCTTTGGCACTGATCAAAGCAGCACCTATTTTCCCGTAGGATCCTGCCATTACCATAGCATGGCCAAAATGACCTTTGTGCTGGAATTTTTTTCGCCTTTTAAGTAAGGCTTGAGCTTCTTTTTGCGTAGTAAAGTGATATGGTGTTGATTGATCAGCGATGAAATGCTGCTCAAGCCCGATATTAAGGACTTTGAATTCGCCTGTGTAGTCTTGGTTCTCTGGGAAGAAAAAAGCAAGTTTTGGTACTTGAAAGGTGTAGGTATAACTGGCCCTGATCTTTAAATGGTCGGGATTAATTGCATCACAATAAACTCCCGATGGAATATCCACAGCAACGACATAGCACAAGCTATCATTGATAGCCTGAATGATATTCCTGGCAAACCCTTCTATAGGGCGGGTAAGCCCGCTACCCCACATGGCATCAATCGCTACTTCATCCTCATGGAAACCCGGGAGCGCTGTATCTTCATACAAATCCACCAAATCAGCCTGTTGATATTCTTCCAATCGCTTCCGATTGGTTTGAAAGTCATCGGAAGCCTTTTCTGTAAATTGAACCACATAAGTTGTTACATCGTATCCACGATCCAGTAAAAGCCGGGATATGGCTAAACCATCTCCCCCATTATTGCCTTTGCCGGCAAATACTTTAACCGGATTATCAGCTTCGAAAAAACTTGAAAAAATATCAACAAAAGCGCCTGAAGCACGCTCCATCAAATCAATGGATTTTACCGGTTCGTTTGCTATGGTATAAGCATCTGCTTGCTGAATTTGTTCTTTATTAAGTATTTTCATGGCATTAAAGCATTAAGCGTTAACGAAGGTAAGGAAATCGTAATACGCTTTGAACATTTGGGCTTATACTACATTGATTGCCTATAAAGATGCATTTAGATATCGGGTGCTGCTCAAATCACCAATTCCATTCCCCCGAAATTTTGCCCTAAATTTGCAAGCCTAAAATAGCCAGAGAATCATGAAGGAACAAGTTCGAGTACGTTTTGCGCCAAGCCCAACCGGTTACTTACATATAGGTGGTGTTCGCACTGCTTTATACAATTACCTTTTCGCGAGGCAAAACCAGGGGAAATTTATCTTAAGGATAGAAGATACAGACCAAAGCCGTTATGTAGAAGGTGCTGTGGATTACATAACTGAAGCTTTAAAATGGGCAGGCATTACTTATGATGAAGGACCGGATATTGGCGGTCCTTATGGTCCGTACTATCAATCCGAAAGAAAAGATCTTTACCATGAATATGCCCAGCAATTGATTAAGGAGGATAAGGCCTATTATGCTTTTGATACTTCAGATGAATTAGAGGAAATGAGAGAGCGTATGAAAAAAGCCGGCAAGGCCTCTCCAAAATACGATCACATCACCCGGGAATATATGCAAAATTCCTTGGCTTTGCCGCAGGATGAAGTCAAAGAAAGAATGGATCGCGGAGATCCTTACGTAATTCGTATCAAAGTACCACGCAAGGAAGAAATCAAGCTATACGATAAAATACGCGGATGGGTCAATGTGCAAAGTGAGCAAATTGATGATAAAGTGCTGATGAAGGCAGATGGTATGCCTACTTACCACATGGCCAACGTGGTTGATGACCATTTAATGCGCATTAGCCACGTCATCAGAGGGGAGGAATGGCTGCCTTCTGCACCTCTGCATGTTCTGCTTTATAAATTTTTAGGGTGGAGTGATGAAATCCCTGAATTTGCCCACTTGCCATTGATCATGAAGCCTGATGGTACGGGCAAACTCAGTAAAAGGGATGGGGAAAAAGGTGGTTTCCCTGTTGCACCACTTAAATGGGAAAAAGATGGGGAAGTCGTAGATGGCTACCGTGAGCAAGGCTATTTCCCTGAAGCTTTCATCAATATCCTGGCCATGTTAGGCTGGAGCCCCCATGATAACCGGGAAATATTCACCATTGATGAGCTAATCCACAAATTCGAACTGGAAAGGGTTGGGAAAGCAGGTGCTAAGTTTGATCCGGATAAAGCACGCTGGTATAATCAGCACTACGTACGCGAAAAACCAGGAGAAGAACTCGCTGAATATTTCATGAAGCAACTTGAAGAAAAAGGAATTCAAACCGATAAAAATTTCCTGGTCAAAGTGTGTGACCTCATTAAGGAAAAGGCCTCATTCATCACTGAGTTCTGGGAAATAGGCCATTACTTCTTCCAAAAACCAGTCAACTATGACCAGAATACCATCAGAAAAAAATGGGATGAGCAGGCTCCGAAGTTTTTCAGCCACTTGAGAGAATCATTAAACGATTTGGACAACTTTTCAGCTGACAATATAGAGTCAACTTTTAAGTCAATAGCTCAGGATACTTTCGGTGAAAAACCGGGCAAATTCATGCAGCTTTTCAGGGTTATGATGACCGGGGTTAGCTACGGGCCAGCTTTGTTTGAGGTTGTCAGTTTATTGGGAAAGGAAGAAGCATTAAAAAGATTGGATAAGGCCCTTGACCGGATTCCTGCTATGGAGGTTTAATACAGCTGTCCCTGTTTAGCAAACATGCCAGGACTGGGTATATTTAAAAGCCCGATAAAAGGGAATAAATAAACAATGGCTGCATTTTCCAACTTGAAATGGAAGGTCAGATGGCTTCAACTTATAACAGCGTTTGTTGCCATATTCTTAATGCCCTTTTTCAGCGCAACAGGCCAGGAATTATTGTGGGATAAGTATCTTGGCGGGCATGGGGAAGATAACATTGAAGTTATCAAAGAAACCTCCGGTGAGAGCCTTTTTATTGCCGGTCACACTATGAATCCTGAAAATTCTTCCACTCATGCTACTAACAAAGAATTTTGGCTTATCAAATTAAGGCAAGGAGGGAAGAAAATCTGGGAAGAAACATACGGCGGCTCCTTTTTAGATCAAGCAAAGGATATGACAATCACCGCTGATGGTGGTTGTATTTTAACAGGTCAGACCATTTCTAACGGTGGGGACGTATCAGATAACAATGGCCTATCGGATATTTGGGTGGTGAAAGTAGATTCATCCGGAGGTATTCAATGGGAAAATACTTATGGTAGTACCCTTAATGACGGTGCTGAGGCAATCCTGAAAACCCGTGATGATGGCTACATCATAACTGGCTACAGCTCTTTGGGCGATCAGGATGTTTCAAGTAATTATGGAAAAACAGATGTATGGGTTTTAAAGCTTTCGCGAAAAGGTAAAATTCAATGGAAATCAACTTATGGAGGTCCTAAAGTTGATTTAGCAGAAGCTATTGTACAGGATGAGGATGGTGAGTACATAATGGCCGGCCATACAGCATCGGATTCATTGGATGTGACCAAGAACAAAGGAAAAACGGATGGCTGGTTGATAAAAATTGGCAATAGAGGCACAATCCAATGGAAAAAAACCTTTGGCGGAAAAGGTAAAGACCAATTGAACACCCTAAAGGTTTTACCAGATAAAAGCTTGTTAGCTGGCGGTACTAAAAATGGCTATGCTTGGCTTCTTAAAATTGATAGCAATGGCTCAATGAAGCGGGAAATGCATTACAAGAATGAGCCAAAAGCCAATATTCAATCCTTAGAAATAGACCAAGCCCAGAATTTGGTGTTATGCGGCAAAAGTTTCCCTAAAAAAAACAATAAACCAAAAGGCTGGATAGCGAATGCCAATGGAAGTGGCAAAATTCTTTGGGATCGTAATTATGGTAATAAAATGCCCAATGGTTTTCAAGATATTGCTTTGCTAAAGAAAAATCATTATTTAGCTATCGGTTATTCTGCTTTTTCCGATACTGAAGAGGACTATACCTATCAAAAAAAAGATGGCTGGGCCATCCGGGTTGGCCCTTGCAAAAAAGCGGTTACAGCTACTGATACCGTTAAAGCATGCAATCGTTTCACAGTACCGAGTGGTGATGAAACTTATACCAAATCAGGTAGCTATAAGGATACCATCCCGGCACGGGACAAAACCAACCAATATTGCGATAGCATTGTAACCTATGAAGTGTCAATTAATCCCATCAACGATTCCGTTATCAAAGAGGGAGATAAGCTTAAGGCCCAAGAAAGAAAGGCCAATTACCAATGGGGTCGCTGCCGGTCAAGCTTTGAACCAATCAAAGGGGAGACCAGTCGCACCTTTACACCGGACTGTGATGGGTATTATGCCCTTAAGATCACTGATCAATGTAGTGCAATCTCGGATTGCTTAAAGGTTGGTTACCCACCTGGTTCTGATAAGCCCCTTAAAGCAAAAGAATATTCCTTGGACCCAAGGCCAGTAGAAGAGATACTATACATAACCTTTAATTCTCCTTTAAAAGACGCTACTATCAAATTGAAAGACATTACTGAAAAGGTCATCGAGGAAAAAAAGGTTAAAGAAGGATTACGTTTCCGGTTTAACACTGCTAAACTGCTTAATGGTCCTCACTTTCTTGAAATAAAAGAGGGTGGCCAAACCATCAGGAAAAGGCTTAAGAAACAATAAAACTCGCAAGAGCCGTTCTTAAGCTTAATAGCTGATTTAGTATTCGGCTTTTTGAACTTGTCCTACCTTTGCAGCCTATTCAGAAATTAACCCTTTATGGAATTTAATGCAAACGATGTAACCAAAGACCGGCTTCAGGCCCTTTACACAGGCATGCTTCTTCCCAGGATGATCGAGGAGAAAATGCTTATTCAATTGCGTAAAGGGAAGATCAGCAAATGGTTTTCCGGGATAGGGCAAGAGGCTGTTTCGGTAGGCGCAACCCAATCCCTTTACCAAAATGAATACATCCTGCCGCTGATACGTAACCTTGGTGTTTTTGTAAACAGGGGAATATCTCTTGAGCAACTATTTGAACAATTTGAGGGAAAGCCTGGCGGATTCACCAAGGGTCGCGACCGTTCTTTCCATTTCGGGACTAATCAGCATCACATCGTTGGTATGATCTCTCATCTTGGCCCGCAACTTGGGGTTGCCACTGGTATTGGCCTATCTCATAAGCTAAGCCAAGAGCATAGGGTTACCCTAGCTTTTACCGGTGAAGGTGGCACCAGTGAAGGCGATTTTCACGAGGCATTGAATGTGGCCGCTGTATGGGAATTGCCCGTCATTTTCTTAGTTGAAAACAATGGCTATGGCTTATCTACCCCAGTAGCAGAACAATACAAAAGCCAGGGAATAGTAGAGCGGGCAAAAGGTTACGGAATGCAGGGCTACCAGATAGATGGCAATAACGTTCTGGAGGTTTACAAGACTATCTCCGGATTAGCTGAGGAAATCCGCCAAAACCACAAGCCCGTAATGGTAGAATGCATGACATTCCGAATGAGAGGCCATGAAGAAGCATCCGGTACCAAATACGTTCCGCAGAAATTATTTGATAAATGGGAAAAGCGAGACCCTATTGATAACTTCGGGGAATTCCTTAAGCAAGGGGGCTACTTAACCGATGATCAAGAAAAAGGTTACAGGGACGATTTTACCCAACGAATTAATGATGCCCTACAAACCTCCTACAACGCACCAGATGTCAGCCCTGAACCGGACAAAGAATTAGCTGATGTATACATGGATTTTGAACCTCAGATTAAACCTAATTCAGAAATTAACAACAGCCTTAATTTCAATCATTACCCGCAATCGAGTCAGCGTTCAGAGCAACGATATATTGGCGCTATTACCAATGCCTTATGGCAAAGTATGCAGCGATATTCTGAATTAGTACTGATGGGTCAGGATATTGCTGAGTATGGTGGTGCTTTTAAGGTAACACAAGGCTTTGTGGATGAATTCGGAGAAGAGAGGGTTCGCAACACCCCATTGTGTGAATCAGCTATTGTCGGGGCAGGTTTAGGCTTATCCGTGGAGCACTTTAAATCGGTAATAGAGATGCAATTTGCTGATTTTGTTAGCATGGGCTTTAACCAGATCGTGAACAACCTTGCTAAAATTCATTACAGATGGGAACAGAATGCAGATGTGGTAATACGGATGCCAACAGGTGGAGGTGCAGGTGCCGGCCCTTTTCATTCCCAATCCACTGAAGGCTGGTTCACCCATACTCCGGGCCTTAAGGTGGTTTATCCTTCCACACCAATGGATGCCAAAGGACTACTCAATGCCTCCATTGAGGACCCAAACCCAGTCATGTTCTTTGAACATAAAGCCCTTTACCGTGGTCAAGTCGAACCCATATATGATGATTATTATACCATTGCTATTGGTAAAGCCAGAATAGTGAAAGAAGGCAATGATGTTACTATCGTAACCTATGGTAGCGGTGTTCATTGGGCTAAAGAAGTATTAGATAACAATCCCAACATCTCAGGCGAGATCGTAGATTTAAGGACTTTGGTACCTTGGGACAAGGAAGCAGTAATTAATAGCCTCGCTAAAACAGGTAAAATCCTGATCCTTGAAGAAGCCGTTTATACCGGTAGTTTTGGTGGAACTATTGCTTCTTATATTAGTGACCAATGCTTTGAATACCTCGATGGGCCTGTTAAACGCATTGCTTCTTTAGATACGCCGGTTCCTTTTAATCCGGAGTTAGAGGCGCAATTTTTAGCTCAGAGTCGACTTGAGAAAGCATTGATAGCTTTAGCAGAATATTAATGCCTTAGATCATTCAATGGCAAAGCGGAATTAATAGGTTAGCTAATCATTCAATTCAGGGAATTTCTGCAATATTCTTGAAACTTTAGCTATTACCATTGAAATACGCCATTTTCAAAACTCAACCATAGTACCACCCACTCCTCTTTAAAGCTTATAATCAAGGTAAAATAGTAAGTTATATAGTGGTTATCATCCTGCATAAAATTAGTAAACTATTTTGATCATTTTTTAAAAATTACTAAGATTGAAACGCCTGTTTCATAAAATTTATCGGTAAGCCAATAATCTAAAAACTCAAAACCTATGGATGAGCAAAAGGTAGATTTATTTATCAACACGCACAGCAAATATTTTGAAGAGCATCAAATGCAACACCTCCGAAGCCAGCTATTAGAGTTGGACGAGGACAAATGGACCAGGGTACAGACCCTTCAGTTTAATGACCCAACCATAAGTTTAATAGTTTCAATTCTGGCCGGCAATTTAGGTATTGACCGATTCTTGATAGGTGATGTCGGTTTAGGAGTCGGTAAACTTATTACTTGTGGAGGCTTAGGTATATGGGCTATTATCGATTGGTTTTTAATAATGGATGCAGCCCGACAAAAAAACCTTGAAAGGATCCATGCAATCATTGGTTAAAACTAAAAATGGCTTATACGGCTTTTTGCTAATACTTACGGTTGTAGGTTATGCCTGGCTATTTATCAATTACCTTGGGATGAAACCTGTTGAAAAAACGGGTTTTACTTTTTGCCTGTTCAAGCAGGCATCAGGGCTTGCTTGCCCCGCCTGTGGAACCACAAGGTCAATGCTGACTATAATGCAGGGAGCTATGGAACAAGCGCTTTATTTGAACCCATTTGGTTTGATTTTATTGAGTGTGATGCTGGTAACACCAATCTGGATTTTATGGGATTTATTAACCGGTAATGATAGTTTCCTTAGCGCCTTCCAGTCATTTGAAAAATGGATGAACCAAAAAGGGGTATTGATTCCTTTTATGGTGCTGGTTTTGCTTAATTGGATTTGGAATATTGTTAAAGGGCTATGATCTTTATTAAGCATTTTTCCTATTCCCCTGCTAAGCATGAGGCTGAAAAGGCTTCTTACAGTTACATCATGTCCCTGATAGCAGTCGCAGGGGGAATGCCTTTTCCCATTCTGAATTTCCTGGCTACCCTTATTTTTTATTTAGGCAAACGGAAGAGTACCTATTTTGTCCGATGGCACTGTACCCAGGCACTCCTATCCCAATTTACCCTTTTCCTGTTGAATAGCTTTGGCATTTATTGGACTTTAAGCATCATTTTCAGTTCCATGACGGTATCCAATAGTTTTATTGCTTATTTGATCATTCTCTTGTTTGCTAATTTAATAGAATTTGTGGCTACCATCATAACTTCCATTCAAGCTAATAAAGGGAAACATGTAGAATGGTGGGTTTATGGTAGTCTGACTAACCAAATATGCCGGGCATGATATGAAAAGGTTTGGTTTAGAGCTTATTATTACCATCCTTGGCCTTTCATTAGCTTATTATGGACTCAGCAGTATCAATTGGCTGGCCCTACTGAATCTCAATAATCAAAAAGATCAAACAGCCGAGAAGGTTGGCGATCATCTCTGGGCCCGGGTTAAGCAAAAAGAAACTATTATTTACAATGACAGTGTGACTACTCGCTTAGATACTTTAATTGGGCATATATGCTATAAAAATGGGCTAAATGGCAAGGAAGTGGACTTGCATGTTATCAAAAATGATCATGTGAATGCCTTTGCTCTTCCCGGTGGCCATATAGTAGTCTTTAGCGGATTAATCGATTATTGTGAGAATGAAGCAGAGTTATGTGGTGTATTAAGTCATGAGCTAGCCCACATCAAGAAAAACCACGTGATGAAAAAATTGGTCAAAGAGTTGGGGCTATCACTATTAATTACTGCTACATCTGGCAATACAGGCGGAAACGTAATGGGAAAAATTTTTCGGGTAATATCGTCAAACGCTTATGACCGGGATTTAGAGAGGGAAGCAGACCAAACGGCGGTGAAGTACCTATCATCCGCCAAAATAGACCCAACGCAATTTGCGGATTTACTTTACCGATTCGGAGAAACCTCTTCAGGCACTTTAAATAAGTGGTTAAGTACCCATCCGAACGCTAAGCAAAGAGCTAAATCCGTTCTCAATTTCATAGGGGAAAAGGATATTGAAAGCCAGAGGATACTTAGTCAGGCTAAGTGGGAATCATTAAAAAAGGCCGTTGAGGATAACCCGACCTAATAGATTTGATAAATACCCCCCTTAGTAGGACGGCTTTTTGAGCAAAATTTGATAGAGAAAACCCAGATTGGAGCTTCTTTGTTACAATTTTATATTTTGAATTATCATTTCTACTTTATTAACAGCAAAAACCAGGTTCCGCCAGGGATAAATACATGAATTATTGCACACACTGCGGCAATGAGCTCACCATTAACCATATCGATAATGACCCCATTAAACGCCATTACTGCCCATCATGTGGCATGGTACATTACTCCAACCCTAAAATGGTTGTTGGTTGCGTTCCTTATCACAAAGACAAAATTCTTCTATGTAAAAGAGCCATTGAACCTTTCGTGGGCTTTTGGAATGTGCCGGCTGGTTTCCTTGAAAATGGGGAAACCGTTGATGAAGGTGCTAAACGGGAAACTTGGGAAGAAGCCAATGCCAAAGTAGGTATTGAAACACTTCATACGGTTTTCAGCATTACCCATATCAATCAAATTTACCTTCATTTCAGGGCTAAAATTGAAAATCCGGATGATATTTTTCCGGGCGAAGAGAGTCTTGAAGCGGAGTTTTTTGATGAATCCTCAATTCCCTGGCATGAATTAGCCTTTTCATCAACCCAGTTTGCGCTGGAAAAATATTTTGACTTCCTTAATAAAGGGGAGGAACCGCCTCATGTCGGATCTTACATCAAATTCCGGAAGGTTTGAATATCCTTTCTTCAATTTCGTGTTCCCTTGTCCGTCAACAGCATAGAAAATAAGCCATGAAAGTAGACGAGAAGGAATTTTTCAAACCTCCGGAAAGGGTTAACTTTGTAAAAACCTGAATAACGACTAAAAGCAATCATTATGGCTGGACAAAAGATAACCAAAGAAGGAGGCGAGCTACAAGTACCCGATAATCCCATCGTACCATTCATAGAAGGAGATGGAACTGGACCCGATATATGGAATGCTGCTGTACAAGTATTTGATGCAGCAGTTGAAAAAGCCTATGGCGGGCAGAAAAAGATAGAATGGAGAGAAGTATTAGCAGGGCAGAAATCAAAGGATAAAACAGGAGAATGGTTACCCGATGAAACGCTCTCCACTTTTAATGATTACCTGGTAGGTATTAAAGGGCCTCTTACCACACCGGTTGGTGGTGGTATCCGCTCTCTTAATGTAGCCTTAAGGCAAGAGCTTGACCTTTTCACTTGTCTGAGACCCGTGACCTGGTATAAAGGCACCCCTTCACCGGTTAAACACCCGGAGGAAGTGGATATGCATATTTTTCGCGAAAATACTGAGGACATTTACGCTGGTATTGAATTCATGCATGGAACAGAGGAAAACGAGAAAATGAAATCTTTTATCCGGAATGATATGGATAATGATAAGATTCGTTTCCCGGAAACCTCCTCTATAGGCATCAAACCCATCTCTAAAGAAGGGACAGAGAGGCTCGTGAGATCAGCTATCGAATATGCCATTTATAAGGATCTGCCCTCAGTAACCCTTGTCCATAAAGGTAATATCATGAAATTCACCGAAGGCGCTTTCAAGCAATGGGGTTATGAATTGGCTGAAAAAGAATTTGGGGACAAAGTTTTTACCGGACTTGAGTGGGATCGCATTGAAAATGAACAAGGAAAAGACGCTGCCGCAGAAGCTGAAAAACAGGCTAAAAAAGATGGTAAGATTATCGTCAATGATGCAATAGCCGATGCTTTCCTTCAACAGATACTGCTAAGGCCTAAAGAATACTCAGTGATAGCTACCATGAATCTAAATGGCGACTACATTTCAGATGCCTTAGCCGCTATGGTTGGAGGTATTGGTATTGCACCGGGTGCCAATATTAACTATGAATCAGGACATGCTATATTTGAAGCCACTCATGGTACTGCACCAAAATATGCTGGTCAGGATAAGGTAAACCCTGGTTCATTACTGTTATCCGGATCCTTAATGCTTGAATACATGGGCTGGTTTAAGGCACGGGACCTGGTTCAGTACGGCATGGAGAGGGCCATTAGCAATGGACGGGTTACCTATGATTTTGCCCGTATGATGGATGATGCCACTAAGCTCAAATGCTCTGAATTCGGGCATGAAATTATCAAAGAAATGGACTCGGTTAAAGTTTAAAATGGAAAATCCAGCATTTACTACGATGATGGAAAATTAACCTAACCCAGTAGTTTTAACCCAAAAAAAAGGGGAATGCAAAGCATTCCCCTTTTTTTTCCAGCTTTATTCAAGGTTGGCTTAGTATCTGTAAGCATCCCCTTTGAAAGGCCCTTCAGGATTAACACCGATGTATTCGGATTGCTCCTTATTAAGCTTTTCAAGATTAGCATTGATCTTACCAAGGTGAGACGCCGCAACCTTTTCGTCCAGGTGCTTAGGAAGAACATAAACTTTGTTGTCGTATTCATTCGGCTTATGGAAAAGATCCATTTGCGCTAATACTTGGTTGGAGAAAGAACTTGACATTACAAAGGAAGGATGGCCAGTGGCGACACCAAGGTTCATCAAACGACCAGATGCTAGTAAAAGAATTTCTTTACCATCAATTTCGTACTTGTCAACTTGAGGTTTAATGGTATCTTTCTTAGCATATCCTTCTAACCAAGCAACGTCAATTTCGTTGTCAAAGTGGCCAATATTACCAACAATGGCCTTGTCTTTCATTTTTTTGAAATGACGCTCGGTGATGACATCCTTATTACCTGTAGCGGTTACAAAGATATCAGCGATTTCGGCAGCTTCGTCCATTGTCTTAACTTCATAGCCTTCCATAGCGGCTTGAAGTGCACAAATGGGATCTACTTCTGTAATGACAACCCGTGCACCAGCTCCGCGAAGGGATTGTGCAGAACCTTTGCCAACATCGCCAAAGCCTGCAACGACAGCAACCTTGCCTGCCATCATGATGTCAGTTCCTCTGCGGATTGCATCAACGCAGGATTCACGGCAACCATAAACGTTGTCAAACTTGGATTTGGTAACAGAATCATTAACATTGATAGTAGGTACCGGAAGTTGCCCTTGGTTTTCTCTTTGGTACAGGCGAAGAACGCCGGTAGTGGTTTCTTCAGAAATACCGTAAATATCTTTGGTCAATTCGGGATATTCACTCAAAACCTTTTCAGTAAGGTCTCCACCATCATCAAGGATGAGGTTGAGGGGCCGGTTTTCATCGCCAAAGAACAATGTTTGTTCAATGCACCAGTCATATTCCTCTTCAGTTTCTCCTTTCCAGGCAAAAACAGGTACGCCCTGAGTAGCAACCGCAGCTGCAGCTTCATCCTGAGTGGAGAAAATGTTGCAGGAAGACCATCTTACTTCAGCGCCAAGCTCAAGAAGGGTTTCGATCAAAACAGCTGTTTGAACTGTCATGTGAAGACAACCAGCAATGCGAGCACCTTTCAAGGGCTTTTGGTCGCGATATTCTTCACGAAGTGACATGAGGCCTGGCATTTCAGCCTCTGCTAATTTAATCTCTTTGCGACCCCAATCTGCTAAATTGATGTCTTTTACTTGATAAGCTAAATTTTCAAATTTTGTTTCTGGCATAGTTAAATGACTTTTAGTTTAAAAATGATTCGTGTTCTAAAAATAATAATTGATTGTAAAATGCAACTGAATCTTAAAACATTCTTTGTAATAAAAGGTTCAGCAACATCAAAAATTCTTAAATTGCTGAAAATTAGCGCCTTAAGATATTCAGGTATCTTTATTTAAATTGCAAAAATATGCCTTATCCGAATACTTTGCAAATAATTCCTTTGGTCAAACGCTAAGTTAGGCTATTAGGGCTAAAAGAGAGACTAATCAAGTTTTTTGTAATTCGTTTGGCAGTAAGCTTTAAATTTTTCGAATTCTGCCTCCGTGCAAACTTCCCAAAACCCATCTTTACCATTAATCATGTCTTCGATCAGGTTACGGTCTGGTAATTTATCGGCTTTGTATTCCAGCATTTGGTAGAATCCGCCCAGTAATTTGATTTCTTCAAATTCTTCATTTGAAAGGATGCGGAAGTAAGTTTTTTTATCTGGGTATTTTCGAAAAATGGGAAATTGCATAGGATCGGACGTAGAAAATGGGTAAGCTTAATCAACACTTGCCAATAATTACAAAGTGCCCAGGGTGGGAATCGAACCCACACGGCCGTTAGGCCACAGCGCCCTCAACGCTGCGCGTCTACCAATTCCGCCACCTGGGCTTTTAATTAGCAAATTAGCTTTTTAAGTGGTCCCACCAGGACTCGAACCTGGAACCTACAGCTTAGAAGGCTGTTGCTCTATCCGGTTGAGCTATGAGACCATTTTTCAAAGCGTAGGCTTTGAAAAATACGCCAATGAAAAGCTAAACTTTCTTTTTAAGAGGTGCGAATTTAGGAAATTTTTGAAGGCGCGAAAAGACAGAAACAAGTAGCACCAACCCACCATCATTTTCCATTACATTATCGAGTTCGTTGGTCATTTAAAAGTGAATACAAGGGTAAAAATATCACTATAACTGTGAAAATGATTTTAACCACCTCAAATCCTACTGTTAATTATTTGCTGGAGCCTTGATAATTTGCTTCCTGACCTTTCTATCATTTTCTAAATAAACCGTTAACAAATAAAAGCCAGCCTCAATATTCGTCAATTCCATCTGACTTTCACCAGTCTTCATCAGAAGTTTGCCATTCATATTGCTAAGGGTAACTTTTTGAATGTTATATTGGTTGTTGGTTTTAATCTTAATTTCCTCTAAAGCAGGGTTGGGATAGATTCTTATATTATCAGCAATATTGCGATCAAGGCCGCTAGCTTCCTTGACTTGTACTGTAAGTTTAGCAGCGCTATCTTGGTTACAAATACTTGAAGAGACAGTATATCGAAAATCGTATGATTCACCCTTATCAACAGCTGAAGCATCAAAAGTTTGCCCATTCAGTGCACCTGTTCCATCCAAATCAGCCCAGGTGCCGCCTGAATCAGGGTTACCTCCCATGTAATTCAATAAATTAACGGACAAATCATTACTGACAGAGGATGTTGTGTCTTTGCCTGGATTAGGGAGCTTATCCACTTTTACTTTTAGCTTTGCGGAATCTGGTTCACATCCTTTTCCCGGAACACGATAAAAAACTTCATAGGACTTATCAGCTTGTACAGAAGAAGCATCAAAGTAACCGCTATCAAACATCTGGCCACCGCTGCTCATAAACCAACTTCCAGAGGTATCAGGATTACCACTAAGCTCATTAAAAAGGTTAAGAGCCTTATTGTCCTGACAAATCTTAACAGAGCCGCCTACACCAGCATTAGGTGTGTCAATAGCGGTGACGCTTATCACAGCCCTAAAGGTATCGCATATTGGGCTACTTAATTCATATAAAAAATCAAAACTTTTACCTAAATCATTGTCTGAAAGGGCATTAGGCTCAATATTGTCGCCATTTAAAATGCCGCTATTATCTAAATCTTTCCAATTTCCACCGGCATCAGCATTTGATGAAAGGAAATTATTCAAGCTAACGCTCGATTGGTATTTGCAAACAAAGACCTGATTATCACTACCAGGGTCTGGTGCGGCCTTTATAGACAAGGTTAGCAATGCAGAGTCAGAGCATGCCCTATTTTCTTTGATGTATAATAATTCGTACTGTTGACCAGCGGTGACTTGGGTCGCATCAAACTTTCCATTCTGTAAGGCTCCAGTATTATCTTTATCTAACCAAGTGCCTCCAGTATCAGGATTTCCAGAGAATCTAGACAACAAGGTTATTTTTTGATTATTTTCACACACAGTAACAGTTGTATCTGATCCTGAGTTAGGAAGCTTATTGACATTAACGTTAATAGTAGCAGAATCAAGACCGCAAGCCTTATTTTCCACCACATAACTATAACGATAAGTAGCACCTACCATGGATGAGGATAATTTAGAAGGTTTTATGAAACTAGTAGAAAGTATGCCGCTTCCATCAGTATCTTTCCAAATTCCACCCGCTTGGGTATTCTGAGATAGATATTGATTCAATGCAACTTTTTGATTAAGACGACATACATTTACTGCCGTATCACGACCTGGCTTGAGCTGAGGCTTAACATCAAGGGTTAATTCAGTTGTATCAATGCCGCAACCTGCTTTATACTTCGTATAATCAAACCTGTATTGTTTGTTACTTTTTACCTGGGTAGCATCAAAAAACCCATTCGTTAGAGCACCAGTGTTATTTTTATCAAACCAAGTGCCCCCCGTATCAGCTTCTTGGGTTAATTGGTCAAAAAGGGATAAACTATCATTAGACCCACATATTAAAGCCGTAGTATCCTTTCCACCTCCTAAAGGAGAATTTATAGTCACAGCAACCGTATCTTTCGTGCTACATTTGGTGTTGGACTTTAAGACATAATGATAAGTAGCATCTCCTGCTGAAGCTTTTAGCTGATGAATCGCCAAAAGACTATCTTTCAAGATACCAGTACTGTCCGGATCAGTCCAGGTTACCATGGATCGGTCATTAGCAGAAGCATAATCCCATAGGTTCAATGTTGAATCACTGATGCATTTAACAGGAGCTCCAGAAGCAGAAGGTTTTGGATCTTTTTCCACATAAGCTGTTATGGTAGCTGTATCAGTTTCACAATAGCGATTTGTTACCACGTAATCAAATTTGTAGTATTTACCGGGTTTAACCTGGGTAGCATCAAAGATCCCATTTTTTAACGCCCCTGTACCACTTTGATCTATCCATTTGCCACTTAGTGCAGGATTTCCCCCAATCTTCAGGGATAATCCGACTTTATTTGTGTTTTCACAAACCGTTACCGTATCGCCCTTGCCAGCATTTGCTTTACAGCCAATTGTAGGATTCAATGCGTCCACATCTATTTGTGTGCCTAACGTACCGTCCTCGAATACGATACCGGAGAAATCGGCATAAATCGCCATAATTAAAGTGTCTGGTGTCAAACTTGATTGGTATATATACTCGCCTTTTTGCTTTTGCCAACCACTTGTAGAATTGGTGATAAAATCAAATCCCTGACCTATTAAAAGTGTTGAATCATTCACAGGATCGTATTTGGATAATTGGAATAGCACCAAACTTGTATCAGAGCCAGCTACTGTTGAATTGTATAAATATGAGAAAGAGTCAGGTCTTTTAGTAAAAGGCTCTCCCTGGAATAAGCGACCATCAAGAGTACCATTGTAATTAGTGGCTTCAGATACTTGCACTCGGGCAGAATAATTCCCTTGCCCAACATTGTTAGATATCCTTTGGTCAGTTTCTGATACTAAGTTTAGGTTATTCAAAGGTCCAACAAAATCGGGATCAAATGATACCCAATTGCTATCGGGATCAGTCGTATTTTGAGCACTTGTTATCCAGGCTTCAAAACCAAGGTTTGCTGGTTGAGAAAAGAGGGCCAACGGTGCTATTAAAAAACAGCTTACTATAACGCTTTTAAAGATTGAATCAAAGTAACTCATATTGATACCAATTTTTTAAGGGCTGATAAATAAAATCCTGAATGCTTTTAAGCCAACAAATTATTACTGTTTTATTTTGATAATTTGCTTTCTAACCTTCTTTTCATCAGGCAAATGAATAGTAACTATGTAAGGACCGGGCTTAACATTCATCAAATTAACTGGCTCCTTCTGAGAGGTTTTAACCATTTTTCCGGCCATCGTGCGTAAGGTAACCTTTTGTAATTTTAAATCATTGCTATTTTGAACGTAAACTTTGTTAACAGCGGGATTGGGATAAACATTTAAATTCTCCCTTATTTGGCTCCTTAAGCCACTCGCTTTTTCTACATTAACCGCTATTAAAGCTGCACTATCAGGACAAACATTGGAAGTAGCTGTGTACCGAAAGTCATATTGATTACCGGTATCTACGGCTGAGGCATTAAAAATTTGATCATTCAATGCGCCTGTACCATCTATATCTTTCCAATTACCACCGGAGTCAGGATTACCCCCCATATTTTCCCATAAATTAACGGATTGATTGTTACTAATTACTTTTATGGCAGTATCTTTACCTGGATTGGGCAATTCTTTTACATTCAGTTCCAACTCTGAAGAATCCGTTTCACAAGCCTCATCATTAACTGCATAGAAGACCGAATAAGCTTTTCCTGGCTGTAAAGCAGTGGCATTGAAATAACCACTATCGATGGCATTGCCAGCTTTAGTACTGGACCATTTTCCTGTGGTATCAGGATTTCCTGCTAGCTCATCAAAGAGTTTAAGGGCATTGTTGTCCTGACAAACTTCTGTGGAAGCATCTGACCCAGCTTCCGGAAAATCATTGATCGTGGTGCTTATCACAGCTCTTAAAGTATCGCAAATATTATTGCTTAATTCATAAGCAAAATCATAGGTTTGAGCTACCTCATTGGTCTGCAGGTTAGTAGGCTTAATAGCATTGCCATTAAGAATACCAGAACTGTCCAGATCTATCCAATTTCCACCGGCATCAGCGTCTTGAGAGAGGAAGTTGCTTAAATTGACGTTATTTCGGTCCCTGCAAATGAAAACCTGGCTATCCAGACCCGGCTGCGGACCATCTTGCATTGAAAGGGTTAATACAGATGTGTCAGGCTCACATCCTCCATTGTTCCTTATGTAGCGGAATTGATACTTTTGACCAACCTGTACCTGTGTTCCATCAAATTCCCCATTTTGTAAACCTCCAGTATTATCATCATCATACCACGTACCACCCGTATCAGGATTACCTGAAAGTTTTTCCAGTAAATCAATATCCCTACGTGATTGACAGGCATCAACCGTATCGCCAATCCCTGCATTAGAAAAATCATTTATCTCAACATGAATGATGGCTTTTTCAGTACCGCAAATTTTACTACTAACCTCATAACCAAACCGATAAACTTGATCCAAACCAGCAGCTGGTAGACTTGAGGGATCAATTACACCTCCACTCAAGATTCCGCTTGTATCCATATCATTCCAAGCACCCCCGCTTTGAGCATCTTGTGATAATGCACTGTTCAGGTCAAATCCCGTATTATCCCGGCACACTTTAACAGTAGTATCCTCACCCGGGTTTATTCCAGGTTTAACATCCAGCACCAGTTCAGCGGTATCCGCTTCGCAACCAAGTATGCCTTTGAAATATTCCACTGTGTCCTTTTGTTTATTTTTAACCTGGCTGGCATCAAAAATCCCATTCCCTATAGCGCCTGTTTTATACTTATCATACCATTTACCGCCAGAATCAGGATTGCCACTTAATTGATTGAAAAGTTTAACGCTATCTTCAGAACCACAAATTGAAACCATTGTATCCTTACCAGCATCCGGGGCTGGATTAATCTTTATCGAAAGCGTATCCCTACCAGTACCACATTGATTGCTGGCCTTTAAAACATATTTGAATGTTGAATCGATTTGGGAAGGTTTTAATTGATAAGGCTTGATTACACTATCTTTTAAAATACCACTGTTAAATGGGTCATTCCAGGAACCCCCGGCAATAATGTTAGGGGAACCAAAATTCCAAAGACTAACTACAGAATCATTTGAACATGCGCCGGCATTTTTAGCTGTGGATGGGGATGGATTTTTTGGTATGTATATTCTGACAGTAGCGGTATCAGACTCACAAAAGCGATCAGTAACGACATATTCAAAGTTATAAGCTTTCCCTGCCTGAGCCAATGAGGGGTTAAATCGCCCATTGTTAAGCCCCCCGGAATTATTTTTATCAAACCATTTTCCTCCTGACTCGGGCTTTTTCTTAAGTTTCGGAAAAAGTTTGACAGCACTACTGGATTTACAAACCTTAATCGTATCACCCACCCCGGCATTTACCTTGCAACCAATGGCTGGGTTCATAGCATCGACATCGACATAGGTTCCCAATGTTCCGTCAGTAAGCTGGTTCCCTGAGTAGTCGGCCCATATAGCCATTATAAGGGTATCAGGGGCTATACTTTTTTGATAATTATATCCTTCACTCACAGTTTCCCATCCATTGGTAGACCTAAAGACATATTCAACACCACTTCCTACAATTAAAGAGGAGTCTAAATTGGGGTCATATTTGGTTAATTGGAATAGTATGACGCCATAGTCACTTCCCGCCATATTAGCTTTATGCATAAAGCTGAAAGAATCTGGTCTCCTTGTAAAAGGTACCAACTGAACCAAACGACCATCCAGGTTAAATGACTGATTGACATCTTCAGAAACTTTTACCCTGGCAGAATAAAGGCCTTTTCCTACATTGGAGGTGAGCTGCTGTACCGTTTCGGTTTTAGGGTTAATGTTATTGGTATTAACAAAGGCAGGATCTATCGACACCCAAGCACTATCCGGATCAGTTGTGTTCTGAGGACTTGTTGTCCATGCTTCAAAACCCAGGTTTTCGGGTTGTGAAAATGTTAATGCCGGCAGAATATTTATTAGAATAAAAAAGCCAACTTTCTTCAAAAAGGCAACCTGTCCCATAAAATCATTGTTTAATTAAAGGTTAAAAATTACAAAAATTTTTAACAGATGAAAAAGTTATAGGTTTTAATTGCCAATTTATGAAAAAGGGGTTTAAGTCTGTTATGGCTACATTGCAAAGAATAAATTTTTAATCGGAGGAAATTCTTTTCAATAAATTTTTATGAAGAGGCTAATTCATTTCCCCAAGATTATAAGCTTCCCTATTTAGTAGCTTAATCTGAACCAGTGAAAGGTCAATAAATGGTAACCAAAAACCGTTTGAAAAGCTTTTGGGCAAAAATTTTTATGAATGATTCAAAAAAGCAAAAGTATGGCATAATAAGGAGCTTATTCATGGGAAATTGGAAACGGGTTTTTTGTCATCTCTTATTATTTGAAAATTCACATGGTGTAACAACCAAAACTAAAACCACGAAATCACTTGTAAACCGGCCAGGGATTTTACTTGGTCATTGGGGTTCAAGTTCCTTACCAGCATTATTTAAATGTTTACTTGCTTTTTCCATGTATTTGTCCCCCGAAATTGATATGATCATGCCTTTAAGGCTTAATCCTCCTCCGAACCCCCTAATAATGTAGCCGGGCGTAGCACTATTTGAAAATGAAATAGAAGCTGCCTCCAATTAAGCCTCCAATTTGCAAGTTTTGGCCCGTATTTATTTTACTGCAATAATTATCTAACGATGAGGCAGCTAACTGAAGCTCTAAACTTGAATTTCCTTTATTATCCTGCTTAGCAAGGCTTGAAAGTTCATCTGCATTAAGATTAGGTTTGTCTTGTAACAAGGAAAAATCGGATATAAGCACAGAAAGAAAGTTGAAAGCCATTTCATAAGCAAAGTAAGGGAATTCTAAATCTATTAAAATTGGATGAATTTGTTCAGGCCGTTTTTTTTGTCGGGTTTTGTCCGGTTCTGCCAGGTTTATGAAAAGATTTGAATAAGCATAGGATTGAGGTGCGGAAACGGTAACGGTTTCCGGTAAGGGAATGAGGTGAAGAAGTAAAACAGAGAATTAAGGAAAGAGACTTTAGGGTAAAAACATGGAACCCCATTTGTAACCCAAACACAAAAAAGGGCTTCAACCTGGAAGGCTGAAACCCTTTCATGACTTAAAGTCGGGGTGGCTGGATTCGAACCAGCGACCTCCTGCTCCCAAAGCAGGCACA